>CANQHV010000001.1 GCA_947624005.1 uncultured Clostridia bacterium
TTTTATCTTACCAAAAACCTGTTGATTTATTTAACTTTTTTATCTCTAAATGTTGCACTTAGTTTGACAATTCAATTATAACGCGCGGCGTTTGCACTTGCAGCCGAATAAAAATCCGCCCGCCCGCGGCACACGCCGCGGGCGGGCGGATAAATTTATCGTGGGATATTGCGTGGACAGTCGCCCGCCGTTATATGTTGGGGAGTTTTTCGGAAACTTCTCCGTCGCCGCCCGCGCGGGCGGTATCGCGCAATCTGTTATCCGCCAACCCGTTTTCCGAGAACAGAAATTTGATTATGGGCAGGGAGGCAGTCATAGCGCAACCTATGGCAATATATATAAGCCCCGTAATGCACAGAACCGTACAGGATATAACCGCAAACAGCGCGTAAACCGCAACGCTCCGCTTCGCCGCGTTTTTTATTTTCAATACCGTGGACAAAAGTATATATAAGCCCGCAAGCGTAGTAAACGGCACGGCGGTGACGGGCAGAAGCCCTATCGTAACGCCGAACGATACCGATATGCATTTTCCGCCGCGGAAACGGTTGAAAATACCCGTCGCGTGCCCGAGAACGGGGGCGAACATAACAAAAGCAAACGTTATGTCGCGTGGGCTTAACAAAAGGCTCGCGATAAAAACGGGCAAAAAACCCTTTAAAATATCGAGAAAAAGGCACAGCGCGCCTATTTTTTTGCCGCAGTGCTTAAACGCGTTGAACGCGCCGGGGTTGCCGTCCACGCTGATTGCGCAGACGTCCTTCCCCGTCCTCAGCTTTGGGATTGATTGCGAAAACATTACGCCGCCGAGCAGGAACCCGCCGACCGTTAAAAGAATGCGATACGGAATTTCCATTATTTCTCCCGTCATATTTTTCAACGTTTATTCTTTTTTATACGGGATTATATCGCATATATGTCCGAAAAATATTAATTTTACGTTAAATCTCGGTTAAATCTCGGTTAAATTAAGGTTAAAAACAGGTTAAACCGTCCGCCGAACGTTAGGCGGGCTTTATTGCATACGGGCAAGCCGCGGTTTATGCGGATTTTCTTGCGCAAAAATTCAAGCCCCGAGGTAAATCGGGGCTTTTAATTGCGGTTTCAGTCCTTGCCGAGCGCGTCGATAACGGCGTTTACCGCTTTTTTGTCGCGGTACGAAAGCTTTCGGTATTTTTCGACAAGACGCATCTCGCTTTTGTCGGGAGCGTACGACTGACCGTCCGAAAAAAATTCGGATAAAGTTATTCCGAACGCGTTGCAGATAGCATACAACGTCGTAATCGAGGGCAGCGTTCCCCGCGAGTGCATATTGAACAACGTCGATTGGGTTATGCCCGCTTCTTCGCACAATTTATAGTTCGTCCAACCGCGTTCTTTGCGCAGATTATCGATTTTTTCAACGAGTTCGTAAATTTCCACCTTGCACTTCCTGTACATATTTTACTACACAAAAGTTTAATATATACTACCCAAATGAGTTGACATATACTTCACATATGTTTTATAATAATTTCAATATTTACAAACGAGGTGAAATTTTATGAACAAGTGTCCCAAGTGCGGGACGGAATTCGAGGGTAAATTCTGTCCCGAGTGCGGCGCCGAGTGGCAGGACAAGCACGTCTGCCCGAAGTGCGGCGCCGAATTGAAAGCAGGCGCGAAGTTTTGTCCCGAGTGCGGTTTTTCGCTGTCTGCACAGACCGACGAAGCGCCCGCGCCCGTCGGGGAAGTCGCGCCCGCGGCAGACGAAACCGCGGTTTCGTCGGCGGCGACCGTCGCCGCTCACAGCGGTTCGGGCGGCGCGCAGAAAAAGCTGTTTTCCGTATTTAGGTTTTTGCCTGCGCTGTTGCTTTTAGGCTTTTCGGCGCTGTGTTTCCTGTTTTTCACGGCGGACGTCGGCAAGGCGTCGGTTGCGATGGGTATGAACTCGGGTACGGGTTCGGTTTATAAGGTGATTGCCGACGGCAGCGGCAAAATAAAGACCACGCTTATTTCGCTTGTGCTGTTTGCCGCAATAACCGTGATTTTTGCCGTAATATATACTGTGTTTACCTTTAAAGCCGATTTCAAATCCAAAACGGCGAAAATCGGCGGCAAGACCTTTTTATTGACCGATATATTATGCTGCGTCGGGTTTGCGCTGTATTTCATTGTGTTTCTTACCGCCTGCATAGCCTGCGGTCAGATAAGCGAAAAAAATGCTTTCGTCAAGGTAAGCCCGAGCGCGGGAATTATACTCGTAGTGGTGTTTGCGCTTATATTCGCGCTTGTTTCCGTAGGCTGTACGGTTACGCGATTCCTGTTGGCAAAGCGCAACCCCGTATTGAAAGAAGAAGAGGCGCTCGCTCTTTCAAAAGCGGCGGCGGACGCCGCAGAAAAACGTGCGGCGGCAGCCGTGGCGACGGTTCAACCCGCCGCGGCAGTAGCGGCTTCGCCCGCGCCCGAAGCGGCGACAGCGGTAAAAACGCTTCCCGTGCCCGAACAGATGCGCACTTTAAGGCGTGTCAAAAGCATAGTGCGCCGCCTTTCGCTGTGCAAGTTTATGCTGTTTATGTTTGTGTTCCCGCTGTTTATTTTAATCGCGCCCATTATAAGTTTTACGGTAAAATACGGCGATTGGGAGCCTAATAAACTCGAATCCGAAAGACATACCCTGACGGCGTACACGATAGTATACGCGATACTTTCCTGCTTAATGGTTGCGGGCGCGGCGGTATATACCGTATTCGCGTTCTCCATCCTGTATTTTTCGTCGCAAATAGCGGCGATAGCGGTTACTTGCGTAATATGGGCGTTTGTGCTTGCCTTTGCGCTTACTTTCCTTCTGTGCCTTGCGACGTATCCCGTTCTCGGTAATCTCGAAAAGACTTTCTACGGCAAGAAAAAGCCGTCCGTAGTTCTCGAAACTCCCGTTGCGGACATAAGGGCTATGTACGTAACGCGCGAGCAAGTGGCGCACGGCATAGTGGCGGGCAGAAAGCCCGGCGCCGACATAGTACACATTCTTCACCCTATACTGTGGGTGATTTTGGTCGGCGTTGTGGCTCTTTCGTGCATTTTCGGCACAATCGATATGATTTTCAAATCTACGAAATACGTCGAAAAAATCCGCCTCGGCACGTGGTCGGACGGCGACATGACCGAGTATGTAACCAAAAGCGAAGTAAGTTATCAATATCTCGGTCATCCCGATAACGCAGTCGACCGTTACAGCTATTACTACGATTTGCCTTATTTCGAATATTACGGCAAAAACGTAAAAGATATTATCACCCGCGAGAAAAAGCTGTTAAATAGGCTTGAAACCGCTACCGATTTCAATCAGTCGGACGATATCTACGAAGAATTGGAAAAGCTCGAAACCGAGCTTGCGAAAATCAAGGAATACAAATATATATGCGTGCGTTGGGGCGAGAATGAAAGCGACGGCGTAGCCGAAGTCGTACTCGATACCGCAAAGTCGAACGGTCAATACGATTACGGCGGCAATTTCGACGAAGAAGATTTCGAAAATCTGTTTACCGAAAAATACAAAGTCGAAAAGGTGGAACTTTCCCGCAACACAGTGTCGATGTTCGACGCATACGGCACGCTTTCGGCGAAAGTTTGGTTTACAAACGGCAGTTATCACAACAGCTACATTTCGCCCCGTATGACGCCCAACGCCACGGGAACAAGATATACGCTCAATTGGACGGATACGTATTTCGGCGTCGAACTTTCCGCAGAAGTAACCGTAACCGATTCGACTACGGGAACTTATCAGAATGTAAACTATACTCTTGCTTCGGTCGCGGACGGCGTTTCCCTCAACCTCGGGTTCAACAGCAATTCAAGCGGCACGCTTTACGACAGCGGCAGCGTGCGCGTCGGAGAATCGAACAACGGATACTACTACGGCGACGAGGTAACGTATACCGACGTAAACGCGCCCTGGTATAACTATATGGGCAGTATAACGTCGCTTACCGTAACGGGCAATTGCACTAACGTAAGAAGCGGATTTTTCTCGCACTACCCGAAACTTAAAACGATAAGCCTGCCCGATTCGGTAAAGAATATCGAAAAGGGCGCCCTTAAAGGCACCGCGTATTACAATACGCCGAGCAATTGGGACGACGGCGCGCTGTATATAGGCGATATACTGTTCGAAGTGCGCAATTCGCATACAGGTTATGCCGTAAAAGAAGGAACGCGAATAATCGCCGAAAGCGCTTTCGAAAACAACACTTTGCTTAAAGCGGTGGCTTTCCCCGCGTCGCTTGAATATGTCGGCGGGTATCAGTTTTCAACCAATTCGTCTTCGTACGGCGATTCCGATTTAAGAGTACTTGTGGCACAGTCGCAAGCCGACACAAATAAATGGGATACGAGTTGGCGCTCGGGCGGATACAGAAGCGTAAGAGTAACTTACGACGCGCAGAAAACTACGTTTACATTTACGGACTATAAGAGTACCGTCAAAACCGAAGAGGGCTATTTCCTTACCGAATTGCCCGAGCCTACAAAGTCGGGTTCGTATTTCGTGGGCTGGTATACCGAGGATAACGGCGGAGGTTCGAAGATTACCCTTACCGACGGCATATATATTCCCACGGGTACCTCGAAGACTGTGACGCTGTACGCAAAATGGGTTACCGAGCCTTACGAAATAACAAACGACGTAAGCTATCCGTGGACGGTTTCGGACGGGCTGTATACTTCCCAGAACAGAAGTTATATAACGTCAACGCTTACGCTTACCGCATATGACAAAATTACGGTAAACTTCTCGTATAATATTTCCGGTTCGGGCGGCACTTTGAAAATATACAGAAATTCGACGCAAAACAGCGCGATTTATACCAAGTCGTCGAGCGGAACAGACAGTTCGGGTACCGTAACTTTGCAGGCGGGCGAAACGTTGCTGTTCGTTTATAACAGAACAAGCGGCACGGGTTCGGCTACCGTAAAAAATATTCATGTACAGATAACACAATAAGCTTATTCATCTCCTTAATGTCCGCGTTTACGGCTCTTGCGGGTCGTTTACGCGGACTTTTTTAATCTTTTACAGGCGTTAGAAAATATCAAAATTTTTAAATTGCTTAACAAAAAACGATAATGCCGTCTATTTTTGTCAAACCCTTGCAAAAGGCTTCGTTTTTTAGTATAATTTACAAAGGAAGATACTTTCGGAAAGGAGAGGCATAAAATGATTAAGGTTTCCGACAGGGTAGGCGCGATTGCGCCCTCGATGACGCTTGCGATTTCGGCAAAAGCCAACGAGCTTAAAGCCGCGGGCGAACGGGTTATCAATTTCGGCGTGGGCGAACCCGATTTCGATACCCCCGCGCACATACGTCAGGCGGCGAAAGACGCACTCGATAAGGGCTATACGCGCTACGTTGCGGCGGCGGGACTTCCCGCGCTTAAAAAAGCCGTATGCAAAAAGCTTGAAGACGACAACGGGCTTGATTACAACCCCTCGCAGATTATAATTTCAAACGGCGCGAAGCACTCCATTTTCAACGCGGTTTTCGCCACGGTAAATCCGGGGGACGAGGTTATAATTCCCGCGCCTTATTGGCTTACTTACCCCGAAGTCGTAAAAAGCTGCGGCGGCGTTCCCGTGTACGTCTATGCTTCGAAAGAGGCGGAGTATAAGGTTACGGCGGCGCAGATAGAAAAAGCGGTAACCGCAAAGACTAAAATGCTTATTCTCAATTCGCCTTCAAACCCCACGGGCGCGGTTTATACCGAAAGCGAAATACGCGACATTGCCGCCGTATGCGAAAAGCACCAGATTCTGGTCCTCTCCGACGAAATCTACGAAAAGCTTATATATTGCGGGCTTAAACATTTTTCGATTGCGGCGGTTTCGCCCGCGATGAAAGAACTCACGATTGTTATAAACGGCGTTTCAAAGTCGTACGCAATGACGGGTTGGAGGCTCGGGTATCTCGCCTGCGCCGAAAATATCGCCAAAGCCATAGCGTCTTTTCAAAGTCATTCGACTTCGAACGTAAACACTATGACGCAGTACGCCACGCTTGCCGCGCTCGGTGGCGACGATTCCGAAATGAAGAAGATGGTCGCGGCTTTCGGCGCGCGCCGCGACAGAATGATAGAAATTCTGGACGGTTACAAACCGCTCGGGCTTGATTACGTAAAGCCTTACGGCGCGTTTTACGTAATGCTTATAGTCGATAAATTTTTCGGCGCGAAATGCCGCGGACAGGTTCTGAAAGGCAGTATGGACGTAGCCGACGCGCTTTTGACTTACAAAAAAGTCGCGGCGACCCCGGGCGTATGCTTCGGCGAAGATTCGGCTATAAGACTTTCGTACGCGCTTTCGATGGACGATATGACCGAAGGTCTTGAAAAAATCGCGGAATTCTTCAAAGAATTGAATTAGTTTCAAAAAAAATGCTTAAAGGGTCTTGAAAAAATCGACGTTTACTGTTAAAATATATTTGAGAGCGCAAAAGCTCTGCGGAGGTAATGATGATTAAGATAATTTACGGACCCAAAGGCACAGGCAAAACCAAAAAACTTATCACGACGGCTAACGCGAACGCAGTCGACGCGAAAGGTTTAAGCGTATTCATAACCGATACCAAGCGTTATATGTACGACGTGGACAGAAGCATACGCTTTATCGACGTCGCGGACTATTCGGTGGCGGGCGAAGACGCGTTGTGCGGGTTTATAAAGGGGGTTGCGGCGTGCAACTCCGACCACGAGTACATATATGTAGACGGCATAGCGAGAATTGCAGGAAAGCCCCTTTCCGAGCTGGCGGCGATTTTCTATATGCTTGACAAAGTAGCTAACGAAAACGATATAACCATAACCATTACTTGCAGTTGCGAGGAAAAGGATTTACCCGATTTCGTTAAAAAATACGTTTAAGCGCGGAAAATTTCGGACGGCGCCTGAAAGCGCCGTCTTTTTATGGGAGCAGTATAATGAAATTCATAAGCACGCGAGGGGGAGAAAAAGTAACGGGCGCACAGGCTATCGTGCGCGGGCTTTCGACGGGCGGCGGTCTTTTCGTACCCGAAAAATTCCCGCAGGTTTCGGCGGGGGAAATGCGGGAAATGCTTGAAATGAGCTACCCCGAACGCGCCGCAAAAATTTTATACAAATACCTCGACGACTACGACGAAAAAGAACTGCTTTCGGCGTGCGAAGAGGCGTACGCCAAATTCGACGGCGACCCCGCGCCCCTCGTCCGTATAGACGACGGGGTGTATATACTCGAACTCTGGCACGGACCCACCTGTGCGTTCAAAGATATGGCGCTTACGCTTTTGCCCTATCTTCTCCGCAAAGGGTGCGATATATGCGGCATTAAAGAGGATATTTTAATACTCGTCGCGACTTCGGGCGACACGGGTAAAGCCGCGCTCGAAGGTTTCAAGGACGCAAGGGGCATAAAGATTATGGTCTTTTACCCCTCCGACGGCGTTTCGAAAATGCAGAAGTTGCAGATGTGCACGCAAGAGGGTGGCAACGTAAACGTCGTCGCCGTGCGCGGCAATTTCGACGACTGTCAGTCTGCGGTAAAGGAAATTTTCGCAAGCGCGGAGTGCGCGGAAAAACTTTTGGAACACAACGTCAGACTTTCAAGCGCGAACTCGATAAATTTCGGCAGGCTCGCGCCTCAGATAGCTTATTATTTTTCAGCCTATCTCGACCTTGTAACGTCCGAACAGATAAATATGGGCGACGAAATAGATTTCACCGTTCCCACGGGTAATTTCGGCAATATACTCGCCGCATACTACGCAAAACAGATGGGTCTGCCCGTAAGGCGGCTTCACTGCGCGTCGAATATGAACAACATTTTAACCGACTTTCTTTTGACGGGCGACTACGATATGCACCGCGAATTTTACAAAACCACTTCGCCCTCGATGGATATACTGATTTCCTCGAATCTCGAACGCCTTATTTTCGAAACGAGCGGCAGGGATTGCAAGCTCACCGAAAAGAGAATGAAACAGCTCAAAGAGGAAAAGGCGTACAGCATAACGCCCGAAGAGCGCGCCGCAATCGCCCGTACTTTCGACGGCGGTTTTGCGGACGAGGACGAGTGCGTCGAGGCGATTTACGACGTGTTTATCGACACGGGTTATACTATGGACACCCATACGGGTTGCGCTATGAAAGTAGCCGTGGATTGGTTCGAAAAGAACAAGAACGACGAAACGAAGATGGTCGTCGTATCGACGGCTAACCCCTATAAATTCCCGCAGGACGTTCTGTACGCGGTTACGGGAAACGACGTAAAGGACAGCTTCAAGGGCATAAAACGACTGCACGCCGCGACCGCGATGGAAGTTCCGAAAAGCCTTTTGACTTTGCGCGAAAAACCCGTGCGTTTTACAACCGTCGCGGACAGCAAATGTCTGTTCGACGAAGTGCTTAAATTCGTAAACAGGTAATATACTTTGATAAAACCCGCCCGCCGACACTGTCGGCGGGCGGGTTTTATACATTATAAAAAACGACGGAAATTTTTAAAAATTTCCGTCGTTTTTCAAACGCTTTAAAATATATCGGGAAAGCGCGATAAGGCGACAGCGGAAAATTTTTCCGCTGTGCACTTTATGTTACGGTTGCGATTGCCCGATAATATCTTTTTCGCCGTCGTCGTTTTCGTCAGCAGTTATTATGAATTTGTTATCGACCAACCCGTTTTTCGAGAACAGGAATTTTACTATCGGTAGCAAGGCGACCAATCCGCAACCTATTGCGACGAACGGTAGGTTTACGTGCCCGAGAACCGTGCAGGCGATAAGCATAAACAGCGCATATGTCACAATGCTGCGTTTTGCCGTGTTTTTGATTCTGACGACCGTGGACAACAGAATATACAAGCCCGCAAGCGTTACAAGGGGAACCCACGTGACAGTCAAAAGCCCCGACAATACGCCGAAAGAAGTCGCAATGCATTTTCCGCCGCGGAAACTATTGAAAAGTCCTACTGCGTGTCCGAGCGCGGGAGCGAACATCACCAGAGAAAAAGCAACGTTATCGGCTTTAAGGAAAAAGCTCGCAAGGGAAACGGGCAGAAAACCTTTCAGAACGTCGGGTAAAAGGCAAAGCACGCCGATTTTCTTTCCGCAATATTTGAACGCGTTAAATGTTCCGGGATTGTTATCAACGCTGATTTTACATATGTCTTTTCCCGTCAGAAGTTTGGGAATCAATTCCGAAAACATAATGCTGCCGAGTAGAAATCCGCCGAGGACGAGTAATATCCAATACAAAACTTCCATTTTCCGTTTCTCCTTATTCGGGGATATATTCCGTTACGACTGCGGCAGGCTCGCTGCCCGTCCATTCCCGAATATCCCAAGAACCTGTTACGGCGCGACCTATAAAAAGCGTTACGGCAAATATGATTGCGGTGATAACTACCGCCCAGATTGTTCCGAATATAAACCTTAAAAGACCTTTCATTTTATGTACCTCCGAAAAAATTTTATTATCGGGCGCCGAGGCGACTTTGTCCGCCCCGAAGCTTTTTACGGTAAAAAAATACACCCGCTGTGTTAAGCGAGTGTTAATCCGATATTTAAATTGTATTATTTTCGCGGTTAACTTTTCGGCACGGTCACAATAAACTTCGACCCTTTTTGCGGAACGCTTTCCACGGAAATTTCACCTTTGATAAGATTCATTATCTCCTTTACAAGCGCAAGTCCCAAACCGTTGCCTTGGGTAGAGCGCGAAGCGTCGGCTTGATAAAATTTATCGAAGATGTGTTTTATGTCGTGTTCGTTCATTCCGCAGCCGTTATCTTCAACCGTGACGGTAATTCGGTTGTTATCTTCTTTCGCCGATATGTTTACCGTTCCTCCGTCGGGCGTAAACTTCAACGCGTTTGAAAGCAGATTGTTCCAGACTATTTCCGTTAAGCCCTCGTCGGAGCAAATAACGGTTTCTTCCGAAAAGTCCGTGTTGATTTCTATATTTTTCGCCTCCCAGATTTGCTCGAAGCCGACGATACAGCGGCATAACTGCTCGCTTAAATTATAATCTTTTTTGTCGACGGCGATTTTCTGATTTTCAAGGCGCGAGAGCTGTAAGATATTCATTACAAGCGAAGAAAGCTTTTTAGTCGCCTCGTTAATCTTCGCCGCATATTCTTTGCGTTCGGCTTCGTCCAATCCGTCGCTTTGCAGAATTGCCGACAGGTTCTGAATGGCAGCAAGGGGGGTTTTCAATTCGTGCGATACGTTTGAAACAAAGTCTTTTTTCAGTATCTCCGTGCTTGCAAGCTCGGAAACCATTATGTTGAAATCGTCAAACAAAAGCTCGAATTCGTCTTTCTTGCCGTCCTTGCACCGAGGCGGTATTTTGACGGAAAAATCACCGTCGGCGACTTTTTTCGCCGCCTCGGATAAAATTTTCACGGGCTTCAACACCGTATTTTTGTATAAGAGAGCGGTCAACCCGACCAGCACCCCGCTCGCAACGGCGACAAACGTTACAAGCGCAAGGGTCATATAGACCCCGTTTTTTACGCCGTCGCGAGGAATCGTATAGAAGATTGCGGCATAAGAACCGCAAATCGAAAATACAATCAGAAACAAGATACAAAAAAACTTAACTTGCGTATGTTTTACCGTAACGCGCTCGTCTTTCTTCTTCATACGGTCACCGCCTTATACCCGAGCCCGCGTACAGTGACTATTCTGAACCCCGTGCACCTCTCTAATTTCTGCCGCAGGTTTGTAATATGTACGTCCACGGAGCGAAGCCCGCTTTCGCTTTCATACCCGCTGAACTCGTCTAAAAGCTGCCCCCGCGTAAATGTTTTATTCGGGTATGACAGCAGTTTATAGATTATCCGAAACTCGCGCAAGGTCATAATTACGGGCTCTCCGTCGATATACGCCGTTACCGCGTCTTCGTCAAGCGTAAGATTTCCGACGGTAAGTTTTTTGCTTGCCGCAATATGCGCGCGGCGAAGAAGAGCGGATATCCGCAAAATCAATTCGTCAAAATCAATAGGTTTTACCAGATAATCGTCTATCCCGATTTTATAGCCCTTTTCTTTTGCCGTAAAGTCGTCGCGGGCGGTCATAAACAGAATGGGGATATTTTTATCCGTTTCGCGGACGTTGCGGGCAAACTCGAATCCGTCCATTTTCGGCATCATAATATCCGAAATGATAAGGTCGTAATGTTCCTCCGACATAAGGTCTATTGCGCTTAACCCGTCAAAACAACTTTTCACCGAATATCCGTGAACGGTCAAATGCTTGCAAACGGACATATTCAATGTTTCGTCGTCTTCTACAACCAGAATTTTTATCATATGTTCCTCCGAATGCGTATATTGTACACGGTCTGTGTTAAGGGAATGTTAAATCGCGCCTGCGGAAATGAAAAAATCAAACTGTTTTTCAAACGCTTTAAAATATATCGGGAAAGCGCGATAATGCGTACAACTGACGTAAATATACAAACCTCGCATCGCCGAAGTATAAGCTGTCGTTTTCACGGGCGGAAAATAGGACGGTGCGTATTGTCGTAATCTGCGGCGCCTCGACGGCGGTAAACAAAACGTCGCACACCGTATTCGGCGCGCCGCCGTCCGCGCACACCGTGAAAATGCGTTCGCCCGCGCGCACGGTAACGCAACCCGCCGAGGTAAAATCAAACGAAAATCCGCATTCCGTAAATTTGTCGGCGTAGTGCAAATTTATGTCGCTGAAAGGTTTTATGGGCAAACTTTGTTCGAATATATACACGTTTTTGCAGTACACGCCCGAATTTTTTACGGTTGCGGCAACGTTTTCGCCGCCCACAATCACCACAGCCCGAAGCCGACTGCAATAGTTCGAATACAGCGCCTCGCGCACCGCCGACGGGCTTGCGCCCTGCGTCACGACGGCGACCGCGCCGCTTTTCGATTTGAATATTACAACGCCGCCGCCGTTGCTCCCTGCCGCCGTCACGGAGTAGCCCGAAAATCCCGCGAAAGTACGCGCTACGCAGTAAAGGGCGATAAGCCCCGCGACCGCCGCGACCGCGCACAGTCGGGTTTTGCGTTTCAGGTTTATCTTGTCGGACAGAAGTATAAGTCCGACGAAATACAGCGGCGTGAAAAGCCCCGACCCGAACCCCGTAATAAGCGCGTTTTCGAAGCCGCACGCAAGTACGAACGAAAGCAGGGCTTCGAGTGGAAGAGCGGAAATTTTGACGAGTATTCCCGCCGCGGGTATGACCGTGGAAACGCATACGCAGGCAAATATCCCCCCGAATATTATCGAAATAACGGGTATTACTATTATGTTAAGGGCGACGCCCGCGCCGCTTAAATAGCCGAATCCCGAAAGCATTACGGGAGCCGTACCCGCCGTGGCGGACAGCGACGCGCCTACCGACGACGAAATTTTGCGCGGCACTTTTTTAAGCGCGCGCACTATGCGCCCCGATAAAAGGGCTATTGAAAACACCGCGCTTACCGACAGTCGGAAGCCTATCGTGAAAAGGCTCAACGGCGAGAACAATACGATTATGAACACGGCGACGGCAAGCGAATTAAGCATATCGTACTTCCGCTTTGCCAAAGTCGCCGCCGCGCCGACGGCGCACATTATAAGTGCGCGCACCGAGGACAGCGTAAAGCCGCATACGCCCGAATAGAATGCCGAAAACAACAGCGCGACGACCGACGACGGTCCCTTACCCGCGCGCAGTTTGACCAAAAGCGCATACAGCGCGCCGTAAACAAGACCTATATGCAGACCCGAAACCGCGAATATATGCGCAATTCCGCCGTATCTGAACGCGGTAAGCGAGCCGTCGTCAACGCCGTTGGTATCGCCCGTCAGCATCGCGTAACAGATAGCCGCGGTATTTTCGCCGAGGTTGTCGTAAAGCGTTTCGCGCACGCGGTCGCGTATGCTTCCGAACAGCGAAAAACCGCTCCGCGCCGAAATTTCGTCTAAGGGAGTACAACCGTATTTAATATTTTCCGCCGCGCGGTAATTGAGTTTTCCGAACGGGAACGCGTCGTACTGTTCGAGTTTGGCGGAAAATTCCACTTTGTAGCCCGTTTTCAGATTTTCGGGCGCGTCCGCAAAATAAACTTTGCCGTGAAGCTTTTTGCCGTCGGCTTTCACGTTTTTCAGAATAACATAGCCGCCGTAATCTGTCGCGCCCGTGTTTTCGACCTCGCCCGAAACGGCGTAAACGCCGCCCGACGTGATTTCTGCGCGCGAATAGCTTTTAAGCGTTGTAAACGAAAGCGCGGCGCCGACCGAAAAAACAGCCGCGACGGTTATGATAATCACAGCCGCTTTTACCTTTGCGGAAATTGCCGCCGCCAAAGAAAAAACCGCAGTCGCGGGAACGACTGCGATAAGCCAAAGCGCGTTAATATTGTAAAAAGCGGCAATATACCCTGCAAAAACTCCCGCGCAGAGCGCGGCGGCAAAAAATACGGGGTATCTTAAATTAATCCGCTTTTTCATATTTAGATTATAGCGGTTTTGCGCGCGTTTGTAAATTGTTTTGAATAAAAAATATGCCCGCGCGCATTTTTTCCGCCGTGAATAAGTTTTTCGCCGTTTCACATACTCCTTTTGTAACTTTAAAGGAGAAAATATGAAGGCAACGGGAATTGTTAGAAGAATAGACGAGCTGGGAAGAGTGGTTATACCGAAGGAAATACGCTCGACTTTGAGACTCCGTTCGGGCGACCCGCTCGAAATTTTTACGGACAGGGACGAGCTTATGCTTAAAAAGTACTCGCCGATAGCTTCGCTGGACAAGTTTTCCGAGGGCGCGGCGAAAAGCCTGTCGGACCTTTCGGGTCATCTTGCGGTGATTTGCGACACGGACGGCGTACTGCACGCTTCGGGCAAGGGTCAGCGCGAAATTTCGGGCAAGAGCATTTCCAAAGAAATGGAAAAAATTTTAAAGGAGCGCAAAAGCTACGTTGCGAACCTCGCGGAGGGCGGCGACGTCGTGCCTATCGTCGCCGACGGCGAAAAACCGACGGCGCAGGTGATAGTGCCCATAATTTCTGCGGGCGACTGTCTTGGCGCGGTCGCGCTTGTTTCGACCGAACAGGGGGCTAAAATCGAGTCTTCGGCTTGCAAGCTCTGCCAACTTTCCGCCACGATTTTAGCCAATCAATTCGAATGAAAAAGCAGTCCTTTATAAAGGGCGCCGTTATAATTTCCGCGGGAGGGTTTATCTCGAAAATCCTCGGCGCGGTTTACCGCATACCGCTCACCGAGTTTCTGGGCGGACGGGGAATGGGGATATACCAGATGGTATACCCCCTGTATTGCATACTTTTGACGGTGTCCGCCTCGGGCATACCAACGGGCATTGCGCGGCTTGTGTCGGCGGGCGGAAACAACGGCGTCGAGCGCGAAGCTTTCCGCTTTTACGGCGCGGTCGGCGTCATCGGCTCGCTTATTATGTTCGTCCTTTCCGAACCTCTCGCCGCGCTTCAAGGCGAAGAGGCGGTGGCGCTATGCTGTAAAATGCTGTGCCCTTCGGTGTTCTTCGTCTCGGTGCTGTCCGTCGCGCGCGGGTACTTTCAAGGCAGGGGCAATATGTATCCCACTGCGGTCAGCGAGGTGTCGGAACAGCTTATAAAGGTCGCCGTCGGTTGCCTTTTTGCGTATATATTCCGCGAAAATCTCGCCTTTGCCGTAGCAAGCACCCTCGCCGCCGTCACGATAAGCGAGGTGATTTCGTGCGCGGGGGTAGCGGCGTGGTATGTCCGCCACCGTCCGCGTTCGCCCCTTTATAAAGAAAAGCGGGTTCCGCTTTCGAGGGTATTGAGTTATACCGTGCCCTTAATGTTCACCGCGATAGCAATGCCGCTCGGACAGCTTGCCGAATCGGTCGTCGCCGTGCGCCTGCTTTCCTCGGCGGACGCGACCGCGCTTTACGGCGTGTATTCGGGTTGCGCGGTTACCATAATAAATCTTCCCGCCTCGGTGACTTACGGCTTTGCCGCCTCGGCGGTCCCCGGCATTTCCCCGCTTGCGCAAAGGGGCGAAATGCGCGCCGCCCGCGACAAGGCGTTCAGAGCGTTGGGAATAACCTTGCTTGTATCGGCACCCCTCGCCGTAATTCTCGCGCTCGGCGCGGAATTTGCGGTAAACATACTTTTCGGCTCGCTGTCGCCCGCCGAAAAGCGGCTTTTATGCGACCTTGTAAGAATAATGGCAGTATCGTCGGTTACGATATCGCTCGGTCAGACCTCGTCCGCGTGTCTGACGGCGCTCGGCAAGCCCGTAAAAAGCGCGCTTACGCAGTGGCTTTCGTCCGCGGTCCGCGTCGGGCTGTGCGCCGCGCTTATAGGTTTTACTTCCCTTTCGATAACGGGCGCGGCAATTGCCGCAAATTGCGCGTATTTTGTTGCGGCTTTTCTCAATTTCTGTTATATTATAAGGGAAGGAGGCGGACATGAAAATAACTTTGATAGGGCTGGGCGTTTCGGAAGGCGACCTGACGCTGAAAGCGAAAACCGCGCTTGACGGCGCGGACAGAATACTTGTGCGCACTGCCCAAACAAGTTCGTTTAAAAGTCTTGATGGGTATGTCTGCGAGCCGCTCGACGCGCTGTTTACAAGCAGCCGTTCGTTCGACGCGCTTAACAGAAAACTCGCCCGCGCGGTAATTTCCGCCGCGAAAGAGGGCAACGTGTGCTACTGCGTTGACGGCGCGGTAAGCGAGGACGAGGCGTGTAAATTAATTATGAAATCGAAGAAGTGCGAAGTAATCGAGGGCGTTTCCAAAACTTCGCACGCCGCCGCGCTCGCAAACCTGAAAAGCGGTAGCGTTTGCGGCGTTTCGGCATATTCCGCCGAAACGCTTAAAAGCTGTTCCGCCGCCGTAATTTACGATATAGATTGCGACTTTGCGGCGTCCAAAGCGAAATGCGTTCTGACAGAGCTTTTCGGCGAAGAAACCGAATGCACGTTTATACGCGGCGAAAAAGCCGAAAAAATAAAAGTATACGAAATAGACCGCCGCAAAACGTACGATTATTCGTGCGCCGTCGCGGTGGAAGAGGGCGAATTTCTGGACAAGGCGCGTTACGATTACGCGGACCTTTTACATATGCTGCGCATTCTCCGCGCGCCGAACGGTTGCCCGTGGGATAGGGCGCAGACCAACGAAAGCATAAAGGGCAATATGATAGAAGAGGCGTACGAGCTTGTGGACGCCGTCGAACGCGCCGACGACGACGGGATAGAAGAGGAAACGGGCGACGTGCTTATGCAAGCCGCTTTCCACTCGGTTTTAAAACAGGAGCAGGGCGTTTTTACGTCGGGCGACGCGCTTACCCGCGTGGTAAAAAAGCTGATATTCAGACATTCTCATATATTCGGCAAGGACAGGGCTTCCTCCGAAACCGAGGCTTTGGGCGTATGGGAAAAGAACAAGGCGAAAGAAAAATCGCAGACGACCTACGGCGAAACTGTAGCCGCCGTTCCGAAAAACCTGCCGTCGGCAATGCGCGCGCAGAAAGTACAAAAACGCGCCGCAAAAAGCGGAATGGACTTCATTTCGCCCATTTCCGCCGCCGAAAAACTTTACGAAGAGGTAGCCGAACTGCTCGACGAACTTATAGACGGCGACAAAGAGCGGGTCTTTGACGAGGCGGGCGACGTGCTGTTTTCGGCGGTAAACGTAGTACGGCTTTCGGGCGTTGACTCGGAAGAGGCTTTGCGCGCGGCTGTAAACAAATTTTCCGCGCGTTTTATCGAGTGCGAGCGGCAGATTATCGCCGACGGCAAGAAGATGGACGATATGCTTGACGACGAGCTCGACTGGTATTGGTTGAGGGCGAAAAATGCGCTTGAAAAGCATTGATATAGGCGGGCTCCGCACAAAAAACAACGTGTTTTTGGCGCCGCTTGCGGGCTATACGAACGCAGTTTTCAGAAAGATGTGCTACGACCTCGGCGCGGGGCTTACGTTTACCGAAATGGTAAGCGCGCGGGGGCTTTGCCACGACAATGAAAAAACGCGCTCTCTGCTTGCGGTAGCCGACGGCTACGCGGGCATAAAGGCGTGCCAGATTTTCGGGAACGACCCGCAATATATGCGCCGAGCCGCGGAAAGCGGCGACCTTGCGCCCTTCGACCTTATAGATATAAATATGGGCTGTCCCGTGCCCAAAATCTACAAAAACGGCGAGGGTTGCGCGCTTATGGGCGATATTCCGCTTGCGGTCAGAATTATTTCCGAGTGCAAAAAAAGCGGTAAAAAAATTTCGGTAAAATTCCGCACGGGCATTTCCGAAAAACATAAATTCGCCGCGGAATTTGCGAAAGCCTGCGAGGACGCTGGCGCGGATATGGTGTGCGTACACGGCAGAACGCGCGAAAAAGTCTATTCGGGCGAAGTTGATTTCGCACAGATAGAAAGCGTAAAAAAGGCGCTTGAAATCCCAGTAATCGCCAACGGCGGGATATTCTGCGCGGCGGACGCGGAAAAGCTTATGGACAATACGGGCGCGGACGGAGTTGCGGTGGCGCGCGGCGCGATGTACAATCCGTGGATATTCGCCGAAATCACGGGCGCGCCCGTACCCGACAAAAAGGCGTGGGTGGCTTCGCAGATTGCCGCAACCCGCGCGCTTTACGGCGAAAGGTTCGCGCTGGTGTATATGCGCAAGATGGTTTCGTTTTATATCCGCGGGGTCAAAGGCGCGTCGGCTTTAAAGGTTAGACTGCTGTCCTTAAACAGTTGCGACGGTATTCTGCCTTTGCTCGACGAAGTGGATTTTTAAGCCCCGAACGCGCTTAAAATTCCGATTTTGTGGATAACTTTTGCCCGACTTTTGTCGTATAAAGTAAAAAAAGGGCATATATCTGCATAATTACAAAACGTTGTGGACAAATTGTGGAAAATTTTTTTAAGCTTTGACTATTCACCGCGCTTTCCACTTGTTTTTGTGGACAACTTTTTGTGGATAACCCGACTTTAAACGTGTGTTTGCGGGCAAAAAAGGGGAGTTATCCACAAAGTCGCGGCATATAATAGTATTTTGCCTTGCGAGAAGCGTTCGGCGCGGCGTAAGCGGGCGGAATAAAGGGGGTAAAAGTGCGCAAATACCAAAGACAAATCGAAGACGAGGAAAAAGTGTACGCGCTTCTCGATTGCTGTCAGACTGTACGGCTCGGGCTTTCGGACGAGCCGTATCCTTACGTCGTGCCGCTTTCGTTCGGCTGGGAAAAGCGGGAAGACGGGGCGTTTATATATTTCCATTGTGCAGCGGAGGGCAAAAAGGTAGACCTTATAAAAAAATGCCCCCGTGTATGCGTCGAAGCGGACGTTTTAAGGGGGTACAGAAAGACCGAGCACGGCGTTACTGCGGACTATAAAAGCGTAATCGCTTTCGGCGTTGCCGAAAGGGTAAACGGCGCCGAGGCGGCGCACGGGCTCGACCTTTTGCTGAAACACTGCAACATTACGGGCTATTCGCCCGAAACCTGCGTACTTGCGGGGCAGGTTGCGGTGTATAAAATTACGTTAAACGGAATAACGGGCAAACAAAGATTTCCCGATTGACTTTCCGCCGCGGCTTTTTGCCGCGGCGGTTTACGTTAAAACGGGTAATAAAACAGCGCGCCCGCAAAGCCCGAAAATATTACGATAAGAACGGGCGAAAGGCTTTTTTTGCGCAATAAGTAAGACGTCAGACAGACCGCGGAAATCACGACGAGGAGTATAAGCGCTTTCGGGTCGAAAGAAAAGCCGTCGCCAAGGCTTTCGAAGCCGAAAACCGCGCTTGAAAACAAAATTGCCGCCGTCGAAATCACAAGCCCCGCCACGGCGGGGCGGATTGCGTTCAGCGTGGCGCGCACGCCCGCGTATTTTAGGACGTTGTTTATAAGCGCGGCGATTACAAGTATTATCGCAAACGACGGCAAAACCACGCCGAGCGTAGCCGTCAGCGCGCCCAAAAAGCCGCCCTGCGACGAGCCTATGAAAGTAGCCATATTTACCGCGACGGGACCGGGAGTCGATTCCGCCACGGCGATAAAATTCATAAGCTCGCTTTCGGTAAGCCAGCCTGCGGCAAGCGTTTCTTCGCGTATAAGCGAAATCATACAGTACCCGCCGCCGAAAGAAACTGCGCCGATTTTCATAAAAGTCAGAAAAAGTTTAAGATATATCATCGCTTTTGTCCTTTTTTCTGTCTTTCAGCCTTTTTATAAGGTATACCGTCAGCCCGACCGCGCCGCTTATCAGAATATAAAATACCGACGAAAAGTTCACCGATAAAACGGAAAATGCAATCATACACGCGACGGTGGCGGCGAAAATCACGATATTGAAAACGGTCTTGGGCAATTTTATAAACATCTTCACGCCCGCCGACAGTATAAGGAATATCACCCCCGTTCTGATGCCTTTGAACGCCGCCGCAACCCAGCCTATGTTCAGAAACGCGTTGAAAAACAGCGATATAAGGTAGATTACGGTAAACGACGGAATACAGACGGCGACGGTACACAAAACCGAACCCGAAACGCCGCCCGTCTTATAGCCTATGTACGTCGCCGAATTTATCGCAAGCGGTCCGGGCGTGGACTCCGCCAGCGCGACCATATCCGAAAATTCGTCCGCGGAAAGCCATTTGCGTTTGGCGACGAACTCGTTTTCGAAAAACGAAATCATCGCGTACCCGCCGCCGAACGCGAACAGCCCGATTTTAAGCATTATAAAAAACAGCGTTACATATTTTTTCATTTCCTCACCCGCTTTTTGCTCTCCCCGCCGCCCAAAAGGCGAGGCGGGCAATTTTTTTTGCCGACGGTCATTATATCACTTGACCTTTAATAAGTAAAATAGTATTATTTTATACAAATAATAAGTAAAAGGTTATAGTATGACGATACGGCACTTAAAGACGTTTATAGCGGTATACGAAAGCGGCGGCATAACTCGGGCGGCGCAGGCGTTGCACGTCGCGCAGCCCGCCGTCAGCCAGACGGTTGCGGAGATAGAGAAGTATTACGGCGTGACCCTGTTCGACAGGGTAAACAACCGCCTGATTTTAACCGACGGCGGCGCGAAACTGCTTGCGAAAGCGCGCGAGGCGGTGGCGTCGTTCGACGATTTCGAGGCTCTCGCAAAAACCGAAAAGTCGGGCACGGCGGTAAAAATCGGCTCGTCCCTTACGATAGGCAGGCGTTTTTTGCCCGAAATGTTACAAAAAATAGCGGCGGAGGGAGCGCGTCCGACCGTCGTAATAGACAATACGGCGAAAGTGGAGGAACTGCTTGTTTCGGGCAGTCTTGATTTCGCTTTTACCGAGGGCGCGCCGTCGTCGCGCGAGCTTCTGGCGCGCCCCGTATACCGCGACGAACTGCTTGCGGTATGCGCGCCGTCTTATTCCGCGCCCGA
This sequence comes from uncultured Clostridia bacterium, assembly GCA_947624005.1. Lineage (GTDB taxonomy): Bacteria > Bacillota > Clostridia > Christensenellales > Borkfalkiaceae > Coproplasma. The sequence continues at coordinate 20,401 of CANQHV010000001.1, forward strand.
AAGCGTAACTATAGAGGAACTTTCGCGCTTTCCGATACTTGCGCGCGAAAGCGGAAGCGCCTCCCGCGAAACGCTTGCGGCGGCTTTTGCGAATTCGGGTCTTGCCTTAACGCCGCTTGTCGAGTCGGCAAGCAATACCGCGCTTGTTTCCTGCGCCGAGGCGGCGCTCGGCGTCGCGGTGCTTCCGCAGGCGCTCGTTTCAGAATACATTGCGGCGGGTCGGTTAAAGCGCATAAAAATCGCGGGTTTCGGCTTTTCGCGCGACTATTTTTCGGTTTGCCGCAAAAATAAGCGTTTCAGCCCGCTCCAACAGCGCGTTTTCGCATTGTGCGAATCGGTGTTTAAAACTGAAACACATAATACAGATTAACATTCGTTAAGTCAAATTGACAGTTGAACAGTTTTATGCTACAATATTAAAAGTTTATTTTGGCGGTTTACTAATGAATACGCAACTTCTAATTTTAGGTAATGGATTTGATTTACAATGTAATTTGAAGTCAAGTTATGAAGATTTTTTCAAAAATGCTTTAATTGATACTCATGGAGAGTCCTTTGGACTTGAACAATTAAGAGACGGCGTTTCAGGATTCTGGGAAATATTATTATACCATTATTATTTGACCAATAAATCTGCAAATTTAATGTGGTATGATATAGAATCTATTATTAAAAAAACTTTGTTTAAAATTTTTGACAAAGATAATTTAGGTTTTACATTTTGGTCAAAAGCATTATCAAGAGCGAAAAAAATACCTAATAATCTAATATTAAACCGTTTTTTTGGGTCAATTGAAAATTATTTATATGTGTACTTGGAAATTTTCTTTCGAAATAATTTAGATTTAAACCAAACATATCCTGAAAGCGAAACAATTGATTTAATTATAAAAAAGCTTTTTAATGAGTTACATAATTTCGAAAAACGCTTCTGTAAATATCTCAAAGAAATTTTAGTTGATTCGAACAATCAGGAACAAATCAACGAAAAGTATATAATTGACGCTTTTAATTTGCTCAATAAATTGACGCGCTTTTCGGAGGTTGATTTTAAGCACCTTGACGACATTATAACTCAAGAATATAGAGAAGTTAAAGAAGTTGTAAGTGAAAGGCAAACTATAACAAGAATAAAAAATGTAAATGTGTTAAAAGGTTTTTCTAAACTTAAATTTGTCAATATTTTAAGCTTTAACTATACAAATATTTTTGATATTTTAAGTGTTAGCGCTCCATGTACATATAGCAATGTTCACGGTAAATTATGTGGCGAAAAATGCCAAGAAAGTTGTAATTTAACCAATATAATTTTCGGAATAGACGATAAAGCAATTCAATCAAACGGAGAAAATATTGATTTAAGATTATTCAGTAAAACATATAGAAAAATGTTAAGCTCAAGCGTTCCTATAAGTATTTTACCGCCGAATAATATTCCTTTACAAATAAAATTTTACGGGCACTCTTTGAGTGAGGCAGATTATTCATATTTTCAAAGCATTTTCGATTATTATAATCTTTACAGCAATAATAACGTTAGTTTGTTATTTTATTATTCGGAGGGTCATGAGCAAACAGACGCTATTTATAATCTGATAAATGAATATGGCAAAACTCTTTCAAATAAAGAACAAGGTAAAAATTTATTACATAAATTACTTTTGGAAAACAGGCTTAATATAAATAAAATTTCATAATAAAAAAATTACCGCAAACGTGGTAATTTTTTTATTTATCGGACTTACGTCTGTTGTGTTCCTTGCAGAGCATTTGACAGTTGTCTATATTGGTTTTACCGCCCTCGCTCCACGGCGTTATGTGGTCGGCTTCCATTTCGTCTATTTCGTAATGAGTTTTTTCTCTGTGTTCAGCCGCGCAAAGAGGGCATATCCCGCCTTGCCGTTCGTAAACTTTGCGTTTTTCGTTATCGGTAAAGGCGCGTATATTTAAGTACTTTTCATTGCCGCTCAATAAATATTCGTATATGCCCGAACGTTTTGTTATATCGTCGTCCTGCATAAGAGAGGATATTTTTTGCTCCAATTCCTGCGGGTCGTAAATCTTGTCGCTGTACTTATTGTACATTAACCCCCATTCAAGCCCTTTCATTTCCTTGCGGTATTTTGGGAAAATATTTGTTACCCAATTTATAACTTGTTGGAAGTACTGCCATAACGGGGTGGCGTGCGTATCGTGTTGGTGCTCGCCCATATAGTCGCGGATAGACTTATTTTCTTTTGCGCAAATCCACTTTAAAGCCGTTTCCAGATAATCCTGTCGGTTGACTTCACCCGTAATGTACTTGTTCGCCAGATGATAGGCGACGCACCCGTTTTTACTGAAATATTTTTTTGCGCTCGTCAACCATTCGCCCGTGTAAAAAGCGTTTTTCAATTCTTGCGGTTTCAGTTCTACGCCCGCGATATTTATAACTTCAAACCAGTCCAACTTTTCTTTTGTCGGTCCTTTACAGATATAAATCATCAGCTTGTAATCGAGTATTTGATTTTGCTCTTCTTTTGTTAAATTATGAAAAGCGCGGCTGTCTACCGAAAAATCTCCGTTGACATATTGACAAATGCTCAATGTGCGTTGTTGTCCGTCCAAAAGCTCATATTCGCAGTTTTCGGTTTCAGACCAATACATTACGTTGAGGGGGAAGCCTCTTGTAACAGTTTCTATCACGGCGTTACGCTGTTTTTCTTTATAGACAAATTCGCGCTGGAACGCAGGGCGGATATTCAATTTGCCACCATAGCCCACAACGCCCTCTTCGGCACTGTCTTTATATCCGTTTACGACTTCGCGTACCGTAATTTCTTTCAATTCAATCTGCATTTGTTTTTCTCCTTATGATTATTCGCGCATACCTCGGTTTGCCGTTTATCGCAACTCTGCCGCCGACTAAAAATTCTTTTGGCACGGTGTATCTATCCAACCCTAAAATTTCAAATTGATTCGGGTTGTACTTATCGAGAAAAGTTATAGGAACGCCCATTAACCCGTCATAATCGCATGGTATATCCGTGACCTTTGAAACTTCGATAGCCTCGTAATTATCGTATTGAGGATATTCTTCGGGCGTGTATTTTTTGTAAAATTGCATTTCCTCGTGGCGTTTAACTGTATCGAGATTGGTAAACCAACATATATTACCGAATTTCGCGTATTTAACACCGTTGGAAATGTAAGTATTGTTCTGTTCAAAATCAAACGGTACTTGAAAGGTTTGCCCGCCCGAATGATGCCCTAACCACATTACGTTATCTTTGAGTAAAGGGAAAATTTCTTTGTATGTAATAGCATTTTGATTGCCTATAATTAAAAATTTCTTATTATATTTTACAAGTTGCGCAACGTACTCACGGAAGAGCGAAAAGGGGGGATTGGTAACTACAATATCCGCTTCCTGCAATAATTTAACGCATTCCTTGGAACGGAAATCACCGTCGCCTTTTAAAAGTGATAGCGTGTTTTTATCGTTATGCAATAATAATTTTACGTCGGTCAAATCAACCGCACCGTCGTTATTGTAGTCCTCTACGCTTGAAATCTCGATTTTGTATGCACGACGAAAATTATTCGAATAAGTCTTACCGCTTTCTTCTGCGAATATTGAAAGTTGCGTAAAAGCTACGGGCGAGCTGTCATAGCAGGTTGCAATGAGTTTTTTCAAACCGAGGTAATTGAAATTCATTGCAAAATATTTGAAAAAATTGCTTTCGTATGGGTCGTCGCAATTACAAAAAACAATCTTGCCACTAAAATGCTCTTTATAGTGCTTTAATTCATTTTCAATGTCCGCAAGCTGCGTATAAAATTCGTCTTGCTTTGCCTTATTGGCTTTTCTTAAACTTGAATTGCCCGCCATTGTGTCCAAACCTTGCTGTATAAATTATAGTGATACAATAATAGCACAATAGTTTGAAATAGTCAACACGATAGTTTAGAGAAAAAAACCGTTAATTGCCTAAACTATAACTATAGTTTTAGTTTGGGAGATATAATGGATAAAACCGAAGTTGCGAACAGAATAAAAACTTTAAGGGAAGCGCGCAAGTTAACACAAAACGCTTTGGCATATCAGGCAGGCGTTTCGCCAACGTATATCTATCAGCTTGAAAAGGGCGAAAAAAGCCCGACAGTTGAATATCTCGACCATATTTGTTGGGGGTTGGGTATAACGCTTGAAGAATTTTTCTGCACAAAGAAGAAATCGGACAACGAAACGGGAGATAAGCTTTCAAATCTTACGGCAGAGCAGAAAAAACTTTTGAACGATTTTTTAAACAGCTTATAATACTTGTATCAAGACTAATATCCGCCGTTTTGCTAACTCACGTAAAGGAACAAATTAAAAAGGCAAGCCGTTTTGGCTTGCCTTTTTGCAAATAAAAAAACCGCGACCTTAACCGACAATTCGGTTAAGGTCGCGGTTGGTGCGCCATAAGGAATTCGAATCCCTAGCCTTTGGTTCCGTAGACCAACGCTCTATCCAGTTGAGCTAATGGCGCATATTTTTATTGCGTTTGTCCTCGGCGCGCATCTCGCGGCGCGAAGTCCGTCGCCTTACGGCGCAAAGCACGCCGTTCGATAAAGAAACCCCGTCGCTGTGCAATTCAAAGCCCGTCGGCTTGCGGCGCAAGCGGTTATCCTAGGGCGCGGCGCGTCTTTCAAACAGCTTTTTTATTATAGAGTAAAGCTTTTTATTTGTCAAACGATTTTCGAAGTTCGTAAAATTAATTTTAAAGTCGCGCGCAATTACTTGCCATATTTACGATTTTATATTAAAATAGACAGGTAAACAATTTATTTGGAGGAATTTTATGGCAAAGAAGTATTGCTACCTCTTCACTGAGGGCGACGCAAGTATGAGGGCGTTGCTCGGCGGCAAGGGCGCGAATCTGGCGGAAATGACGAAAATCGGTCTGCCCGTACCCCAAGGCTTCACTATTTCCACCGAAGCCTGCACTCAGTATTACGAAGACGGCAGAAAAATAAACGACGGCATACAGCAGGAAATCCTTACCTATATCGACAAAATGGAAAAGGTATGCGGTAAAAAATTCGGCGACAAGGTAAATCCCCTTCTCGTTTCGGTGCGTTCGGGCGCGCGCGCGTCAATGCCCGGTATGATGGACACCATTCTCAACCTCGGTCTTAACGAAAGCGTTGTCGAAACGATAGCCGCAAAGTCCGGCAATCCCCGTTGGGCGTGGGACTGTTACAGAAGATTTATTCAGATGTTCTCCGACGTCGTTATGGAAGTCGGCAAAAAATATTTCGAAAAGCTCATCGACAAGATGAAAGAAGAAAAGGGCGTTAAGTTCGACGTCGAACTCGACGCAGACGATTTGAAAAAGCTTGCGAACCAATTCAAAGCCGAATATAAAAATCAACTCGGCAAGGACTTCCCCGACGACCCCAAGGAACAGCTTTTCGAGGCGGTCAAGGCGGTTTTCCGTTCGTGGGACAACCCCCGCGCGAACATATACAGAATGGACCACGACATACCTTACAGCTGGGGTACCGCGGTAAACGTTCAGATGATGGCGTTCGGCAATATGGGCGAAACCTCGGGCACGGGCGTTGCGTTCACGCGTAACCCCGCGACGGGCGAAAAGGGTCTTATGGGCGAATTCCTCGTCAACGCGCAGGGCGAAGACGTGGTTGCGGGCGTGCGTACGCCCCGCCCCATACAGGAAATGGCAGACGTGCCCGGTCTTGCGGACGCTTACGTTCAGTTCCAGGGAGTATGCAAAACGCTTGAAGAACATTACCGCGATATGCAGGATATGGAGTTTACGATAGAAGACGGCAAGCTTTATATGTTGCAGACGAGAAACGGCAAGCGCACCGCTCAGGCGGCTATTAAGATTGCGTGCGACCTTATCGACGAGGGAATGATTTCCGAAAAAGACGCGCTTATGCAGATAGACGCGAAGTCGCTCGATATGCTTTTGCACCCCACTTTCGACGCAAAGGCGCTTGCGGAAGCGGACAAGAAAAACGTTATAGGCAAGGGCATAGCGGCGTCCCCCGGCGCGGCGGCGGGTTCCGTGGTGTTTACCGCGGAGGACGCCGTAAAAGAGGGCAAAAACGGCAAAAAAGTCGTGCTTGTACGCCTTGAAACTTCGCCCGAAGATATCGAGGGTATGAAGTACTCGCAGGGTATTTTAACAGTCCGCGGCGGTCAGACGTCGCACGCGGCGGTCGTCGCACGCGGTATGGGTACCTGCTGCGTTTCGGGCTGCGGCGAAATAAAGATGGACGAGGAGAACAAGACGTTCACCCTCGGAGGCAAAGTTTATAAAGAGGGCGACTGCATTTCCCTCGACGGTTCGACGGGTAAAATTTACGACGGGCTTATCCCCACGGTGCCCGCGGACCCCAATTCGGGTTACTTCGGCAGAATTATGACCCTCGCCGACAAATACAAGGCTTTGGGCGTTCGCACCAACGCCGACACTCCCGCCGACGCAAGACAGGCGGCGGCTTTCGGAGCGCAGGGCATAGGTCTTTGCCGCACCGAGCATATGTTCTTCGACCCAGCGAGAATAGGCGCTTTCCGCGAAATGATTTGCGCGGATACCAAGGAAGAAAGGGAAAAGGCTCTCGATAAAATCGAGCCTATGCAGCAGCAGGATTTCGAGGGCTTGATGGAAGCGCTCGAAGGACAGCCCGTAACCATACGTTTCCTCGACCCGCCCCTTCACGAGTTCGTGCCTTCCGACGAAGAGGATATAAAGGCGCTTGCAGACGCGCAGGGCAAGACGGTCGCGCAGATTAAGCAGATAATTTCCGACTTGCACGAATTTAACCCCATGATGGGTCACCGCGGCTGCCGTCTTACCGTAACCTACCCCGAAATCGCGGTTATGCAGACCAAGGCGGTTATAAAAGCGGCGATAAACGTGCAGAAAAAGCACCCCGCGTGGAAAATAGTTCCCGAAATAATGATTCCCCTCGTAGGCGAGGTAAAAGAGCTTGCGTTTGTCAAAAAGCAGGTAGTCGAAACCGCCGACGCGGTTATAAAAGAAAGCGGCATACAGCTTAAATACGAAGTCGGCACGATGATAGAAATTCCCCGCGCGGCTTTAACCGCCGACGAGATTGCAAAGCAAGCCGAGTTCTTCTGCTTCGGCACCAACGATTTGACGCAGATGACGTTCGGTTTCTCGCGCGACGACGCGGGCAAATTCCTCAAAGCCTACTACGACAACAAGATTTACGAAAGCGACCCGTTCAGCCGCCTCGATACCGACGGCGTGGGCAAGCTTATGGAGATGGCTGTAAAGCTTGGCAAGGGCGAAAGACACGATTTGCACTGCGGAATATGCGGCGAACACGGCGGCGACCCCTCGTCTATCGAGTTCTGCCACAATATCGGTCTTGATTACGTTTCCTGCTCGCCTTACCGCGTGCCCATAGCGCGTCTTGCGGCGGCGCAGGCAAACATCAAAAATCCCAGAGATATTATCGAGAACATAAAGACCAAAATCGGTAAAATCTTCAAAAAATAAGTTTGCGTTTGAAAAAAGTGCTAAACTATAATAGAGGCAATGGTGATTATAAAGCCATTTTGCAATATCATTAACAGTTTCATAAGAGGAAATTAAAGAGGTATACTATGGAATACAAATTATTAAATTACAAAACATATTCTTATGGTGAGGTTAATATTTCTTATGGGCAAACTGCTTTTCGGCAGACTAATCCAGCTATAGATGCAGATTTAACAAGCTATGCGCAAGATGGTTGGCGTGTTGTTCAAATGTCTAATAGTCAAGCGGGATATCTTTTTATTTTGCTTGCAAGATAGAAATAAGTATAATTTAGAAAAAAAATCTATTGTTGAATTGGCTATATCTCCCATTGTAAGTAGTTTAGTTGTATAGGCAAACATCAAAAATCCCAGAGATATTATCGAGAACATAAAGACCAAAATCGGTAAAATCTTCAAAAAATAAGTTTGCGTTTGAAAAAAGTTTGCAATTATTCGGGTAAAATTATATAATATATGGCGCGCGGTGCATTTGCACCGCGCGCCATATGGCTTTACGCGGCGGTAAAGCGTTTTAATACGACTTTGCGCTTTTTAACTATCGGGTGCGGCTATGAGAGAAAAGGTCAAAAATTTAACGGCGGGCAACGTGTGGAAAATACTTTTAATGTATTCTCTGCCTCTTTTCGGGAGCGCTATGATACAGCAGATGTATTCGCTTGCGGACCTGCTTATCGTAGGCAATTTCGCCGCCGACGGACAGGCGGCTCTGACCTCGATAGGCGAAGCCACCACGATAGTAAACATTCTGCTCGCCTTTGCGTTCGGCGCGAATGGCGGCTGTGCGGTTATAGTCGCAAAGCACTTCGGCGCGCGCGACAACGCGGGAGTGCGCGAGAGCGTAAATACCGCCTTAATCGCCTTTTCGGTTTTATGCGCGGTCGTAATGACGGTGGGGCTGTCCTGCGCGAGGCTGTTTTTAAAGGCTATGAGCGTGCAGGAAGCGTTTGTCCACGACAGCCTGCTGTATCTTAATATATACACGGGTTCGTTGCCGTTCGTCTTCCTGTACAACCTCTGCTGCGGCATATCCTCGGCTTTGGGCGATTCGAAAACGCCGTTTATATTCCTCGTGTTTTCGTCGGTTTTAAACGTCGGGCTTGACTTCGCGCTTATTTGCGGCGCGAATATGGACGTCGCGGGCGCGGCGTGGGCTACGTTTATTTCGCAGGCGCTTGCGTGCGTGCTTACGGCGATAGTCATTTTCCGCAAGCTTTTGACCCTTCCCTGCGACCGCCGCGCGAAGAAATTCGACGCGTCCATATTAAAAGACCTTATATTCACGTCCATTCCCATTATAATGCAACAGGCTTTTGTTTCGGTCGGGAATATGTTCGTACTCAAACGTATAAATTCCCTCGACGATTACGGCAACGCGGCGGCGGGTTTTACCGCGGCGTTCAAGCTTATTTCGATGGCGAATATGGGAGTGGCTTCGATGACTAACGGGCTGGCTAATTTCGCTTCGCAGAACAAGGCGGCGGGGGAATATTCGAGGATAAAGCTCGGGTTTTTTGCCGTCCTTGTATACGCCTGCGCGACAAGCGTGATTTTCGGCGTTATATTCATAACGGCGGCAAAGCCGCTTACTGAAATATTCATCGACAACCCCTCGCCCGAGGCTGTGCGCGACTCGGTAAAATTTCTGACAATCGTATCGTGTTTTCTGCCCGTCGTATGCACTAAAATCGTCGCCGACGGCGCGGTCCGCGGTTGCGGCGGAAACTTCGGCTTTGCCGTCAGCACCTTTACCGATTTGCTTTTGAGGATAATTTTCGTCTACATACTTACGGACGCGGGCATGGGGTTCAACGGCGTTTGCTGGGCGTGGGCGATAGGTTGGTCGATAAGTTGCGGCGTAGCCGTGATTTTCTACCTCAATATAAAATGTCTTAAAAAGCCCAAAATAAACAAACAGTCGTAAAGTTAAAAAAAACGCTTGCTTTTTGAAATTTCATATGATAGAATAGATAAAAATAAATAAAACGCGACGAAGCGGAATAGTAGCGCCCGCGCCCGGGTTCAGAGATTTGCCGTCAGGTGAAAGGCAAACGATGGGGAAGCGCGAACTCGCCGCAGAGCGGCTTCGGGGAATAAAGTAGTCGAAGACGGATGCCCGCCGTATAAAGGGGAAAAATGTGTAAGCATTTTAAGGCAACGAAAGTTGTAAAGAAGAGTGGTACCACGCGGCACGGCGTCTCTTTCAGACGTCCGTGCCGTTTTTTCGAGGTATTTATGAAAAATTACAAAAAGTACACAAGACAGTATTTTATGCCCGCACAGCGTTGTATGGATTGGGCGGAGCGCGATTTTATCGACCGCGCGCCCGTCTGGTGTTCGGTTGACCTGCGCGACGGCAACCAAAGCCTTATCGAACCGATGAGCGAAGAAGTAAAAGTGGAATTTTTCAAGTTGCTTGTCGAAATAGGTTTCAAGGAAATAGAAGTGGGGTTTCCCGCGGCGTCCGAAACGGAATATTCGTTCCTGCGCACGCTTATCGAGAACAACCTTATTCCCGACGACGTTACCATACAGGTGCTTACGCAGGCGCGCGAGCATATAATAAAGCGCACTTTCGAGGCGGTGCGCGGCGCGAAAAACGTCATAATACACGTCTATAATTCGACCTCGCTCGCCCAGCGCGAACAGGTGTTCAGAAAGGATAAACAGGCGATTAAAAAGATTGCCGTAGACGGCGCGGAACTTTTAAAACAGCTTACGATTGAAGCGGGCGCAAACTACCGCTTCGAATATTCGCCCGAATCGTTTACGGGTACCGAACCCGAGTACGCTCTCGAAGTGGTGAACGCCGTTCTGGACGTATGGAAGCCCACGCCCGACCGTAAAGCGGTAATAAATCTGCCCGCGACGGTGGAAAACGCCATTCCGCACGTCTACGCCCAACAGGTGGAGTATATCCATAAAAATATGAAGTACCGCGACAGCACGGTAATATCGTTACACCCCCATAACGACAGAGGGTGCGGCGTTGCGGCGGCGGAAATGGGCTTGCTTGCGGGCGCGGACAGAATAGAGGGCACGCTTTTCGGCAACGGCGAAAGGACGGGCAACGTCGATATAGTCACCCTTGCGATGAATATGTTTTCGCAGGGCGTAGACCCCCAACTGAATTTCGAAAATATGCCGTATATATGCTCGTTTTACAAGAATTTTACGGGTATGCCCATAAATCCCCGTCAGCCTTACGCGGGCGAGCTTGTGTTCGCGGCGTTTTCGGGTTCGCATCAGGACGCCATAGCAAAGGGTATGGAATGGCGCAAGGAAAAAAATCTCGATAAATGGACCGTTCCCTATCTTCCCATCGACCCCGCCGACGTGGGCAGGGAGTACGATTCGGACGTAATCAGAATAAATTCGCAGTCTGGCAAGGGCGGCGTAGGCTATGTGCTTAAATCGGTTTACGGCATAAATATGCCGAGGAAAATGAAAGAAGAGATGGGCTATGCGGCAAAATCCGTTTCCGACAGACAGCATAAAGAGCTTCACCACGAAGAGCTGTATAAAATTTTCGAGGACGAATTTGTCCGCAACCGCCCGCGTTTCGATATAACCGAGTGCCATTTCAGACAGGTAAACGGCATTGAAGCCATTGTGACGCTGTTCGAAAACGGCAGGGAAACGGTAGTGAAATCAAACGGCAACGGCAGGCTCGACGCAGTGTCGAACGCCGTTAAAAGCTATTTCGGCATAGAATATACGCTTACGGGCTACGAACAGCACGCGCTTACCGACACCTCGCGCTCGAAGGCGATTTCTTACGTCGGCGCCGAGGCGGACGGCGTGATATATTGGGGCGCGGGCATAGACGACGATATTATAAAGTCGAGTTACAAAGCCCTTGTTTCCGCCGTCAACAACCTGCTTACAAAGACGCATAATTCTTTTGCTTGACGAAGAAAGGCAAAGGGTATATACTTACGTCGAAAGGAGATAATTATGCATCCTCAACCGCTGTTTAAAATTTTCGGAACAGGCGTATATCTGTACGGCATATGTATGGCTGTGGGCATAATAGCCTGTTTCGTATTTTTATACGTCGCGATGCTTAAAATGGGGTTCAACGAAGATTCTCGCGACAAAATACTTATAATAGGCGTTGTCGGCACGGGCTTAGGCATATTTTCGGCTATGCTCTTCCAATCGGTATACAACTATATAAGCGACCCGTCCGAGGGGTTCAGCCTCGGCGGAATGACCTTTATAGGCGGACTTATAGGGGGAGTTGTCAGCTTTCTTGCGGTGTGGAACCTCTATATCTTCGTAATCGCGTCCCGCACAAAAATAAAGGTCTTGCAAAACAATATGAACGCGACCCTTTGCGACGCGTTGCCCATTATCCCCATAGGCATATGCATAGCGCACGCGTTCGGCAGGCTCGGCTGCTTTTTCGGCGGTTGCTGTTACGGCAAGCAAACGGACGCGTGGTACGGGCTTTACTGCGCGGGCGATTACGATATATATACCGATACTTATTTCAAAGGACCCAAAGTAATACCCACCCAGCTTTTCGAAATGCTGTTTCTGTTCGCGCTTGCGGCGGTTATGGCGGCTCTGTATTTTTCGAAAGTCAGATTCAAATATAACTTCGGGCTGTACGCGATTGCCTACGGCATATGGCGGTTTCTTATCGAGTTTGTCCGCGGCGACGACAGAGGTCAGTTTTTAGGTACGGCGCTTTCGCCGTCGCAGATATGGTCTATAGTTATGGTCCTTCTCGGCGTGGGATATTTCTTCCTGCAAAGGTACGTCTTGTCGCGCTTTATGCACGACTTATCGGCTCCAAACGAACACTCTTCCGAAAGCGCAAAAGACGGCGCGGAGCAATAACCGTATAAATTTAAGGCCGCCCGCGGCAAACGCCGCGGGCGGCCTTGTGTACGCCCTTACGCGGCGGCGTATACAAAAAAATAAAACGCCGCCCGCTGCGCGGGCGGCTTAATATTAAAAAGTCGCAATATACTTTGATATTTTCCTATAAATCGAAAGCAATAGCCGTAACGTCGTCGTCGTGGTTGGGGCACCACGCGCGCAGGTTGTCCTCGAGATTTTTTATAAACTCTTCGCCCGTGCGCGAGGTTGACAGCGTTTTAATAGCGCCGTCCGAGCCGAAAAATTCTCCGCGTGAGTTCTGACATTCGGTAACGCCGTCGGTTAAAAGCACCAAAATATCGCCCTTTTTATAGGGTATGGTATCTTCGAAGTACGAGGGGTTGTCGAACCAATTCGAAACGGGCGGCGAATTAAGCACTATTCGGGTTATACCGCTGTCGGTTTTCAGAAGTATGGGGACGTTGTGACCCGCAGTGGAGTAGGTTATCGAATCTTCGTCTATTCTTACCGCCGCGACGGTGACGTAACTGCGTTCGTCGAGATTAAGCTCGCGGAATTTCGCGGCGAGTTTTGAAATCGCCGCCGCGGGCGAAGGCTCTTTTTTGTCGTAAGCCGCCTTGACGAACGCCGAAAGCATACCCGCCGAAATTCCCTTGCCCGAAACGTCGGCTATCATTCCCATCGCGCCGCCCGAAACTTCGTACACGTCGGGCAGGTCGCCGCCTATTTCGCGGCAGGGCACGTACATATACGAATATCTCTTTCCGCCCGCCCATTTTCCCGCGGGCAGAAGTTTTTGCTGAATGTTTTTCGCAGTCTGCAATTCCTTTGCGATTTCGAGTTCGAGGCTGTCGTCGATTGTCGCCATACACAGCCCGCCGCCTATGGGCGTAAGCGAAAGCGAATACCAGACTTCGCGCATACCGTCGCCCGTGTTCACGCGCTGGAAAATGCGGCGCGAAAGCGGTCTGCCCGTTTCAAGGCAGTCCTCGAACGCGGCGTAAAGGCGGCAACCCACCTTTTGCTGACAGCCCGAGCAGGCGCCCATTTCGCAACAGGTAACCTGCCCTATCTCGCCGCGGTCTTTCGGGTAGGGGAACAGCTTTCTGAATGCGGCGTTTGAAAATACCGCTTTTAAGTTTTTGTCTGCGACAACGACCGCGCTTGGCACGCCGTCGATTATCTGCCGATAATATTTTTCTATCATTTACGGTAAATAAAAATTCAATTGCCCCGCTACTATGCGGGCTTTAAAGGGGATATCGTCGTACAATTCGCCCTCGGCTTGAAGCGTATAGCTTCCGTTTTGCCTTATTTCGCATTCTTGCGCCGTCATATAGCGGGCGCCCTTTATTTTGTCGGGTCTGCCGCGCATAAGCTTCAAAAACGCGCCCGCCATCTTTGCCCGCGACAGAAAATCCACGCATATAACGTTCATTTTTCCGTCTGAAATATCGGCGGAGGGGAACAGCTTTATGCCGCCGCCTATCTGCCGTCCGTTGCCCGCCGCGGCGATAAAGCCGTATGACGAAAACTCGCGCCCGTCGCAGATTACGGTATATTCCCGCCCCTTAAAGGTCTTCAACGCTTTTAACAGCGCGAAAAAGTATTTGCTTTTGCCCCGCCTTTTTCCGCCGTAGGCGTACCTCAACACTTCCACGTCCAGACCCGTGCCGACGGCGTTTATCGACCGCAAGCCGTTTTCCAGCTCGATGAAATCTATTTTCCGCGGCTTTCCGTAAGCTATTATTTCCGCCGCTTTCGTCGGGTCGCGCGGAATGTGCGCGCACGAGGCGAAGTCGTTGCCCGTGCCGAGGGTGATAAGCCCGAGGGCGCACTTTCCGAAGTCCCTGAAACCGTTCAGAATTTCGTGCAGCGTGCCGTCGCCGCCCATCGCGACAATCGTGTGTTCGCCGCCGTCGGAAGTTATGCTTTCGGCAAGTTCTTTCGCGTGTCCGGGGCGGGTGGTTTTCAGAATTTCGTATTCTTTATCGGCGCGGACGAAAACCTCTTTTACTTTATCAAGCTTTTTTACGTTTTTCCCGCGCAGGTGCGCGTCGTTTACGATTACGTAATACATTGCGCATTTATTATATACCAAAACGAATTATATTGCAAATAATTTAAAAACTTGGTATAATGTATTTGTTCGACGAGTTGCAAAATGCGTAATCTTTTTTCCGAAAAACTTATAAATCTCGCAAAAAGTTGCCCGTACCCCCTGTATGCGGTGGGCGGCGCGGTCCGCGACAGCCTTGCGGGCGCGCCCTTTTCGGGCGATACCGATATCTGCGCGCCCTGCGGAGAGGACGACTTCGTTTCGCGCGTCCTTAAAGCGGGGTTTAAAGTAGACGCCGTTTACAAGACCACGGGAACGGTTAAAATTTCCGCCGACGGCAAAAGCTTCGAGTTCGCGCGTTTCAGAACGGACGAATACGAGCGGGGCGGGCATACGCCCAAAAGCGTTAAGTTCACCGACGACATTATGCTCGACGCCCGCCGCCGCGATTTCAGATGCAACGCCGTATATTACGATATCGCGCGCGACGAACTGTGCGACCCGCTGGGCGGCGTAGAGGATATACGCCGCAAAGTGCTTTCGTGCGTAGTGCCCGCGGATAAGGTTTTTTCCGAGGACGGACTGCGCCTTATGCGCCTTGCGCGGCAGGCGGCGCAGACGGGCTTTTCCCCCGACGGAGAGGCTGTCGCGGGAGCGCGCAAAAACAGAATGTTAATACGCGACGTCGCCTGCGAGCGTATAAACGCCGAACTCGGGCTTATACTCGGTTCGGACGGGCGGAGCGGCGATAAAACTTCGCCGTACAAGGGGCTTAAAATACTCGATATAACGCGGGTATTGGACGTGATTATACCCGAACTTTGCGAGGGTAGGGGGATTTCGCAACGCGCCGACTTCCATAAATACGACGTTTTGGAACATTCTCTGCGCGCCGTGCTGTACGCTCCCGCGGACGTGCGCCTCGCCGCGCTTTTACACGACGTGGGCAAGCCTTACGCCTATCGCGCCGCGGGCAATTTTTACCGTCACGAGGAATACGGCGGTCAGCTTGCCGAAAATATCCTTGCAAGGCTTAAATTCCCCAAAAAAACGCAGGCGGAGTGCGCGCGGCTTATACTTCTTCATATGTACGATACGCGCCTTGACGCGCGCGAGGGCAAAATCCGCCGCTTCATCGTGGAAAACTACGATATTTTCGATAAGATTCTCGAACTCAAACAGGCTGATTTTTCGGCGTGCAAAGACGACTTGCAAACCGCCCCATGCGTGGTAAAGTGGCGACATATATTGCAGAAAATGCGCTCCGAAGGCGCGCCTTGCACCCTTTCCGAACTCAAAATTTCGGGCGCGGAAATAATTGCGGCGGGCGTTTTGCCGAAAAACTGTTCCGAGGTTCTTAAAAAACTGCTTTTCGAGGCGGCTTTGAACCCCGCCGTCAACAACCGCGCGAAACTTCTTGCGCGGGCGGTTAAAATTAATTGCGATTTACTCAATTTGCAAGGTTAAAATTATTGCTAAACACAAAGAATTATAATATAATATAGTCGCGCAGATACGGAGGTAATCTATGGAACAACAGCAAACGCACGCAAGAAGAGGGTTTTCCTTTCTTTCGATGCTGCTCGGAATACTGCTCGGCATAATAATCGCCGTCGGCGCAGTTATCGGCGTCGCTTTTTACGTTTCAAAGATGAAAGTAGACAAACTTATTCCCTCGAACGGCGATAAACAGATTATAAATACCGACGTAGACGCGGGCGGCGTTCAGACTGTCGGCGACCTTATAAAGCGCGTGGTAAACCTCGCGGACGGCTTTTCGGAAAGACCTTTCAGCGAACTTGCCGTCACTTTTCCCGTCGTCAACGACATTATAGACGAGGTGGGCGGAAATTTAAGCGAGTTTTTCTCGGGAGTTACCCACGAAGAGTTCGCGGCGCAGTCGATAAGCACCGTTGCGGATTATCTGACGGGGCTTAAAGACCGCGTGGATTTGGCGGGGCTTATGAACTGCCGTCCCGACTCGAGCCCCATAATAAAATATCTCGCTTTCCGCGTGACGGGTATGAGCGCCGAAGCGCCCTATACGGCGGTTTTCACCGACGGCGAGGGGGTAAAGCACGAAGTCGTACCCGTTCTGGACGAAGAGGGCAATATAGTTTCGGTGCATTACGCGGACGACGAAAGCGTACAGCTCGAAGCGCTTACCATAAGCAACCTCAACGAGCGCATAGACGGCATTATGGAAGACGTGCCGATAGGCGACATAGTGGGCGATACTTCGTCGAACAGAATTTTAAAAGCCATTGCGCCGTCAACCATAAAATCGCTTGAAAGCGACCTTAACACCCTTACCGTACAGTGGCTGTTCGCCGACGAAGTATACGGAATGACCGCCGACGGCGAAGACGCGCTTACCGTTCCCGCCGAAGTTTACAAAGCCGTGGACGCAGATTCGGCGACTATTACAAAGGCAGAAACGTTCGAACCCCGCGCGCTGTACTACGTAAAGGGCGTTGACGAAACTTATTCGCTTGCAAACGGCAACGGCAAGCTTACAAACGCGAAGTTCAGCGAGGAGGGCGCGGAATACTATACCTACGGCTTCGAAACGGACGAAGATGGCAATAAGACGTATCTTATAGGCTACGACCCCTCGTTCGCGTACTATACCTTAAACGACGACGGCGGGTACGACGCGGTAAATTCTACCGCCGAAACGCGCTCGGACCGCGGCAGACTTGAAAAGACCGCTTTGCAATCGGGCGACTATTTCACCTTCGGCGCGCCCGCGTCGCTTTGGAAGATAATTGTTATGAATAAACCCGAAAACGCCGACCCCGAAGCGGCAAGGGTAGACACGCTTTTCGAACTTGCCGAAACGGGCTCGCTTGTAACAAGGGTACAGAAGAATATGGAAGCGAGCACAATGCGCGAACTGTCCGACGCTGAAATAATAACCTATACCAATAACGACATTTTGGAAGAAGAAGTTATGATGAACGATGATCACCACACTATGAAAAAATACGGCGAGTGTACGCTTAAAGAGATAATAGAATCTTTCAATATGGTTGTCAATAAGGACGGTATATGGGATCTGCTCCGCGGCTTATAGCGGCGCAAGACGTATACGGGCGGTTTTTAAGGTTAAAATAAGTTGACAAGCCCGTCGATTTATTGTAATATTTAAAAGCGGAAAAAATCCGCGGGCGGAAATTCCGCCTTTTACCTTGCATACCGCAGGTGGTATGCCGATTAAGTCCGGGAGGTGAAATTATGAAAACTTACGAAATGCTTTACGTTTTGGACGCGTCCTTGTCCGACGAGGCGAAAGACGCTTTCGAAACAAAGTTTACGGATATCATTTCCGCAAACGGTAAAGTAACTTCCGTCGAAAAGTGGGGCGTAAAAAAGCTTGCTTATCCCATCAATTATAAGCAGGACGGCTATTACGTTCTCATTGCGTTCGAGGCGGAACCCCAGGCGGTTAAAGAACTTGACCGTATCGCGGGGCTGTCGTCGGAAGTTTTAAGAAGATTGATAACCAAGAAATAAGCCAAGGAAAAGAATATGAACCAGGTATTTTTGATAGGGAATTTAACGCGCGACCCCGAACTCACCGAAACGAGCGGCGGGGTGGCAATATGCCGTTTTTCGATAGCCGTAAACAGAAATTACAGCGGAGCGGACGGCGAACGCAAAACCGACTTTTTCAACTGCGTAGCGTGGCGCGGACTCGGCGAACGGGTCGCACGCTATGTGAAAAAGGGGAATAAGGTAGCCGTTACGGGTTCGATTGAAACCAGAAATTACGAAGACAGCACGGGCGCGCGCCGCACGGCGGTCGATATCGTGTGCGACAACGTCGAATTTCTTACGCCCAAGAATCAGGGCGACGGCTCGGGATACGTTCCCGACGAACCCGCCGAACAACGTCCCGCGGGCGGCAATCAGCGCCGTCAGCCCGCGCTTCAACCTTTCGACGACGACAGCGACATTCCCTTCTGACGACTATAAGGAGATAATTTATGGAAGACGTAAAAACTGCCAAAAAGGTATATAAAAGAACGCCCCGCAAAAAGGTGTGCATGTTCTGCCAGGAAAAAGTGGAGGTTATCGACTACAAAGACGTCGCTCGTCTTAAAAAGTTCGTAACCGAAAGCGGGAAAATGCTTCCCCGTCGTATGAGCGGCACCTGTGCAAAGCATCAGCGCGAGCTTTCGAAAGCGATAAAGCGCGCGCGCGTCGCTTCGTTACTGCCTTTCAAGGGCGAATAAACCGAAAAAATATTCAAGCCCGCGTGCTTACGGCACGCGGGCTTTTTTCTGTATAGAATATCAAATATATGCCGACTTTCGGTATTTGGGCTATAAATATATGCGGCGGGCGCAATCTGCGCCCGCCGCCGTAAGTTTTTGTATCAGAAAGTAAAGATGCACTCAAAAAGTGATTAATAGAGAAAAATTAAATGTTTAATTTTATTTTTCCAAACCCAACAAATAATCTGCCGAAATGTCCAAAAATTTGCACATTAGATACAGCGTGTCAATACTTGGCACACTTTTTCCCGATTTATAGTCCGATATGCATTGTTTTGAAATGTTCGCCGCCTTTGCAAGCTCTGTCTGTTTTATATACGAAAAGTTTAAAACTTCATTGAATCTTTCTTTGAATTTAGTGACTTTTTCCATATAAAAAATTATATGCAATTAGTACGCTGATACTTGACAAGTACGCTAATAACGTACTAAAATTAAGTAGATAACAATCTACATAAGGGAAATTTGTATATGAAAAAGTTAAAAAGATTTTTTTTGATTTTTGCGATTTTAGCAGTTGTTTTGTCTGTTTTTGCGGTGGGGTGTCGGCAAGGTGATGCGAAACAAGCCGATGACGGATATACGCAGGTCGCACAAGAAGAGGCGATTGAAGTTTTAATTGATTATACAAAACAATTTATCGCTTCCGATAATTCGAAAGTTTCAATTGACAACGGCACGTCTTTAAATGGCAATTTTAAAAGCGAAATTGGTGAGGACGGACAGTATAAAAAGATATATCAAATTCAATCAAAACAAAAAATCGAATATGAATTTTTGCGTGGTGAAAAGTCGTCTATAAATATTACAGATTTTAACAATTTTATTGCAAAGGATAATTTGGGGGCGCAGATAACTTCGGATTTTGGTGCCGGCGGGATTTTGGTCGTGGATAACGAAGTCTATGAATTGCAGTACTTCGACGACGATTTTTATCCTGTTAATAAAGAAATATCGGCAGACGGAAGCAGTCAGAATACGCGTCCGACGCTGACGGTAGAGTACTATGAAGATTTTTATAAAAATCAAGCGGCAATATATCTTTGTGAGTGTGCGTGCATAGCCTCGATTGCAATATACGGCAATGTGCAAAAAGCAAGCGAACTCATAGAAAGCAATCTGTCCGAAAGTTTGGATAATGCAATTTTAGATCGCATTATTCGAGACACATATTTTACAAATTCATTAAATATTATATTTTCTATATGGGGAGAAGGAGAGGCGGATATACAATCCCAATGGGAAATAAACAGTATAAAAACTTTGGGCAGTAAGCTTACAATGCAAATTACGTGCAGTCCCCAAGAGGTTGACGATAACCCCGTAATGGACGGAGAAGTACTTATGAACTATAATTTTGATTATGCCGCAGGACTGGATGAAAGTCACTTTGCGGGGCTTTTAAACAAGACCGCACCACAAAAAGAATGATATATTTTATGAAATTGTTTTTAGCCTTTGGGGAGGGCGGCTTATTATGCATTTAAAATCAAGCGTTGGCGCGAAGTTTCGCGCCAGCGCTTTTAAATTTACTGATTTATACTTCTTACGGCGGCGGCGGGCGCAATCTGCGCCCGCCGCCGTAAGTTTATGTATTTTTGTTTGAGGGTTCGCGCCTTGCGCAAATGCGCCTGAACCAAGCGAAAACTATTTCGCGTAATTTCTCGCGCCGAAAATCGCCGTGCCTATGCGGACCATATTCGAGCCGCTTTCCACGCACAGCTTCCAATCGCCGCTCATACCCATCGAAAGCGTGTCGAAATCTTCCGAATTTTTCTTCGCCTCGTCGAAAAGCGCGCGCATTCGAAGCGCAAGCGTTCTTAAAAGGTTTTGGTCGTCCGAAAAGGGGAGCATAGCCATAAATCCGCGGATTTTAAGCCCGCCGAGCGCGGAAACGTCTTTCAAGGCTTGCAACGCGTCGTCGGGAGCAAAACCGCCTTTCGTTTGCTCGTTGCCGATATTAATCTGCAACAGAATTTCGCTGGAAATTCCCGCGTTCAGACTTCTTTTTGACAGTTCTTCGGCAAGTTGCAATCTGTCAACCGAGTGGTATAAGGCAACCTTGCCTATAAGATACTTGACCTTGTTTGTCTGCAAATGCCCGATAAAGTGGCGGGCGGGGTTGCCGACAATAAGGTCGTACTTTTCCTTAAATTCCTGCACGTGGTTGTCGCCTATATCGGTAATTCCCGCCGCAATCGCGCGGTTAATGTCCTCCGCGGTCTGCATTTTGACCGCCGCGACTATTCTTACGCGCTCGCCCTGCGGGTTGTATTCGGGCGCCTCCGAAAGCAGTTTTTTTACGTTTTCTTCTATCATATTACGTCAGCTATCAAATCGGACATTACGCTGCCCGAAACTTTAATCATTCCCTCTTCCATAATGTCGGCGGTGCGAATGTTTTTATCGAGGACTTTCTGTATCGCGCTTTCTATTGCGTCGTATTCGCGCGTGAGGTTGAAGCTGTCCCTCAACATCATAGCCGCGGCGAGAATAGTCGCTATGGGGTTTGCGATATCCTTGCCCGCGATATCGGGTGCGGAGCCGTGAATGGGCTCGTACAGCCCGCGCGCGGTATCGCCGAGGGAAGAGGAGGCGAGCATACCTATCGAACCCGTGACCTGCGCCGCTTCGTCCGAGAGTATGTCGCCGAAGATGTTACTTGTTACAACAACGTCGAACTGCGCGGGGTTTTTGACTATCTGCATAGCCATATTGTCTACGAGCACGTCCGTAACTTCGACTTCGGGGAAGTTTTTCGCCGCATATTCGTGGACGGTTTTACGCCACAGCCTCGACGTTTCCAAAACGTTTGCTTTGTCTACCGAAACGAGTTTTTTCGAACGTTTCATCGCAAGTTCGCACGCTATGCGGGTTATGCGCTCGATTTCGGGCACCGAATATTTTTCGGTATCCAAGGCATATTCCGCGCCGTTTTTGTCTGTGCCGCGCTCTCTGTCGCCGAAATAAATTCCGCCGATAAGTTCGCGCACAATGATTATTTCAACGCCGTCTTTTACGAGTTCGTATTTAAGCGGCGAAGCTTTCGCAAGGCTTTTCCAAAGTTTTGCGGGGCGTATGTTCGAATACAGCCCCATAGCCTTTCTAATCCCCAAAAGTCCCTTTTCGGGGCGTTTGTCGCCGGGGAGATTGTCCCATTTATAGCCTCCCACCGCGCCCAAAAGCACGCTGTCGGAGGCAAGGCACGCATTTACCGTTTCTTCGGGGAGCGGACTGCCCGTCGCGTCTATCGCGCAACCGCCTATAAGAAGATGTCTGAAATTGAACGTATGCCCGAATTTTTCGCCGACGCGCTTTAAAACCTTTATCGCGCCGTTGCAGATTTCGGGTCCGATTCCGTCGCCGTCAAGCACGGCAATATTATAAGTCATTGGTCCACCTCAACAAAAAATATCAATATATATGCTCACTTTTTACTTTTTTGACAGATGACGGAGAAGTCCGCCGTCGGAAATTATCGCCTGAATAAATTCGGGGAAAGCTTCCGCCGTGAACGTTTTGCCCGTCGTTTCGTCCTTTATTACGCCCGTCGAAAGCTCGCACGAAACTTCGTCGCCCGCCGAAATTGCCTTGACCGCTTCGGGACATTCCAGAATGGGCAGACCTATATTTATCGAGTTCCTGTAAAATATTCTCGCGAACGAGTTCGCTATGACAAGCGAAACGCCGCTTGCCTTTATTGCTATGGGCGCGTGTTCGCGCGAAGAGCCGCAACCGAAGTTGTCGCCCGCGACTATTATATCGCCTTTTTTGACGTTTTTTACGAAGTCCGCGTCGATATCTTCCATACAGTGCGAGGCAAGTTCTTCCTCGCTCGTCGTGTTAAGGTATCTTGCGGGTATGATAACGTCGGTATCGACGTCGTTGCCGTATTTGAAAACTCTTCCTTTTACTAACATTATAAGTCCTCCGGAGAAGAAAGTCTGCCCGTCACCGCGCTTGCCGCCGCGACGTAGGGCGAGGCGAGGTAAACCTCGCTTGAAACGTGACCCATTCTGCCGACGAAGTTGCGGTTTGTGGTAGATACCGCCCTTTCGTTTTCGGCGAGAATGCCCATATATCCGCCCAAACAGGGTCCGCAGGTGGGGGTGGAAACTATCGCGCCCGCGTTTATGAAGATATCGACAAGCCCTTCGTGTACGGCTTGCAGATAAATTTCGTTGGTGGCGGGAATTATAATCGCGCGCACGTTTTTTGCGACCTTTCTGCCCTTTAAAATTTCAGCCGCGATTCTCAGGTCGGAAATGTGTCCGTTTGTGCAGCTGCCTATAACCACCTGATTTATTTTTATATCGCCCCAAGCCTCTTCGGTTTTGGCGTTTTCGGGCAGGTGGGGGAACGCGACGGTGGGTTTCAACGCCGACAGGTCGATATCGTAAACCGCGTCGTATTCGGCGTCGTCGTCGGCGGAAAAAATCCGCGCTTCGCGCTTGAAACGCCCTTTCATATATTCGAGCGTAACTCCGTCTACGGGGAAAATGCCGTTTTTCGCGCCCGCCTCGATAGCCATATTGCAAATGGTGAATCTGTCGTCGATTGAAAGGTTCGCAACGCCGTCGCCCGTAAATTCCATACTTTTGTAAAGCGCGCCGTCAACGCCGATAAGTCCGATGATATGTAAAATCACGTCCTTGCCGCAGGTGTATTTCGCGGGCTTGCCGTGCAATACGAATTTGATGGCGGAGGGCACTTTGAACCACGCCTCGCCGCTCATCATACCCGCGCACATATCCGTCGAGCCAACGCCCGTCGAAAACGCGCCCAAAGCCCCGTAAGTGCAGGTATGGCTGTCCGCGCCTATGACAAGGTCGCCCGCGCCCACAAGCCCCTGTTCGGGCAAAAGGGCGTGCTCTATGCCCATTTTACCGACGTCGAAGAAGTTTTCTATATTCTGTTCGGCGGCAAAT
Source organism: uncultured Clostridia bacterium (assembly GCA_947624005.1). Taxonomy (GTDB): domain Bacteria; phylum Bacillota; class Clostridia; order Christensenellales; family Borkfalkiaceae; genus Coproplasma. The sequence goes on from CANQHV010000001.1 coordinate 44,083, forward strand.
TCGCGGCAGATTTTGCACTGCTGCGCGCTTTTTATGTCTTTATTGGGCGCGAAGTGGTCCATAACAAGCGCGATTTTCGCGCTGTCCGAAACGTTTTTTACGCCCGTCTTTCCGAATTCTTTTATGGCTACGGGACCCGTGATATCGTTGGCAAGCGCCAAGTCGATTTTCGCGTTTATAAGCTGTCCCGCTTTAACCTCTTTCATTCCCGCGTGCGCGGCGAGAATTTTCTGCGACATAGTCATTCCCATAGTTAAGCCCTCTTTAAATTTTCTTGAAAACCGCCCCGTGCGAAGCCGAGGAAACCATAGCCCTGTAACGTTTCAGATAGCCCGAAACCTGCTTTTCGACGGGCTTGAAATTCTTGCGGCGTTTTTGTTCTTCCTCCGCGGATATGCGCAGGTTAATCTCGCAGGCGGGAATGTCGATATCAATAATATCGCCGTCTTTGACAAGACCGATAAGTCCGCCCTCTGCGGCTTCGGGGCAGACGTGACCTATCGCCGCGCCCCTCGTCGCGCCCGAAAATCTTCCGTCGGTGATAAGCGCGACGTCCGCGCCCAGTCCCGCGCCTACAATGGCGGAGGTGGGGGTAAGCATTTCGCGCATTCCGGGACCGCCTTTGGGACCTTCGTAGCGTATAACCACCACGTCGCCCTTGACTATTTTGCCCGACGAAATCGCCGTCATAGCCTCTTCTTCGCTGTCAAAGCACCTTGCGGGTCCCGAATGTCTGTACATTTTGGGGTCTACCGCCGATTTTTTGACTACCGCGCCCTCGGGCGCAAGATTGCCTTTTAGTATCGTAAGCCCGCCTTGCTTCGAATAGGGGTTCGAAACGGGGCGGATAATCTCTTCGTCGTAATTTTTTGCGTTTTTAATTACTTCTTTAAGCTTAACGCCGCTCGCGGTCATAACTTCGCCGTCCAAAAGATTTGCGTCGTAAAGTTCTTTCATTACCGCGGAAATGCCGCCCGCCTCGTTAAGTTCTTCGATATAGTGTTCGCCCGCGGGCGCAAGACGGCAAAGATTGGGAGTTTTTTCCGAAATTCCGTTCATCGTATCGACCGAAATCGTATCGACTTCCGCCTCGCTCGCCACGGCCAAAAGGTGCAGGACGGTATTGGTGGACGCGCCTATCGCCATATCCACCGTTTCGGCGTTTTTAAACGCCGCCGCCGTCATAATATCGCGCGGCTTTATGTCGCGCCGCAGAAGTTCCATAACTTTCACGCCCGCGTTCTTCGCAAGCGCAAGTCTTTGCGAATAGACCATAGGTATCGTGCCGTTGCCGGGGAGCGCCATACCGAGCGCTTCGCAAAGGCAGTTCAGGCTGTTTGCCGTAAACATACCCGAACACGAACCGCAGGTGGGGCAAGCGTTACATTCGAAGTTTTTAAGTTCGTCCGCGTCGATTATCCCCGCGTTGTACGCGCCGACTTCCTCGAACATAGTCGAAAGCGAGGTCTTTTTTCCGCGCACTCTTCCAGCAAGCATAGGTCCGCCCGAAACGAATATCGAGGGTATGTTCACCCTCGCCGCCGCCATAAGCATACCAGGGATAATTTTGTCGCAGTTGCCTATAAACACCGCCGCCTGAAAGCCGTGTGCGCGCAAAAGCGTTTCCGCGCTGTCGGCTATAAGTTCGCGGGAGGGGAGGGAGTACTTCATTCCCGCGTGCCCCATCGCTATGCCGTCGCAAACGCCTATCGAGGGTACCGTGACGGGCTTTCCGCCCGCGGAAATCACGCCCTCGGAACAGGCTTTCGCTATATCGTTCAGATGCATATGCCCGGGGATTATGTCGCTTTGCGCGCATATAATCCCGACGAGAGGTCTGGCTATCTCGTCGTCCGTCCAACCGAGCGCGCGGAGAAGCGACCTCTGCGAACTCATATCGGCGCCTGTCGAAAAAATGTTGCCGTTTGTATCCATAATCAACCTCAAAGTCGTAATTTTATTCTGAATTTTTCCGCGTTTTCGGCGGGGTTCAGGCCTTTCCGATTGCCCCGCCTAATTTTGCTTTCGGAGGGCGTTTTTATCGGAGTATATGCTCATATTTCCTCGTCGCCGTAGCAATCGCGGTCTTTTAAAGTGTGCTTGCCGCGCGCGAGAACGGTTACGCCCGTGCGCTGCATTTCGAGTATTCCGTAGGGTTCGAGAACCCGCACGAAGGCGTCGAGTTTTTCGGGGTCGCCCGTGATTTCGAGTATCATCGTGTCGATTGAAAGGTCTACGACTTTCGCCTTGTAAATGTCCTTTATCTCGACAATCTGGTTGCGTATTTCGGGCGCGGCGGAAACCTTTACAAGCATAAGGTCGCGGTAAACGCAGTCGAGTTCGTTGGCGCAACCTATCTTTTTGACGTCTTCGAGTTTGTCCATCTGACGTATCATCTGGTACAGCATATATTCGTCGCCTACGAGTATTATCGTCATACGCGAAATATTGGGGTCTTCGGTGGCGCATACGCAAAGGCTGTCGATATTATAGCCGCGGCGGGCGAAAAGCCCCGAAATCCGCGTAAGAACGCCGCTCTTGTTCGATACGAGCGCGCCTATCGTATATTTCTTGAATTCCGCCATTTAATTTTCCTCCATTTTTTCGAGTTGGGTATCGTAAGTCATACCCGGTTTTATCATGGGCAAAACGTTTTCGTCGCATGATATGCGGCAGTCAACGAGTACGGGAGCCGCGTTTTGCGTCGCATAGGCGAACGCCTCTTTAAGGACGGGTTCGACCTTTTCGGCGCTGTCAATCATAAGACCTTTCGCGCCCACGCTTTCGGCGTACGCCACGTAGTTTATCTTGCGGTTTAAGTTTGTCTGCGAGAAGCGGCGGGAGTAGAAAATTTTCTGCCACTGTCTGACCATACCCAAAACGCCGTTGTCCATAAGCAAAATCACAAGCGGCACGCCCTGCGAAACGGCGGTCATAAGTTCGTTCATATTCATTCCGAAACAGCCGTCGCCCGTAACGAGGACGGAAAGTCTGCCGCTGCCGAACGCCGCGCCTATCGCCGCGCCCATACCGTAGCCCATTGTACCCAGCCCGCCCGACGAACAGAACGAACGGGGGGCGTTTACCGCATAGTACTGCGCCGCCCACATCTGGTGCTGACCGACGTCTGTTACAAGCGTCGAGTTTTCGGGCGCGAGGCGGGAAGCCGTCGAAATTATCTTATATGCGAGTATCGAGGTATCCTTTTTCTCTTCGCCTATCTTGCGGTAAGAGTTGATTTCCAAAAACCACGTCTTTCTTTCGGCGGGTTTAACAAGGGGTATAAGCGTTTTAAGCGTTTCGTTCAAATCCGCCATAACGTGAAGGGTGGAGGTTACGTTTTTGTTTATTTCGGCGTTGTCAATGTCGATATGAATAACCGTCTTGTCTTTCGCGAACTTATCTCTGTTTAAAGCCACTCTGTCCGAAAAGCGGGTGCCGAGGGCTATAACCGTATCGGCGGCTATAAGCGTGCGCGCCGCGGCGAGAGTTCCGTGCATACCTATCATTCCGAGGCATAACTTATCGTCTTCGGGTATACAGCCCTTGCCCATAAGCGTATAGGCGACGGGGCAGTCGATTTTTTTTGCGAACTCGTGCAAAAGCGCGCTCGATTCGGAGGATATAATGCCGCCGCCCGCCATAATAATCGGCTTTTTCGAGGCGGATATTGCCTCGACAACCTTTGTAAGTTCGGCGGGTTCCACTTTGCGGTGTACCGTTTTGACGGGCTTTGCGGGTTCGTATTCGCATTGCTCGGTCTGCACGTTTTTGAGTATGTCTATAAGCACGGGACCCTTTCTGCCCGACGACGCGATTTTAAACGCTTCGCGCACGGTCGCCGCAAGCTCGCGGACGTCTTTTACTATGTAATTGTGCTTTGTGACGGGTATGGTTATGCCGCAGATATCCACTTCCTGAAAGCTGTCGCGGCCGAGCATCGCCGCTCCGACGTTGCCCGTAATCGCGACCATAGGCACGCTGTCCATATAGGCGGTTGCAATGCCCGTTACAAGGTTGGTGGCTCCGGGACCCGAGGTCGCGAAACACACGCCCACTTTTCCCGTAACCCGCGCATAGCCGTCTGCGGCGTGCGCCGCGCCCTGCTCGTGGGCGGTAAGAACGTGGTTGATTTTGCCGTTTCTGTAAAGCGCGTCGTAAATGTCAAGCACCGTTCCGCCGGGGTAACCGAACACGGTATCCACGCCCTGCTCCAAAAGGCAGTTGATTAAAATTTCAGCTCCGTTTAACTTCATAGCGTACTCCTTCCGCATACGCGGAATTATAAAATCAAGTTTCATTCTATTGTAAAATAAATAAGCTTTATTGTCAACTCAATTGCGCGGAAATCGTCATTTTTTGCGGTATGACTATTGTCATATCAAACTATTACAAATTTTTTGCGCGCAAAAATTGTTAAACTACAATTACGCAACATTTTGTCGTGTAATTTTAAAAATTTCATAAAAAAGTTGTAATTTTCCTCAAAAAAATATCATAACCCCCCGTTACAAGGTTGACAATTTGTCATAAGAGGGGTATACTCTTGTCATAATTTTCATATATATAATATGGTTTGCGGAGTTCCGCGGCCGTAAAAACACGGAGAAAATTAAAGGATGACAAAGCGTAAAAAACAAAAAATGCTTTCGATAGACGAAGGAATGCAGGTAGCGGCAGACGCGGGCGTGCATCCCGAAAAAGACGGGGAGTTGAACCTTGCGAAAAAGGCGGGGCTTAAAAGCATAAAAAAGCGTAAAACCCCCGTAACGGCGGAGGGTGAAAAACCCACTACCGTAAAGGTTCTGCCCGTAGTCAAAAAACACAGACTTTTAAAGGGCATTGCGATTTCGGTCGCGGCGGTGGTATTGCTTCTTTCGGTATTCGCCGTCGGCGGCGCGCTCAGAAAGAAGAGCAATCTCGGATTGTTTTCGGACCTCGGGCTCGAAACCGCGAAAAGCGAAATTCCCGCGGACAAGACGCCCGAAGATTATATGAAAGATTCGGACGCGCTTTACAACGTGGCGTTTATGCATCAGCGTTTCGACGAGCAGACCGAATGGTCGTGTTACTATCACGGCGTGGTAAAAACCAATACGCCCATAGACCAGGACGTCCAGACGTGGAAGCACTTCAAAGACGGCAGGCTTATTTCCTGCGACCTGACGACAAGCAAAAAATCGTTTATGGGAATCAGCGTGGAAAACGCCCGTCAGTTCTGCGTGGCGGACGGCAGGGTAATCGCCCGCGAATATTGGGGCAAGGCTTCAAGCTATAACGGTCAGAAAACGCCCTGGGACGCAAATTCGACCCTTATATTCGATTTACCCGTCGAGGCGGAAAGGGACGCGGCGGGCAATATCGTTCCCGACGAAAGCCGCACCCCCACCGAGTCGGACAAAGCCCCCGTATACGACTTCAAAACCTGGCGCGGACTTCCTCCCACCGAGTTTTCGGTTTATCTGATAAACGGCAACACACTGCTTAAAGCGACCGACGTCGAAAAGACCGAAGACGGCTTGTACAAGCAGACGTATACTTTGAATCCCGTCACTTACGACAGCACCAACCCGGAGTTCGACGATATGCAGAAAAATTCCGCGGCTTATTATTATAAGTATCAGATGGTGCGCACGGGCGGACTTTCCGACTTCCCCGAATACAACGCAATCGAAATAACCTATTACTTCGACAGCGAATGGCGGGTAATCAAAACAGAATCGTCCGAAAAGTACAGGGCGGAGGTTGCCGAAATTCTTAAAACCACCTGCGACACGACGGGCAGCTACACCGTATACAGCTACGGTACCGATAAAGTAACCGACGTAGACGGCACGGTACAGGATTGTTCCAGCGACGCCTACGAAACATATTTCAAACCCATTCTCGATACGCATATCGCGACGGCTACGTCCCTTCTCGGTTGCGGGCTTTCGGTAAAGTTGAATTAAAGGAGTAAAAACTTTGAAACATATAAAAAAGATTTTTCTGATTTTGACAATAACGCTTGTCGCGGCTTTGGCGGCGCTCGGTTTTACCGCCTGCAAAAACAAAAGCGACGGTTCGGGAAGATACGCGGTAACTTTCGACCTCAACTACGAGGGCGCGCCCGCGCTCGACCCGATATTATCGGGCGAGGACGGCACGATTAATACGCCCGCTTCTTCGGTTCTGGTCCGTCCTTCTGACGAAACGTATTCGTATTCGTTCGGCGGCTGGTATTTCGACGCGGCGTGCGCAGAACTTTGCAACACCGTCGAAACCAAAGTAACGTCCGATATAACGCTGTACGCGGGCTGGACGCAAACTTCCGCTTCGGCAGACCCCGCCGACCCCGCGGACCCCGCCGAAAAAACGCTCGACGCGTTCACAAGCCTTTCAGAGGGTTTCTCGTCGGCGATAGGGCAGGAAGAATATTTCAATTTGGACCTTAAAATCGGCGACGACGTAATCGCGGGCGCGCTTGCGTTCGACATTGCGCCCGCAGATACGCGCGACAATATAACTTTCAATTGTCTGCGCGCCGAAATAGGCAATATCTATATAGAATACGGCGCGGGCGCGAACGTCCGCGAGAAAAACGCCTTTTATCTCGATTACGGCGAAAATAAATACCGCCTTGTCAGCGACGCTTTAAGCAATTTAAGCGGTTTGGGCGTCAACCTCGGCGCGTTTGATTTTTCGACGCTTATAGGCAGCGGCGTTTATACCGTCAACCCCGAAAAGACGGGCGCGACCCTTACGGGCAAGGTGCTCGGAATGGACGCGACTTTCGACTTCGCTATCGACGCCGATACAAACATAACGTTCAAATCTCTCGCATTCGGAACCAAGCTCGCGGGGGAAAATTTCGGCTTTACCGTAACGCCTGCAAGCGGCGCTGTGGCAATGCACGATAAAATCACCAAAAAATCCGCTTACGACAGTATAGGCAATTCGTTGCTCAATCTTCTCGGCGTAATCGACATTATATCCGCGCCCGCAATCGACGTTGCGGTAGACGTGGAAACCGCCGACAACACTCTTTCCGCAAGCGGTAATGTTTCGATAGGGCTTCCTACCAACGGCCGCGCTCTTACGGCGGCGGCTAACCTCAACCTTACCGTCGCTTCCAAGGACGCGCAGGTTAAAAAAGTTCTCGACCTTACATACGACGGCGGCGACGGCGCTTCGGGCACTGCATACGTTTCGTTAAGCGACAGCACCGACGGAAATATAGCAGACGAAACCCCCACGTCAAACACTCTCGGCTCCGCGAAAATCAAAGCGAATATTTCGCAGGCGATTGATTACGTAAAAACCCTTATAAACACCATTAAGGGCGAAAACAAGGACGAAAGCAATGACCAAACGTCAGACGTTCCTCCCGCAGACGGAGAAAATGACGACAGCGGCATAAATCTCGCGGGGCTTATAAAGTCCGCCATAAACGACGAAGATTTCGCAAATAACATAAAACTTAAACTCGGCAGTGAAATCAGCCTCACGATTGACAATTTAACCCCCGTTTTGTCCGCGCTCGGGCTTGACATAGGCGAATTCGGCTCTCTCAAAGTCCGGTTGAAGGACGACGGCAAAATAGAAGTAACCACGGGCAGAAACGCCGAGGGCAATATAACCGCGGGCAGCGGTTTGGGCTTAACCCTTACCGCCTGCGCAGGCACTGCGGCTCCCGTAATTCCTCAGAACGAAGACGCGCTTGCATACGACGACCTTAACAATATACTCGCAAAAGTAAACGATATCGTTACTGCGGGCGCGGTTTCGGTAAACGGCGATTTCCACTTTGATAACGCCAAAACGGACGTAAAACTTTCCGTTCCCCGTATCGACGTCGGTTGGAAAGGCGGCGTTAAAGTCAACGCGCAGGTAGCGCTTGACGTAAACGGCGGCAAACACAACCTTTACGTTCAGTTAAGCGATAAATTCTATCTCGTCTACGGCGGCGCGGGCATAACCCTCGATATTGAAAACAAAGAGGGCGGCACCCCCGATTTAGACAAACTCGATAAAGCCGCGGCAGACCTTTACAACCGCGTCAGAACTCATATTATGGGCGAGGGAATGGGAATAAAGGAAGAAAATCTTCCCATACCCGAGTTAAGCGGCGATAAACTTACCGACGCTTTAAAGAAAATCGACTTCCTCGAAGTTATAAAAAGCATCCCCGATATTATAGATATGCTGAAAGGCATATTGGATTCGGGCGAACAGGTAGCGAGCAATGCTATCGCCTTAACTTCCGACGGTGAAGAGGGCGAGGACGGCACAAATTCGACAATAGAAACTGTTCTCAAAATTTTAAGCAAAGTACAGATTCTTGAACCCGATACAGTCGCGGACGGCAAGGGCGTTATCAAACTCGCTTACGACGGCCTTACTATTCAGCTTAACGACGAAACGGAAGCCGCAAACGGTATGCTCGGTATTTCTGTCGGGTACACCGACGGTAAAATAACAATCGACGGCACCTCTCTGCACGTCAAGGCGTTCGAAAACGCCGAGGCGTTCGACGCGCACTTCAAAGAGTACGACCTGTCGAAGCTTGCGCTTGCCGACGGCACTTTATTCCCCTATGTCACGGCGGACGACTTGTGCGAAATGCTCGACTATGTCGGCGCAACCCTCGAAATTTTAATTCAGAAACAATTCGAACTTACGCTTGAAGGTTCGCTTGTCGCGCCTGCGCTTACGACCGCTACTCAACCCGCGGCGGAGGGCGCGCAAGACGGCGCGCAAGACGGCGCGACCGAAGACAAAGCATTGTACGATATAACGGGCAAGGTGCAGTACGAAAGGGGTGAAAAATATCCCGTTGAAATTGCTTTCGGCGATAACACCGTACAGAAATTCGTGCTTTCGCCCGATATGAAAGCCCACGTCGAATTTACATTGGCAAACCGCGACGAAAACGGTTCGAGCTTCTATCTCGACGCGTACTTTATGGACTACGACAATAATACGGGAGAAGCAGACCATATCCTCGACATATACCTTACAATCTCGACTTATCACCCCGAATATAAAATCAACGAAACTACTTACTCCAAAGAGGACGGTTTCAATCCTGTCAAACTCCACGCTCCCGTAAGCGAATTAATGACGGTGATAAGCGCGGCGGCAACCGTATTGAATGTCGATATCGACGTAGTTGAAAATCTGCTTATCAAAACTTGGCTGCCGTCGCTCGACCAGCAAGCGCAATTGCAGGCTTTGGGCAACGGTTTGCTCGGCGGAAGCGGCTTGCTCGACACCGTCAACGGTGCGGTCGGCAAAGTAAACGGCGTTTTGGCAAAAATTTCCGAAGTTGTAACCGCTTTGAAGAACTATAAAAACGACTCTGACGTCGCAAACTCCGACAACGGTATTCAGACCGTTGACCTCGAACTTCCCGATGGCAACGGCGACCTCGGCGGCGACGAAGAGCAGAACGACCTGTTCAAGCCCGAACTTAACGGATATATCAAAGGTATAAGCATAGAAGACATTACCGCGCCCGCCGAAGAAAGCGGTGCTCCTTCCGAAGACGTTACAACTTCGGTGATAGGCAAAAAGTATACCCTTACGCTCGATTCAAACCTTATCTACGGTCAGGGCGATATCGGGGATATCACTTTCGTTGCGGAAAAAGAAAACTATACTTACCCCGAAGACGTGGCAACCGAAACCGCGCCCGAGGCGGCAACTTCGGACGAAAGCTCCGAACCTACGGTAAAAACGTACAGCCGCCTTACGCACGTCAGCCTTAAAAACGTCTACTACGACAAGATGTCTAAAAAGCTCGACCTCGACGTCGGCATAAAATACGGCGTTACAGTCGCTACACCCGCCGCAGATTCCGACAACGCTTACTTGAATATTGCGGGTATCTCTGACGTTCTTAAAGCCCTTGCGAATACCGCTACGCATAAGGAACAAGACGTATACAACGTCAACGACCATTTCTATATAAGCGGCGTGTTAAATTTAACAGTTGCTGTTGGAAGTTTTGAGGCAAAGGAAGTCAATGTTCAAGTTCGTGGTCTTGATATTGCCATAGACGAAAACGGCGAACTCAGCGTTCACGCTCGCTTGTTTATACCCGGTACCGCAGTTGCTATCGCTTTGATAAACGGCAATACTACGCTTGATTTGGTTATCGAACACGGTATGGTCTATATGAAGCGCGTTCAGACTAACTATTATGAAGGTTTAAGTTTCAAAACATATAGCACGCCTGTTGTTATTTACCGTGTAATGACACTTGAAAATTTCACTGCGACCCTTATGGACCAGTTGAACTTTATGTTCAATTTTGCAAGCACAATATCAGAAAATCTTGTCGATAAGATTTCGGCTCCCTCGACCGATAACGGAGATAATCAGCAGACCGAAACCGTTGCTCGCAGCGCCGATTTGGGCGAAACGATAAACAAATATCTTGCAAGTTTAACCTATAATAGCGGATACAGCTCTGCAAAAGAAGCATTATCCGTAGGTATTCACGGCGACGCGCTTATTAGCGGTTTGCAGGATATCATAGTTAATCTCTTCCTTACTGGCGGCGACGACGACGTGATAGAAAAACTTACTCTTTCCACCAAGTTAAGCGTTAAAGTGGTAGTTACACTTAACATAGATATTAACGCAACCTTGACTTTCGATAACCCTCACGGCGATTTCGTCAGTGAAAGGACTTTGGGGTCGGAAAAAATAAATCCCGAAAATGTATATCAAGACATTTTGGAAAATTCGCCTGCGAATATACTTAAAGACCTTTGGGAAAATGGTATGCCGAGCCAAGCAATGGTAAACGAGTATTACAATACCCAAAGCGGTAAGCAAGTCTGGACCGACGACGGAAGCGGAAATTGCCTTTTCGTGGGTAAGTACGCGCAAATCGGTTACGAAGCGCAGCTTGGTACTGTTCATTTCGTATATGAGGACCCCGACGACAGCAGTCGGACAATCGAGCTTGCGACAAAGTATTTCTTGTATACTAAAACAGGTGACCACGGGTTCTCCGTAAATAAAGAAGATATATTATCAATTAGACCCTCGATCGACTCGGTAACAACTAAAAAGGGTCACGAGCTTGTATGGGACGACTTCAATGTGAACAATTTCTCGGGTGAGGAACTTACCGTTAAAGCGTCGTATCATCCTTTGGGATATACAATGTATCTGTACAGCGAGTACGACCTTGGCAACGGCTTGTATACCGTAAACGACGACGGCACCAAATACGGTTTTGTCCGCGAAATCAAGTATTATTACGGTGACACATTGCCTCTTTCGCTTGATACGATAGTTCAAGGTAACAAAATAAGCGGATTCCATTACTTTAACGCCGCGGGCGACGAAGTAAAAATTACCGCCGAAAATATTTCCGAAACCGTTGTAGACCGCGGCATAAATAAGATTTATATAGATTGGGTACGCGTACCTTTCAATATAACTTACCGCGCTTACAACAGGACGACGGACGATTACGACACGGTTGGAACGCTTTCGGCTTATTGGGGCGATACGGTCGAACTCGACGTAGACGCTTTGAAAGCGGCAGGCATTACCGCGCCCGTAATTCCCGGCTACGAATTTGTCGAGTGGAGCGGTAGCACGACGGTAAACGGCGATATGGTTATAACCGCTGTTTACTCACCGTTGACGTTTAACGTCACCGCAGTTTCCGAATACGAAGTTGAGGGCGACCCCGAATTTATATATCAGTCCGAGGGCGAAAATGTCGGCAAGTGGGTAAAAGTATTCACCTATACCAACGGAAATCTCGGTGAAACCGCCCAAGTCCGTATACTCGCAACCGGCGAAGAATACAGCGACGGAAACGGTAAAACCTGGATACTCGACCATTTCGTAAACGAAAAAGGTGAAGTCATAACGCAGATAACTTTCCTGTCGGAAGATTATAAACTTACGGCGGTATGGGAAGAAGTCGAAGCTCAAATAACTTTCGAATACGATATTGGCAACGGCGTAAATACGTTCAGTAAAAACTATTCCGAAGACGATATAGTTGCCGAAGATCTTCCCGAAGTACCCGAAAAAGAGGGTTATAACGGCGAATGGAGAATTAAGGACGATGCGGACGGCGGTTCCTTGGCGGGTCGCACCGCAGGTTCGCTCGCGGGAGACACGATTTTCGCTTATTACACCCCCAAGCAGTACGATATAACAGTTATTTCGACTGTGGACGACGGCTTGTTCGAAAGCAAGGGTTGGACCAAGACTGACGATAATTATTGGAAACACACATTTAAAGCCGCTTACGACGATACGTGTGTGCTTGAAAATAAACTTGCGGAAGTTTTGGGCGAAAACGTTGATATCAACGGCTACGACCTCGGCGGTTTCTACACCGCAAACCGCGGTAGCGAAAGCGCAATAAAAATTACAGAGTTCACCGTTAAGGGTGCCGCAACGTACTATATTTGGTGGAACAGCAACGCGGTAAACTACACTTTACACAGTACGCAGGCGTTGTCGTTCACAACGCAGGTTCCCGCTACCGAACACGGTGAGGATGGTGCAGAAACACCATATACTCCTGTAAAGAAAGGCGACGATTATATCTTCGGCGACACTGCCGAAACGGGTATCTTTAACGATACAACGGGTTACGATTTGCCGACTTATGTCATTCCCGATGAAAGCAAAATGGCAAATACCGTTTACGGCGATGCCCAAAATCCTTTCCCCGACAGTATCGGCAAAGATCAATTAACCGACCAGTTTATGGGTTGGTGGTACGAAGATACCGACGGTTGGAAGATTATTACAGACCTTTCCGAAATTTCAGATTTCGCCACTGCCAAGGGCGGCAATAAAAACTTTGACGTTTACGCGCTTTGGGTTACCGTACACGTTTCCGGTGTTACCACAGACAACGGAGAAACATTTATAAATGAGCGTCAAGTAGAAGGTTCTTGGGTGAAAACTTATTATTATATACTTCGTGGTTATGCAAGCTATAAGTTTGTGGGTCCCGAAGATATAGTAAGCTCGGTTTCCGTATCCGAAAACAATTTCGAATATCTGTTCAATATAAGCGATGACGCGAATTTCAGTAATCCGACAAGTAATCACTTCGGAGGAACAAAAACGGGAAGTCTGACGGGTTCGGACGGCTATTTCCAGTCTGGTATATTGAGCACGGGTGACAGGCAAAAGCTTGATAAAAAGACAAAGTGGAATTTTACCGCTCAAAAGGCTGTGTTCGGTGCGGAAATAGGCGGTGTTAACTATACGTTTACTTTAAACGGAACGACAGACAAAACGTATAATACCGTAACGGCGGGTTCGGCTGGACATGATTACAGCGTGTGGGCGCCCATATGCGATAAGAACAGTACCGAAAAGGGTGCGCTCGGTAACACTTGTTGGTACGCTCACGTCGGCGGTGCATATTGATTAATCAATAATACTACAACTTAAAAAAAGCGGGCGGAGCGAAAGTTCCGCCCGCGGGCATTTTATACAATTGCGTGCAAACGCAATTGTATAAAATGCCAAATAAGCCCGCGACTAAACGTCGCGGGCTTATTTAATCGGTTATATTCTTCCCACCGCACATATTATTCGTTTTTACCCTTTAAGGTTTTACAAGAAGAAATCAGCATTTTTCTTATAATTCCGCATTCGTTGTTCAGCTTTTTATATTCTGTTTCCTCTAAATAACCTGTTTCAAATAACAGTTCAAGCCAATATTCACTTTCAAAACATTCTTTTAAAGCTATTTCGAGTTTTGAAATAAAATCATTTGTGCTGTGCCCGTATTGAGCTTCGTGAATATTTGCTCCGATACTTGTTCCCGAACGCAAAAGTTGGTTTGTTAATACATTTTCCTTTGTGGTCGCGTTTATTGATTTTGTTACAAAAACAATTTTTTTAGCAAATTCTTTTGCTTTTTCTCTTAAAATACTTTCACTCATATAATTATTATATCACCCTATGGGGCGGGAAGTAAAGTTATATTTCCGCGGGGCGGAAGTTATATTTCGGCAAAGCCGAAGTTATATTGTTTGCGTTGCAAACAGTTATATTTTCGCAAAGCGAAAGTTATATTTCCGCAAGCGGAAGTGAGATTTTCGCAAGCGAAAGTTTTTAACTTTGCCGTAGGCAAAATAAAACTGCGATAGCAATAAAACTGCGAAGCAATATCACTTTGCCGCAAGGCAAAATATAACTGCGTAAGCAATATAACTGCGCCAGCAATATCACTTTGCCGTAGGCAAAATATAACTGCGCCAGCCCGCATATTATTCGGGGTACGTAAAACGTGAATATTTAAGTTCTTCAAGGTATTTGCGGGCGTACAGCTTTGCAAGCGGCAGATTCTGGTACAGATAATTTCCGCATTCTTCGGGTTTCGCCCCGGGTATTTCGCCATCGAAACAAATAATAAAGTTGCATACGTCCGTAACAAGCGGCAGAACGTCGTGCGGAGTTACGTCGCCGAAAACCGTCAGATAAAACCCCGTTCGGCAACCCATAGGTCCGAAGTAGATTATATCGTCCTTTTTTTCGCCGTTTCTTAATCTCGTCGCGCCGAGGTGTTCGATTGTATGCATTGCGGAACCGTCCATAGGCGGTTCGCGGTTGGGAGCTGTAAATCTCAAATCGAAAGTGGTGGCGACAACGCCGTTTTTTTTGTCCTTGCGCGACAGATACAGCCCGGGGAGTAAATTTAAATGATTGACCTTAAAACTTGCTATTTTGTCCATATATATTACCGTTTTAACAAATCGAGTATATCTTTCGGCTGTGCGAAAATGGGGTTTGCGCCCGCCGCCGAAAGCTCTTCAAGCGTGCCGTAGCCGTACAAAACTCCCGCGCAGTCCAAGCCGTTTTCCGCCGCGCCCGCGACGTCGTGAAGTCTGTCGCCTATCATAAGCGCAGTGCTTTTATCGGCGATATGCATATTTTCGAGGACGTAGGCGATAACCTCCGATTTTTTACTGCGCGCGTCGTCCAACTCCGACCCGCCGACGAACTCGAAGTACTTTAAAAGTCCGAATTTTTCAAGCAGTAATTTTGCGAATTGTTCGGGTTTCGAGGTCGCCACCGCAAGCCTTTTTCCCGCGGCGTAAAGCCGTTCTATAACCTCGCTTACGCCGTCGTAAAGTCTGTTTTCGAACAGCCCGCGTTCGCGGTGGTGTCTGCGGTAAACCTTAACGGCTTCCGCCGCCTTTTCTGGCGGGAATCCGCAAATCGTCTTAAACGATTCCGACAAAGGCGGTCCGATAAACGCGCGGAATTTTTCTGTCGGCGGCAGTTTTTCGCCGAGTTCGCGCATTGCCGATTTCAACGACGACACAACGCCCTCGTACGGGTCCGAAATCGTGCCGTCAAGGTCGAATAAAATTGCGGAGTAAGTCTTCATAAGTTCACCGTCCGTATAAGTATAACATAAATTTTCGCATTGCGCAATACTCAAAAGCGCGCAAAACCGCCCGAAAACAGCCCGAAATCGGGCGGTTTTTAATAATCTCTTGACAACGCGGCGGCGGAATAATATAATTTTATAAAGAATTGCGGAATTTTTAAATTATGTCAAAATTAATAGCGGGCGCGCGCACGTTTGCGTGCGCGCGCCCGCGTACTTATAAAAATTCAAAGGACTGAAAAATGGCAACGTTTGAACAGCGCACGTTATTCGAAAACGACGAACTTCAACCTCTTGCGGCGCGGCTCCGCCCGCAGTCGCTTGACGAGTTTGCGGGGCAAAAACACCTTTTGGGCGAGGGCAAAGTTCTGCGGCGGCTTATAGAAAGCGACAAGGTCGGGTCTATGATATTCTGGGGTCCGCCCGGGGTCGGCAAAACCACGCTCGCAAGGATAATCGCCAATATGACCAAGGCGAATTTTATCGACTTTTCGGCGGTTACAAGCGGCGTAAAAGAAATAAAGCAGGTTATGGAGCAGGCGGAAAAAAGCCGCGCGTTCGGCGAAAAGACTATACTTTTCGTGGACGAAATTCACAGGTTCAACAAGGCGCAACAAGACGCGTTTTTGCCGTTTGTCGAAAAGGGCAGTATAATTCTGATAGGCGCGACCACCGAAAATCCGTCGTTCGAAGTCAACGGCGCGCTTTTGTCGCGCTGTAAAGTGTTTGTGCTTAAACAGCTTTCGTCCGACGACCTTTGCGGGCTTTTACGCCGCGCTGTGCAGGATAAGCGCGGTTTCGGCGACAGAAATGTCGAAATTTCCGACGAGCTTATTGCCGTCGTCGCGAACTTTGCCGACGGCGACGCCCGCCGCGCGCTTTCCACCCTCGAAATGGCGGTTTTAAACGGTGAGGCGGACGGCGATAAGATTGTAGTCACCGCCGAGGATGTCGAGCAGTGTACCTCGAAAAAATCGCTTTTGTACGACAAGACGGGCGAGGAACATTATAACCTTATATCGGCGTTGCATAAGTCTATGCGCAACTCCGACCCCGACGCCGCTGTGTATTGGCTTGCGCGTATGCTCGAAGCGGGCGAGGACCCGCTGTATATCGCGCGCAGAGTAGCGCGGTTTGCGAGCGAGGACATAGGGCTTGCCGACCCGCGCGCGCTCGAAGTGGGGGTGGCGGCGTATCAGGCGTGCCATTTTATAGGAATGCCAGAATGCAGCGTACACCTTACGCAAGCGGTCGTTTATATGTCGCTTGCGCCCAAGTCAAATGCGCTTTACACCGCGTACGAGGCGGCAAAGCGCGACGCTTTGAATACGCTTGCCGAGCCTGTGCCGCTTGTCATACGCAACGCGCCGACAAAACTTATGAAAGAACTTGATTACGGCAAGGGTTATAAGTACGCGCACGACTTCGAGGACAAGCTTACGGATATGCAGTGCCTGCCCGACTCGCTTGCGGGCAAAGAGTACTACCGCCCCACGACCGAGGGCGTCGAGGCGAAGTTCAAAACCCGCCTCGAAGATATCAAATCGTTCAAAAAAAGCCAAAAGAAATAAATCAAAATGCGCGCCATAATGTGCGATACAAGTGATTGAACAGCATAAATTTTTCGCTTTCAAAGCCCCTCCGCAACCGTCGCGGAGGGGCTTTTTTAATAATTGCGCGAAAAAAATAAACATTATGTCGGAAAAATTTTTCACTCAAACTTAAAATCGGTTTGATTTTAACACATTTTATTGTATAATTTACTTAAAGTTCAACACCCGACTAAATTTCAGAGAACAGAAGATTAATGAGTCCGACAAAATTCAACGCACTGTACCGCGAACTTAATAATAAGCATTCGTTCAACCAGTTATACAAGGAGTACTATCCCCGAATAATGGCGCACCTTAAACACCGCTTCGGGAATCTGATATCCGCGGAAGACGTCGCGCAGGACTTGTTTTTTAAACTTCTGAAATCAAATCGTCGGGATTATGTAGAGCACCCTTACTCTTGGATTATGAAAGTCGCCGACAATATCGCCATAGACCAGATACGAAGTTCCCACATTGAATCGCCTTTGACCGATTCTTTCCTCGAACCGTTTGACGTGCAACTTGTAGACGACGGCGAAGTAATAAAATATTTTGAGTTTTTGGACGAAACCACTCAAAGAATTTTGTATATGTACTTTTGGGAGGGTTACAGTTTAAAAGAAATTGCCGCCGTACTTAATATCAAATACGGCAATGTAAGGGCAAAAGTCAGCCGAGCGTATAAAAAATTTAAAGAAAAAATGTAACATTTTTAAAATTTTTACGTCCTATATTGTAACAAACATTTAAAGGAGTTTTTATTTATGTTATTGCATTTAGGTTCTTTTATGATAAGCGCCGTTGCGCTTTTCGGCTCGGTTTTTGCACCCGCGGAAACGGTCGCGCAGAGTTACGACCGTTCGGACGAAATTTATTACTACGAAACCATTTACGATAACGAAGACGTGCCTATGCCGACCGCCGCAGATGCATTCAATATCTATTATACAACCAAAGAAAACCCTTCATATCATTATCTGGCGGCACGGTGTCCCGAATATACTTACGCTCCCGCCGTGGGCTGCTGCGCTTCGATTGCCGCAGGCAATCTTATAGGTTATTACGACAGATTCGACGAAAATCTGATTCCCGACCATAAATCCGGTACTGCCATAAGAGAAACTTATTTATACACAATCCAAGACGCGGGAGTAAAAGCGGTTATCGATAAACTGTACGAATATATAACGGGCGACGGCTACGGCGCAACCGAAGAACAGTTTAAAGACGGAGTTACAAGGTTTTGCAACGAAAAGGGCAAAAATATAAGCTTCACCTCTTGTATGCGCAACGGTTCGTTCAGCTACGAAACGGCGAAAAGCTATCTCGACGCCAACATACCCGTAGTAATGTTTTCAAGCGGCTATAACGTCTGTACGATATATTCTTACGACCACGAAGACGAAGTTGATTACGTCTATTCAAGCGCAAACCATATTATGGTAGGCTTCGGGTATGACGAATACGTATACACCACTTCGAACGGTACCGAAAAATACGAATATATTTCGGTGTCGTCGGGTCTTGATTCAAAGCCGAGCGGACTTTACAATATAAATATGCAGACGAAAATAAATAACGTATTGGCAATAAATATTTATTAAAAGACATATGAACGCAAAAAAATTTTTAAAACAACACGCCGAAGCTTACCGAAAAAAGCTTCTCGAAGAAAGCAATACGGAAATTTACGAATGTTATTTCGAAAACAGCGAAGATACGGCAGTCAACGAACACTGGCTGGTACGCTACCGCAAATGGATTATAGCGGCGGCGTGCGTGCTTATAGCCGCAATAATTGCCACTATGTGCGTATTGCTTTTATATCGCCCGAAAAAAGACCCCGTAATCTACCTTGAACAAAATCAGGTAAAAAGCAATTCCACTATCGAAGAAATGAGCGGCGATATGAAGGAGTTTTCTTTCGATATTGATAATACCTTATATTCGGTAGACGTGGAAAAAACGAGTGATAGTTTAAGTAATGATGTCTTATGTTATGAAGTATCCGTTAATAGTCTTGATACGCTTGTAAAGCTTAACTTTGTTGCTGTATGTAATATAAATTATGTTTATGACAATATTAAATTAACGGATAACTATATCGCTACGGAATTACACGATTATTCTGTTTTATATAAACAGGAACCAGACGTTGATACCAAACTCGGATTACCGTTATTGGAAGGTTCCGCAGAGTTGAAAAAAGGTTCGGAAGTTATATATATAACAATGTATTCCGAATATATACTCGACGACGGGAACGGGTCGTTCCTTGAAACGATAGAAAAAATGTTTATCTGAATTTATTTATAAGACCTGCGGCGGGGAGTATCCCGCCGCAGGTCTTATATTTCGATTTTTTTACCGTGCAATCAGCCGTCAAACGAAATGCAAAATACCGCGCGAACTTATGGATTCTCTCGGGTAAAAATCACAAAATAAAAGCACGGAAAAAACCGTGCTTTTATTTTGGTGACCCCTACGGGACTCGAACCCATGATACCACCGTGAAAGGGTGATGTCTTAACCACTTGACCAAGGGGCCTTGCGCTGCGCATGGCGCAACTGTTAAATTGTTTGTGGTAGCGACGGGTGGATTCGAACCGCCGACCTGCCGGGTATGAACCGGCCGCTATAGACCGACTAAGCTACGTCGCCTTATTGCCCGCAAAGCGGGCGCTTGGTTGCGGGGGCGGGATTCGAACCTCGCGACCTCCGGGTTATGAGCCCGACGAGCTACCTGGCTGCTCTACCCCGCGATATATCAAGCTGTATTATTCTATTATAAAAACGCCTTTTTGTCAACTGTTTTTGCGCCTTAAAAAATATTTTATTTAACTTCCGCGCACCGTTCGCGCGCGCAAATTTTTCACCGATTGTCTTGATAAAATCCGCGCGCCGTGTTATAATCGTATTATGAACGTGGACCTGTCGCAGTATAAAAATCTTAATATCTGCGCCGCCGTGTCGGGCGGTCGCGATTCGATGGCGCTTCTGCACATTTTATGCACCCGCGGAAATGATTACGGTATTTGCGTCAGCGCAGTGAATTTCGACCATAAAATGCGCGGCGAAAGCTCGGCGCGCGACAGCGGCTTTGTCAAAGAGTACTGCAAAAAGCTCGGCGTGCCGCTTTTGTTCTATTCCTGGGACGAAACGGGCGAAAAAACCGAAACCTCGGCGCGGAAATGGCGGCTTTCGAAATATGCCGACGCGGTGTTGCCGCATACCCTCCCCGACGGCGGAAAGTGGCGCGGCGCGGACGTAATAGCGACGGCACACCACCTTGACGATAACGCCGAAACCGTGCTTTTCAACCTCGCGCGGGGGAGCGGCATTTCGGGGCTTACGGGTATTCGCGACGAGGCGTTCCCGCGCGATAGAAAGCCGTTTAAAATCATACGCCCTTTAATTGCGTGTTCGCGCGCCGAAATAGACGAATATATTGCCGAAAACGGTATTCCGTACGTTGACGACGAAACCAACTTTTCCGACGGTTACACCCGAAACAAATTGCGACTGAACGTCCTGCCCGAGCTTGAAAAAGCCGTTCCCGGCGCCTCGCGCGCGCTTTTCAGAATTTCGAGAATAGCCGCGGAGGAAGAAGAATACTTCGACGGCATAATAAACGCGCGCGGGCTTGTAAAATACACGCCTTTCGGCTACGAAATCGCCGACTGCGCCGAAAAACCGCTGTTCAAGCGCGCAGTTTTAAAGGTGATGGCGGCGGAAAACAAGATTGACTATACGTCCGCGCAGTTCGAAAGGCTTTACGCCTTACAGACTGCCGAGCGCGGCAAAAAATTCGAGTTTTTGGGGCTGACGGCGATAAAGGAAGAGGGCAGAATTTCGGTTTTCGGCGGAGTTTCCGCCGACGGCGAAGAGCCGTTCGGTAATTTCTGCGGTCAAAAAAGCGCGTTTTGCGGCGTTGCGCTTTATTTTTGCGACGGCGGCAAAGATTGTTTGCCCGACGGAAAAATTTTAAGGTTCGACCGCGCAAAAATTCCCGCGGGCGCGGTTGTGCGGTTTATGCGCGCAGGCGACAGGTTTAAAAAATTCGGCGGCGGAACAAAAAATCTCGGCGATTATTTCACCGATAAAAAAATTCCCGCAAGACTGCGCGCGCGCGTGCCCCTCGTCGCCGCGGGGAACGAAATTCTGATTGTATGCGGCGTGGAAATTTCCGAGCTTGTAAAGGCGGAAGATATTGAAAAGGCTTGGGTCTGCGTCGCGCCCGATTTTTCAAAGTTGAGCAAATAAATCAAAAATATCAATATATATTGCGACTTTTATAAAGGAGGGAGGCTTATGCCTTTTATTGATTGCAAAATTTCAAAAGAACTTACGGCGGACGAAAAAGAAAAAATCAAGTCGTCGCTCGGGCGGGCGGTAAGCATACTGCATAAACCCGAAAGCTACCTTATGGTGGGTATTGCGGACGGATACGAATTGTATTTCGCGGGCGAAAAAACCGAGGGGGCGTACGTCGAGGTAAGCTCGTTCGGCAGTATTCAAAGCGCGGATTCCGAAAAGATGACCTCGGAAATATGCCGCATACTTTCCGCCGTCGCGAAAATCGACGCGCGCAAGGTGTACGTCACCTATCACGGCGTGCGCGATTGGGGCTGGAACGGCTCGAACTTCTGATTGAATAAGAGCGCTATGCGTGAAGTCGGGCGTGTCGTTTTTACGCGTCGCTTGATTTTACGCGTTTTTACAGGGTAGAGATATGCACGGTGATTGCGAAAAAATTTTATTCGACGAGGACGAGATACATAGGCGCGTGCGCGAGGTCGCGGACGAGGTAAACGCCGAATACGCTGGGAAACGCGCGCTTTGCGTGGGTATTCTTAAAGGCAGTATAATATTTTTTGCGGACTTTGTAAGACTGCTTTCGTTTCCCGTCGAGCTGGACTTTATGTCGGTTTCGTCTTACGGCGGCGGCGCGGTATCGTCGGAAAAATTGAAGATAAAAAAGGACCTCGACGGCGACGTTACGGGGCGCGACGTAATAATAGTCGAGGATATAATCGACAGCGGCTTTACGCTTGCGAACCTCAAACAAATGCTTATTGAGCGCGGGGCGGCTTCGGTAAAAACCGTAACGTTACTCGATAAAAAAGAGCGCAGGAAGTACGGTATAACCCCCGACTTCAACTGTTTCGAGGTGGGCGACGAATTTGTCGTCGGCTACGGGCTTGACTTTAACGAACGTTACCGTACGCTTCCGTATATCGGCGCGCTTAAAAGGTCGGTTTACGAAAAGTAAAGCCGAAGGGAATATAAAATTTCAAATTAGCGATACTATCGTCAAGGAGATTTGACTATGGTAATTGCTAACGTAATTTCTTACATTCTCGTACTGCTCGGCGCGTTGAATTGGGGCCTTTACGGCATCTTCAATTTCAACCTCGTCGGTTGGGTATTCCAGGGTCCCCGCTCGATTGCATCGATAATAGTATATTCTATAATCGTGCTTGCGGCTATCTGGCTTATAATTTCGCCCATAATATCGGGACACGGTTTACGTCTTTCGATGCGCAGCGACGAAGAAAGACACGCGGCAGAACGCCGTCAGCAGAACACCTGAAAAAGTATTTTGCGGACCGCCGCGCGGGGCATAATTGCCCCGCGCGGCGGGCTTTTTTTGTTGCAAAACCGCAATATATATGATAGAATTTAAGCGTGAATAACTTTAAGTCAATCGACGAAAAAACCGAATATCTGACGGGCGCGGACACCTGGCGCACCAAAGCGTGCGGAAAGATTCCGCCCGTAGCGTTTTCGGACGGACCCGCGGGGTTGAGAAAGCAGGACGAAAAGGGCGACCACCTCGGCATAGGCAAAAGCCTGCCCGCGACGTGCTATCCCGCCCATTCCGCGCTTGCGCGGAGCTGGAACGAAGACCTTTGCCGCGAAGTGGGCGGAGCGATAGCCTGCGAAGCGGCGGCAAAAGGCGTGGACGTACTGCTTGCGCCCGCGGTAAATATAAAAAGGAACCCTCTTTGCGGCAGAAATTTCGAATATTTTTCCGAGGACGGATATCTTTCGGGGAAGTTGGGCGCGGCGTATATAAAGGGCGTGCAGAGCGCGGGCGTGGGCGCGTGCGTAAAGCACTTTGCCGCGAACAACCGCGAACGGGCGAGAATGGTAGCCGATTCGGTTATGGACGAAAGAACCTTGCGCGAGGTATATCTTCTGCCTTTCGAAATCGCGGTAAAAGAGGGTCGCCCCGCCGCGGTGATGACCGCCTACAACCGTCTTAACGGCGTGTATTGCAACGAAAACGCACGGCTTATTTCGGGCATATTACGCGGCGAATGGGGTTTTGACGGGATAACCGTATCTGATTGGGGCGGCACGCACGACAGAGCGTCGGCGATAAAGGCGGGAGCCGACCTCGAAATGCCCGCGTGCGCGATTTCCGCGCCCGAAATACGCCGCGCGCTTGAAAACGGCGTGATTTCCGAAGCCGACGTAGACGCTTGCGCCCGCAGAATTTCCGACTTTGCCATCGCCGCCGAAAAAAGGCGAAGCTGTGCCGCGACCGCCTTTGAAAACATAAGCGAAAGGGCGGCGGAGGAATGTATAACGCTTATTAAAAACGACGGCGTTCTGCCGCTCGGGCGGGGTATTAAATTTGCGGTTCTGGGCGGGCGCTGTCGCGCGCTTAAAATACAGGGCGGCGGTTCGTCGCAGGTGAATGCGACAAAAAATGCCGATATATATGCCGAGTTTTGCGGCGACGACGATTTTTTAGGCTGTGCCGAGGGCGGCTTGAAAGCCTTGAAACTTGCAAAAAAAGCGGACGTTTCGATAGTTTTGCTTTCGGTGGCGGACGATACCGAGGGCGCGGACAGAAGCGGATTTTCAATAGATAAAAAACAGCTTGAATTTCTCGATAAAATTTACGCCGCGGCAAAGCGCGTCGTATGCGTGCTGTTCTGCGGTTCGGCGGTTGACACGTCGTTCGACGAAAAAGCTTCCGCCGTAATACTTGCGGGGCTTGCGGGCGAGGGCGCGGCAAGGGCTTTGAAGCGCGCGCTTAAAGGCGAACTCAATCCGTCGGGCAAACTTGCCGAAACTTTCCCCTATAAACTTTCCGATTTGCCGTCGTCTGAAAATTTCGGAAAAGACGTTTACGGCGAGATATATTCCGAGGGGCTTAAAACGGGCTACCGCGGCTGTAAAAACGCAAAGTATGCGTTCGGTTTCGGGCTTTCGTACACCACGTTCGAATATTCCGACCTGCGGGTGGACGGAAAGGGCGCGCGCTTTTTCATATGTAACACGGGAAATATGCGCGGCGACGAAATTGCACAGCTTTATATATCTCTGCCCGACGGCGCCTCTTCGCCGCATATGCGCCTTGCGGGCTTTGTAAAGACGAGCCTTGCCGCAGGCGAACGGCGCGAGGCGTTTATTCCGTTCGACGAATATACTTTCCGTTCTTACGACGAAGGGAAAGGCTGGGTGACGGTCGGCGGCGAATACGGCGTATTTATAGGCGCGTCGAGCGAAGACATACGTCTTACAGCAAAAATCGCAAAAGAGGGCGAAGAGCGCGTTGAACCCGCCATATGCCGCGCGCAAGCCGCGCCGTACCCTGTCGCAAAGGACAAAAAGGGTCGCCCCGTGGCAACGCTTTCCACCCCGCTTGCGGAACTTGCGCACTGCCGCGGGCTTTTGGGCAGGATATTGGTAAAAATAATTCTTTCAAAGGCGAAAAAGGGCGGCGCGGTCGGCGGAACTATGGAATATCTTCCGATAAGGGCGGCGGTGCAGTTCGCTCGCTTCAATACGGCGCAGGCGCAGGGCTTCCTCGATATCTTCAACGGCAGAGGAATAAGGGGAATTTTCAGAATTTTATTCGGTAAATAGGTGAATATATGTCAGAAATCAAAGCCGCGGTCTTCGGCGCGGGCGCGATGGGCACCGTCCTCGGCGCGTATCTTACGCGCGCGGGAGCGGACGTACTGCTTATAACCCGCAATTCGGGTCACGTTGAAGCGCTTAATCGGTGCGGCGCGCATATAACGGGTACGGCGGACTTTACGGTCAAAGTAAAGGCGGCGACGCCCGACGAGGTGAGCGGCAAGTTCGACGTCGTTTTTCTTATGACCAAACAGCGCGAAAACGCCGCCGTGACGGCGGAAATACTCGGTATGCTTTCGGAGGGCGGCGTTATCTGCACTATGCAAAACGGTATGCCCGAAAATTCGGTCGCCGCGGTCGCTGGCGAACAAAGAACGCTCGGCTGCGCGCTGTCCTGGGGCGCGCGGTGTATATCGGAGGGAGTCGTGCAACTCACCTCCGAGCCGAAAAAAATGAATTTCGCCCTCGGCGCGCTTACGCCCGACAATCCCGCCGTAAAAAAGGTAGCCGCGCTTTTGTCGCTTGCGGGAAAAGTAAAGACCCCGAAAAATTTCGTCGGCGCGAGATACGCGAAACTCGCCGTAAACTCGGCGTTTTCCCCGCTTTCCGCGCTTACGGGTATGACTTTCGGGCAGGTCGCCTCGACCCAACCCGCGAAGTCGCTTGCGCACGCGTTGCTTTGCGAGGCGTTTGCGGCGGCAAAGGCGGCGGGCATAAAAATTGCGCGCATACAAGGTCATAACATAGCGGCTTTATACGGGCATAAAAAGGGTCCGCTCGGCAAGCTTTCGCTCGCGCTGATACCGCTTGCGATGAAAAGCCACGGCGACGGCGTGTCGGGAATGTATTACGATTTGAAAAACGGCAAAAAATGCGATATGGAGTTTATCTGCGGCGAAGTATCGCGCCTTGCCCGGCTACACGGCGTAAAAACGCCCCTGACGGACGCGGTTTTAAACCTTACTTTTCAGGTGGAAAACGGCGGGCAAACGCTCGGTCCCGATATACTTTCAAAACTTGCCCGAACGCGCGAAAAAACCGTTTAAAACAATTGCAATGGCGGCGGGCTTGTGCTAAAATAACAGCGGAGTCGAAAATGGTCGAAAGTCTGAAAATAAAAATCCCCCGTCTTACGGGCGAACGCGAACGCAAGGCTTATATTTATCTGCCCGTTTCATACGGCGACGGCAGACGTTTTCCCGTGCTTTATATGTTCGACGGGCACAATCTTTTCGACGATTCCGAAGCGACGTACGGCAAAAGCTGGGGGCTTTCCGACTACCTCGATTACACCGAAACGCCGCTTATAGTCGCGGGCGTGGAGTGCAATACCGAGGGCAACAAAAGGCTTTCGGAATATTCCCCCGTCAGCTTCGATTTCGGCGGCGAAAGAATAATAGGCAAGGGCAAAAAATATATGGATTGGCTTACGGGCGAATTCAAGCCCTTTATCGACGCGAATTACGATACTCTTCCGGGGCGCGAAACGACGTGGATAGGCGGTTCGTCTATGGGCGGGCTTATGACCCTTTACGCGCTTGCGGCGTACAATAAATTTTTCTCGCGCGGGGCGGCGCTTTCGCCCAGCCTTTGGGTTTCGGGCGACGGTACGCTTCCCGCGTTTATAAAAAACGGAAATTACGGCAAAGACACGGTGCTTTATATGGATTGCGGTTCACGCGAGTTTTCGAAAATGTGTACGCGCGAACTTTTTGCCGAGGCTTGCGCGTTTTATATAAACAGACGGGTGAACCTCGACTGCCGCATTGTCCCCGGGGGCTTTCATTCCGAAGCCTCATGGGAAAAACAGGTGCCGTTTTTCATTCAGACACTTTTTTACACGGAGCATTAAATGAACGTTGAGTATTACAAGACATATTCCTCGAACCTCGGCAGGGATATGGAATTCAAGGTTTACGGTCACGCGGGCAAACCCGTGCTTATAATCCCCTGCCAAAGCGGCAGATTTTACGAGTTCGAGGATATGAAGATGGTGGACGTGTACGCGCCCTATATAGACGACGGCGCGTTGCAGGTGTTTACAATCGACAGCATAGATTCCGAAACTCTCGCCTGCGAGGGCGACCCCCGCGCCCGTATCGAGCGGCACGAAAGGTGGATAAAATATATCGTCGAGGAAGCGGTGCCCCTGTTTTCGGACATAAACCGCGAATCGAGCGGCTTTTCGAGGAAATTCACCGTGGCGGGGCTGTCTTTGGGCGCGCTTCACGCCGCGACGCTGTATTTCAGATTCCCCGATATCTTCGACGGCGTTTTGGGGCTGTCGGGGCTGTATTCGAACGAGTACTATTTCGGCGACTATCACGACGATTTGACATATATCAAT
Organism: uncultured Clostridia bacterium; assembly: GCA_947624005.1. Lineage (GTDB taxonomy): Bacteria > Bacillota > Clostridia > Christensenellales > Borkfalkiaceae > Coproplasma. The sequence continues at coordinate 71,285 of CANQHV010000001.1, forward strand.
TCGCCCCAGCAGTTCATAAAGGGAATGCCCGCAGACCACCCGTATATTTCGAAATACCGCGGCGGAAGAATAATTCTGTGCGTGGGTCAGGGCGCGTGGGAAAACGAAACGCTTGAAAGCACAAAGTACTTCAAAAGCGTGCTCGAAGAAAAAAATATCGGAGCCTGGGTGGATATCTGGGGCGCCGACGTAAGACACGATTGGGATTGGTGGTATGTCCAGACGGCGTACTTCCTCCCGAAATTCGTAGAAGATTAGAGGTGTACAAGTGAGGAATTTCGTATTTATTTCGCCTAATTTTCCCGAAAATTATTGGCGGTTCTGCAAAGAACTCAAAAACGACGGCTTCAACGTCCTCGGTATCGGCGACTGCCCTTACGACGGGCTTTCGGACGCGCTTAAAGGCTCGCTTAACGAGTATTATAAGGTAAGTTCGCTCGAAAACTTCGAAGAGGTATACCGCGCCGTCGCGTTTTTCATATTCAAGTACGGAAAAATAGAATACCTCGAAAGCAACAACGAATATTGGCTCGAACGCGACGCAAAACTCCGCGGCGAGTTCAATATACAAACGGGCTTTCAACCCGTCGATATGGCAAAGGTGAAAAGCAAGTCCGCCATGAAAGAATACTATAAAAAGGCGGGCGTAAAGGTGGCTATGTACTGTCTGCCCACCGACATAAACGTAAGCCGCAAGTTCGTAAAGCAGGCGGGCTATCCCGTAATAGTCAAGCCCGACAGAGGAGTGGGCGCCGAAGACACATTCAAAATTTCGTCTGACGAAGAACTTGAAAAATTCCACTCCGAGCGCGATACTTCCGTATATATAATGGAGGAATTTATCGACGCCGAAGTAAACAGTTACGACGCGATTATCGATTCGCACGGTTCGCCCGTGTTCGAAACGGGCAACGTGTCGCCCGTTTCGATAATGGATATAGTCAACAACCGCGACGACAGCGTGTATTATATAGTGGACAAGCTGTCAGAAGACGTGCGCGACGCGGGCAGAAGAACGGTAAAGGCGTTCGGCGTAAAATCGCGGTTCGTGCACTTCGAATTTTTCAGACTGCTTTCCGACCAGCGCATAGGCAAAAAGGGCGAGGTAGTCGCCCTCGAAGTGAATATGCGCCCCTGCGGCGGGTTCACGCCCGATATGATGAATTTCGCCAACTCCTGCGACGTATATAAAATCTGGGCGGACGTAATGGCTTTCGATAAAGCGGACGCACGCACGGGCGAAAGGTTTTACTGCGCGTTTGCGGGCAGGCGCGCGGATAAATCGTACAAGTACTCCGAACAGGAAATACGCGACGTATACAAAGACAACCTCAAAACGGTCGCGCCCGTTCCCAAGGCGCTGTCGGGCGCGATGGGGGATATAATGTACCTCGCCGATTTCAAAACCAAAAAAGAACTCGACGCATTCTATAAGGACGTAATACGGCGGGTGTGAAAGCCGCCGCGCTTTGTCGGCGCAAAGTAAAATAAAAATAAGGTTCTAAATTTCCGCCTTCGCAAATAAGCTATTGTACACATAGTTTTTGCGGAGGCGGTTATGCTTGAAAACAACATTTACGAGGATATTGCAAAGCGGAGCGGCGGCGACATTTACGTCGGAGTAGTCGGACCCGTGCGCACGGGCAAGTCCACGCTTATAAAAAAATTTATGACGGAGTTGGTCGTTCCGAACGTCTTGTCGGAAAGCGAGCGGAGCGTAATGGTGGACGAAACGCCTCAATCCGCTTCGGGCAAAATAGTTATGACGACGGAGCCGAAGTTCGTGCCCGCGAACGCGGCGACCGTAAAGATAGAAAACGCCGAGGCGCGGGTAAGGTTCTGCGATTGCGTGGGCTTTATCGTGGACGGCGCGGCGGGATTCGAGGACGACGGAAAACCCCGCCTTGTAAACACGCCGTGGTCAACCGACCCCCTTCCCTTTGCCGAAGCGGCGGAACTCGGCACGCGTAAGGTAATTTCCGACCATTCCACGATAGGCATACTCGTCACCTGCGACGGAAGCATTGCGGATATTCCCCGCGCGGGTTACGTCGCCGCAGAAGAGCGCGCCGCGGCGGAGCTTGAAAAGCTGAATAAGCCGTACGTTATAGTTCTCAACTGCCGTAACCCCGAAAGCCCCGAGGCGAAAAGCCTGCGCGCCGAACTCGAAGAAAAATACCGCCGCACGGTTATCGCGGCGAACTGCGAAAATCTGAACGCCGACGGTCTGCTGAATATTCTTAAAGCCGTTCTGTTCGAATTTCCCGTCGTATCTTTCGACGTCGGCATACCCGAATGGATTCAGGTTATGCCGCAGGATTCGTCGGCGGTTTCCGAAATACTTGCAAGGGTGCGCGCCGTCGCGCCCGCAATTAAAAAGATGCGCGACTGCGAAATATTTTCGGATATGCTTAAAGATTGCGAATTCTGGGACGGAAACGTCGCAATTTCGCTCGATTTGTCAAGCGGGCGCGCGCAGGTCGGAGCGCAGGTTAAAGAGGGTATCTTCTATAAAATGCTGTCCGAAATCGCGGGTTGCGAGCTTGAAAGCGAACGCTCGCTTATGCAGTACGTCAGGGCGACAAGCGAGGCTAAACGCAGTTACGACAAGATAAAGGACGCCTTCGAGTGCGCCCGCGTAAACGGCTACGGCATAGTCCAGCCCGACGATTCGGATATGAGCCTCGACGAACCCAAAGTAGTGCGTCAGGGTGGAAGCGTGGGGATAAAACTTCGCGCCACCGCGCCGAGCTATCATATAGTGAAGATTGACGTCACGGGCGAAGTAAGCCCGATAATGGGCAGCGCCGCGCAGTCCGAAAGCATTGTGCAGGGTATGATGACGGGCTTCGAAACGCACCCCGAGGATATGTGGGATACAAACGTATTCGGCAAATCTCTCCGCGGAATGGTGCGCGAGGGGCTTACGGGTAAAGCGCACGGTATGCAGGACGTAACCAAGGCGAAAATGCGCCGCGCGATAACCAGAATAGTCAACGAGGGCAGGGGCGGAGTAATCTGTATTCTCCTTTAACGGATATTTTAAAAGCGCGCCGCGGCAGTTTGCCGCGGCACGCTTTATATGTTCTTATCTGTTGCTGTCGTCGTCCTCGTAATGTTTCAGACTGTCGGGCACCCACATTTCCCCCGTCTTGTCGTACAAAGCCGCGTTTTCTTTAAGGCTCATAATGTACGCGTTGTACTGTTCGTCGTTAAGCTTTATAATCTTTTTACGCTTTTTTTTCATAAGAAAACCTCCGCGTTTTTATTTATTATGCGCGGAGGCTTGAATATTATTCTTTTTTAAACCGCAAACGGGAAATTACAGAACTCTGACCTTGAAAACGCCCTCGGTTTTTGCAATTTTGTCTTTCGCCGCGCCGATGGGGTTATCGGTGTCGATAACGGTGTACGCGTATTCGCCGCGCGCCTTGTTCGCCATATTTGCGATATTGTTTGCGTCGGCGGAAAGAGCCGCGGTAAATCTTGAAAGCATTTCGGGTTCGTTTTTATGCAGTATGCATATTCTCGCCTTGCCCTCGCGTTCAAGCGACAGCGCGGGATAGTTCACGCTGTTTTTGATATTGCCGTTTTCGATATAGTCGATAAGCTGTCTGCCCGCCATAACCGCGCAGTTGTCCTCCGCTTCGGGAGTGCTTGCGCCGAGGTGGGGTACGCATATGCAGTTGGGCACGCCTATCATCTTGTCTGCGGGGAAATCGGTTATATAGCGCGAAACCTTTCCCTCGCCGAGCGCGGCTATCATCGCGTCGGTATCCACAAGCTCCCCGCGTGAGTTGTTTATTATAACGGCGCCGTCCTTTAACATTGCGATTGTATCGGCGTTGAACATACCCTTCGTTTCGGGGGTGAGGGGAACGTGAACGGTGATAAAGTCCGCCGCCTTGTAAACTTCTTCGCGCGTTGCGAAGAGTTTAACCGAGGGGTTAAGCGAAACGGCGGCGTTTGCCGAAAGGTAGGGGTCTACGCCGATTACTTTCATTCCGAGCGCGGAAGCGGCGTTTGCGACGAGAATACCTATCGCGCCGAAGCCTATTACGCCGAGGGTCTTGCCCGCAATTTCCTGTCCGACGAACTTGCCCTTGCCTTTTTCGACAAGTTTCGACACGTTGTCGCCCTCGCCTTTAAGGGTTTTCGTCCAATCTATCGCGTCGGTGATTTTTCTGCCGCCGAGGAAGAGTTCGCATATAACGAGTTCCTTTACGGCGTTTGCGTTCGCGCCGGGGGTATTGAAAACTACTATGCCCTTTGCCGCGTAGTCGGCTACGGGAATGTTGTTTGTGCCCGCGCCCGCCCTTGCGACGGCGACAAGGTTGTCGTTTACCGCAAAATCCGCCATCTGCGCGGACCTTACCATAATACCGTCGGGATTTTTAACGGCGTCGCCGTATTCGTAGCCCGCGAAAATTTCGTCCGCCACCGGGCTGATGGCATTGAGTTTGAGAATTTTTGCCATACTTACTTGTTTTCCTTTTCGAATTTCTTCATAAACTCGATGAGGGCTTTAATGCCTTCAACGGGCATAGCGTTGTAAATGGAAGCGCGCATACCGCCTACAAGACGGTGACCTTTCAGGGATACCAGACCCGCTTTTTTGGCTTCCGCCACGAACTTTGCGTCAAGTTCTTCGCTGCCCGTGACGAAAGGCACGTTCATAATCGAACGGAATTCGGGTACGACGTTGTTTTTAAACAGCTTCGAATTGTCGATAAAATCGTATAAAAGACCCGCTTTGTAAACGTCAACTTCGTTCATCGCTTTTACGCCGCCTTTCTTTTTGAGGTTGCGCAGAACGAGGCAAGCCATATAAATCGAAAAGCAGGGAGGGGTGTTGTAAAGCGAACCGTTTTCGTCCTGAACTTTCCATTTAAGCATCGTAGGGCAGATTTTAAGGGGGTCCTGAATAAGGTCGCGCCTTGCGATAACTATCGTAACGCCCGCGGGAGCAAGGTTTTTCTGCGCGCCTGCGTAAATCACGCCGAAATCCTTGACGTTGATTTCGCGCGAAAAGATTTCGGAGGACATATCCGCGACGAGGGGCGCCTTGCACTTGGGGAATTTGGAATAGCGCGAACCGAAAATGGTATTGTTCGACGTAATGTGAACGTAATCCGCGCCCTCGGTGTAGTCGAGTTTATCGACGTCGGGGATATAGGTGTAAACCTTGTCCGAGCTGTCGCCTATTTTGTTCGCCTGACCGTATATCTGACCTTCCTGCCAAGCCTTTTTGGCGAAGTTGCCCGTAACTATGTAGTCGGCTTTGCCGTTATGCATAAGGTTGAGGGGAATAGCCGCGAATTGCGTGGACGCGCCGCCCTGAACGAAGATAACCGCGTAGTCGTCGGGAACGTTCAGAAGTTCGCGGGTAAGCGCTTCGGCTTCTTTAACCACGGCGTCGAACGCCTTGTCGCGGTGGGAAATTTCCGTAACGGACATTCCCGTGCCCGCGAAGTCCAAAAATTCGTCTTTTGCCTGTTCCAGAACCTCTAAAGGTAAAGTGGAGGGACCTGCTGCAAAATTGTAAACTCTCATTTTACATCTCCAAAATTTTTATTCCGACGTTTATTATATAATAAAACCGTCAAAAACACAACTGATTTTGCCCCGTCGCCCCGAAATTTAAAAATTTTGCGGTTGCCCCCCATATATGCCCCGACCATCGCCGAAAAAAATTGAAAAATCGCCAAAAAATTACCGAAATAATATTTACTTTTTACAAGTTTTGGTGTAAACTATATAAAAGACTTTCGCAAAAACTTCCAAAACGCGGAAAATAACGTAAGAGGTGTAAATAATGGCAAAGTTCGGGAAAAAGGACGAGCTCGAGGGCGACGGCGGCGCGCCCATGAAAAAAGCCGACGTTATCTTACAGAACGAATCTCAACTTTCGGCAAAACAGGACGAATTGATAAACCAGACCAAACTCGCTAATTCGAGGCTTGACTCGGTTATCGATTCGTTTTCGAAGAATAAACAGTTTTTCACCCTTCTGTCCCGTCAGTCGGCGGAGATGTTCGAAGCGTTAAAACACGAATACGAAGAATTGAAGCGTGAAATTTTATACCTTGCAAAGCAAAGCGAATCCATATTCGAAACGGTAAACGCCAAGCTCGAACAGCTTTCCGCGTCCATAAGCGGCACAACGGCTACGGCTAACGTAGACAGCGACGAAATCGCGCGCAAGGTTGCCGAAGCGTTGCCCGCGGGCGAACAGATTTCGGCGGACTACATCGCCTCGAAAGTAGCCGAGCAGATAGTAATTCCCGACGGCGGCAAAACGGTCGTCGCCGCAGGCGTTCCCCTTAATATCGACGAGGAAGAGCTTGCCGACAGAATAGCGTTGAAAGTCGGCGCGGTGCGCCCCGAGGAATTCGACCTTATAGTGGACGACGAAGGGTGCGATTCGCTTGCCAAGGAAGTTTGCGAAAAACTCGATTACGAGGTTATTTCCGCCGAAGTCGCCGAAAGACTGCGTTCCGCGCTAGAAATCGGCGGGACGAGCGACAACGACTATGACGAAATGGCTTCGCGCATAAGCGAAAAAATCACGGTTGCGGGCGTAAACGAAGACGCAATCGCAGACAAGGCGGCGGCGGTGCTGTCCAATTATCTTCCCGAGATAGACACCGACGAAATCGCCGACAAGGTAACCGCGTCCGTTTTAAGCGCGCTTCCCGCAAGTATGGACAGCGAGGCTATCGTTTCGGGCGTAAGCGAAAAACTCATCGAGTCGCAGGAAGACCACGATTACGATATAGTTATAGACGAGGACGGCGTAGACAAGATAAGCGACAGCGTACACGGCAGAGCGGCTGACAGATTCGACAAGGTTGACCGCGGAATTTCCGAAATCAAGGCTATGCTTGCGGCGGGCGCGATTGCGCGCGTCGCCGAAACTGCCGCCGCCGAACCCTATGCCGCGGAAGAACCCGCAGACGAAACGCTTGTCACGGTAAGCGATATAGTTGAACCCGCCGCCGAAGCCGACGACGAGGACGACGACGTTATAGACGAAATAGTCGAGGACATAGACGAACAGCCCGCCGACGGCGAGATTATGCCCGACGGCATTCCGGGGATTTCGGGCGACGTGGACTTCACGCATATGATGAAGTACAACCGTTCGTTCATAGCGAGAATAATACAGGGAACGGACGAACAGAAGCAATATTACGGCGAGGTAAAGCAGGCGTTGCTTTCCTACAACAAGGTCAACTCCAACGTGGCGTGGGGCGCCGAAAGATTCCATAAGGGCAGGGAAACCATCGCCCGCTTCAAAATCCGCGGCAAGACCCTTTGCCTCTATCTTGCTCTCGCCCCCGACGAATTCAAGACGAGCGTTTACCATCAGGTTGACGTTTCCGACAACAAGTCGATGCACGGCACGCCTATGATGGTAAAGATAAAAAGTCCTCTCGGCGTGAAAAAAGCAATAAGGCTTATAGACGAAATGCTCGCCCGCCGCGGCGGCGTAAAGCGCAATCTTGCCGAACGCGATTACGCGGCGATGTATCCTTACGAAACGATAGACGAACTTATCGAAGACGGACTTGTCAAGGACGTAAGCAAAAAGTAAACGGCAAAAGGGGGGTTGAATTTATCAACCCCTTTTTGATTGCGGCGCGCCCGTATTCGGCACGCCCGTTGCCGACGTACGACAAAAAAGTATCGGAGAATAATAATTGGAAAACGTAAATAAAAAGAAGTTTGCGGCGTTACGCCGCGAAAATACCGCAAAAGAGGCGGAAAAACCGCGCGCGGACAGGCGCGTAAAACGTCAAAAGCCGCAAAAACCGCCTAAAACCGAAAAGGTGAAAACGGCAAAAGAAAAAAAGACCGCTCCCCGCGCGGGAAAAAAGAAGAAGGGCGAAGCCGTTAAAATAGTATTCCTCGGCGGCGTGGGCGAAATAGGCAAAAATATGACCGCCGTCGAGTGCGGCAACGATATCATAATAATCGACGCGGGCGCGATTTTTCCCACCGAGGAAACGCCGGGCATAGACCTTATTGTGCCCGACATTTCGTACCTTGCGGAAAACCGCCGTAAAATCCGCGGGCTTATACTTACGCACGGACACGAGGACCATATAGGCGGCGTTCCCTATCTTTTGAAAGAGATAAAAATGCCCGTCGCGGGCACCAAACTCACGCTTGCGCTTGTGGATAACAAGCTCCGCGAGCATAAGATAAACGACGTAAAAGAAATTGTCGTCGCCCCCGGTCAGACCGTGCAGTTCGGGCGGTTCAAGGTGCGCGCCGTAAACGTAAACCATTCGATAGCGGGCAGTCTTGCCCTCGCCATAGAAACGCCGCAGGGCGTGATTTTCCACAGCGGCGATTTCAAAATAGACCTTACCCCCGTCGCGGGCGACCCCATAGACCTGAAAGGCATTTCCGACATAGGCTCGGCGGGCGTTTTGTGCTACCTCGGCGAAAGCACCAATATCGAGCGGCAGGGCTATACGATGAGCGAAACGGTGGTGGGCAGCACGCTCGACAGACTGTTTGCCGAAAATTCGAAAAGGCGGCTTATAATCGCCACATTTGCCTCGAACGTGCACAGGCTCCAACAGATTATCGACCTCGCCCGCAAATATAAAAGAAAGGTTGCGCTTTCGGGGCGCAGTATGCTTAACGTCGTCGAGGCGGCTGAAAAAATAGGCGAAATCACTATCCCGCAGGACGCTTTGGTGGACGTTTCGCGTATCAAAAATATGCGCGACGAAGAAATTGTCGTCGTATCGACGGGCAGTCAGGGCGAGCCGATGAGCGCGCTCACCCGTATGGCAAACGGCGAAAACCAGCAGGTTACGGTGGGCGAAAACGACACGGTTATAATTTCCGCTTCGCCCATACCGGGGAACGAAAAGCTTATATACAGAGTAATAAACAACCTCTATAAAAAGGGCGCGGAAGTGGTGTACGCCACACTCGAAAACATACACGTTTCGGGGCACGCGTGCGTCGAAGAGCATAAGATTATGCATTCGCTGTTAAAGCCCAAATTCTTCATACCCGTACACGGCGAATACCGTCACCTCAAAATTCACGCCCGCCTCGCCGAACAGCTCGGAATGAGCGCGTCGAAAATAATCGTGCCCGAAATAGGCAACTGCGTCGAATTGACGTCCACGTCCCTGCGGCGGATAGAAAACGTGCCCGCAGGCTCGCGCCTTATCGACGGTGAGGGCATCGAGGACGAAAAACAGAGCGTCGTCATAGAGGACAGACGACAGCTTTCCGAAGAGGGGCTGTTCATTGTTTCGGTAGCCGTTTCGGGCGGCGAAGTGGTGGGCGAACCAGCGATAAATTCGCGCGGTTTCGTGTTCGATTTTCACCGCGACTACGATAAAGAAATGCGCGAAGTCATACGCCGCGCCATAGAGGGTTACGACCTCGCGCGCGGAACGGTGGACGAGCTTAAAAGGGTAATAAAGCGCGCTTTGCGCAACTATATAATGAAAAAGACCAAACAGTCGCCTATGATAGTGCCCGTGGTGGTTCAGTTATGACCTACGGTTACGCTCATAAAAACACGGGCGAAGCCGAAAGAAAAAGCGTGACCGCGCAGTTCAACGCCCCGCGCGTATCGGACGTAATCGCAAAAATTCGCGAAAACGCGTTTTCGCGCGAAATTCCGATAGCCGACGATGAAACTCTGAACTTTTTGGGCACACTTCTTGCCGCCGTAAAGCCGAAAAAAATCCTCGAACTCGGCGGGGCGGTGGGGGTATTCGCGCTGTATGCGGCGGAACTTCTGAAAGACGCGCAAATCACCGTAGTCGAAAAAGACGAAAAATTCTACGCCGAGGCGGTGCAAAATTTTTCTGCCTTCGGCATAACGTCGCGCGTTTTTCCCGTTTTGGGCGACGCGGGCGAGGTAATCGGCAGGCTTTCGGGCGGGTTCGACTTCATCTTTCTCGACTGCGCAAAGGCGCAGTATATAAAATACCTGCCCCGTTTGAAAGAACTTCTGAAAAAGGGCGGCGTGCTTGCCGCGGACGACGTGCTTTTGTTCGGCTACGTCGCGGGCGAGGTTGAAACGCCCAAAAAACGGGCTATGCTTGTAACGCACATAAGGGAATATATTTCGGCGGCAGTCGGCGACGGCGGATTGCAGACCACAATCGTGAACGTAGGGAACGGCGTCGCCGTAAGCGTAAAACTATGAACGTTGAACTTCTCGCCCCCGCGGGCGGCTTTACAAAACTCAAAACCGCGTTTTATTTCGGCGCGGACGCGGCTTATATCGGCGGAAAAGACTATTCTTTGCGTTCGTTCGCCGAAAATTTCACGCGCGAAGAGCTTGAAAAAGCGATAAAATACGCCCACGCCGCGGGTAAAAAGATATATGTCGCCGTAAACATATTCGCGAAAAACGCGGATACAGCCGCGCTTTCGGACTATTTTAAGTATCTTTACAAGGCGGGCGCGGACGCGGTTATAATTTCCGATTGCGGAGTATTTTATATTTGCAGAAAAGCCGCGCCTTATCTTCCCGTGCATATCTCGACTCAGGCGAACGTAACCAACAAGTACGCGGTCAGATTCTGGCGCGAACAGGGCGCGGAGCGGGTAATTCTCGCGCGCGAGCTGTCGCTTGCGGAAATTTCCGAAATACGCCTGTTTACGCCCGATATCGAACTTGAAGCTTTCGTACACGGCGCGATGTGTATTTCCTATTCGGGCAGGTGTCTGCTTTCGGACTACCTTGCGGGCAGAAGGTCCAACGGCGGCGAATGCGTTCAGGCTTGCCGCTGGCAATACGAAATAAGGAAAAAGGACGGCGACGGCTGGATGCCTTTGGAGGAGGACGGGCGCGGCGCGTACATTCTTAACAGCAAAGACCTTAATATGTCCGCGCACCTCAAAGAATTGGAAGAGGCGGGTGTGACGTCGTTCAAAATCGAGGGCAGAATGAAAAGCGAATACTACCTCGCCACCGTTATAAACGCGTACAGGCGTTGCCTCGACGGCGGGTATTCTGACGCCGTCGAAAGCGAGCTTTTGTGCGCCGCGCACCGCGATTACACCACGGCGTACGCGTTCGGCGAAAACGTCGGCACGGTAAACTACTCCGACAGCCAGACGAAAGGCGGCGCCGATTACATAGGCATAGTCGTCGGCGCGGGCGAGGGTTATGCGCTTGTCGAAATGCGCACCCGCTTCAAAACGGGAGATGAACTCGAAGTACTGTCGCCCTCGGAAAATTTCGGCAGAAAATTCGTCGTGCGCCGCGCGTTTACAAGTGCGGGCGAAGAAACGTCGGACTGCAAGCTCGTTCAGGAAGTTTACAAAGTCGATTGCCCCTACCGCCTTTCGGAGGGGGATATATTGAGGAGGAGGAAATAGCTCCGCAATGGACTACGAAGTTAAAAATATCTACGGAAAAATAAAAAATCCCGCCGTATTCGTCGAGGCGCCCGGTTCCAAAAGTATAACGGCGCGCGCGCTTCTTCTCGCCACCCTCGCAGAGGGCGAAAGCACGCTTTTCGGCGCGCAGTTTTCGGACGATTGCGCCGCGTTTTCGGAATGTATAAAACAGCTCGGCGTAAAATGTTCGGTTTCGGGAACGACGGTTAAAATAAGCGGTTGCGGAGGAATATTGCCCAAAAAGAGCGCGAAAATTTACGTCGGCAGCGCGGGCACCGCGGCGCGCTTTCTGACCGCGCTTCTGGCTTTTTCCGACGGCGAATACGAGGTGGAGGCTTCCGAACAGATGTCCAAACGCCCTATGGCGCCCCTTGTAAACGCGCTTAACGAGGCGGGCGCGGAAGTAACCTATTCGGGGTCTTTTCCCATTAAAATAAAGGGCACCCGCCGCCCCGAAAGCCCCGTAACGGTAGACGTTACGCAAAGCAGTCAGTTCCTTTCCGCACTGCTTATGACTGGCGTCTGCGCGAAAACCCCCTTAAAAATACGCCCCGTCGGCGACCACGGCGGCGAGTATGTCAAAATGACGCTCGATATGATGTGGTCTTTCGGCGTGGACGTAAAATATGCGGACGGAGTTTACACGGTTTCGGGCGGATATACGGGCAAGCGGTACGAAATCGAACCCGACCTGTCCGCCGCGTGCTACTTTTACGCGATGAACAGAATACTCGGTTCGGAAATATCGGTAAAGGGAGTTATGCCGCACTCTATGCAGGGCGACGGCAAGTTTATCGAAATTTTAAAGACTTTCGACGGCGGAAAGCTCGATATGTCGGCGTTTTCCGACCAGGCTTTGACGCTTGCGGCAATCGCGCCGTATTTGAAAAACCCCACCGAAATATGCGGCGTAAAACATATTCGCGCGCAGGAATGCGACAGAATCCGCGCCATATGCGAAAATCTGCGCGCAATGGGGGTAAGGGTCGAAGAGCGCGAGGACGGCGTAAAAATTTATCCGTCCGAACCGCACGCCGCAAAAATAAACACGTTCGGCGACCACCGCGTGGCTATGGCGTTTTCGGTTACGGGGTTGAGGACGGACGGAATAGTTATTCAAAACGCCGAGGTCTGCTCGAAAACTTTCAAAGATTATTTTACCGTCCTTGAAAGAATTTGCGCCGAAATGTGTAAATAGCGTGAAATTCACTTTACTTTTCAACGGCCCTGTGTCATAATATTGTCATATAAAATTATTACAAACGGTGACAATATGGAGATTTTAAGAGTAAAAACGGGTACGTCGCTGTTTTACTACGTCTATCTGCTTGCGTGTTTCGGGCTTTTTTTCGGACTGTATTTCGGTTTAAGACGTAAAAGCAAAAAGGCGCAAAGAACGGCGCTTCTGATATTTCTTTGGGTGAATTTCGCGTTGCACTTCATAAAACTCGCGTTTTCGCTTTACGACGTACAGCACGACGTTACCATAATCAGAAAGGCTACGTTCGAAAATATATGCGCTGTTTCAACGCTTATTTTCCCCTTCCTTTTTATGGGCAAAAACAAAGTCGGCAAGGACTATATGTTCTACCTCGGCTCGATTTCGGGCTTTGCGGGTTGCGTATACCCCGCGCCCGTCGATACGTGGATGTGGAAAGGGGCGAAAGGACTTCCCTTTTACCACCTCGAAACAATGCGCTATTATATATGCCACGCGGGAATATGGATTGTGCCCGTTCTGATGGTGCTTTTCGGCTTGCATAAGCTCGATTACCGCAGAATCTGGAAAGCGATACTGTTCTATTTCGGCGTTCTCGGTCTTATCATAGTAAACGAGATTATACTTGTCCGCATAGGTTGGGTAAACGACCCCGGCAGTCTTAAAGACTTCCTCGACAACGTAGGCGGGCGCGACCTCGGGTATGCTTTCGGTCCCAACGAAATGCTCGAAAAGCCCTTGAAGTTCGTATTGTGGCTTACGCCCAAGGCGTGGAAAGACCCGTATGTGCCCATTCTTTGGGAGTTTTTCCCCGTCGTCATTCTCGGCGGCGCGGCGTGCTTCGCGGTTTCGATGATTTGGGAACACGAACATTTCAAAAACGACTGCATTAAATTGAAAAATAATATACAAACTGCTTTTAAAAAGTTCAAAGCGAACGTCGCGGGCAAAAATTCGTCCGACGGGGCGGAAGCGCAAACGGAAGACGGCGCCGCGGAAGCGGAAACCGCCCGAACTTCGGACGACGCGCCCGAAGCCGGGGACAAGGACGGCGGAAATTAAAGTATATTATATATAATGTAAATGGAAAATATCGTAATTCACTCCGACCTCAACAATTTTTACGCCTCGGTAGAGCGTAAACTTCACCCCGAACTTCGCGGCGTTCCCGTCGCGGTGTGCGGCAGTAAAGAGGAGAGGAAGGGGATAGTCCTCGCCAAAAGCGAAGAGGCGAAAAAGTTCGGCGTAAAGACGGGCGACACGATATTTTCCGCGCAGAAAAAGTGCCCGGGCATAAAAATAGTTCCCCCGCACTTCGACCAATACGTCAGATACTCCCGCCTTGTCAAGGCGATTTACTGCCGCTATACCGACTTTATCGAAAGCTACGGTATAGACGAATGCTGGCTGGACGTAACAAAAAGTCTTAATATTTTTCCCGCATACGCGGGCGAACGCATTATAACCGTCGACGGTACAAGTTACTATACCGACGGCTTTTTGCGTTTTCTGGGCGATACGGTGCGGAACGCTGTAAAAGACGAACTCGGCTTAACCGTTTCGTGCGGGGTGTCGTTCAATAAAGTATATGCAAAGCTCGGGTCCGACCTCAAAAAGCCCGACGGCACCTCGGTCATTTCGAAACTCAACTATAAATCGGTCGTTTACGGCTTGCCCGTCGGCGATTTGCTGTACGTCGGTTCGGCTACCTGCCGAAAACTTGCGGCGATGGGGCTTACCACTATCGGACGGCTTGCCGCCGCGGACGATAACGCGGTAATTTCCGCTTTCGGAAAAGTGGGCGAAACGTTGCTTAAAAACGCCCGCGGCGAGGACGATTCGCCCGTAAAAAGGGTGGACGAAAAGCGCGAAGTAAAGTCGATAGGCAATTCGCAGACCTTTCCGCGCGACCTCGAAAAGCCCGAACAGATAAAAAGAATGCTGTACGTCCTTTCCGAAAGCGTCGCCACCCGCCTGCGCGCAAGCGGTTGCGGGCTTGCCGACACGGTAAGGCTGTGGGTTAGGTATTCCGACCTTTCCGACTTTTCCGCGCAGAAAAAAGTACGGCACACCGCGCTGTGTTCGGAAATCGCCGAACACGCCTTCGACCTGTTCGAAAAAAACGTGACCCCGCCCTATAAAGTCCGCGCCCTCGGCGTAACCGTCGCGGGGTTCGACAACGGCGCGTCGCAGCTCACTCTCGACGAGGCAAGCGGCAAATACTCGAAACTCGACAAGTTAGAGCGCACGGTGGACGAAATCCGCAAAAAACACGGATATTCTTCGTTACAGCGCGGAATAGTGGCGGAGGACCCCGAACAGTCCTCAAACGATATCCGCAGTACCCACGTGATAAAACCGGGAAAATTCGACGACGACGATTACAAACCGACTTAAAAAACCTTAAATTGACAAAATTAACAAGCCGCGGGTTACAAATTTTCAAAAATTTTTAGTACTTAACAAAAATCAAAAGTATATAAGCTGTACTTATAACTTACATAAATACTCGCTAACGACAAGGTGCGGTCAACGGGTTGACATTGAAGTTTTAAATAACTATAATGACTAATGTAATAAATCGGCGGGCTATGAGAGAGCCGCTAATATAAAAAATAAGGAGAGTATACTATGAATCTTCCCGAAATGTTCGGCGAAAACGTCTTCAACGATTCGGTGCAGAAAGAAACCCTTCCCAAGGAAGTGTACAAAGCCTTGCGCGAAACAATCGAGGCGGGCAAACAGCTCGACGTTTCAATCGCGGGCGCGGTTGCCGCGGCGATGAAAGACTGGGCAGTGTCAAAAGGCGCGACCCATTACACGCACTGGTTCCAGCCCCTTACGGGTCTTACCGCCGAAAAACACGACGGCTTTATCGAACCCGACGGCGACAAGGTGATTATGCGCCTTACGGGCAAATCGCTTATCGTCGGCGAACCCGACGCGTCAAGCTTCCCCTCGGGCGGTTCGCGCGCGACGTATATGGCGCGCGGCTACACCGCGTGGGACCCGACAAGCCCCGCTTTCGTAAAAGAGGGCACGCTGTACATACCCACGATTTTCGTGTCGTACACGGGCGAAACGCTCGACAAAAAGGCGCCGCTTCTGCGCAGTATGAACGCAATCGATAAGCAGGCTAAACGTATTTTGAAGCTGTTCGGCATCGAATGCAGAAAAGTAGCCACGACCGTCGGTCCCGAGCAGGAATATTTCCTCATTCCCGAAGAGGAGTACGAAAGAAGAAAGGACTTAAAGCTTACGGGCAGAACGCTTTTCGGCGCGCCCGCGTCGCGCGGACAGGAACTCGAAGACCACTATTTCGGCGTAATCAAGCCCAAGATAGGCGAGTTTATGCGCGACCTCGACAAGGAATTGTGGAGCTACGGCATACTTTCAAAGACAAAGCATAACGAGGTTGCCCCCGCTCAACACGAGATGGCGCCCGTGTTCTCGACGACAAACGTCGCCGTAGACACCAATATGCTTACTATGGAGATAATGAAAAAGGTGGCAAAGCGCCACGGACTTGTGTGCCTTTTGCACGAAAAGCCTTTCCGCGGCATAAACGGAAGCGGCAAGCACAACAACTGGTCTATGTCCACCGATACGGGGCTTAATCTTCTCGACCCCGGTCCCAACCCCGAAACGAACAGCCTTTTCAAGCTTGTGCTTGCGGCTGTGATAAAGGCGGTAGACGATTATCAGGGAGTACTGCGCGCGTCTGTGGCGTCCGCGGGCAACGACCACCGTCTGGGCGCGAACGAAGCGCCTCCCGCTATTATATCGGTATATTTGGGCGACCAGCTCGGCGCGCTTGTGGACAGCATAGTCAAGGGCGAAAGCTACAAGGCGAGCAAAAAGCAGGAAGGCAGCATAGGCGTACCCGAATCGCCCATCTTCCCCAAGGACGCGACGGACAGAAACAGAACTTCGCCCTTTGCGTTCACGGGCAACAAGTTCGAGTTCAGAATGCTCGGTTCGCAGGCTAACGTCGCGGACGCGAATATCTGCCTCAATACGATAGTAGCCGACGCGTTCGACAAACTCGCAACCGAACTCGAAAGCAAAAAAGATTTGGCGAAAGCGGTTGACGAGGTTGTGGCCCGCGAGCTTAAAGCGCACTACCGCATAATCTTCAATGAGGACGGTTACGGTCCCGAATGGGAGCCCGAAGCTATAAAGCGCGGACTTCTGAACAACAAAAACACCGCCGACGCGGTACCCGTGTTCTACGAGGACAAAAACGTCGAAGTGTTCGTAAAGCAGGGAGTATATACCAAGGCGGAGGCAATCGCCCGCGCGGATATACGTCTTGAAAACTACGTCAAGATTATCAATATCGAGGCGCTTACAATGATAGAGATGGCAAAGCGCGACATAATCCCCTCGGTTTCGGATTTCGTAGCCGAACTCTGCCAGAATGTAGCCTCGAAAAAGGCGGTTTGCGAGAATATTCCCGTAAACGCGGAAAAGGGTCTTATAGAAAAGCTCGCCGCTCTGAACGATAAATCAAGCGAGCTTGTGGCAAAGCTCGAAGGCGACCTTGCAAAGATAAACAAAGAGGACTTCCGTCCCGCATCGCAGAAGATGGCGCACGTGATAATTCCCGATATGGAAGAGCTTCGCGCTGCGGTGGACGAGATGGAAACGCTTACTTCCGCAGACTATTGGCCCTATCCCACTTACTACGACCTGCTGTACGGCGTAAAGTAAAAAGTGGCAATATATTCCGCAATTTTTTGCGAAAATCAATAAAAAACAAGACGACGAAGCGGCGTTAAAGCTTTCAGAGCCGCGGGTGAAATTCCCGCGGCGGTATCGCCCCGAAACTTAAAAGGCGGAGGGGCGCTCAACAAAAAAAGCGCGTTTTTTGAGTAACTATCACACAACAAAAACTTAAAAAAAATCGGAGGCTTTTTGCAATGGGATTCGGAATTTGGTTTCTCATCGGCGCCGCCCTTGTATTCTTTATGCAGTGCGGCTTCGCGATGGTAGAAACGGGTTTCACCCGCGCCAAGAATGCAGGCAACATCATAATGAAGAATCTGATGGACTTCTGCATCGGCACGGTAGTATTTATGTTTCTCGGCTTCGGACTTCTGGTGGGGGTTGACTCCGTCGGCAAGTTCATGGGCGTTCCTAACCTCGACATAATAGGCAATTGGAATGCTTTCGTTACCAACGAAAACGGGCTCGCGTCGAGCTTCGTATTCAACCTTGTGTTCTGCGCGACCGCGGCGACGATTGTTTCGGGCGCGATGGCTGAAAGAACAAGATTTATTTCGTACTGCATCTATTCGGCGATGATTTCGCTGGTCGTATACCCCATCGAAGCGGGCTGGGTATGGGGTCTTGGCTCCAACGCATGGCTCACCGACCTCGGGTTTATCGACTTCGCGGGTTCCGCGGCGATTCACTCGGTCGGCGGCACGGCGGCTTTGATAGGCGCAATACTGCTCGGTCCCCGTATCGGCAAGTACGAGCGCGACGAAAAGGGCAAAGTAACAAAGGTCAACGCAATTCAGGGTCACAGCTTAACCCTCGGCGCTTTGGGCGTGTTCATTCTCTGGTTCGGCTGGTACGGATTCAACGGCGCGGCGGCGACTACAATCGAATCGCTTGCGGTCATCTTCGTAAATACCACCATAGCTCCCGCGCTCGCGTCGGTTTCCTGCCTTATCTTCACGTGGATTAAAAACAAAAAGCCCGACGTCGGTATGTGTCTGAACGCTTCGTTGGCGGGACTTGTAGGCATAACCGCGGGCTGTTACATAGTAGACGCAATCGGCGCGACGGTAATAGGTATCGTTTCCGGTATACTTGTCGTCGTGGTTGCGGAATTGCTCGATAAAAAACTTCACATAGACGACCCCGTAGGCGCGGTGGCGGTTCACTTCGCAAACGGCATATGGGGCACGATAGCGGTAGGACTGTTCGCAACCGCCAACTATCAGGCGGGCGAGGTCGGCAAACTTACCGAAGCCGACCAGCTCGGAATTTTCTACGGCGGCAACGGCTACCTTCTCGGAATACAGGTTGCGGGTATATTGTGCATAGTGGCGTGGACCGCCGTCTGGATGCTTTTGGTCTTCGGCTGCATAAAGTATATCCCCGTAATGTGCAAATATAAGTGCGGACTTATCAAGGCGTTCAAACTCGCAAAAGAGTGGAACGGTCTGCGCGCCCTTCCCGAAGACGAAGTCACGGGTCTGGACGTTTCCGAACACGGGCTTGACTCCGCATACGCGGACTTCCTGCCCACCGCGCCCGCTTACGACGGCGAGGGCGAGAAAGTGGATATCTCCGACGTGGCTCCCGCGGCTATTGAACTTGTTCCCACCGACGGCAAATACACGCAGGTTACCATTATTACCGGACAGGATAAATTCCTTACCTTAAAAGACGCTATGGCTCAGATAGGGGTTACGGGTATGACCGTTTCCAACGTTATGGGCTGCGGCGCGCAAGGCGGTAAAACGGGTCAGTACCGCGGCGTTAAGACCTCTATGCACCTTTTGCCCAAAATCAAGGTTGACATAGTAGTTTCCACGGTAGACCCCAAGCTTGTGGTTGCCGTAGCGCAAAGAGTGCTTTGCGACGGCAAGGTGGGCGACGGCAAGATATTCGTTTCGGGCATAGAAAACGTAATGCGTATCCGTACGGGCGAAACGGGCGTGGACGCGCTTTCAAACGAAACCGAAGTTCCCGCAAAATAAGATTACCCTGCTCTCTCATAGATACCGGAAGTTCCGTCTGCCGCGAGGCAGGCGGAGCTTTCGGTTTTAAGTTGACTTGCGTATAATAAAGTGTTAAAATAAACCTCCGAGGTAAAAAATGCGGTTAAAATCAGGCAGAAAATTCAATAATTTGCTCGATTGCGGGCTTAACCTCGTAATAGTAAGTATGCTTACGGGGCTTTTTGCGGGCACCGTAATAACCCTTTACAACGTCTGTATGCATTTCGGCGAAGAATACAGCCGTAATCTCTATTCGCTTATACGCGACAACCCCGCCTTTGTGCCTTTGCTGTTTGCGGGTCTTGCGGCGGGCGCGTTCGTAATAGGTATTTTCGTCCGCCTCGTTCCGATGATACGCGGCAGCGGCATACCGCAGATAGAGGGCGCGGCGAGGGGCGTAGTGCGCTTCAAGTGGTACGTCACGATGTGTTCTATGTTCGCCGCAAGCCTTGCCTGCGCGTTTATGGGGCTTCCCGCGGGCGCGGAGGGACCCTCGCTCGAAATAGGCGGTTGCTGCGGAAGCGCGTCGGGAACGCTTTTAAAGCGCAATTTTATGGTAAAACGACTGCAAATCGCCGCGGGTTCGAGCGCGGGGCTGGCGGTCGCGTTCAACGCGCCCGTAACGGGTATGGTTTTCGCCCTCGAAGAGGCTTTCCGCTCGTTTTCGCCGCAGGTATTTATAAGCTCGGCGGTAAGCGTGGTAACCGCCCTTTTCGTGCGCTCGGCGTTCGCGCGCATAGGCGCGCTCGAAATAACCTCGGGCTTTGCTTTCGACGGCTTTTCGTTTTCGGGCGGCTCGTCGTTTGCGTTCTGCGGTTACGCACTTTTGGCGGCGGCTGTCGCAGGACTTTGCGGAGTGGGCTTTTACTACCTTGTATTTCTTTTGAAAAAGCTGTTCTCGAAAATCACGTTCGCGCACGGCGCGGGCAAATATATCGCGCCCTTTTTTGCCGCGGGCGCTTTCGGGCTTATAACCGTATATGCGATGGGCGGCGGCGCGAACTTCATTTCTTCGCTTGCGACGGGCGGCACGGGCGATATTCGTATAGAGCGTATTTTCGGCATAGGTCTTGTCGCTACGCTTGCGGTTGTAACGCTTTTAAGGTTTGTTTCCGCCGCGCTTTCAATGGGGTGCAGCGTGCCTTGCGGCGTGTTTGTTCCCATGCTTGCAACGGGCGCGGGAATGGGCGCGTTGCTTTCCGTTCTGTTCGTAAAGACGGGTATGGACCCCGCGTATACCGACTATCTTATAATAATCACCATGTCTGCGTTTTTCACTTCTGTCGTGCGCGCGCCGATTACGGGTATAGTGCTGATATTCGAACTTACGGGCGAGTTCACGGGCTTTCTGCCCGCGCTTATCGGAGTGGGAGTGGGATACCTCGTTTCGTTCCTTTTCAAACTTCAACCCATATACGAAAAATGCCTTGATTTATACGTGTCGGAAGAAAAACTGTACGATAAAGTGAAAAAGGTCGGCTTCCGCGTAAGCGTGCTTAAAGATTCGCGCGCCGTGGGCGCGGCTATCCGCTCGATTATATGGCCCGCGAACGGTCTTGTCGTAGGTCTTGTGCGCGCCGACGGCTCGACGCTTGTTCCCGACGGCGAAACGATTCTTTCCGAGGGCGACGAAATAACTTTCGAGTGCGATACCGACAATACCGACGAACTTTACGAATACCTTTACGACATATGTGGCAAACCGCCCGAAAAGAGCGGCGAAAACGCGGAAGAGGCGGACGGAAGTATTCGGTAGGCATATGCGCCCCGATACATATAAGGCGGAAGATACGTGCGGTTAAACGCATAGGCGCGGCGCGCAAGGGCAAACACCTTGCGCGCCGCGCCTCTTTTTCCGTTATTTCCGCATATGAAAGTTATATAAGCGCAACTTATATTTTATATTATAATTATTAAAGCATATAACCGTCAATTAAGGCGCGCAGAAGCAAAATTTACGCTTGACTTAACACACCGTTTCTACTATAATATATAGCGGTTAAAAAAGAGGAAACTTTATGTTTGTAAACGACTTGAATTTAAAAACCGCTCCCCTCGAAGGGGAAGTGAGAATACCGTCGGGCTGTGCGGTCAGCGCGATTATCGACAGAAGCGGAAAGCGAATGACGGGAGAGAGCATTATCCGTTCGATTGCCACTATGCACGACAGGTCCAACGGTTTGGGCGGCGGCTTCGCGGGCTACGGCATCTACCCCGATTACAAGGAATATTACGCCTTTCATCTGTTCTATAACGATTTCTCGGCGAAAAAGGAAACCGAGGACTTTCTTATAAAGCATTTCGAGGTGGTTTACTCCTCCGAAATGAAGACCCGTAAGATAAAAAGCATTTCGAACGAGCCGCTTATATACCGCTACTTTTTGTACCCGCTTTCCAAGCGGCTTGCGAACTCGCTTTTGGACGAGGAACAGTACGTCGTCAGGTGCGTCAACAAAATAAACGCCGAAATAAACGGCGCGTTCGTATTTTCGAGCGGTAAAAATATGGGTATATTCAAGGGCGTCGGCTTCCCCGAAGATATCGGCAAATTCTATCTTCTGGACGAGGAATACGCGGGCTATTGCTGGACGAGCCACGGCAGATATCCCACCAATACCCCGGGTTGGTGGGGCGGCGCGCACCCTTTCGGACTGCTCGATTATTCGATAGTTCACAACGGCGAAATTTCGTCCTACGACGCAAACCGCAGATATATCGAAATGTTCGGATATAAGTGCAGTTTGCAGACCGATACCGAAGTTATAACCTACATAATAGATTACCTTCTGCGCGTCAAAAAGCTTACTTTGCAGGAAGTCGCGAAAGTGATTTCCGCGTCGTTCTGGTCCACCATCGAAGAAAAGAGCGAAGAAGACCGCCGTCAGGAAACCTTCCTGCGCAAGGCGTTCCCGTCGCTGCTTGTCACGGGTCCGTTCTCGATTATTTTCGGCTTTACGGGCGGCTTGATGGCTTTGAACGACAGATTGAAGCTCCGCAGTATGGTATGCGCCGAAAAAGGGGACGTCGCCTACGTTTCGAGCGAAGAGTGCGGCATAAGGGTCATCGAGCCCGACGTTGAAAAAATCTTCGCGCCCGCAGGCGGTCAGCCCGTGATTTACACTTTGAAAGAGGGGGGCGAAGACTGATGGATACCTATATTCCCGCGGAATACGAGGTTGTAAGAAACCCCGATTTATGTATAGCCTGCCGCGTTTGCGAAAGGCAGTGCGCCAACGAAGTACACTCTTACGATAAAGACCTCGGCAAAATGATTGCGGACAGCGGCAAGTGCGTAAACTGCCACCGTTGCGTATGCCTTTGCCCTACGCACGCGTTGAAAATCGTAAAAAGCGACGACACGTACAGACTTAACTCCAACTGGTCCGTGCAGACGATGAACGAAGTTTACCGTCAGGCAAATTCGGGCGGCGTTCTGCTGTCCTCGATGGGCAATCCCAACGATTATCCCGTATATTTCAACAAAATCCTCGTGAACGCTTCGCAGGTCACCAACCCTCCCATAGACCCCTTGCGCGAGCCTATGGAAACGCAGGTTTTCCTCGGCAAAAAGGACGTGGAGATAAAAAGGGATATGGAGGGCAAGCTTGTAGACACCCTGCCCCCGCAGTTGAAACTCAAATACCCGATTATGTTCTCGGCGATGAGCTACGGCTCGATTTCGTACAACGCGCACGAATCGCTTGCGCGCGCCGCGGAAGAGCTGGGGATATACTACAACACGGGCGAGGGCGGTCTGCATAAGGACTTCTACAAATATTCCAAAAATACGATAGTGCAGGTGGCTTCGGGGCGTTTCGGCGTACACGAGGACTACCTTTCCGCGGCGGCGGCGATAGAAATCAAAATGGGTCAGGGCGCAAAACCCGGCATAGGCGGGCATCTCCCCGGAATGAAAATTTCGGACGACGTTTCGCAGACCCGTATGATTCCCAAGGGCGTAGACGCGATTTCGCCCGCGCCCCATCACGACATATATTCGATAGAGGACCTGCGCCAGCTTATCTATTCGCTTAAAGAGGCTACGGCGTATACAAAACCCATAATAGTAAAGGTCGCGGCGGTGCATAACGTGGCGGCAATCGCCTCGGGCATAGCGCGTTCGGGCGCGGATATAATAGCGATAGACGGCTTCCGCGGCGGTACGGGCGCGGCGCCCACGCGCATACGCGACAACGTGGGTATTCCCATCGAACTCGCCCTCGCGCAGGTTGACGAACGGCTTCGGCAAGAGGGTATACGCGACAACGTTTCGGTAGTGGTAGCAGGTTCGATTCATTCGTCCGCGGACGTGGTAAAGGCGATAGCGCTCGGCGCGGACGCGTGCTATATAGGCACGGCGGCGTTGCTTGCGCTCGGCTGTCACCTCTGCCGCAGCTGTCACCTCGGCAAATGCAATTGGGGCATAGCGACTCAACGCGCCGACCTTGTGCGCCGTCTTAACCCCGATATAGGCTATAAACGCCTTGTAAACCTCGTCACCGCGTGGGGACACGAAATTCAGGAGATGATGGGCGGTATGGGCATCAACTCTATCGAGGCTTTGCGCGGCAACCGTCTTATGCTCCGCGGCGTAGGCTTGAACGAAAGCGAACTGCGTATTCTGGGCATACACCACGCGGGCGAAAGTATGTAATAAAGCCGTAAAAAGGCGTTTTTGCCGCAAAGTTTTGAACCGTGACGGTACGGCGGCGTAAAAGCGTTAAAAAATAAGGTTTGAAACCCGCTTTGAGAGCGGCGGGTAAATATATAAATAAAGGAAGAGAAAATGTTAACGAGTATCTGTGGAATCAACTGGGGCGACGAGGGCAAGGGCAGAATGGTTGACCTTTTGTCGCAGGACTTCGACGTAGTATGCCGTTAT
This sequence comes from uncultured Clostridia bacterium, assembly GCA_947624005.1. Lineage (GTDB taxonomy): Bacteria > Bacillota > Clostridia > Christensenellales > Borkfalkiaceae > Coproplasma. The sequence goes on from CANQHV010000001.1 coordinate 95,517, forward strand.
CAGGGCGGCAACAACGCGGGACACACCGTCATAAACGACAAAGGCAGGTTCATTTTAAACCTCCTGCCGTCGGGGATTTTGCGCGAAAACGTCGTAAACGTGCTGGGCAACGGAATGGTTATCGACATAAAACACCTTTGCGGCGAAATCGAAAACCTCAGAAAGGCGGGAATCCGCATTACGCCCGACAACCTCAAAATAAGCGATAAAGCGGTAATCACAATGCCCTACAACGTATTGCAGGACATAATGGAAGAGGACAGGTTGCAAAAAGCCACGGGTAAACCTTACGGTTCGACGCGCCGCGGAATCGCGCCCGTATATGCGGACAAATACCTTAAAAAAGTGTTCCGTATGGGCGAACTTTTAAATACCGATTTGCTTTATAAGCGCGTTTCGGATATCGTCGATTGGAAGAATATGACAATCAGGGCGTACGGCTTCGAACCCGTTAAAACCGAAGATATGATTGACTATTTCGAAACTTACGGCAAGCCGCTCAAAGATTATATCTGCGACGTCGGGCTGTATTTGAATAAGGCGAACAAGGCGGGCAAAAACATTATGTTCGAAGCGCAGCTCGGCGCATTGCGCGACATAGACTTCGGCATAGTGCCATATACTTCGTCGTCCTCGACGATAGCCGCTTACGCCCCCATAGGCGCGGGCGTTCCCAACCTCAAACTCGATAAATCGATAGGCATAATGAAAGCGTATTCGAGCTGTGTGGGAGCGGGACCGTTCACCTGCGAATATTTCGGCGAAAAGGCGGAACGGCTACGCGAACTCGGCGGCGAGTACGGCGCGGCGACGGGCAGACCGAGAAGAGTGGGTCCTTTCGACGTGGTGGCTTCGCGCTACGGCATACGCTGTCAGGGCGCGGACGAAATAGCGCTTACCAAGCTCGACGTCCTCGACGATTACGACGAAATCGAAATCTGCACCAAGTACGAACTTAACGGCAAAATTTTAACCGAGTTCCCCTTTACGGACGTACTCGATATGTGCAAGCCCGTATTCGAAAAAGTCAAGGGCTGGCATTGCGATATTTCCGAGTGCCGCAAAAAGGAACAGCTTCCCAAAGAGGCGTTGGATTACATAAATCTTCTCGAACGGCTGTGCGATTGTAAAATAAGGTACGTGTCCGTCGGCGCGGAGCGCGACGCTTTCGTAAAAATGTATTAAAGTTTTGGGGAAATTTCCCCGCGGGATTATATATGAAAAGAATTTACGTAAACGAAAAATGGTGCCTCGGGTGTCATCTGTGCGAATACGAGTGTGCGTTTGCCAATTCCGGGCTTGACAAAATGTTCAAGCTCAAAGGCAGAATGGGCGAACTCGTAACTCCGCGCATAAAGGTCGAGGGCGAGGACAAGGGCGAAATACATTTTGCCGTCAACTGCCGCCATTGCACGGGTTCTATCTGCGTGCAGAGCTGTATCGCGGGCGCGCTGTCAAAGACGGACGACGGTATGGTGGTTATAGACAAAAACAAGTGCGTGGGCTGTTTTACCTGCGTTCTCGTATGCCCTTTCGGCGCGATTATGCCCTCTCCCGACGGCAAGGCGGCGCAGAAGTGTATGCTTTGCACGGACAACGTAAAGGGCGAACCCAACTGCGTCAAATACTGCCCGAACAACGCAATCGTTTACGAGGAGCGGTGATATGAAGTACGTTCTTATCGGAAATTCCACAGCCGCGGTTGCGTGCATAGAAGGTATTCGTTCGTTAGACAAAGACGGCGAAATAGTAGTTATTTCGTCCGAAAATCACCATTGCTACGGTCGTCCTCTGATTTCGTACTGTCTGCTCGGCAGGGTAAGCAAAGAAAATATGCTCTACCGCCCCGAAAATTTTTATAAGGACAACGGGGTTAAGACGATGCTCGGCAGAACGGTCGCCGAAATAGACGCGGCGGGCAAAAAAGTAGTGCTCGAAAACGGCGAAAGCGTTTCGTACGACAAACTTCTCGTCGCGACGGGGTCGCGCCCTTTCATACCGCCTATGGACGGCTTGGACGGCGTAAAAGACAAGTTTACTTTTATGACCTACGACGATATGGAAGCCCTCGGAAGTGCGCTGTCGCCCGAAAAAAGGGTGCTTGTAATAGGCGCGGGGCTTATCGGACTGAAATGCGTCGAGGGTATTCTGGCGCGCGTAAAGCAAGTTACGGTAGTGGACCTTGCGGACAGAATCCTGCCCTCCATATTGGACGCGGCGGGCAGCGAAATGATAAAATCCCAGCTCGAAAGTCTGGGCGTGAAGTTCGTTTCAAACGATTGCGCGGTTAAGTTCGAGGGGAATACGGCAACGCTTAAAAGCGGCGCAAAACTCGACTTCGATATACTTGTAACTGCGGTGGGCGTGCGCCCCAACGTCGAACTTGTAAAGAACGCGGGCGGCGAAGTAAACCGCGGCGTCGTGGTAGACGCGAAAATGAATACATCTCTCCCCGATATCTACGCCGCAGGCGACTGCGCCGAGGGCTACGATATGACGATAGACGCAAAGCGCATACTCGCGCTTCTTCCCAACGCTTATTTTCAGGGCAGGTGCGCAGGTATAAATATGGCGGGCGGCGTCGAATCGCATATGAACGGTATGCCGCTAAACGCAATAGGCTTTTTCGGCAGTCACGTTCTGACGGCGGGCGTTTACGAGGGCGAGGCGTTCGAAGAAAAAACCGCCTCGACGTACAAAAAGCTGTTTGTAAAGGGCGGCAGGCTCGTTGGATTTATTCTTATAAACGATTTTCTGCGCGCGGGGATATATACCTCGCTTATACGCAACGCAACTCCGCTTTCCGAAGTGGATTTCGAGCTGTTGAAAACCGAGCCGCAGTTGCTGGCGTTCTCGAAGGAAGTACGGGCGCAGAAGCTCGCAAGAAAGGTGTGATATGGTAATAAACGTAGACGAAAGCACCGATTTCCAAAAGCTTAACAGGCGCATAAGGGAAACGGGCGAAAAGCAGATAACAATCAACGGCTGCGTCGGACAGCGGTATATAGCGACGGGTCTTTCGGGTAAAAAAATCGAAATAAACGGCACGCCGGGCAACGCCCTCGGCGCGTACCTCAACGGTTGCGATGTATACGTGCACGGCAACGCGCAGGACGCTACGGGCGACACGATGAACGGCGGCAAAATAATAATATACGGCAACGCGGGCGACGCCACGGGTTACGCTATGCGCGGCGGTAAAATTTACGTTAAAGGCAATACGGGTTACCGCGCGGGCATTCATATGAAGGCGTATATGGATATGAAGCCCGTAATAGTGATAGGCGGCAGAGCGGGTTCGTTCCTCGGCGAATATCAGGCGGGCGGAATTATAGTCGTGCTCGGCAAAAACGACGACGGCTTGCCCATAATGAACAACTTCTGCGGCACGGGTATGCACGGCGGGGTAATGTATCTGCGTTGCGACAACCTGCCGCACAGACTCCCCAAACAGGTCGCGTATGTGCAGAAAAAAGGTTCGGAAATACCCGAACTCTGCGCGATTTTAAAGGACTATTGCTCGTATTTCGAAGAATTCGATTACAAATCGCTTATTTCCTCGAAGTTCTTCGTGCTTACTCCCGACGCCGAAAACCCCTATAAACAGATGTATACAAACAATTGACAAAAAGCGCCCGTTCGGGCGCTTTTTTATTAAGTAAAATAGGCGCGCACGCGGCAAGCCGCGTGCGCGCTTGAATTTTGTCCGAAAATCTAATAATCCTTTCTTCCGCAAAGCACGTCTATGGAAATTTCGAATATATCGGCAAGTTTGCATAGATACGTCAAAGTAGGGTCGGTTTTTCTGTTTTCCCATTCGCTTACGCACTGTTGCGTAACCCCAAGCCTTTCGGCAAGTTCAACCTGCGACAGCCCGTGTTCTTTCCGCAACGACTTTAAGTTTTCGGCAAATCTTATTTCCACGATAATTAAATTATACAATTATTATTGTTATTTTCTTGACGAACAATTATACTTGTATTACAATTATAATTGTATCGGGTCGGCAAATTGTCATATCGTGCGCAACGGCTTGTGTGACAAAAATCAGGCTTTGCCGTTTACAAAATAAATATAAGAGGTGAAAAATGAAAAAGTTTGCAAGAATATTTGCGATAATCATATGCGCGGTGATTGCGGTATCGCTTTTCGCGTTTGCCGCGTGCAAAAATAAGGACGAGCCGAAAACGCCGTCGGTCGATACGGAAGGCGAGCCGTCGGACGACGGTGATAATACGCCCGACGATTCTTCTGACGATACGGAGGATGAGCCGACGGAAGAAATCGAACAGTCGTACTTATTGGGCATATACGATTGGGACGTATATAAACTTATACTCGAAGACGAAAATTCCGCCGCGCTGATAATAAGCGGCGACGTCGGGGAAGTTTCCGACGGCGCGGCAGAAAGACAGTTGAGCGGGGAGTGGGAACTTGAAGATACTACCGTAACCGCAACTTTTACCGAAGACCTTGCGGCGGAAGCCGTAACGGTTGCCTCGGCGGAGCCTTTGGCGGTAATAACACTTTCAACGTCCATAGCCGAAGACGGCAGGGTGTCAATGAACGGTTCCGTAACCTATGACGGCGAAACAAAGACCGCCGAGTTCGAATCGCCTTACGAACCCGTCAAAACAAAAAGCGAATGGAGCGACCTTATAGGTACGTATTCGACTTCTTGGCATATGGAAAACGGTATCGGAAGCGCTACGATAGTAATAAAAGAAAACGGCTTTTTCAGCCTTACTATGAAGGAAATTCAGGTGCTTTCCGTTTTGGGGTACGGCATTCTCGACGGCGATACGCTTACATTGGTTCAGGATACCACCAAAATTGGTAACGCATATACCTATCTCGACGGGACGGAGATACTGACGGTTGTCAGGTCGGACGGCACGGTAAAATTAATTGCCGACGGCAATATCTTTTTGACTAAACGGTAACAATAAAAAAAGGCGCGGGCGCAATATGCGCCCGCGCCTTTTTTTATTTCCTTTCGAACTGTTGCGTGACATAATGCAATTCGGTTTGCGCGAATTATCGTGTCTTTATTTTTTATGGCTTAAAATAACCAGCACGGCGTCTTGTATTTCCTTGTCTGCCGAATTAAAAAGACTCAATATTTTGTGCGATTTAAGCCCGATTGCCGTATCTCCGCTGTAACTTTCCGAATTACCTATAAGATAATCCACGGAAACCTCGAAAAATTTTGCCAAGGCAATCAGCTGCTCTATCGAAGGTTGGGTGTTCGAGTTTTCCCAATTATTATACGTGCCTTGACTGACGTTCATTACTTTTGCCATCTGACGTTGCGAAAGCTCTCTTTCGCTACGCAATTCAAACAATTTTATCATATAATCACCCCGCAAATTTGTTTATGTTTATAATTCATACGATAAAATTATATTAAATTTTTTAATCAAAACTCTTGACATATTAGATTTTATGATTGTATAATTATAATATGATTAAATAATCTAATCTTTATTCAATTTTTTGAAGCAAGGGGGGACTATGAACAACGAAAATACGGACGTCGGAAGATTCAAAGATAAATTGACGCCTGAGCAAGCCGAAGATATTGAACGGAAAATGCAAAGCGCTTCCGACGAAAAGGTGCAAAGCGTAAACAGGTTCAAGGCTAAAAGCGTAAAAACCACGACGATGTTTTCGGCATTTTTCGGTATTTGGGGAGGGGGTAGTTTTTATCTCGGCAGATATAAACGCGGCGTAGCGAAGGTAATTTTCAGCTTCGTTATGCCTCTCGTTTTTGCCGTAATTTTCTTATTGTGGCTTATGCCGCTTAATAAGGGATATATAGCATACGGCAACGATTATAAGCAATTTTCGGGTGCGTCGTCGGAGGCAAGGCTCAGTTACACTGCTTCGTTCGACGAGGTGCGGGACGCGACGGAAGATTGCACGTTTACCCAATACGTAACCTATGCAGACTCTTATTTTTCGTCTGCTTTCGATTTCTTTTACAAAAAAGCGGACAATACCTCTGATAATAAGGGAAAAATTACGATTATCGAAGAAAATATTGTAAAAGCGTCAAAATTAGCCGACCCCGAGCTCAGCGACGAATTCGGCGCGATTAACGACGCTTTCGATAAGTTCGGCAATGAACCCGTAAGCAACGCAACCGACTCCGAGTACACTCATTTGACTTATGCCTTGTACAAAGAAAATCTCGGTGCGCTGTCCGCGGCTTTGCAAACCGTGTTCGCGCCCGAAATGCCGAACGGCGAAGTTTATATCGATAAGTTAAGGGAAGATTTGCAGGCAGTCAAGGCGGATGAAACCATTGCCGAAGAAAATGATTTAAAGGAAACTATCGATAAGCTTTTAAGCGCGTTACCTGGCAATTCGACGCTCACCGCCTTGGACGACTACGTTAAAAAGATTGCCGATTTGGATTTTTCACGCCTTTTACAAGATTTGGACGAAGAAAAATTCGCCGCATACACAAAGGCTTTTGCAAGTTTTGACGACGAGTTTGCGCACGCAGACGATTTGGTTGAACTGATTGCGTCGTACAAAAATTTATACGACAATTATTACGACGGCGAATTTCAGCTCTTTTCCGATTTTTCGGAATCCGTGCAAACGGTGGAATACGTAGGCAAAAATCCTATGGGCGGCAATTTAACCGCTTTGAATAATAACGTTAATCCGCTGCCCGACAGCGACGGTAATTATGTCAAAGGAATGGCGGACTTAATTGACGATATCGTAACGGGTTTAATGGAATATAAGGACGCGGCAGAAGCCGATTCGCTCGTTACGGTTTTGTCTGAAAGTTTAACCTCGCTCGGACAGAGATTGAGCGAACAGGCTATAAGCGACAAATTACAAGAAGTTTTCGAGGAAAGGCAAGCTGACAACCAAAATAAAGAGAGGGTGAACCTGATAAGCGAATTTGAAAGCGAGTTTGCGAAATTTGTCGCGGGGGATTCGTGTGCCGAATTCCGAGAGCTGGCAGAAGCGTATAACGCCGCCACAATCGAAATTGCCGACGCTATTGAACAAATACAAGCCAATTTAGGTATGTTTAACAATTTTACGTGGTGTCTTGTTTCAATCGGCAATGTTGACGCGTTAGAATACTATTTAAACGCGCCGAACTCCGCCGCCGATAAAAAAATAGGCGTAAAAACAACGCTTAAAAGGTGTTTCGACAACTATAAAGAAGAAGAATGGACGGTTATAACGGACGGCGAAGCAGGTAAATGCAGGTTATCAACGCTAAATACGATGGCAAAACGCTTTGCAAATATGAAAAACGAGATAGAGAATTTAAACGCCAAAGCAGACGCAAAAATTCACAGTTGGAAATTAGCCTACGAATTTTGCAAAATGTTCTCGATAACGATGTTATCAATCTATATGACGATAGTAATTGCATATTGGGTAGGCGATACTTTCAGAAATCGCGAAAAATGTCACAACTACAACTACGAACGTTTGAATGAAATTTTATCTTAACGCAAAGCTTACGCAGGTAAGATAGGTTTTCCTGTTCTTGCCTGTACTTTGCGGCAAAAAAATTTCGCGCCAAGCGAAAAGCCCCCGTAAAGGGGGCAATGGTACAAATCATTCGCATAAATAACACACAAAACGTCGGAACGCTTTTTGTATAAAACGAAAAAACGTTCACGGCGTTTTTTTGTCGCGGAAAATTCAAATATTTAATTGCAACCTTGCGCCCGTAATGATATAATAAATGCGTAAAACGTTTGCGCAAAACGCGGAGGGTTAGAATGAAATTTTACAAAATGCACGGTATAGGCAACGACTATATCTATTTCGACTGTATGAACGGCGAGATAAAAGACCCCGAAAAGCTTGCCGTCCGCCTTTCGGACAGGCATTTTTCGATAGGCGGCGACGGCGTTATTTTATTGTGCCCCTCGAAAGTCGCCGATTGCAGAATGAGAATGTTCAACGCCGACGGTTCCGAGGGTAAAATGTGCGGAAACGGCATAAGGTGCGTGGGGAAACTTGCGCACGATTTAGGCTATGTCAAGGGCGAAAAATGTACAATTGAAACGCTTTCGGGCATAAAAACCCTCGAATTTACTCTCGACGGTAAGGGCAAGGTCGCTTTCGCCAAGGTCGATATGGGTGCGGCAATACTGCGCGGCGAGGATATTCCCTCGACTTTCAAAGGCGAAAAGGCGGTGGACGAACCTCTTACGGTGGACGGTCGGCTGTGGCGCGTTACGCTTGTTTCGATGGGCAACCCGCACTGCGTGGTATTCGAGGACCCCGACGGTCTTGACCTCGCCTCGATAGGGCCGTCGTTCGAATACAGCCCCTCTTTCCCCGAGCGCATAAATACCGAATTTGTCAAGGTCGAAAAGAGGAACGTGCTTAAAATGCGCGTATGGGAGCGCGGAAGCGGCGAAACTTTCGCCTGCGGCACGGGCGCGTGCGCGGCGGCTGTCGCGTCCGTTCTGAACGGTTATTGCGACAAAGACAAGCCCATAACCGTCAAGCTTCTCGGCGGCGAACTCGAAATAACTTACACCGACAAAACCGTTTATATGTACGGTCCCGCGACGCTTGCGTTTACGGGCGACGTCGAAATTTAAAATATATATATTTTAATTTGCCGAAGTTATTGCATTATCGGCAAATTTATGCTAAAATTAGTACATTATTGAACGAATGAAGTTCGCGGCGGCAGGTGCGCGGAGTAACCGCCCCGCCGCTTTAAGGAGTAATTATGACGAAGTACATTTTTGTAACGGGAGGCGTCGTTTCGGGGCTTGGCAAGGGCATAACCGCCGCGTCGCTCGGCAGGCTTTTGAAGTGCAGGGGGTATAAAGTCGCGTCGCAGAAGCTCGACCCGTACATAAATATCGACCCCGGCACGATGAGCCCTTATCAGCACGGCGAGGTGTTCGTGACCGACGACGGCGCGGAAACCGACCTCGACTTGGGGCATTACGAAAGGTTCATCGACGAAAATCTGAATAAGTACTCCAACCTTACTACTGGTAAGGTGTATTGGAACGTTCTGAATAAAGAGCGCAACGGCGAATATCTCGGTCAGACCGTACAGGTCATTCCCCATATCACCAACGAAATAAAGTCGTTTATATACAACGTCGGCAAAACCTCCAACGCGGACGTGGTAATCACCGAAATAGGCGGCACGATAGGCGATATCGAAAGCCAGCCATTTATCGAAGCGATAAGGCAGGTCGCCCGCGAAGTGGGCAAGGAAAACTGCTGTTTTATACACGTCACCCTCGTGCCCTATATCTCGGGTTCCGAGGAATTCAAGTCGAAGCCCACTCAGCACTCGGTAAAGGAGTTGCAGGGTATGGGAATCACGCCCGACATTATAATAGCGCGCGTAGACGCGCCTTTGCCCGCCGACGTAAAGGCGAAGATTGCGATGTTCTGCAACGTCGAACCCGAATGCTGTATCGAAAATATGACTATGCCCGTGCTTTACGAATGTCCGATAATGCTCGAAAAAAGCAATTTTTCCGAGATTGTCTGCAAGCGGCTTGCGCTCGACCCGAGGGTAATAGACTTAACCGAGTGGAACAAGATGTTAGAGCGTATCGCCGCGCGCAGAAACACCGTTAAAATCGCGCTTTGCGGCAAGTACGTTCAGCTTCACGACGCATATCTTTCGGTCGCCGAAGCGCTTGCGCACGCGGGTTACGAAAACGCCGCAAAGGTCGAAATAAAGTGGGTGAACAGCGAAGAACTCACGCCCGAAAACTACAAAAAACAACTTCGCGACGCGGACGGAATTCTCGTTCCCGGCGGCTTCGGCAACCGCGGTATCGAGGGTAAAATACTTTGCGCGAAATACGCGCGCGAAAACAACGTGCCGTACCTCGGCATATGTCTTGGAATGCAGACGGCGGTTGTGGAGTTTGCGCGCGACGTGCTGGGCTGGACGGACGCAAATTCGTCCGAATTCGACCCCCATTCGAAGCACTGCGTAATAGACCTTATGCCCGACCAGCACGGCGTAAAAATGGGCGGCACGATGAGGCTGGGCGCATACCCTTGCCTTGTTTTGGGCGACAGAATGAAGGAAGCCTATAATACGGACAGAATTTCCGAACGCCACCGTCACCGCTACGAGTTCAACAACGATTTCCGCGCCGAAATAGAAGCCGCGGGTATGAAGATTGCGGGCGTTTCGCCCGACGGCACGCTTGTCGAGGCTGTCGAAATACCGTCCTGTGATTTCTTCCTCGGCGTTCAGTACCACCCCGAATTCAAATCGCGTCCGCAGAGCGCGCACCCCGCTTTCCGCGAGTTCGTAAAGCACGCCGTTCTGCACAAAAACAAGTGAGGTTAATATGAAATTCAATTCGTATTTCAACGATATCGCCGACAGCTATCTGTTTGCGGAAGTCGCCGCGCGTACCGCAAAGTACGCCGCCGCGCACCCCGATAAAAAAATTCTGCGCCTCGGAATAGGCGACGTAACTCTGCCCCTCGCGCCCGAAGTAATAAAATCGCTTCACGCGGCGGTGGACGATATGTCCGCGAAAGAAACCTTTCAGGGCTACGGTCCGTACGAGGGTTACGAGTTCCTCCGCGAGCGCATACGCAATTATTATTCGTCCTACGGCGTAAAACTCGCCCTCGACGAAATTTTCGTTTCCGACGGTGCGAAGAGCGACCTCGGCAACGTCCTCGATATCTTTTCGCGCGACAACACCGTGCTTGTTCCCGACCCCGTTTACCCCGTATACGTGGATACAAACGTAATGGCGGGGCGCAAGATAATCTACGCCGACGCAACCGAGCAAAACGGATTTTTGCCTATGCCCGATTACTCGGTAAAGGCGGACATAATATATATCTGTTCGCCCAACAACCCCACGGGCGCGGCTTATACCCGCGAACAGCTTAAAGAGTGGGTGGATTACGCCAACTCCCTCGGCGCGGTGATTTTATACGACGCCGCGTACGAATGTTTTATTTCCGACGACAGGCTCGCCCGCTCGATTTTTACGGTGGACGGCGCGCGCACGTGCGCGATAGAGTTCTGTTCGTTCTCGAAAACGGCGGGCTTTACGGGCACGCGTTGCGGTTATACCGTCGTTCCGAAAGAGCTTACCCGCGACGGATTTTCGGCGAACAAAATGTGGCTTCGCCGCCAAAGCACCAAGTTCAACGGCGTGCCCTATATAGTCCAGCGCGGCGCGGCGGCGGTGTTTACCGACGAGGGACTGAAAGAAATACGCGCAAATATCGCATACTATAAAAATAACGCCAAACTAATCGCGGGCGTAATGGACGGGCTGGGCATAAAGTATACGGGCGGCAAAAACTCGCCGTATATATGGCTGAAATGTCCGAACGGAATGTCAAGTTGGGAGTTCTTCGACTATCTTCTCGAAAACGCGCAGGTCGTCGGCACGCCGGGCGCGGGCTTCGGCAGAAACGGCGAGGGGTATTTCCGTCTTACGGCGTTCGGTAGCGAAGAGGTCACCCGCGAGGCGACTCAACGTATTCAAAAACTTCTGAAAAAATAAAGGTGTGTCTATGGAGAATTTACAGCGCGGCGCAGGGATACTTTGCCATATATCTTCGCTTCCCGGAAAGTACGGCATAGGTTCGCTCGGGAAAGAGGCTTACGAATTTGCCGATTTTCTGAAAAAGGCGCACGTTAAATATTGGCAGATTCTGCCCATCGTACAGACGGGCTTCGGCGATTCGCCGTATCAGTCGGTATGTTGCGATTCGGGCAATCCCTATTTTATCGACCTCGAAGCGCTTAAAGCCGAGGGGCTTATCGACGACGAGGAACTCGAAAGCTGCGTGGCGGCGGAGGGCGACGTGGACTACGCCTCGCTTTACGAAACGAGGTATAACGTTCTGCGCCTCGCGTACGCGCGTTTCAACCTGCACGACCCCGAGTTCGTAAAGTTCGTCAAAAAGGGCGAATTTGACGACTACGCGCTGTTTATGTCCTTAAAAACGAGGTACGATTGCAGTTTCGACAACTTCCCCGACGCATACAAATATAAGGAAAACCTCGCTATGGGCGAATTCAAAAACGAGGTTTACAAAAGCGAATACTGTTTTTGGCAGTTTTTGCAGTTCGTGTTCAGAAAGCAGTGGAAAAAGCTTAAAAATTATGTAAACTCGCTCGGAATAAAGATAATAGGCGACCTGCCGCTGTACGTCGCATACGATTCCGCCGACGTCTGGGGGCGCCCCGAACTCTTTCAGCTCGACGACGAACTTAAACCCACGAACGTAGCGGGAGTTCCGCCCGATTATTTTTCGCGGACGGGACAGCTTTGGGGCAACCCGCTTTATAATTGGGACGCAATGGAAGCCGACGGCTACGATTGGTGGGTGAACCGCATAAAAAGGGCGCGCGAGTACTTCGATATAATCAGAATCGACCATTTCAGGGGGCTTGACAGGTATTATTCCATTCCCGCGGGCAGTCCGACGGCTGAAACGGGCGAATGGCTCGACGGTCCCAAAACCAAACTTTTCGAAAAAATAAGAATACGCCTCGGCGACGTCAATATAATAGCGGAGGACCTCGGCGTAATAGATTCGGGCGTTATACGCCTGCGCGCCAAAACGGGTTTCCCCGGTATGAAAATTCTTATGTTCGCCTTCGACGGCAAGCTTACAAACGCGTATCTGCCCGCGAACACTTCTGAAAATTCGGTCGTTTACACGGGCACGCACGACAACGACACCGCGCTCGGCTTTATAAACAAGATGACCGAGGACGAGTTCAAAACGTTTAAAAAACGTCTGCGCGAAGCGCTTGCGGGAGAGGGGGTAGTATTTCCTTTCTACACCCGCGAACAGACCGCGCTCGCGCTTACCGTCTGCGCGCTTTCCACAAGGTCAAACCTTGCGGTTATCCCCATACAGGACCTGCTTGTCCTCGACAACGGTTCGCGTATGAACGTTCCCGCAATCGCCGAGGGCAATTGGAAGTTCAGACTTTCAAAAAAGCCGTCCAACTATTCCGCGGCGCTTATGCGCAGGTTCGTTAAAATGTCCGACAGATGAATTGTATTTTTTATGCTCCGAGCGGTTTTGCCGCGTCGGAGCATATTTTTGGCTGCTTTAAGCTTAACAAAACCCCCAGTACTACTGGGGGGAGAATAAGGAAGATTGCTAAAAAGATGTAGGATAAATAAAAACCTCAAGTTATAATAGAGATGGTTTGGCAACCGCATCACTAAAGATAACAGGAGGTTTTTAACAATGAAAAATGAAATAAACAAAACAGCGCACTCAACATATAGGTGTGAATATCACATAGTGTTTGCGCCGAAGTATAGGCGGCAGATAGTATACGGACAGATAAAGAAAGATATAGGCGAAATCTTTCGGAAGCTCTGTAACGAAAAGAGAGTGGAAATAATAGAAGCAGAGGCGTGTCCGAACCATATACATATGCTGGTAAGCATACCACCGTATTTAAGTATAGCACAGTTTGTAGGATTTCTCAAGAGTAAAAGCACATTAATGATATTTGACAGGCATGCAAATTTGAAATATAAATACGGGAGCAGAAGTTTCTGGTGCAGAGGGTATTATGTGGATACCATAGGGAAAAACGAACGCATAATACAGGAATACATAAAGAACCAGTTGCAAGAAGATAATATGAACGACCAAATAAGTATGAAAGAGTACATAGACCCGTTTACGGGTGGCGAGAATAAGTAGGCAAAAAAGACAGCCACTTTGAGTGGCTGCCCGAAATAGTGATGCGATGCTAAATTTCGTGCCCCGGCAGGGGTTAGCAAGTGTTAATCCCTTCTAGGGTCTGTGCAAACCACTAGTTTACTAGTGGTTTTGTTTTTGCGCTCTTATCAGCTTGCGCGCATATGCGCCGCGCCGATTTTGCGCATATATATTGCAATTTTCAGGCGTTATCGAATATCCGCGTGCATAAAACGGTCATATCGTCGCCCGCCGCGCCGCCCGTTCTCGACAGCGCGCCCGCAAGAATTTTATCCGCGAGGCTTTGCGGGTTCAACGGCTTTATGCCTTGCAAAAATTCGTACATTTCGGGCGCGGAGGGGAAAGCCGAAGTCACCCCGTCGCTCATAAACACCACAATGTCGCCGTCCTTTAATTTTTCGGTGCATACCGTCGGGTGCAGGTTTTCGAGAATACCCAAGGGGAGCGACTCGCTTTCGAGTATTTTTATTTCGCCCTCGCGCACGATAACGCCCGCGGGCGAACCTATTTTTACAAAGTCCGCGCGCCCCGTTTCGAGGTTGACCGCCGCGATATCTATGCAGGTGAACCGCTCGTCGCGGTTAAACGAAAGCAGTTTGTTTATCGTGTTCAGAATGGTATCCGCGGGCATTTCGGCGCGGTAAAACGCCTCGATTAAAGAAATCGCCGTCGCCGACACTTTTTTCGCGTACTCTCCGCTGCCCATTCCGTCCGAAAGCGCCATCAGAAAAGCGCGGTCGTTTATTCTTATAACCGAATGCGTGTCGCCCGAAATTTTTTCGCCGTCCTTGACGGCGTGCGCCACGCCGAACGCGGCGTCGAGAGGGGGCGGCGCGCCGAAAACAAAACACTGTTTGTCGCCCTCGCACGCCGTTTTGTCCTTAATTATGTACTTCTTTTTAAGCGTGGCGGACAAAATTTCCGCAACCGCCCGCGCGTTGGCTTTGCCTAAAATCACCGCGTAAATTTCGTTTCCGCCCGAAAGAATTTTAAGCTCGGGGCAGGAAACGCCGTGCGCCGAAAGGGCGGCAAGCGCGCTTTTTTCGGCGGCGGGGAATTCTTCTTCGCTTCTGCAAAGTTCGACGGCGCAACCTTTCATCACGTCGGCGACGCCCCGCGCCTGTTCGGCAAGCAGTTTTCTGCCCGAGCGCGCGTTTTCCGCCTCGGTCATAAAGCGGCGGTATTCCGAAAGTATGGCGTTCGATTTCGATAAAATTTCGGTGGGGTTCGAACAAAACCCCGTCAGTTCGCCGGGGAGGTCGATAAGGTTTACCCTGCCTTTTACGCAGCCCGCGTCGATAAGTTTTTTAAAGCCCGAATATACCGCGGTCTTTTCGCACTTTGCCGCGCGGTCGCAGTTTTTACAGCACTTTTCGCGCAGGTCTTTGCACATACGCTCGCGAGCCGCCGCATCGTCGAATTTTTCGTCCAAAGCGTAAAACGCGCACTCGATTTCGCGGAAAACTTCCGAAATTCTGTACAGTTTTTCGCCCGTCTGCCGTTTTGCCCGCTCTATGGCGGAGCTTGTCAGCGCGCCCTTGCATAACAGCATATCTTTGAGTTTTGCGTAGAACGCGCCGCTCTTTACCGCGGGCAGAAGACAGCACGCGGGTACGAAAACCGCTCTGAACACGATAAGCGCGGTCGGACCCGTAAAAAAGCCCGAAAAGTAGCAGTAAGCTCCGCACAGCCCGCCGCCCACGACCGACGGCGCAAACCGCCCCGCGTTGCAAAACAACAGCGCGCCGCAGGCAATTATAAGAAAGGCGGTCATCGGGTCGGGCGAATATTGAATTACCGAAGGGGGCAGGGCGAACACAAGCGCACACGCAAGCGAGGCGGGCGAACGGGCGAGCCGCGTGCAGAATATTATAAGCGCGCACGCGACCGCGGTGTATACAAAATTTCCCGCAAGATTGTAAAGCCCCGCGCCGCACGCCGCGTACAGCACGGCAAAGCACACGATTTCGTCCTCGCGCGGGCGGCACCTTAACAGTCTGAAAATAGCAGAATGTACCGAGCGGAAGCAGAAAAAGGTAAATACAAGCGTTCCCGCGGCGGCTATTCCTTTAAGGGCGTAGGGGTTGTTTAAAATCGCGTTGCCGCCCGAAAGCCAGGGGCAGAAAGCTATGTACGGCGCAAGCGCAATCGCAAGATAGATTACGGCTTCGAATTTAATTTTTCTGTCCGTTCTGCGGTAAATAAAGGTTATCGCCGCCAAAAATCCGCCCTCGAACAGCGAAAAAAGCCCCATTGCAAGGTTCATATGTACCGCCGAGGCAAGGCAGTAAACGGCGGGCGTAAGAATTGCGTTCGCTCCGCACAGAAGCATTGAAAAGCACAGCCCAAGCGAAAGCGGCACGCCCTTGACGGCGGCGTTTAAAAGGACTGCGCAGATTGCGTACGAAAGATAAAAAATCACGCTTTTCAGATTGATTTTCAAAGGCATAACCGCATTATAATAAATCGTCGCCCGAAAAATCTGTCTAAAAAGCGTAGTTTATAACTATTATTGTTTTGTAGCGAGCCAAACCATAAGCACTGTCACGTCGGCGGGGTTCACTCCCGAAATTCTGCCCGCCTGACCGAGCGTAAGCGGCTTTACGCGTGCGAGTTTTTCGCGCGCTTCGAGCCTTAACCCCGAAATTTTTGTATAGTCGATATCGGGCGGCAGTTTTCTGTCTTCGAGCTTTTTGGCGCGTTCAATTTGCGCGCGGCTTTTTTTAAGATAGCCTTCGTACTTTACTGTAGCCTGTACCGACTTTAAAATTCCGCGGTCGGCGTTCTGCAAAATCTTAAAAAATGAGCATATATCCTGTATTTTTGCCCCGCGGCGCAACAAATCGGCGTAGCTTGCGGGGGAAGTTCCCTCTATGCCGTAAATTTTCGAAAATTCTTCGCACAGCTCTTTTGCGGGCTTTTGCGCAAGCGTTTTTTCGGCGTTTTCAAGTTCGGCTTTGCGGCGCAGAAAACATTCTTCGCGCTCCTTTGTCATAAGCCCGCTGCCCATAATTTTGGGGGTAAGTCGCATATCGGCGAGGTCGGCGCGTAGATTAAGCGCATATTCCGCGCGCGAGGTCATAATTCTGTACGGTTCGTCCGTGCCTTTCGTCACAAGGTCGTCTATAAGCACGCCCGTGTACGCCTCGTCGCGCCCGAGTATAAGCGGCGGCTCGCCTTTAAGCTTTTTCGCGGCGTTAATACCCGCTATAAGCCCCTGCGCCGCCGCCTCTTCATAGCCCGAGGTGCCGTTTATCTGCCCCGCGGTATAAAGGTTTTCAATCTTTTTGAATTCGAGCGTGGGGTAAATGTCAAGCGGGTCTATGCAGTCGTATTCTATGGCGTAGGCATAGCGCATTATTTCGCAGTTTTCAAGCCCAGCGACCGAGCGGTACATATCGCGCTGGACGTCGTGGGGGAGGGAGGACGACATACCCTGAACGTAAATTTCGTCGGTGTCCGCGCCCTCGGGTTCGAGGAAAATCTGGTGCCGCTCTTTGTCGGCAAACCGCACCACTTTCGTTTCGATTGAGGGGCAATATCTCGGTCCCGTAGAGGAAATCGAGCCGTTATAAAGGGGGGAACGGTCGAGATTTCCGAGTATAACGCCGTGCGTTTTCGCATTGGTGTAGGTGATAAAGCACTCTGCCGAATTTACGGGCGGTTCGGAAAGGTTTAAAAACGAAAACGCCTCCGCGTCCCCGTCTGCGGGCTGTTTTGCGCACTTGTCGAATTCCACCGTGCGCCCGTCGAGGCGGGCGGGGGTGCCCGTCTTGAACCGCCGCACCGAATAGCCGAGAGATATAAGGCTTTCGGTAAGTCTGTCCGCGGGCGCAAAACCCGACGGACCGCTCGACTTTCTCACGTCGCCCGTAACCGTTTCGGCGTTCAGATAAACGCCCGTCGCCACTATCGCCGCGCGCGTTTCGAGTATGCCGCCGTAGTCGGTTTCAACGCCCGTAACCTTGCCGTTTTCGGTAAGAATTTTTACGGCTTCGCCCTGCAAAATCCTAAGACGTTCGGTGTTTTCGAGCGTGCGTTTCATCTCGCGGTGGTATGCGTTTTTGTCGCACTGACAGCGGATTGATTGCACGGCTTCGCCCTTGCCCTCGTTTATTATTCTCGTCTGCAAGCTCGTCTTGTCGGCGTTTTTCGCCATTTCGCCGCCGAGCGCGTCGATTTCGCGGACAAGGTGACCCTTGCCCGTGCCGCCGACCGACGGGTTGCACGCCATAAAAGCTATGCTGTCGAGGTTAAGGGTCAGCATACACGTTTCAAGCCCGTATCTTGACGCCGCAAGCGCGGCTTCGCAACCCGCGTGCCCCGCGCCTATTACTACTATATCGTATCGCCCTTCAATAAAAGTACGCATATATCTTCACAAAAACGGCTTTGTCCGCCGTATATCCTATAAAAAAAGGCGCCCGCCTCGGCGGACGCCGTAGATTTATTTTTTGAGTATAATGTTTTTTATGTCGTCAACGTCTTTGGCTATTTTGTCGTTCACGCCGCACATTTCTTCAACCTTGTCGCGCGAATACAAAATGGTGGTATGGTCCCGCCCGCCGAGTTCTTTGCCTATGGAAATCAACGGAAGCGACAAAAGCTCGCACATAAGATAACAGCAAATCTGGCGAGGTATTACAATTTCTTTTTTCTTGCTCTTTCCCGTAAGGTCGGACTTCGGAATGCGGTAGTACGCGCATACCGCCGAAATGACGTTTTCGGAAGTGATTTCTTCCTTGCCCTCCGACACCGCTTCGTTAAGCGCGCTCCGCGCAAGCTCGACGGTGATGGGTTCTTCGTGCAATCTCGAAGCGAAAATAACCTTTGTAAGTCTGCCTTCGAGCGTTCGTACGTCGTCGCCCGAATCCTGCGCGAGGAAGGTTAAAACGTCGTCGGGAACAAGGCACTTTTTCTCGAACGCCTTGCGCTTTAATATGGCGATTTTCGTTTCGAAGTTGGGGGGGAGTATGTCGTACAGAAGCCCGCCCGAAAATCTTGTTCTCAATCTCTCTTCGAGGGCTGTAAGCTCCTTGGGCGGGTGGTCGGACGAAATTACTATCTGCTTGCCCTTGGAAACAAGCTCGTTAAAGGTATGGAAAAATTCTTCCTGAACGGCTTTTTTGTTTTCAATGAACTGAATGTCGTCGATTATAAGCACGTCGGCGCTTCGGTAGTACTGCCTTAATTTCGCGCCCTTGTCGCGCGCCTCGGCGCCGCGGCTTGTGAACATATTGTCGATTATTTCGTTTACGAACTGCTCGCAGGTGACGTAAATTACTTTAAGCTGGGGTTTTTCCTGTATGACTTTATTTGCTATCGCCTGAATAAGGTGGGTTTTTCCGAGTCCCGTGCCGCCGTATATGAACAGCGGGTTGTAGGTGCCTGCGGGGTCCGACGCGACGGACATTGCCGCCGCATATACGAATTCGTTGTTTTTGCCCACGACAAAGCTGTCGAACGTAAACCTCTTGTCGAGGTTTGCGGGCGGGGTCGAAAATTCTTCCGAGGGCGCGTTGTAAGCGTAGCCGTCGCTGCCCTCGACTTTCAGACGGAAGTCTATAAGCCCCACGTCGGCTTTTATAATGGCTTCGCGCATTTTTTCGGCAAGGGTGCCCGTTATGTACTTTGCAAAGCTTTCGGTGGGGGTTTCGAGTACGATAAATCTGCCGTCGATATCGACGGGCACAAGTTTTTCGATGTAGGTGGTGTAGTTGATATGCGACACCAATTCCTGCATCTTTTCCTTTATCGGGTTGTATATAAAATCAAAATTCCCCTTTTCTGCCATAACGGTGAATAATTCCTTTGAGTTTTCGAAAAATTTTTGCTATAATGTAATTGTCGGAAGATATTTAAAACATTATAATACAATCCGCGATTAAAATAAAGTGTTTTTACGGAAAAATGCGCATAAAAAAACTAAAATTGAAAAATTTCAGAAATTACGCCGAAGAAGAATTTGATTTTTGCGAGGGCTTAAACGTGCTTTTCGGCAAAAACGCGCAGGGCAAAACGAACTGCGCCGAGGCGGTTTATTACCTCTGCACGGGCGCGTCGCCGCGTTCGAGACGCGACAAACAGCTTATACGCCGCGGCGAAACCTGCGCCGAAATCTCGGCTCTCGCGGAGGGGGCTTACGGCGGCGTGGAAATTTCCGCGACCATTCGCGACGACGGCAGGGAAGTACGCGTAAACGGCAACAGAATTTCGCGCAACGCCGATATACTCGGCAATATTTACAGCGTGTTTTTCTCGCCGCACGAACTCCGGCTTATACAGGACGGTCCCGACGAAAGACGACGGTTTATGAACGTATCCATATCTCAACTTTCGCGCCCGTACTATATCGCGCTTTCGCGCTACAACAAAATCCTCGAACAGCGCAACAATCTGTTAAAAGAGCGGGATATATCGCTTATTTACGATTCTCTGCCCGTGTGGGACGAACAGCTTTGCAAGTACGCCGCGGTAATCGCGGTAAAGCGCGCGGAATTTATAAAACAGCTCGCGCCAATAGCGAAAGCCGAACACGCCGCCTTGTCGGAGGGCGCCGAAGAGCTTGAAATTTCCCCCGACAGAAAGTACGAAGGCGACGAAAAACAGATTGCCGCGCGGCTTTTCGAAGAACTCGGAAGAAATTACGACCGCGACATACGCCTCGGCTTTACGGCTTCGGGTCCGCACCGCGACGATATCGATATAATAATAAACGGCGCGGACGCAAAAACTTTCGCTTCGCAAGGTCAGACGCGCACCGCCGCGCTCGCGGTAAAGTTCGCCGAAGTCGAAATTTTCAGGGCGGCGACGGGCGAAAATCCCGTACTCGTCCTCGACGACGTAATGAGCGAACTCGACCTCGCCCGCCGAAAAAAGCTGTTGGAGCGCGCGCAGGGTCTGCAAACCATATTGACGTGCGCCCAGACCGAGCGCGTATTATACGGCAGACAGGCGAACAAAATAAGGATAGAGGGGGGCAGAATTAAAAGGTGAAAGCCGACCTGCACATACATTCCCATTACTCCGACGGGCAGTATTCGCCCGCGGATATAGTCGGTTTGGCAAAGGAGCGCGGACTCGACCTTATTTCCGTGACCGACCACGACAACGTTCTCGCCGCGGACGAAACGGCTTTGCTGTGCGCACGCGAGGGGCTTGAATTTACGCGCGGCGTGGAAATTTCGGCTTACAGCGGCGATATAAAGGTACACACCCTCGGCTACGGCTTTTCGCCCACGCCCGCGTTCGGCAAATTTATGAAAAAGCTGTACGACGGAAGTTTCGAACGCTGCGACGACGTGCTGTCCAAACTCAAAAAATGCGGCGTAAACCTTTCAATGGACGACGTTCTCGCCGAAAGAAAAAGCCGACTTGCGCCCGTACACGCAATATATATCGCCCGCGCGGCGCAAAAGGCGGGCTTTGCGCAATCGCCGTATACCTTTTACGGCGAATATATGACGGCGGGAAAGGCGGCATATTCCACCGTCGCCCGTCCCACCCCCGAAGAGGCGATAGCGTGTATTCACGAAGCGGGCGGCATAGCCTCTCTCGCGCACCCAGGCAGAATAACTCTCGACAGAATGGGGCTTATCGCGCTTATACGCAGGCTCAAATGCGCCGACCTCGACGCCATAGAGGTCGTATATTCCACGCATACCGCCGCCGATACGCAATATTTTTCGTCTATCGCAAAGGAATACGGGCTGTTTTTGACGGGCGGTTCCGACTCGCACTATAAAGAGGGCAGAAAGATTATAGGCGTGCCCGATTTTTACCCCGACAAAAGCCTTTTGGAAAAACTTTTATAAATATATATTGCCGTTTTGCCGCTTTTTTGCACATACTCATTTTAAAGGCGAAATGAAAGTATTTGTAAAATTATCACTTAAAATATGCATACTTGCGCTCGCTTTATCGGCGGGCGTTCTTTTTTTGGGCTGTTCGGAAAAAATTCCGAGCGGCGTAACGGTAGACGGCGTAAACGTGGGCGGAATTTCGTACGGAGAGGCGGCGGAAATAATAAGAAAAGACCGCGATGCGGAACTTGCCGAAAAGACGTTGAAAATAGTCGGCAAAGAGGGCGAATACGTCTTTTCGTATCCCGAAATAGGGTATACGGATAACCTTTCCGAAATTCTCCGAAAAGCAGAAAAGAACGGCAACTATGCCTCGGTTACGAGGTTTTACTTAAAGTCCGAAAAGGAAATTCTGGGCTATATCTGCGACCGCGAATCCCGCCCCGTGCGCGAGCCGTCGTTTACCTTTCGTAAGACGGGCGACCCCTTTTCCTACGACGCGGGCGAGGACGGAAAAGTCGCGGATTTTAACCGCCTTTCGGCGGACGTTTCCGCCGCGCTCAACAACGGCGGAAGCGAAGTGACGGTGTACTCCTCGCCCGTGCCGCGTGCCAAAACCGAGCAGGAGTTAAAAGAGCAAACCGCGCTTTTGTCGAGATATACTACCTATTTCGACCCGTCCAAGCTTGCAAGGGTTTCGAATATCCGCCGCGCCGCCGATATTTTGAACGGTTGCGTAATAGAGGCGGGAAGCGAATTTTCGTTCAACGCCGTAGTCGGACGGCGCACGGAGGAAAGGGGCTTTCTGCCCGCGAAAATAATAGAGTACGGCGAGTTTACCGACGGGGTGGGCGGCGGCGTATGTCAGGTCAGCACCACGCTTTACAACGCCGCGTTGCTCGCGGGGTGCGAAATACGCGAATATCACCCTCATTCCCTGCCCGTAAGCTATGTCGCGCCGTCGCGCGACGCTATGGTAAGCGGGGAGGAGTGCGATTTGAAATTCGCCCATTCGTCCACCTTGTTCATACGCTCGGAAACGGGCGAAAATTACGTTTCGTTTTCTGTATACGGCAAGTCCGACGGCTTCGAATATTCCGTCGAAACCGAGGTGAAAGAAACCATTCCCGCGCCCGTCGAAGAGGGCGAGGTCGCGCGCGAGGGCGCCCCCGGGCTTATCTCGGAGGGGTATATCGTGGCGCAGAAAAACGGGGTCGTGACGAAAAAACTTCTGCGGCGCGACCGCTATCTCCCCCAAAAACGCGTAGAAGTAAGCGAATAAGGGGGCAAATCTTTTAAAAAACACAATATATTGTGTTTTTATGCCTTTAATCGATTGAAATTTTCAATACCGCGTGCTATAATAAAAGCAGCGGTTTTTTAAGGAGGCGGTATGATAAAAATACTTGTGGACGCGATGGGCGGCGACTACGCTCCCGCGGCGACCGTCGAGGGCGCGCTCGGCGCGCTTGAAAAGGATAAGGACGTAAAAATAGTTTTCACGGGCAGAAAGGACGAAATAGAGCGCGAACTCAAAAAGCGCGAATACGACGATTGGCGCGTGGAAATAGTGGATTGCCCCGACGTTATCGACAACAACGAAACGCCTACCGAGGCTATAAGGCGCAGGGATACGTCGCTTATGACGGCGTTTCACCTTTTAAAGAACGAAGACGAGATGTGCGCTCTCGTCACGGCGGGTTCGACCGGCGCGACGATAGCGGGCGGTCAGATAGTTTTGGGCAGAATAAAGGGCGTAAAGCGCGCCGCGCTCTGCCCCGGGATTCCCAATTCGAGGGGCGGTATGACCCTGCTTTGCGACTGCGGCGCAAACACCGAATGCAAGCCGCAGATGCTGTGCCAATTCGCCGCGCTCGCCTCGGCTTACGCGAAAGTCGGCTTCGGTATCGAAAACCCCAAAGTCGGGCTTTTGAACAACGGCACCGAAGAGCATAAGGGCGACGATTTGCGCCGCGAAACGTACGCGCTTTTAAAGGGTGCGAAAGGCATAGAATTTATAGGAAACGTCGAAGGTCGCGACATAATGCTGGGCGAATGCGACGTTGTGGTCGCCGACGGCTTTACGGGAAATATCGCCTTAAAATCCATCGAGGGTTGCGGCAAACTCGTACTCAATACCTTAAAAACCGAGCTTTCGGCGACCTTTAAATCAAAGCTCGGCTACCTGTTTATAAAAAATTCGATAAAGAATATGCGCGAAAAGCTCGACTTCGACAAGGCGGGCGGCGCGCTTTTATTGGGGCTTAAAAAAGTAGTAGTAAAAACCCACGGCAGTTCCAAGCCCCAGACGGTTGCAAACTCCGTTTTAAACGCCGCGAAAATCTACCGCGGCGGGCTTATAGAGGAAGTTGAAAAACAGCTTGCGGAAATGGGCGCAATCGGGGAAGAATAATGGACTTGTCGCTTGTCGAAAAAAATATCGGCTATACGTTCAGGGATAAAAATCTTCTGCGCCGCGCGCTTACACTTGCTTCCGCCGACCCCGATTTCAACAATCAGACGTTGGAATTTTTCGGCGACGCGATACTCGAATTCATAGCGAGCGAAAGGCTTTACAAGCATTTCCGCGGCGAAGGCGAGGGCGCGCTTACCGAGCGCAGAAAAAGCATAGTTTCGGACGCGGCGCTTACGCCCGTTTCGAAGAGTCTGGGTCTTGACGGACTTTTAACGCGCGGCGCGGGCGACGTGAACAACAAAAAGGCGGTGCCGTCCGCGTACGAAGCGCTTGTCGCGGCAATCTACCTCGACGGCGGAATGCGCAGCGCGAAAAACTTCGTGTTTTCCACCCTCGACTTTTCGGGCGGCTCGCAGACCGCGAAAAACTACAAGGGCGAATTGCAGGAAGAACTTCAAAGCCGCCGCCGCCCTTTGCCCGTCTACGAAATTCAGACGGTGGGCACGCAGCGCGAACCTAAATTTCGGGTAACTTTGAAGCTGTTCGGCAAAAATTTCGACGCGGAAGCCGAAAATATAAAAACCGCCGAACAGTCGGTTGCGAAAAGCGCGCTTGACTATATGAGAGAAATAAAATGGTAACTTTCAAACAAATACAACTCGTCGGCTTCAAATCTTTCGCCGACAAAACGACAATACCTTTAACCGAGGGCGTGACCTGTATAGTCGGACCCAACGGCTGCGGCAAGTCCAACGTTGCGGACGCCGTTCGCTGGGTACTCGGCGAACAGTCGGCGAAAATGATGCGCGGCTCGCAGATGATGGACGTTATATTCGACGGCACCGAAACCCGCCGCAAAATGTCGTTTTGCGAAGTAACGCTTACTTTCGACAACACAAACCGCGTTTTCGATATCGACTGCGACGAAGTGGAGATGACCCGCCGACTTTACCGCGACGGCGAAAGCGAATATCTTTTAAACCGTCAGCCCTCGCGTATGCGCGTGCTTACGGGGCTTTTGCACGGCGCGGGCGCGGCGAAAGAGGGCTATTCCATAATCGGGCAGGGCAGAATAGAACAGATAATGAACGCCCGCCCCGAGGACAGGCGTTCGATTTTCGAAGAGGCGACGGGCATAGTCGTGTTCAAGGACAGAAAGGCGGACGTGGAAAGAAAGCTCGCCGCCTCGAAGGACAACCTTTTCGTGTTCTGCCAGCGTATGCAGGAAAACGAGCGTATGCTTACCCCTATGAAAAAGGCGGCGGAAAACGCCATAAAATACCGCGAGATATTCACGGAATTAAGGCGCCACGAGATGAATCTGTACATATACCGCCACGACAACGCCGAAAGCGAGCGGAACAAGATAAATTTCAAAGCCGAGCAGATAACCAAGGAAATAATGTCGCTTTCCGAAAAGAGCGACGCGCTTTTAAAAGAATATCAGTCCTGCCGCGACGGGCTTGCCGAAGCCGACGGGACTTTGCAGGATTTGTACGACAGAGTACGCCGCTACGAAGTCGGAATAGAGCATAAAAGCGGCGAGGCGAAACTTTACACCGAAAAGGCGCGTTCCGTGCGCGACAAACTCGCCGCCGCGCAAGACGATATCGCGTACTCGGCAAAGCGCATAGACGAGGTCGACCGCGAAATACGCCGCACGAAAGATATTGCGGACAAAAACGCCGAAAGGATAAAGACTCTGGGCGCGGCTTGCGAAACTCTGCGCACAGAACTTTCGGAACTCACCGCAAAAATCACCGAATACGAATATATGACGGGCGAACACAGAAAAAAGGTAATGGACACTTTCAAAGACCTTACCGAAATGCGGCAGAATATGGGTTCGCTTTCCGCACAGCAGAATTTGCTTAAAGAACGTCTTTCGGAAATTTCCGCCGAGATGGAAAAAATCCGCGAACGCAGGGACGCGGCTAAAAAGGAATACGGCGAAAACGTCGTCAGGGTCGAGGAAACCAACGCTTTTCTCGGCAACGAAAATTCGCTTTTGGACGAGGCGAACGCAAAACTCGGCAAGTGCGACGAAAAAATCAAGGCGCTTACAAAACAGGTTTACGACACCGATGCTCAGATTCTCGGTCTTAACTCCACGCTCGAAACCTATAAAGCTCTCCGCGACAGGTTCGAGGGATATATCTATTCCGTCCGCAAACTTATGTCGGACGCAAAAACCGATTCCGACCTTTCGGCGAGGATAAAGGGGCTTATCGCCGACGTGGTAAGTTGCGATAAGGACTACGAAGTCGCGATAGAAACGGCTTTCGGCGGCGCGATGCAAAACGTCATCACCGCCACGCGCGAGGACGCGCAATATCTTATTGAATATTTAAAGCGCACCCGCTCGGGTCAGGTGACTTTTCTGCCTCTCGACGCGCTTGTGCCGAGAAAGGAAAACGACCAGATAAAGTCGGCGGTCCGCGACGCGGGCGCAATAGGGTATGCTATAGACCTTGTAAAATACGACAGACAGTTCGAAAACGTCATACATAATCTGCTCGGCAACACGCTTGTGTGCGACAATATCGCCTCGGCGACCAAAATCGCGCGGCGCTATCCGCGCGCTTTCAAGATTGTCACGCTTGACGGCGACGTGATTTCCATGGGCGGCTCGATGACGGGCGGCAGTAAGCGCGAAGTCGCGGGCAATCTGCTTGCGAACGAGCGCAGAATAAAAGAGGTCGAGGAAAGCATAGAGGCAAAAAAGCAGTTGCTTTCCCGCGCCGAAAGCAAAAGGGAAGAACTCGATTCCGCGCGCCGCGCGGCGCTTTCGGAACTTTCCGCGTTGCAGAAAAAGTTGCAGGACAGCAGGCTCGAACTTGCCGCCATAACCGAAAAGCAGTCGTCGCTTATGCAGACGATTACGGGCGCGGAGAGCGAGTACGCCGCGTACGGGCAGTCGCGCAAGGCGCTCGAAGACAGACTTAAAAACCTCGACAGCGAATATACGGGCGTTTCGACTTCGGCAAGCAACCTTTCCGAACAGTCGGACGCGGCTTCGAACGCGATAGACGATATGTCCGCCGAATACGACAAGCTGACGGCGGAACGCACGGGCAAAACCGACAAACTCAATTCCCAGCTCGTCGAAATAGCCTCGCTCGAAAGCGCGGTCAAAGCGAGCGCGGAAAATTGCGGGCGGCTTGCCGCCGAAAAGGAACAGCTCCTTAAAAAAATCGACCAGACGCGCGCGAATATACCCGCCATACAGCGCGAAATCGACGAACTCAACAGACAGGCGGAGCGCACCGCCCTCACGGCGGAAGAGCAGAAAGTCGTAGACGATTTGCGCCGCAGGATAACCGAGGTTACCGAATCCAAAAACACTATGAACGAGCGCGTAAAGCAGATAGACGCGGAACGCCTTGAAAACTATTCGCGCACCGAAGAGCTTAAAAACAAACAGCACTCGCTCGAAATGCAGATGCAGAAAATCGACGGCGACCTCGGATATTTACAGCAGCGCATTTCCGAAGTGTACGACACCGACTACGAGGGCTGCCTTCAATACAAAGAGGAAAATTACGATATAAGCGGCGCGGAGGCGAAGATAAACAGCTATAAGCGGCAATTGAACGCAATAGGCAGCGTGGATACGAACGCCGTCGAGATATACGAACAAGAGCTTGCCAATTACGAAAAGATGACGGCGGAAAAAGAGGATATGGAAAAAGCGATTGCCGACCTTACGTCGGCGCGCGACGATATCCGCGCCGAAATGCTTAAAATATTCGACGAGGGCTTTAATACCATAAACGAAAATTTCAAGCGCACTTTCCGCGAACTTTTCGGGGGCGGCAAGGCGGAACTCCAACTCGACTACACCGATTGCGACGACCCGTTGGACGCGGGCGTGGAAATAGTGGCGTGTCCCCCGGGCAAAAAACTTGCGAAAATTTCGCTTTTGTCGGGCGGCGAGCGCGCGCTTACGGCTATTGCGATACTGTTCGCGATAATAGGTATGCGCCCCATGCCTTTCTGCATACTCGACGAAATAGAGGCGGCGCTTGACGAAGCCAACGTCGCGCGGTACGCCAAATATCTTAAAAAATTCGCCGAAAACACGCAGTTTATAGTAATAACCCACCGTAAGCCCACAATGGAAAACGCGGACGTTCTTTTCGGCGTTACAATGGAAGAGCGCGGCGTTTCGAAGATAGTTTCGGTAAAACTTTCCGAGGTGCAGGCAAAACTCGGCGGGGATACCGTAATGTAGTCGCGCCTTTAAACGCAATATATTATGCGGCGAAAAGCCGCAAGGTTGAATATGGGTATTTTTTCAAAGATAAAAAACGCGCTGAAAAAAACGCGCGAGGGGCTTGCAAACGCCCTTTCGTCGCTTTTTTCGAAGAATAAGCTCGGCGACGAATTTTACGACGAACTCGAAGAAATTCTGATTTCCGCCGATATTTCCGTGACCACCGCGGAAGACGTGGTGGAAGAAATACGCGCCGAGGCAAAGCACGAAAAACTCAAAGACAAAGAGTTTGTGACGGGGCTTTTGAAAGACGTCCTCGAAGAAAAACTCACCGAGGCGGAAATCCCCGAAATACAGTACCCCGCGGTAATAATGCTTGTGGGCGTAAACGGCGTGGGCAAGACTACGACGGTGGGGAAGCTCGCGAACTATTTTCTGCGCGAAAAAAAGAGCGTAACCGTTGCGGCGGCGGATACTTTCCGCGCCGCCGCGGCAGACCAGCTTACTGTTTGGGCGGACAGGGCGAAAGTGAGAATAGTCAAGCACGAGGAGGGAAGCGACCCGTCGGCGGTGGTATTCGACGCCGTTTCCTCGGCGAAAGCGCGTAAAACCGACGTGGTGATAATAGACACGGCGGGCAGGCTGCACGTCAAGGCAAACCTTATGGAAGAGCTTAAAAAGATGTCGCGCGTAGTTATGCGCGAATATCCCGAGGCGCACTTCTACAAATTCCTTATTCTCGACGCGACGACGGGCGGGAACGCGGAAAAACAAGCCGAGGTATTCAACCAATCGGTCGCCCTCGACGGCATAATTTTGACAAAACTCGACAGCTCGGCAAAGGGCGGGTTCGTCATATCGCTCTGCTCCGATTTGGGGATTCCCGTGGTGTTTACGGGGGTAGGCGAAAAGCTCGAAGACCTCGAACTTTTCAATCCCGAAGAATTTATTGACGCAATAATATGACCGAAAAAGAAAAAATGCTTGCGGGCGAGCTTTATACGCCCGACGCGCAACTTAAAAAAGAGGGCGAAAGGGCGAGGGAACTGTGCGCCCTTTTGGACTTGCCCGGAAACCGTAGCTCCGTTCCGCAAAAGCTGTTCGGAAAATGCGGCAAAAATCCCTGCCTTACACGCGGGTTTTACTGCGATTACGGGTACAATATCGAGGTGGGCGACAATTTTTACTGCAACTACGGCGTATGTATCCTCGACGTATGCAAAGTCGAGATAGGCGACAACTGTCTTATAGGACCGCAGGTCGGAATATACGCCGCCGCGCACCCGCTCGACAGAAAAACGCGCACGGCGGGGCTGGAATACGGCAAGGGCGTAAAGATAGGCAACGATTGCTGGATAGGCGGCGGGGCCGTGATAAACCCCGGGGTCACGTTGGGCGATAATGTGGTAGTCGGAAGCGGCGCGGTGGTAACCAAGTCTTTTCCGTCGGACGTAGTGATAGCGGGCAACCCCGCGCGGATTATAAAAAAACTCAAATAGGCGTTAAAACGCGTTAAAAAGGATTGCGGCGGCGAGTAAAACTCGCCGCCGCAATTTCGGAATTACAGGTCGTCCGCGTCCTGAACGGGTTTACCGCCGTCCGTGGGCGCGCCCGTGTAACTCCCGTTGGGGTCGTATGCGTCTTTGAACTTATTTGCAGTCTTTCGCATTCTTACCGGCCTTTCCGCTGCAATCCTTGTTCTTGGAACTGTTGGACTGCTTCTTGTCGTTGGTCTTTCTCATATTTTCTCCTTATTGTACGGAATATGCAATTCGACCTCGCCCTGGCTCGAATTACACAAGGGGCATTTATCCCAAGCCTTTTTCGCGGTGTGCATATAGCCGCACTCGCTGCAAACGTAAAGAATGGGGCTTTCGTTGGAATATAAAACGCCCTTTTTAAACGCTTCGTACAGGTATCTGAAAATTTCTTCGTGTCTTACTTCGACCTGTGCGACGAGTCTGAAAAGTACGGCGATATCCCCGAAACCTTCCTCTTCGGCGTCCTTTGCAAAAGTCGGATAAATTTCCGCGTGTTCTTTATGCTCGTCTTCCGCGGCGAGCAAAAGGCACTTTTCGAGGTCGCCCGAATGGTAGGGGTAGCCCGCGTCCAAAACGATTTCGTCCAGCTTTTCTCCGCGCTTTGTCAGTTCTTCGAAAAATCTCCTTGCGTGAACCGTTTCGTTTTTTGCAAGCGTTTTCACGGTTTCGGCAAGCGTAATATAGCCCTGTTGGTTTGCCATACGGGCAATCAACTGATAGCGCATACCCGCCTGCGATTCTCCCGCAAAACTCCTTGCAAGGTTTTTGTAAGTTTTAGTGTTGTCAAATTGCATAATAACCTCCGTCACAAGTTATTTTGCGCCCCGACCCCGCTTTTATGTAAACGCGCAAATGGTATATTTTTGAAATCCCGAAAAAGCCGCCTTTTGACCGCTTCGCATTTTCGCCTTGCAATTTGTAGTTATATATGTTATATTTTAGTTGGTGTTATTAATATGAAAAACGAAAATATAGACGGCGGCAAGCCTTTTGATTGGGGCAGAACTTCGCCCGACTACGCAAAATACCGCGATATATATCCTCGTGAATTTTACGATAAGATAATTAGCAGAGGGCTTTGTATAAAAGGGCAGAATGTATTGGATTTGGGTACGGGTACGGGTGTATTGCCGAGAAATCTTTACTGCTTCGGCGCAAAATGGACGGGAGTGGATATTTCCGCAAACCAAATAGAACAAGCAAAAAGGCTTGCGCACGAATCCGATATGCGCATTGATTTTATTACCGCGGCGGCGGAAGATATAGACTTTTCGGACGATTCTTACGACGTGGTTACGGCTTGCCAGTGTTTTTGGTACTTCGACGCAGATAAATTAGTTCCAAAGTTATATAAAGCATTAAAAAAATCGGGTAAACTTTTACTTTTATATATGGCGTGGTTGCCTTTCGAGGATAAAATAGCGTATGAAAGCGAAAAACTCGTACTTAAATACAATCCGGGTTGGTCGGGAGCGCGGGAAACAAAAAAACCGATAGCTATTCCGAAAATTCTTAACCGATATTTCCGCATTGCCGACCACGAAGAGTATGACCTGAAAGTGAATTTTACCAGAGAAAGCTGGAACGGCAGAATGAAGACGTGTCGGGGAGTAAGCGCTTCGCTGACGGACGTTGAAATCTGCGCATGGGAAAAGGAACATACGGAAATGCTTAAAAAAATCGCACCCGAAAGGTTCGATATAGCGCACTATGCGGCTTTTACCGTTCTTCAAAAGCGTTAAAAAGCGGAAATTTTTGATTATAATAATAAAAACGCCCCTCGGCGCAAAACTTTGCGCCGAGGGGCGTTATATAATTCCTTTTATATAAAAGTCAGTCTTTGAACAAGGCTTTTATCATCGTATTGACGTAAAGCACGGGCACAATCGAAATTTTGTCGGCGTATTTTGCCACGGACTTCATATTTTTTGCGGGCACAAGCACCTTTTTAAAGCCCATTTTTACACATTCCGCAACCCGTTTTTCGCAGTAAGACACGGCGCGAACTTCGCCCGTAAGCCCGACTTCCCCGAACACCGCCGCGAATTTGTCCACGGGTTTTGAAAAGTAGGCGGAGGCGAGGGCGGCGCATATTGCAAGGTCGCAACTCGGCTCGGAAAGCTTCATTCCGCCCATAGCCGTCACATATACGTCCGACGACGAAAAATTCAGCCCGCACCTCTTTTCAAGTACTGCAATAAGCATCGCAAGCTTATTGTAATCCACCCCGAGCGGCATTCTGCGCGGCACGCCGTAACTCTTTGCGACAAGCGTCTGAATTTCCACGTTCATACACCGCGCGCCCGTTTCGGCGGGGGTTACGCACGACCCCGGTTCCTCGCCGCGGCTTTCCGAAAGGAATACGCCCGAATAATCGGTTACGGCGCGAATCCCCGAGTCTGTCATTTCGAAAACCCCGACCTCGGACACGTTTCCGAACCTGTTTTTGACGGCGCGGAGTATTCTGAAATTTTCCTGCTTTTCGCCCTCGAAATAAAGGACGGTATCCATAATGTGTTCCAGAACTTTCGGACCCGCAAGCGCGCCCTCTTTGGTGACGTGCCCTACTATAAAAAAGGTGATATTGCGGCTTTTTGCTATGCGCATAAGCTTTGCGGCGCACTCTCTGACCTGCCCTACCGAACCCGCCGAAGAAGTCAAATCGTCGGTGTAAACCGCCTGAATCGAGTCGATAACGCAGTATTCCACGCCGTCAAGCTCGCTTTCTATTCCGTCAATGCACGTTTCGTTCAGAAGAAACAGACTGTCGCTTTCAAGTCCCAGCCTTTCCGCGCGCATTTTCACCTGCGAACAACTTTCCTCGGCAGAAAGGTACAAAACCTTGTGTTCGCGCGATATATGCGCGGCAATCTGCGTAAGAAGAGTGGATTTTCCTATGCCGGGGTCGCCGCCGAGAAGTACAAGACTGCCCGAAACTATGCCGCCGCCCAAAACGTTGTCAAATTCGGAAATACCCGACGAAATGCGGCTGTATTTTTCGAAAACGACGGAAGAAAGGGGTTTTGCCCGCCCGCCCTGCGCCGTTTTTACGGCTTTCGGCGCGGCTTCGGTTTTTACCGTTTCCTCCGCCATAGTATTGAATTTTCCGCACGAGGGACACCGCCCGAGCCACCTCGGACTGACCGCGCCGCATTCCGCGCATACGAATTGTGTGAATGTTTTAGCCATAATTACGATTTTCCGAGCGCTACCGCGCAATAGGCGCAGATTCCGCGGCTTTCGCCCACGAATCCGAGCTTTTCGCAAGTGCCCGCGGCAACCGCCACGCAAGAGGGGTCAATGCCCGTCAAAGCGGCGATGTTTTTGGTCATTTTATCAATATATATTGCGAGTTTCGGCTTTTCGGCTTGAATTGTGATTGAAATGTTAAGGGGTTTGAAACCCGACTTCGCCACTTCGCCGAGAGCGATTTTCAAAAGTTTTCCGCTGTCGGCGTTAAGGTATTTGTCGTCGTCGGGCGGGAAGTAGTGACCTATGTCTTTAAGCCCCGCCGCGGACAAAAGCGCGTCTGTAAGCGCGTGAAGCGCCACGTCGCCGTCGCTGTGCGCCACAAGCGAACAATCGCACGGAATTTTTATTCCGCACAGCGTTACTTTGTCGCCCTCGCCGAAAGCGTGCACGTCCACACCGAACCCGACTCTGCCGTCGGCGTTCAGCGGGGGATATTCCCGCGCGAAGTCCTCGGCATAGGTGAGTTTGACGTTCGACCTGTCGCCCTTAATCACAAAGGGAGGGGCGATAAATTCGGCGTAAACCGCGCTGTCGTCCGTGTAAGTTTTGTCGCCCGCCAAAAGGTACGCGGCGCGTATGTTTTCCGTGACAAAGCCCTGCGGCGTCTGCACAAGGCAGGTTTCGTTTCGGGGCAGAGTTTCGACTATTACGCCGTATTCCACGTGCGCAACGGTGTCGGCGGCGTTCACCGCGCATATCGCGCTGCCGTAATTTTCCACGGCGGAAATGCAGTCGAGAATAAGTTGTTTTTTGACGAACGGGCGCGCTCCGTCGTGAATCAGAACGGTGTCGCCCGTAACGCAGGCAAGCGCCTTTTTAACCGATTCGGTGCGCGTTTTTCCGCCCTCGATTACGCGGCAGGAAAAGGGGGCGGCAATAGCCCGCATTTCGTCCATATCCTCGGGCGCGCAAGCCAAAATTATCTCCGAAATTTCGGGGACGGAAAATGCTTTAAGCGTGTGATAGATGACGGGCGCACCGCCTATTGCGGCAAGCAGTTTGTTTCGTCCGAAACCTGCCCGCTCGCCCTTGCCCGCCGCGCATATTACCGCGCTTACTTTAAGGTTCTTCGAATGTGTCATAAATACTGTCGTCCTTTGTCGGTGTTTCCTGCGCTTTTTCCTGCGCGCCGTCGGTTTGCTGTTGAGCTTGCGCTTCCGCCTGCGCTTTTTCCTGCGCTTCGCGCAATTCTCTGCGCTGTTTTATGAATTTTTCGTTTACTCTCTGATACTTTATCGACGTGCCTATTACGTCGGTTATATCCATAAGCGTTACAAACGCCACGTTGTCCACTTTTGACACGACCTCGCGCAGTTTTGCGACCTGAAAGCGGTTTATAACGCAGTATATAACCTGTTTGTCGCTCTGCGAATAATAACCCTTTGCGTCGATAACGGTAAGCCCGCGCCCGAACTCGTCCGAAAGCGCGTGGCAGACTTCGTTGTACTTTGAAGTTATAATAAGCGCGCCTTTCGCCTGGTCAAGACCCGTCGAAATGAAGTCGACCGCTTTCGAAGCCACGAAGTATGCCGCCATCGAATACAGCGCGGGGAGGAAAAAGTCCGCGCTGCCCGCGCCGGGTATACAGCCCAAATACGCGAGTTCGCCTATGACTATGTACAGAAATACGTTGAATATAAGCACGAAATTGCCCACCGAAAGGTTAAGCCTTTTCGCGAACATAACGGCAAGCGTTTCCATACCGTCCATCGTGCCGCCGAAGCGTATCGCCATACCGCTGCCCACGCCCGAAAGAAGTCCGCCGAACACGGCGCAGATTATTCTGTCTTTGCCGCCTATGGGCGAGGTCTTGTCCGCAATCATCGTCGCAATTGGCTTTATCAGATTTACGTTCTGGAACATAACCGACATAACCGAATACACCGCAATGGCAAACAGCGAATAAACGGTAAATTCCACGCCCTGTTTTTTCATTCCGAACAGAAATACGGGGAGGTTTAAGACGACAAGCGGAATCCACAACTGTATGTAGGAGGGGGTGACGTTGTTTATTATCATCGCCACGCCCGAAATCCCGCTGTCGTAAAAGCCCGCGGGAAGCAATAAAAGCGTAACGCCGACGGCGTTTATTACGCCCGCGACGAACAGCATTATAAAGTTTTTGACTTTGAAGTGAAGATGCGGAAACTTTTTCATCTCGACCAACGTATTACAGAATTTCGTACAGAGAGGACGCTTCGTCCTTTTTTACCGTTTCTTTGACCTCGAGTATTCTGAACCTGACCGCGCCCGAGGTATACGAAAGTTCGACGATATCGCCCGCCTTAATCTGGTGGGCGGGCTTGACGCGCGCGCCGTTTACGCTGACTTTGCCGCCGTCGCACGCTTCCTGCGCAAGCGTTCTGCGCTTCAATATGCGCGAAACTTTTAAAAATTTGTCGATTCTCATATTTTCCCCGAAAACGCTTGACTTTGCCTTTTACATTAATTATAATGCTATAATGTATTAAAATGCGTATTATGCGCCTTTCTTCCCATTTTCGACGTCCGAAAGGGTGAAAAACGGCGCGGCAAGGGCGTCTTTTAACGGTCTGTACCGTTAAATTATACTACGTATAACGCATTTTGTAAAGCGCAGGGGCAAGAAATTTATCGCGCTGTGTGAAATTTTTTTGAAAATTATTTTTTGTCAAGTCCCCGCGCAACCAAATTTCGGTAACATTGATTTTACCCGGTGAAAAGATATATACGGGTAATCGCCAAAATGTGAAAATAAAACGGCTGAATGCTAAAAGGAGTATCTTTTTTCCAATGAATTTACCAATTCACAAGTATGGCAAAACAGAAAGAAGGAAATTCGGAAAGATAAACGAAGTCATCGACATTCCCGACCTTGTGGAAATCCAGAAGGCGAGCTATGACGCGTTTATCAACGAGGGCATCGACGAAGTGTTCGAGGACTTCATGCCCATAACCGACTATTCCGACCATTACGAGCTGTATTTTCTCAGACATTGGTTTGACGAAAAGCCCAAGTACGACGAAAAGGAGTGCCGCAACCGCGACGCGACGTACGCTCTCCCCATGCACGTTATGGTAAGGCTTGTCAACAAGGTCAAGGACGAGGTTATAGACCAGCCCGTGTTTATGGGCGATTTTCCCCTTATGACCGAGTCGGGCTCGTTCATCATCAACGGCGCCGAGCGCGTAATAGTTTCGCAGCTCGTCCGTTCCCCCGGCGCGTACAACGATTCCACCCGCGACAAGACGGGCAAAGAAATTTTCGGCACGACGGTTATACCCAACCGCGGCGCGTGGCTCGAATTCGAGCAGGACGCGCAGGGCGTTTTATGGGTACACGTCGACAGAAAGCGTAAAATCTGCGTAACCGTGCTTCTGCGCGCCCTCGGCTTCGGCAGCGACCGCGCGCTTTTAGACCTTTTCGCGGGCGACAAAATGATTGAAAACACGATAGCCAAGGACACGACGAAGTCCGAATCGGACGGTCTTGTCGAACTGTACCGCCGTCTGCGCCCGGGCGAAGTTCCCACCGAGGCAAGCGTAAAACAGCACCTCAACAACCTCTTTTTCGACCCCCGCCGTTACGACGTGGTAAAGGTTGGTCGCTATAAGTTCAACAAAAAGCTCAACCTTGCGTACAGACTTCCCGGCTGTAAGCTCGCCGAGGACGTGGTAAACCCCGAAACGGGCGAAATTATGGCGAAAGCGGGCGAAATCGTGCCCGAAAGCAAGGCAATCGAAATTCAGGACGCGGGCGTAAACGAAGTGTTCGTGCTCGTTTCCGACCCCGAACAGGGCGAAATCAAGCACAAGATAATCGCCAACAATACGGTTAACTTCAAGGCGTTAAGTTCCAAAAATCCCAAGATTTTCGGACTTTTGCCCACGATATATTACCCCAACTTCAAGTTTATGCGCCTCATTGCGGAAGAATGCCGCACGCAGTCGTGCGAGGCGGTTGCGGAAAAGTATACCGACGAAATAAACGCGGTTTACTACACCGCCGAAACCCCCGAAACGGACGACGAAAAGCCCGAGGACAAGAAGAACAGGGACAAGCGCCGCGAAACAAGGCTTAAATTCGTCGCGGCGTGCAAAAAGTTTTCGGAACTGCTCGACTCCGACGTCGAGGCAATCGACCCCGAGGACAGAAAAGAAATAAAGCCCATCGTCGAAAAGCTCGACCACAAGCATATCACGGTGGACGACATAGTCGCGGCAATCTCCTCGAATATAGATTTGCAGTACAATAAGCCCGACGGTTCGAGAATAGGCACGATAGACAATATCGACCACCTCGGCAACCGCCGCGTGCGTTCGGTGGGCGAACTTCTGCAAAACCAGCTCCGCATAGGCATAGCAAGGCTCGAAAAACTTATAAAAGAGCGTATGGCTACGCAGGACGCTATGGAAGTAACCCCATCGGGACTTGTAAACGTGCGCCCCGTTTCGGCGGTTATACGCGAGTTCTTCGGTTCGTCGCAGCTTTCGCAGTTTATGGACCAGACCAACCCCGCGGCGGAACTTACGCACAAGCGCAAACTCTCCGCGCTCGGTCCCGGCGGACTTAACCGCGACAGGGCGACTTTCGAAGTGCGCGACGTTCACCACTCGCACTACGGCAGACTCTGCCCCATAGAAACCCCCGAAGGTCAGAACATAGGTCTTATTTCGTCGCTTGCGACTTTTTCGAAGGTCAACGAATACGGGTTTATAATGAGCCCTTACAGACGTGTTATAAAGGACGAAAACGGCGTGCCTACGGTAACCGACACGGTCGATTACCTCACGGCGGACGAAGAGGACAGATATATAGTCGCGCAGGCTAACGAACCTCTCGACGAAAACAATCATTTCGTCAATACGCATATAGGTTGCCGCCATCAGGACCTTATCACGCACTATCCCCCCGAAAAAATGGATTATATGGACGTTTCGCCCAAACAGCTTGTTTCGGTTGCGACCGCGCTTATTCCTTTCCTCGAAAACGACGATACCAACCGCGCGCTGATGGGTTCGAACATGCAACGTCAGGCGGTGCCTTTGATGAAGACCGAATCCGCGATAGTCGCGACGGGTATCGAGGCGGCGATAGCGCGCGATTCGGGCGTTATAGTCCGCGCAAAGAAAGCGGGCGTCGCGGTAGGCGTCGCTTCCGACCTTATTCAGATTCAGGAAGACAACGGTTTCATAACCGAATATCCGCTTAAAAAATTCGAACGTTCCAACCAATGCACCTGCCTAAACCAGCGCCCCATAATCAACACGGGCGACAGAGTAGAGGAGGGCGAGATAATCGCCGACGGTCCCGCCACCAACAACGGCGAGCTTGCGCTCGGCAAAAATATACTCGTCGGCTATATGGAGTGGGAAGGTTACAACTACGAGGACGCGATTCTTATATCCGAAAAACTCGTACAGGACGACGTGTTCACGTCGATTCACATCGAAGAACACGAAACCGAAGCCCGCGACACCAAGCTCGGCGAAGAGGAAATCACCCGCGACATACCCAACGTGTCGGAGGACGCGCTTAAAGACCTCGACGAAGACGGCATAATCCGCATAGGCGCGGAAGTTCAGCCGGGCGACATACTCGTCGGCAAGGTAACGCCCAAGGGCGAAACCGAACTTACCCCCGAAGAAAGGTTGCTTCGCGCAATCTTCGGCGAAAAGGCAAGGGAAGTGCGCGACACCTCCCTCAAAGTTCCCCACGGCGAGGGGGGTATAGTCGTAGACGTAAAAATCTTCACCCGCGAAAACAAGGACGAACTTTCGCCCGGAGTTTCAAAACTCGTGCGCGTATATATCGCGCAGAAGCGTAAAATTCAGGTCGGCGACAAAATGGCGGGACGTCACGGCAACAAGGGCGTTATCTCGCGCGTATTGCCGCAAGCCGATATGCCTTTCCTCGCGGACGGCACGCCCTTGCAGATAGTGCTTAACCCTCTCGGCGTTCCCTCGCGTATGAATATCGGACAGGTCCTCGAAGTGCACCTCGGTCTGGTGTGCAAACAGCTCGGCTGGAAGATAGCCACCCCCGTATTCGACGGCGCGACCGAACAGGATATCAAAAAGCTTTTCAGCGAAAACAATATACTCAACCCCGAGGGCAAAGTAGACGGCAAAATTCAGGTCTACGACGGCAGAACGGGCGAACCCTTCGAAAACAGGGTCACCGTCGGCGTGCAGTATATGATAAAACTCATACACCTTGTAGACGACAAAATTCACGCCCGCAGTATCGGACCTTACAGCCTTGTCACCCAACAGCCTTTGGGCGGCAAAGCGCAGTTCGGCGGTCAGCGTTTCGGCGAAATGGAAGTCTGGGCGCTCGAAGCATACGGCGCGGCGCATATTTTGCAGGAAATTTTAACCGTCAAGTCCGACGATATAGCGGGGCGCGTTAAAACCTACGAAAGCATAGTAAAGGGCAACAACATTTCCGAACCGGGCATTCCCGAAGCGTTCAAAGTTCTGTTAAAGGAATTGCAGGCGCTCGCGCTCGACGTAAAGGTGCTTACCGAAAGCGGCGAAGAACTTATTATCCGCGAACTCGACGACGAGGACGACGCAATTCCGAACGCGCGCGTAAGGGAAGTGCAGGAACGCGAAGAACGCGAACCCGAAGACGAATTCGAAATCATCGGCGACAGACCCGTCGAGGGCGAAACCGAGGGCGGAGATTTCTCGATATTCGACAACGACGAGGACGAAGACGATTATACGTCGAAAGAACTCTTCGACGACGCGGCTCATTCCGCCGATAAGGACGACGACGAAGATTTCAAGGAGTTCAGCCTTTTCGACAAAGACTTAATGCTTGAAGACGACGACGAAGAAAACGGCGACGACGGCGAAAGCGACGAAGACGGCGACGGAAAGGACAAGGAGTAAGGGAGGTCTGAAATGTTTGAATTAAACGATTTTTACTCGATTAAAATCAGCGTAGCTTCCCCCGAGAAAATCAGGGAACTTTCCAAGGGCGAGGTAACCAAGCCCGAAACGATAAATTACAGAACGCAGAAGCCCGAAAAAGACGGACTTTTCTGCGAGCGCATTTTCGGACCGATGAAGGACTGGGAGTGCCACTGCGGCAAATACAAGCGCATACGCTATAAGGGCATAGTATGCGAAAAGTGCGGCGTCGAAGTAACCCGTTCGAAAGTCCGCCGCGAGCGTATGGGGCACATCGAGCTTGCCGCTCCCGTATCCCATATATGGTATTTCCGCGGAGTACCCTCGCGCATAGGTCTTATTCTCGATATGAGCCCCAAGGCGTTGGAACAGGTCATATATTTTGCGGCTTACGTCGTAATAGACCCCGGCACGGTGCCCACGCTCGAATACAAACAGGTTATAAACGACAAAGAGTTGCGCGAAATAGAAGAAAAGTACGGCGAAAGCAACGTAACGGGGCTTAAAGTCGGAATGGGCGCGGAGGCAATCCGCGAACTCCTTATGGCGGTGGACCTCGAAAAAGAATGCGCCGAAGCGCGCAGTATCATCGACGGCGGCGCAACCAGCCAGAAGCGCATAAAAGCCGTTAAAAGGATAGAAATTCTCGAAGCTTTCAGAAAGAGCGGCAACCGTCCCGAGTGGATGATTTTAACCGTGCTTCCCGTGCTTCCCCCCGAACTCCGTCCTATGGTTCAGCTCGACGGCGGCAGGTTCGCCTCGTCCGACCTCAACGACCTTTACAGACGCGTCATAAACAGAAACAACCGTCTTAAAAGAATGATGGAACTCGGCGCGCCCGATATGATAGTCAAAAACGAAAAGCGTATGCTTCAGGAAGCGGTAGACGCGCTTATAGACAACGGTCGCAGGGGCAAGGCGCTTTCGGGTCCGTCGAACAGAGAGCTTAAATCGCTTTCGGGAATGCTCCGCGGCAAGCAGGGCAGATTCCGTCAGAACCTCCTCGGCAAGCGCGTAGACTATTCGGGCCGTTCGGTTATCGTCGTAGGTCCCGAACTCAAACTCTATCAATGCGGACTTCCCAAGGAAATGGCAATCGAACTTTTCAAGCCCTTTGTAATGAAAAGGCTTGTCGAAAGCGGTCAATGCCATAATATAAAGAGCGCGAAGCGCACCGTCGAAAAGGCGAAACCCCTTGTATGGGACGTCCTCGAAGACGTTATAAAAGAGCACCCCGTGCTTTTGAACCGCGCGCCCACCCTCCACAGACTGTCCATACAGGCGTTCGAACCCGTGCTTATCGAGGGCAGAGCGATAAAAATTCACCCTCTCGTATGTACGGCGTTCAACGCTGACTTCGACGGCGACCAGATGGCGGTGCACGTGCCCCTTTCGATAGAGGCGCAGGCGGAAGCGAGATACCTTATGCTCTCTTCCAATAATATATTGAAGCTGTCCGACGGCAAGCCCGTAATGCAGCCCTCGCAGGATATGGTTATGGGCGCGTACTACCTCACCATAATACGCAGGGAAGAGGGCAAGTACTACCGTTTCAGCGGCGACAGATATTACGAATGTAACGCGGGCGACGAGGGGGCGGAAAAGTACGTTCCCGGCGCATATATTTCCGAAGACGAGGCTATGATGGCTTATCAGATGAAGCTCATTCATATGCAGGACGAAATATATGTGCGCCGCAACATAACAATAGACGACAAAAATTCGCCTTACTTCGGGCAATCGGTACAGGGTACCGTCAAGACCACCGTCGGCAGAATAATATTCAACTCGAATATGCCGCAGGACCTCGGATTTATCGAAAGAAAGGAAAAAGAGGACTATCTCAAATACGAAATTTCGTACGAATTTCTCGGTTCCAACGTAGCCGTCGGCAAAAAGCAGCTCGGCAAAATCGTCGAAAGGTGCTTCAAGACGGGCGGCGCGCCCAGAGCGGCGGAAGTTCTCGACAGAATCAAAACGCTCGGCTATAAGTATTCCACGGTCGGCGCGATTACGACGTCGGTATTCGATATGCATATTCCCGCCGCAAAGCAGAAAATCGTCGAAGATACCGAACAGAAAGTTTTCCAAATCGAAAAGAAGTATCAGCGCGGACTTTTGCGCGAAGAAGAGCGTTACAACGCGGTTATCAACGCATGGGACGCGGCGACCGACGCGGTAACCGACGCGCTTAAATCCACGCTCGACAAGTTCAACCCCATATGGATGATGGCGAACTCGGGCGCGCGCGGCTCTATCGACCAGATGAAACAGCTTTCGGGTATGCGCGGACTGATGGTAAACCCGCAGGGCAAAAAGATTGAAGTACCCGTTAAATCGTGTTTCAGACAGGGACTTTCCGTTCTCGAATACTTCATTTCTTCGCACGGCGGACGTAAAGGACTTGCCGACACCGCGCTTAAAACGGCGGACTCGGGCTATCTTACACGTCGTCTTGTAGACGTTTCGCAGGACGTTATCGTCCGTGAAGAGGACTGTATGGCGGGAAGCAAAAAGCCCCGCGGTATGATAGTCCGCGCGATAAAAGGTCCCAACGGCGAAGTAATCGAAAACCTCGAAGACAGAATTCAGGGCAGATTCGTCGCGGAAGACGTAGTCGCGCCCGACGGCACGGTTATTTTGGAACAGAACGGCTTCGTAACCGACGCGCTCGCCGATAAAATAGTAAAAGCGGGCGTAACCGAAGTTTCGATACGTTCGATATTCTCGTGCAATTCGCGCTTCGGCGTATGCGCAAAGTGCTACGGCAAAAATATGGCTACCAACACGCCCGTAATGCCGGGCGAGGCGGTCGGCGTAATCGCGGCGCAGTCGATAGGCGAACCCGGCACACAGCTTACAATGCGTACCTTCCATACGGGCGGTATCGCGGCGACGGGCGACATTACGCAAGGTCTGCCCCGCGTAGAAGAGCTGTTCGAGGCGCGTAAACCCAAGGGTTGCGCTACCCTCTGCGAAGTTTCGGGCGTCGCGCATATTGACGATAAAGACAACTTAAAACACGTAATCGTCCGCGACGAAATCACGGGCGACCAGAAAAAGGAATACGTTCTTCCTTTCAACGCGGAATTGCTTGTTAAGGACGGCGAAAAGCTTACCCCCGGGCAGCAGCTCAACGCAGGTTCGGTATATCCTCAGGATATATTAAGGATATCGGGCGTGCGCGGCGTGCAGGATTATATCCTCGAACAGGTTCAGTCCGTTTACCGCTCGCAGGGCGTCGATATAAACGACAAGCACGTCGAAATAATCGTGCGCCAGATGCTCAGAAAGGTAAGGATAGAGGACGCAGGCTCGACGGGACTTCTGCCGGGCGAAACCGTCGATATGTTCACCGTCGAAGAAGAAAACGTAAAGGCGATGGAAGCGGGCGGCACCCCCGCGCTGCAAAAGCGCGTGCTTTTGGGCATAACCAAGGCGGCTCTTTCCACCGATTCGTTCCTTTCCGCGGCGTCTTTCCAGGAAACCGCGCGCGTGCTTACCGACGCGGCTATCAAAAACAAGGTAGACCCGCTTATCGGTCTTAAAGAAAACGTCATTATAGGTAAACTCATTCCCGCGGGCACGGGCGTAAAAGAATATAAAAATATGTCGCCCGTTTTAAATCAGAGTTACAACTCCGTAACCGACCCCGCCGACAAGGCGGCGGAAATCGCGGACGCGGGCAACGAGTAAATGGCGACTTTCGAAGATTTGCGAATGAACGACCTTATAGGGCGCTTCGAAAATACGGTGGAAGAAATAGCGGCAACGCGCAACACTTCGCTTTTAAAAAAAGCGGGCGCGGAATTGCAAAGCGTTTACAACTTCCACCTTACCGCCGACAGCTCGTTTACCGCTGTCGAAGAATACCTTAAAAATATGTATTCCACGTTCAATTACGCCGCGGTAATAGTCAACGACGCGCTAAAAAAAGGCGCGCTCGACAAACAGTCAAACGAACTTCTGTCGGAATGCGTCGAAATACTTTTGAAGTGCTGTAAAATAGTCAAAAGCAAACTTGTGCAAAATTAATAAACGCCCGCCTGCGGCGATGCCGCAGGCGGGCGCTTGATATGTAAACGCCGCCGACCGCAATTTTGCGGTCGGCGGCGTACTTTATTATAATATGGTATATAAAGGTAGGCGGTTTATTCGCCTTTTCCGTCGTCCTTTTCCGTCTGCCCGCCGTCGGTTGCCGCTTGTGTGCCGTCGGTTGCCGCTTTCGCGGCTTTTTTAGACTTTGCCTCGGACAGGGCGGTAAGCGCAAACGCGGCTATAATTCCCGCAATACAAAGCGTAACGCCCATACCTGTCTGTATTCCGTCGAACGCGGGGCGGTCGGGGAAGTTGCCGTCAAACGAGATAAACAGCGCGGCTATACTGCCGACCACGAACGAAATTATAGCCCAATAGGTGCCGCGGGGGAATTTCGTCAGAAGAATTTTCATTATTTTCGCAATAGTGAAAAATCCGATAACCACGCCCACCGCAAACAGTAAAAGCACAAGGAAGTAGTGCCCGAAACTGTCTTTCAGACAGCTTACGCTGTCGAGAATGGGGCGGTAATAGCCTAAAATAAGCAACAGCATACTGCCGCTGACCCCGGGAACTACCAGCGCGCAACTGCCTAAAATTCCTACTGCGATAAGCGCGAAGTAGCCCCAAGCGGGCATAGTTTGCGAAAGGTTCTGCGTTCCGAGTTCGGGTATAAAGCATATTCCCACCACAAGCGCGAGCGGGAGTACGGCGGACAATATGTCGACAGGTTTGAACCCGCGCCCGA
Organism: uncultured Clostridia bacterium; assembly: GCA_947624005.1. Classification (GTDB taxonomy): domain Bacteria; phylum Bacillota; class Clostridia; order Christensenellales; family Borkfalkiaceae; genus Coproplasma. The sequence continues at coordinate 140,146 of CANQHV010000001.1, forward strand.
CGCCCTCTTTCAAAAGCTTCGGAAAGCTCCCCGCCATAAGCCCCGCAAACAGCATTACGGTGGGGAACGGGGCGTACTTCAAGGCGTATTTTATGGGGAAGTACAGCGCGGCAAACGCAAGCGCCGCGCCTAAAAGCACGGGCAGAAGAAACAAAACGCTTTTTTTGAACTCGCGCCGCAGATTGCTTACGCTGTCTATGATTTTATCGTAGACGTTCATCATAACGGCTATGGTTCCGCCCGAAACCCCGGGGATTATCATACCCGTGCCGATTGCCGCGCCCGCGGCGAGGTTGTACAGAAAATTTTTTATTTTCATAACAATATTTTATATATAATCGCCTACGTTTATATTCGCGGCTTTAAGTTTTTCGTCGCATTCGCGGTAATATTTTTTGTAGAGCCTGTAAATTCCTTTCGCCTTGTCGGGGACATAGGGGAAAGGCAGATTTCCGTCCTTTGCAAGCTGTTCGACTTTGTAGTCGCCGTGTACTTTCCAGAACCTGAAAATACCCACTTTCACCGCGTCTTGCGGGCACCAGAACGAGCAGTCCATACAAAGACAGCAATCGTGCCCGAATTTATACTTGTCCTTTTTTATTTTTATATTGTTTTGGGGGCAGGCTTTAACGCACCGCCCGCAGTTTATGCATTTTTTCGCGTCAACCTTGAAAAATCCGCCGTGCAGGTGCGCAAAGTGCCTTTCGGTAAAGCCGATAAATTCGACAAACGGTCGCCAGATTCTGCGCTTTACAACTTTTTCGCGTACGCCGCTTAAAAGTTCGCGGCAATTCAAATCCACCATCGCCTGCGCATATATCCACATTTGCTTCGCCATTTCGTCGCGGTGGCGGTAAATCATATTGTACGGCATTACAAAGTGCCGCTCGCACGTCACGTCGTAGCCTTTCTTTTTGAGTATTTTGATTATTTTCTGCGACGAGCAGTCGTTAATATGCAGTCCTTCGCCGCTCGATTTAAACACGAACGCCCGCTTTCTTTCGACAGCGGGCATATTTTTGCAGAATTCGCGCACGGGTTCGGGCGCAACGAACGCGTGTATGGGATACCCTATGCCCACGAGGTCGTAACCGTCGGGGGAGGGCGGGGGCGCGCTCTTTTTCGAAATATTGTAAATATCCACGTCCCCCAGATACCGTTTATAGAGATTTGCGATTTTCAGCGTATTCCCCGTGCCCGAAAAAACGTATAAAATTACTCTCATTTCAGATTCTTGATAAATTCGTCTTCGTCGTCGGAAAGGGGGTAAACGTCGTCCGTTTCGCTTTCGTCGTGACTGTCAAAATATACCTGCGCGTAAAAAGGCGCGCTTTTTGCAAGTTTTCCGTACTTCCAGGGCAGAGGTTCGCAACAGTGGGGGCAGAAGTAACCGCCGCGTAAAACGGTGAAAGGCGAAGCCTCGAATTCGTGCCCCTCGAAGCACTTCCAACGCGTTTTTCGGTATACGTCGCCCGTTTCGAAGCTTTCTTCAAGACATTCGCCGCCGCGGAACGCCGCCGCCGATTTAAGGTCTTCAAGCGTAACCTCGCCGTCGGACTTCGAATCGTCCCAGCCGTGGTCCAGAAGCAGCTTTTTTTGCTCTGCCGTTTCGGGGTCTTTAAGCGAAGCGTAATTTATCTTGCCGTCCGCAAGCTTGCCCTCGCACAAAAGCGGATAGTTTTCCCAATCTCCGCCGATTTTTTCATAGTCGTCGCGGCTTTTGAAAAACGCCTTAATTCTGCCCTCTTTATTGTTTTCGACCCAATAACAGGGCGAATTAGTGCTTTTGAACAGTCTTTTTATCGCAAATTTCGAAATAAGCGGGGAGGGAACTATTCTCGCAAGTTTGAAAATTCTGTGCGACGAGCCGATATTTTTCCAGAAGTCGTCGAAAGTCTGCGTTCTGAAATGCAGAATATTGTCTAAAATGTCGCTGTCGTAAAACCACACGCCGTGAAAGTTGCGCGCGACGTTGAAGTCCGGCTTGAACACTTTTTTGGTCTTTATGCCGAAAATTTTAAACCCGCCGTCAATCGATTCGAAACCCGTAACGCGGCAACTCGCGCCGCCGCCGATATTGTAAATTTTGCGCCAGAAATTCTTTAATCTGCCGTCCTCGTCAGCCTCGATAAGGTTTTTGCAAAGGATACCGCTGTCAACGTCGGTGACCCATTCGAGGGGCGCGTTCCACGCAGTATGGAACATAAGCCCGTCTTTTAAATTGTTTTTGAAAAGATACTTGTGCGCGATTGCGGTCTGCCTTAACGAAACAAACTTTATTCCGCTTTCGAGAACGTACCTTTCGGCTTTAAGCTTGTACAGCGAATACTTGTCGTAGTCGCTCGAAATAATCGGGTCGCCGACCCTGCCCCAGACGTGGGGGTAGCCGCGGTGACCGTACAGCGCGACGGTCGCTATATGCACAAGCGGGATACGCGCGCCGCCCTCTTTTATCGCGTCGACGATGTTTTTCGTGCCGACGAAATTCGAAAGGTACGCGCCGTCGGGGTCGTGGTCGCTTTTAGGCGGGATTATCGCGGCGCAGTGAATACAGTAGTCCGCGCCCTCCAAAAGTTTTTTGCAGTCTTCGGCGCGCGAAATGTCGCCCTTTAAAATAAAAACCCTGTCGGGAAATTGCTTGAATTGTTTTTTGACGAAAGAGGGAATTTTTTTCTCTTTTTCGTAGACAAGACATCTGACGTAATAGTTGCGCTCGGAATGCAGAAGGCTGTACAAAACCTCGCCGCCCATCGCGCCCGTTACGCCCGTCAAAGCGATAGTAGTCATATAATCTTCCTATGTATATATAACAATTTTAACAGACTTATATCACGTTGTCAAATCAATATCGTAATATACTCCGCAAAAAGTGCCGTAAACGCCCGCGTTCGGCTTAAAATTCAAGCCCGATATCGGAAATTTGCGCGCCGCGGTTTACAAGGACGGCGTATTTTTAGCTTCCGCCCGCCGCGGACGAAAATTTCACATTGAGCGGGCGTTATTTTGATTGACATAAAATTTTTGTCATACTATACTTGTTTCAAACATAAAAGATTTAAGGAGATGTAAAAAAATGGCAGACATGAAAAAGTACATTGCCGAATTTATCGGCACGTGCGTACTCGTGACTATTGCCTGCGGCGTAGCCGTCGTAACCGGGGCGGACGTAATCGCAACTTCGCTTGCGTTCGGTCTTGTTATCGTGGGTATGGCTTATTCCATAGGCAATATTTCGGGTTGTCACATCAACCCCGCGGTTTCTTTCGCAATGTTTATTTCGAAAAAGCTTTCGGGCAAAGATTTTCTTTTCTACGTTATAGCGCAGGTACTCGGCGCAATCGTAGGCGCGGTTTTCGTAGGACTTATCTGCGGCTCGTTCTCTGACAAGGGCATAACGTATGGCGCGTTCGGTCAGAATATGGCTCAGGGGGTACTCACTTCGGCTTACGGCAGCGGCGGCGCGCTTGCGGTTGCCCTGATTGTCGAAATCGTACTTACTTTCGTTTTCGTAACGGCAATTATGGGCGTTACGTCCAGAACGGAAAACAAGGCTGTTACGGGCATAGTAATAGGTCTTGCCCTCACCCTTGTACACCTTATCGGCATCAAACTTACGGGCACGTCGGTGAACCCCGCGCGTTCGATAGGTCCCGCGCTTATGTCGCTTGTAAACTCGACCGAGGCTATAAAGCAGATTTGGATATTCATAATAGGACCCATGGCAGGCGGCGGGCTTGCCGCGCTTGTCTATAACTTCCTCGATAAAAAGAAGGGCGACAAGCAGGCTGAAATGAAAGATACCCTCGACAAGGGCAACGAATAATAATCGGAAAAATTGTATAAGCCGCCCGCGGCAGGTTGCCGCGGGCGGCTTTATTTAAAAAAACCTTGAAAATGCCGCGGCGATATGTTACACTTTAAGTATAAAACCGCGCGGAGGTTGAAATGAGCTATCTTAAACTCGAAAACGTTTGCAAGGACTATAAAGTGGGAATGCAGACGGTAAACGCCCTTAAAAACGCCTCGTTCGAGCTGAACGACGGCGAATTTGCGGTCGTGCTCGGTTCGTCGGGCGCGGGCAAAACTACGCTTTTGAACCTTTTGGGCGGTATGGATACGGCGACCTCGGGCAAAATCTTTCTCGACGGAAAGGACGTAACCGCTCTCAATAAAAAGGGGCTTACGGGGTTCAGACGTTTCGACGTCGGCTTTGTTTTTCAGTTTTATAACCTTATGCCCAACCTCACCGCGCTCGAAAACGTCGAAATCGCAGTGGAAATCTGCAAAAACGCCCTTGACCCCGCCACGGTATTGAAAGAGGTAGGGCTGGGCGACAGAATGAACAGCTTTCCCGCCCAGCTTTCGGGCGGCGAACAACAGCGCGTGTCGATAGCCCGCGCCGTTGCGAAAAATCCGCGGCTTTTGCTGTGCGACGAACCGACGGGCGCGCTCGACTACGCCACGGGCAAAAAAATATTAAAGCTTTTGTACGACGTTTCCAAACAGCAGAAAAAGCTGGTGGTCACCGTTACTCACAACTCCGCGCTCAAAGATATGGCGGATAAGGTCATTTACATAAGGAGCGGCGAAATAGAAAAAGTCGAAACCAACGAACACCCCTTGTCTGTCGAGGAGATAGAGTGGTAATGAAGACTTACTTTAAAAGCCTTGCGCGGAGTTTTAAGCACCATATTACAAGGCTGCTGTCGATAATTTTCATAGTCCTTGTTTCGGTGGGCTTTTGCGCGGGGATAGGGCTTGCCTCCGACAAGATAGGCTATTCTCTGACCGACTATTATAAGTCCGCCGACGTTTCCGATTTTATTTTGAAGTCGTCGGCAGGCTTTGACGCGGACGCGGGCGAAAAACTCGAAGCCGTTTTCCCCGACGCGCATATCGAGAGCGCGACCGTGATTGACGCCGACGTCGTAATTGACGGAAAAGCCCGCCTTACAAGGCTGTATTTTCTCGATTTTTCTTCTTGGCGGGTAAATTCGCCGCGCGTAATTTCGGGCGAAATCAAGCGGGGCGACAGCTATTCGGTTCTTTCCGAAAACCCCGACAATAAAATTTCGGGCGCGCCCGCGGGCAGTAAAATTACCCTCGATTTCGGCGCGGTATTAAACAGCGCCGCGGCTTATTCGCGCGGCTCCGCCTCCGCAAACGACGCGCATACCGTGCCCGAGGGCGTTTGTACGGCGGAATTTACCGTTTCGGCGGTGGTGCAAAGCCCTTTGACGTTTTCGGTAAACGGCGAGGCGAGCAATTACAGCTATCTTGACGAAAACGGCAACCCCTTAAACGCGCCCGTGGCGGACACCACCGACGGAATGAACAAGGTGAAAAACCTGCTCGAAGATATACTTTATATCGACTCGTCCGCGCTTGACGTTTTGCCGCCGCTCTTGCGCCCGTACTTCGGCGTAACCGATTACTTTGTTTCGGCGCACGGCGAATACGCTCCGTTCACCTCGGCGTATGACTCGTTTGCAGAAGGTAAAGCCGCGCAGATTTCCTCGCTTTTCGAGGGCGTAACGGTGCTTACTTTACAACAGAATTACAGTTTCAAGTCGCTGAACGCCTACGTGGACAGACTGCTTATGATAGGAATAGTCTTAATGGTTGCGTTTCTGCTTGTGACTATGCTTGTGGTGCTTTCCACAATGACGCGGCTCGTCGAGGAGGAAAGGGGGCAGATAGCCTGTCTTTCGACAATGGGTTATTCCCCCGCGAAAATCATCTCGAAGTACATTCTTTTCGCGCTTATCGCCACGGTTATAGGCGGAATCGCGGCGTACTTCATAGGTCTTGGAGTCGCCGACCTTATCTATTGGGTATTCAATTATTCGTTTACGATGCCGCCCGCCTCGTCGAGTATCGCGATAACCTTTTTTGCGATAACTTTTTCCGTGATAATAGTGGGAACGCTTGCCGCAACGGTAATCGCGGGCGTCAGAACTCTCGGCGAAAACTGCGCCGAGCTTCTCCGTCCGCGCGCGCCGCGCGCGGGAGGAAAGGTGCTTATCGAAAAGATACCCTTTATCTGGAACAGACTGTCTTTCAAGTACAAATCGACCGTTCGGAACGTTTTGCGGTATAAAAGCAGGTTTATAATGACCGTTATAGCCGTCGCCGTGTCGATGGCTCTCGTTATGGCGGGGCTTACCTTGCTCGATATCTGCCTTTTCAGGGGAGTCGAAAGCGTGTCGATAACCATAATTTCGCTTGTAATAGTATTTTTCGCGGGGCTTTTGACCGCCGTGGTAGTTTACACGCTTACAAGCATAAACATTTCCGAGCGCACGCGCGAGCTGGCTACGCTTAAAGTGCTCGGGTATTACGACGGCGAGGTGGCGTGGTATATCTACCGCGAAATTTTTATCGATACCGCCGTGGGCATAGTACTGGGATTTCCGCTTTCCGCGCTTATTATGGCGTTTTTGTTCCATATAATGGCGGCGGGAACTTTCGCCACCTTTATGTGGGCGGTCGCGCCCGTCGTTATAATGCTGTTTACGGGGGCGGTCACGCTTATTTTAAGAAGAAAAATAACCAAAATAGATATGAACGGCAGTCTGAAAGCGATAGAATAGTTGACAAATTTTTCATATTTGTTTAAAATTGAATGGTAATATACTTTCCGGAGGAAGTAATGGAAGAGGAAGTCGAAGAAGAAAAAAGAGGTATTACGGTAGGCGAAGTTTTCCGCGTGGCTTTCACGCAGAAATGGCTTATCCTTATTATAGCGGTTATAATAACCATAGCGGGTACTTTGGGAATTTATTTCGGTTATAATAAAACCAAAACGCAATACGCCGCGACCTTTACCGTCAATTTTACCGACAGCGCTACGGGCGTTTACCCCGACAATACGCCTTTCAACTATTTAAGTATTATTCAGCTTTCCACGCTTGAAAGCGTAAAGGCTTCGGACGAAAGTTTTGCGAATCTGAAAGTTACCGAAATGTTCAACTCCAACGATATCGATATTAAACAGACCGTTACCACGGTAGGCTCGGCGGCGCAGGTTTCGTATTCGCTTACCGTCAAGACAAAGTACTTCAAAAATATCGAGCAGGCGCGCGACTTTATATCGAAGCTCGTCAGCGTTCCCGTCGATTACATTACGACGTGGGCGGGGCGGCAGAAGCACGACGCCAACCTCGAAAGTTACAAAAACGCCGACAATTTCGCCGACAGGTTGGAATATTTAAACAAACAGGCGGAACAGCTTGAAGGTCTTTTTGCGGATTTGCCCGCCAACTTCTCTTACGAAAAGACGCTTGCGGCGGCGGACCTCAAAAACGTTAAGGCGCAACTTACTTCGGTTAAAGGTATTCTCAACGAAAATTACTACGTCGAAGAGATGGCGACGCTCGAAAGATATAAAAATTCAATCACCGCGCTCGCTCACGAACTCAAACAACTTCAAGACGTATGGGACAAGGTATTCCCCGACGTTTCGCCCGATACGGTTGTCCGCGACGGAACGTATGTAACCGAGGCTACCAAACTCGCGCAGGAAATCGTCGATAAGCAAACTTCTATTGCCGATTATTCGGCTTATATCAAAGAAAACGGCGGCTCGGTCAGCGAAGATAGGGGCGTATATACGATATCGTTGCCCGCGTCGATTCCCGCCGAAAAGCTTGAGGGGGCGGAAAAACTCGACGGCGAACTCAAAGCGATAAACGATTCGCTTGCCACGCTTACCTCGACCTACGACAGAGCGTTCGTAAAAATGTACACCGACACTTCGTTCATAACCATAAACGGTATAACCGAAAGCGGCGGTATGGGCGTAATAATCGCATTCGCGTTAAGCTTTGTTTTAGGCGTAATAGTAGCGTTTGCGGTCGCGCTTATAGTGGCAATGCCGAAGTATATGCGCGAAAAGCGCAAAGCCGCGACGGCGGGAGCGGACGACGGTTCGGACAATCCTGACGGCGAAACCGCGGCGGAAACGTCGGTCGAAGACGGAAATAAACAATAAAATCACAATAAAAAAAGCGCCTTGCGACCGCAAGGCGCTTTTTCAAAAGTTACGGTTTTTTTACCCTTTTTAAAACCGCCGAAAGGGGGAGAAACAGAAAGGCGAAAGTGCATACCGTACAAAGGGTCTGCGGAACCATCGCCGTAAACGAAGCGTAAAAGTACGCCCGCGCCGCCGCTTCGCCCATTCCCGCGACAAGCGGCGAAATTACGTCGTCCGCAAGCGTAAAAACAATCGTGCAAACCGCGCCGACCGCGCAAAGAGTTACGAGTTTCAGACCCTGCGCGCCGCACTTGCCCGACATTTGCATAAAAAAGAGAACCGCAAGCGCGGCAAGCCCCGCCGCCGCAAGCGAAAACACCGTCCATAGCAACGCTTTCCCCGTCGCGCGCCATAACGACGTAACGTGGCTTACGCCCTCGACCGCGCCCCATACGCTCGCCGCGCAGACGGCGGCAAGCAAAACGAACGCGGCGATATATATTTTAACCGACCCGCGCGCAAACGTTCCGTCGCTTATATTCCCTAAAAGTCCGAACACAACCGCAAGCAGGGGGTAGTATACAAGGTATAAAATAACCACGGCGGGGTAAAAGCCGTAAATCGCGCACCTTAAAAGCGAAAAGGCGGTTGCGGCAAGCGCGCCCCTTTTCGCGCCGAAGTTATACGAAAAAACGGCGAGGATTATTGTAACGATTTCCACGCCGACGACGGCGGAAAATACCAATTGTCCGCCTAAAAGCAGGGCTACCGCCATACCCGTATAAGCTATTTCCCGCGCGGGGGAAAGCTTTTTTTCTTTTGTCAAAGCTTTCATACCGATTGAAAAACACCGCGGAATATGCGCCGTTTTCGGTGATATTTTATAATTTCCGCCCGTAATTGTCAAGCATTCGGGGCGTTAGGTTGACAACCCCTGCCAAAAGATGTAAAATATACTTATGAAAGGACGTAAATCTGTCGTCGCGGATATAGCGGAGTGCGCGGTTTTCGTCGCGCTTATGGTCGCGGCGGCGTATATAAGAATACCTTTTCCCTTGGTGCCGCTCACTTTTCAGACGGCGGTAAGCGTGCTTGCGGGGCTGTTGCTCGGCTGGAAAAAGGGCGTTTTGAGTATGACCGTCTACACCCTCGCGGGGCTTATCGGATTGCCAGTATTTTCCGAGGGCGGCGGCGTTTATTATGTTTTTAAACCCTCTTTCGGGTATATTGTCGGCTTTATCGCCGCGGCGGGCGTGGGAGGCGCGGTGGCGCGCGGTTCGTCCTCGTTCGTGCGCGCGCTTATAGCCGCCTTTTCGGCTCTTGCGGCAAACTATTTAATAGGAATACCCTATTGCATAGTCGCGGCGCATCTGTCGGGAGTGGAAAATCTTACCCGACTTTTTATATTCGGAAATCTTATCTATCTGCCCAAAGACGCGGTTTTGTGCGTAGTCGCGGCAATAGTTGCGGGCAAGGTGGCGCCCGCGTTGAAAAGGCTTTCCGCGCGCGGCAATTAACGCCGATTTTTCCCGCTGCATAAAATGGCGGTATGCAGAAATCAACGGCGGTCGTATCGCTTGAAGCCATAAGAAAAAACGCGCGTTTTGTAAAAAGTCTTTTGAACGGCAAAAAGTTTTACGCGGTGGTCAAGGCGGACGCCTACGGTCACGGCGCGGCGCAGGTCGCGCACGCTCTTTCGGATATTGCCGACGCGTTCTGCGTGGCGATTACCGACGAGGGCGAAGCCCTTCGGATTGCGGGAATAGATAAAGAAATTCTCGTTTTCACCCCGCCGCTTTCCCGCGGCGACGTCGCAAGGGCGGAAAGCTATAACCTTACGCTTACGGTAAACGGCGTTGTCGCCGCGCGGCTTTCCCGAGGTCTGCCCTGCCATATAAAGTTAAATACGGGTATGAACCGCGTAGGCTGTTCGCTTTCGGAACTTGCGAAAATTCTTAAAATACTTTCTCCCGAACAGATAAAGGGAGTATATTCTCATATTTACGCCCCGTGCGACGAACTCCACACCCGCGCTCAACTTGAAGCGTTTAAAAGCGCGGTCGCCCTTGTAAAATCGGAAAACAGCGATATATGCGCTCACTTTTCCGCCTCGGCAGGCATTTTAATGGGAGGGGAATACCTCTTTGACGGCGCGCGGGCGGGGATACTTTTATACGGTTATTGCCCGTCGGGTTTTTCGGCTCCCGTTATTCCCGCAATGAAAATCTACGCGCCACGCGTGCAGCGCACTTCGGTATTCGGTTACGGCGTGGGTTACAAACAGGCGGAAAAAAAGTATAAAACTCTTGCAACCTACCGCTACGGTTACGCCGACGGCGCGCCCCGTCGCGCCCGCCTCGGCGAAAGTCCGCTGTGTATGGACGGCTTTGTTTCGCGCGACGTCGGGAAGTTTTATCTTCTGGACGACGCGGGCAGGCTCGCCGAGGACTGCGGCACGATAAGTTACGAAATTTTATGTTCCGCGGCAAGGCGTTGCCGCATTGTCTACGAAAATTAAGACGGAAAAAGGTTATGAAAGACGAAATACGCAAAAAACTCAAAATCAAGCGCGCGTATTTTCAGAATATCCGAAGAACGGCGGCGGACGACGCGATTTTCGAAAATTTTCTGACCGCGTTTTCCTCTTACGACAGTTTTTTCATATACAATTCTTTCGGCTCCGAGGCGGACACGAAAAAGATAATCTCCGCCCTTTCCGACCTCGGTAAAAAGGTATATCTCCCGAGGGTAGAGGGCGGGGACATAGTACCCGTGCCCGCGGGCGAAACGGTAAAGGGCGCGTTCGGAACGGACGAACCGCTCGGACAAGCCTATACGGGCGATATTGATATCTGCGTTATTCCGCTTCTTGCGGTGAACGGCGACGGGTACCGCATAGGCTACGGCGGCGGATATTACGACAGATATTTGAAACACAGCTCCGCAAAACGCGTGGGTTTGGGATATTTTATACAGTTTGAGGACTTCGTGCCCGACGAGTGGGACGAAAAACTTGATATGTTTATTTGCGAAAGGGGGATTTATACCTTTGACAACTGATTTCGGCGCCGCGGACAAGCGCAAAGCGGCAGGTTACGAATTTTTGGATATGCTTGCAAGCGTGGCGTTTCCGTTTATGCTTCAACTTATATTTTCCGCCTCGGTAATACTCTTTGCCGACAGCGGCGACGCGGCGGTAAAACTTGTCGCGCTGATTTTCGGCGAGCTTCTGCTTATAGGCGCGTATATAATTTTCGGCAGACAGAACGGAATCGCGGGAGTAAGAAAAAGCGTGCAAAACGTAACAAAGCGCGCCAATTCCGACGATTTGAAGGCTCATTTCCACGTCGGGGAATACGCGCTTTGGAAAGGCTTTGTAATAGGGCTTATGTCGTGCGTGCCCTTCGCGCTGTTCCAGCTTATAAACTGCGCCGTTCCAAATTCCGTGTGCGAATTTATCTTAAAATACGCTTTCGGTTGGGCGTGGTATCCGCTCGGAATGGCGGGCGTTACCCAATGGCTCAACTTCATTTGGATTATACCCCTTACCTGCGTACACGCGGGCGCGTATTTCTGGGGCGGCAGTTTGGAACGCAAGCGCCAGCAACAGGTGGCGGCTGCGGCGGAAATGGGCAAAAAGGATAAAAAAGGCAAAAAGTGAGAATAATTTCGGGTACTTTCCGCGGTCTTAAACTTTGCGAATTCGAGGGCAAGGACGTCCGCCCCACTTCCGACAGAGTAAAAGAAAGTCTTTTCAACATAATTTATTCGCGGGTTGCGGGCGCGCGCGTTCTCGACCTCTTCTGCGGAAGCGGCAATTTGGGCATAGAATGTCTTTCCCGCGGCGCGGCGGAAGTACACTTCAACGATATTTCGCCGTCAAGCCTTAAAATTCTCGGAAAAAATCTCGCCAAAATAAAAAGGACGGCGGTAATAACCGCCTGCGATTTTTCCGACTGTCTGAAAGGGCTTAAAGGTAAGTTCGACCTTATATTCATCGACCCTCCGTACAGGTCGGAGGCGGGAACCGAAGCGTTGGGGCTTATTTCCGAACTCGGGCTTTTGGCGGACGGCGGAATTGCCGTATACGAGCGCGACCGCGCGTTTTCGGGCGCGGTAAAAGGGCTTGAAAAGTTTGACGAGCGCAAGTACGGTAAAACGTACATAACCTTTTTCAGGGGTGCGTAATATGAAAAAATGCGTTTTTGCGGGTACTTTCGACCCGCCCACAAAGGGTCACGAGCAGGTTGTAAAAGCCGCGCTCGGCATATTCGACGCCGTTACCGTCGCCGTAATGGTGAACACGGGCAAAACCTGCGCGCTTTCTACGGACGAGCGGGTGACGTTGCTTAAAAAACTTTTCGGCGGCGAGCCGCGGGTAAAGGTCGTGAGTTTCGATGGCGCGGCGGTGGACCTTCTGAAAAAGGAGGGCACGCCTTATTATGTGCGCGGGGTGCGGAATACAATAGACTTCGAGTACGAAAAGTCGGATTTTTTCGCAAGCAAAAAGCTTATGCCCGAGCTTGTCGGAATTTTTATCCCGTCCGCGCAGGAAGACGAGCATATAAGCTCGACGCTTGTCAGAAACAGCGTCAGATTCGAAAAGGACTACGCGGACTATATCCCCGAAGCTATTTTAAGCGACGTCAGAAAAATTCTGGAGAGCAAATATGTTTGAAAAGCAGATAAAAATTCCCGAACCCGAGCAATTGAAAGAACAGATTCCTGTGCCGCCCGCGCTTAAAAAACTGCGCGAAGAGCGCGCCGCGGCTGTTTCGGAAGTTATAACGGGCAAGTCCGACAAATTGCTTGTAATAGTCGGTCCCTGTTCCGCGCACGAAAGCGCGCCCGTCCTCGATTATGTCGAAAGGTTGGGCAAGCTTAACCTTAAATTAAAGGACAAGCTTGTGCTTGTTCCCAGAATTTATACAAACAAGCCCCGCACAAAGGGCGTGGGGTACAAGGGTATGTTTTCACAGCCCGACCCCACGAAGTCGGAAGATATTTTAAACGGCATAATCTCTATACGCCGCCTTAATATCGCCGCAATGCAGGCTTCGGGGCTTGTCGCGGCGGACGAAATGCTGTATCCGTCGAATATAGCGTATGTAGACGATTTGCTTTGCTATCACGCGGTCGGCGCAAGGAGTTCGGAAAATCAGCTTCACAGGCTTGTCGCAAGCGGTATGGACGTGCCCGTAGGCATAAAAAATCCGATGAGCGGTTCGATACCCGTGCTTTTGAATTCCATTTACGCCGCGCAAAGCCCGCAGGTGTTCAAGCTTAACGGCTGGCAGGTTAAAACCAGCGGCAACCCGCTTGCGCACGCTATACTTCGCGGCGCGGTGGACAGCTACGGCAACGATATACCCAATTTCCATTACGAAACGGTTATAGCCGCGGCGGAGGGGTATAAAAAATCGGGGCTTTCCAACCCCGCGATTATAATAGATTCCAACCACTCGAACAGCGGCAAAAAATTCAAACAGCAGATAAGGATATGCGAGGAAGTAATGCAGAACAGAATTTACTCCCCCGAATTCAAAAAAATAGTAAAGGGCTTTATGATTGAAAGCTTTATCGTCGAGGGCAACCAGACCGAAGATAAGGTGTACGGTCAGTCGATAACGGACGCGTGCCTCGGCTGGGAAGATACCGAAAGATTGCTTTGCGACATAGCGGAAAAGGTGTGAAATGAAAAGAATTGCCTATCTCGGACCCGAAGGCACGTACAGCTATTTCGCGGCGAAAAAAATGGGAAGGGGCGCGCAACTCGTGCCCGTCGAAAATTTCCCTTTAATATTTAAGGCGCTTATTTCGGGCGAGGTCGATTTTGCCGTTCTGCCCATTGAAAACACCTTAAACGGCGGCGTTTTGCAAAATCTCGACCTGTTACAGTCCACGCAGGACGTATTCGCTTTCAAAAGCGTTACAATACGCGTCGACCACCGCCTTGCGATGCTTCCCGAAGCGGACCCGAAAAAAATCACCGCAATTTATTCCCACCCGCAGGCGCTTGCGCAGTGTTCGAAATTTCTCAATTCGCACTTCCCGCACGCCCGCCTTTTGCCCACTACTTCGACGGGCGCAAGCGTGAAAATGATAACTTCGCCCGAATGCGCGGGCATTGTAAGCGCGCACGCCTCCGTGGACGGGCTTAAATTTTACGGCGGCAACATTGCCGACGAAAAACACAATTACACCCGTTTTCTGCTTGTCAGAAAGGGCGGGGCGAAAAACGCCGCAAGCAGCAGAATTTATTTCTGTGCGACGCTTGCGCATAAACCCGGGTCGCTGTACGATTTTCTGCATATAATCTACTGCCGCGGGCTTAATATGACCAAAATAGAATCGCGCCCCGTCAAAGATAAACCGGGCGAATACAGATTTTTTATCGAAATCGAGGCAAATTACAAAGACGACGAGGTAAAAACCTCGCTTGCGGCTTTAAAGAGCGCCGCAAATTCTTTCAAACTGCTCGGCTGCTACTGAACGGGCAACAATAACAGAAAACACACCGCCGCCTGAATTAATTTGACGGCGGTGAATTTTAAAGGCGACACGCCGCATTCGGTAAGATAGCATAACTGCTGAAAGAGTATCGACGCGCCGCCGAAAGTTATAACCGCGCCCGCAAGCGGCACCGAAAGTCCGCCGCCCGCCGCCGCGATGGCGCGGCAACCCGCCGTCGATTCGAACAGCCCCGTGCACAGCCCGAAGGCAAGCCCGTCGGAAAGAAACAGCGAAAAAAAGTTTTCAAGCGGCGAAAGTAAGCCGAAGTCGTAAAAAACGCTTGCCGCAGTCGCGAAAAAGGCTATAAAGCCGCCCGCCACGGCGACCGAAATTATCGCGGAATAAAAACTTTCGTAAAGGGCGTTTCCCGAATAAATTGTCGGAGTATATTGCGACTTTCGGTTATTTTTCGAAAAAATGGCGATAATCAGACCGACGGCAAGCACCGCGCACGCGTGCGAGAGGTAAATAAGAATCCCAAGGGCTTTTTTTGCGAACATCTTGTACCCGACCGCGCCTATTATAAACAGCGGACCCGACGTCGAACACAGATACGAAAGTTTGGCACAATCCTGCCTTTGCACCGCGCCGCGTTTTGAAAATTCCGAAACGAGCCTTGCGCCCGCGGGGTAGCCCGAGCATATGCTCATCATAAAGCACACCGCGGCGGCGGGCGGGAGTCCGAAAAGTCCCGAGGCGCGTCTTAACGGAAGCGAAGCTTTTTCGGCCATCCCCGTCTTTATGAACAGAAGAGTAATCACCATAAACGGAAAAAGCGAGGGAAGCACGCACTCCGCCCACAGCGAAAACCCGCCGAAAGTCGTTTTAATGTATCTTTCGGGGTAGGCGATAATCGCCGCCGCCAAAAATAAAAGACAAGCCGACAAGACGGCGTATTTTACATATTTTTTATACTTTTTCATTCAGTATACACTATTTTTGCAGGCGGTGATTTATGAGTAAAACTTTGGGGCTTGCGTTGGGCGCGGGCGGCGCGCGCGGCGCGGCGCACGCGGGTTTTCTGCGCGCGCTCGACGAAGAGGGCGTTAAGCCCGATTATATCGCGGGTTCGTCGATGGGTGCGGTGGTAGGCGGGCTGTATGCGGGCGGCGTTTCGCCAGAAGAAATGGAAAAAATAATCCGCACGATAAAAAAGCGCGACATAATAGATTTCAGCCCTGCGTTTGTTTCGAAAATGGCGTTGCTCCGCACAAAAAAAGTGCACGACCTTTTGCGCCGACTGCTCGGCGACAGAAAAATCGAGGATTTCGCAATTCCGTTTGTCTGCGTCGCGACGGATATTTACGCGGGCGAAACCTTTGTGTTCGACAGCGGCGAAGCCGCGTTTGCCATTCAGGCGTCAAGCACCATACCCGGCGTTTTCAGACCGGTAAAATACGGTAACAGACTGCTTGTGGACGGCGGTTGCCTCTGCCGCGTGCCCGTAAAAGCCGTAAAGGATATGGGCGCGGACGTCGTGGTGGCGGTGGACGTGCTTAAAAACTGCGCCAAGCCCGTCGCCGAAGTTAAGAATATACTTTCGGTTATGCTTAGGGTGTACGACGTTATTGACAATAACCAAACGGGGCTTACGCGAAAACTCGAAGGCGGTATGTGCGACCTTTTGCTCGAACCCGAGCTTGAAGGCATAAGCCAATACGACGTAAAAGCCGCGGAAAATACGCTTGAAGAGGGCTACGCTCTGGGTAAAGCCAACGCGCAAAAGATAAAGGAGCTTTTGAAATAATTTACGGCAACTGGTAAGGCTTTTGCCGTCAAAGGCATTTATAAGCCGCCTTATCGCGGTTTTGTGCGGACGGAACAAAATCCGAACGGATTCGGAACGTTAAAGGGGCGTTTTAGCGGGTATAAATAAAATCAAAGCCCCAACGCGCGCAAATCAATTGACATTTCCGCGCGGGATTATTATAATTTGAGTATAAATGCGACGACCGGGAAGAGTACCGCGCGTTATCGCCCACAGGGAGCGGGGAACAGTGAAACCCCCGCGGAATGAACGGGCGCGAAAAACCCCCGCGAGCAGCAACCCGAAAGGCGACGAGTAGGGCGCGCCGCAGACCTTGCGTAAAAGGAAAGAAGCGGTCCGTATTTTTTGCGGACAATTCAGGTGGCACCACGGTTATAACCGTCCTGAAATTTCCCAAACGGGAATTTCGGGACGGTTTTTTTAATTATCGCGGCGAAAACCGCGGCAAAAATCAGCGAATAAGAAAGGGAGCAGTATATGGAAAATATTTACCGCACGCACACGGCGAACGAAATAGGCGAGGATACGGTTGGGAAATCGGTTGTACTTTCGGGTTGGATTGAAAACATACGCGACCACGGCGGCGTATCGTTTATCGACCTCCGCGACTTTTACGGGGTAGTTCAGGTGGTAATGCGCGACACAAGCCTTTTGGACGGTCTTAATAAAGAGGACTGCGTCTGCGTTTCGGGCGTTATAGAACACCGCGACGAAGAAACGTATAACCCCAAAATCCAATCGGGAACGGTCGAACTCAATTGCAAGTCGGTTAAAATTCTCGGAAAGGTGCGCGAACAACTTCCTTTCGAGATAATAACTTCCAAGGAAACGCGCGAGGACGTAAGGCTTAAATACAGATTTTTGGACCTCCGCAACAGAAAGGTCAAAGACAACGTGGTTTTCCGCGCCGAAGTAATACGCTTTTTGCGCGGGCAGATGGAAAGCGAGGGCTTCCTCGAAGTGCAAACGCCCATACTTTGCGCGTCTTCGCCCGAGGGCGCACGCGACTACATCGTCCCCAGCCGCAGATATAAGGGCAAGTTCTATGCCCTTCCGCAGGCTCCCCAGCAGTATAAACAGCTTCTGATGGTTTCGGGAATAGACAAATACTATCAGATTGCCCCGTGTTTCCGCGACGAAGACGCCCGCGCCGACCGTTCGCCCGGCGAGTTTTATCAGCTCGATTTCGAAATGGCGTTCGCCACTCAAGAGGACGTTTTCCGCGTGGGCGAAAGGGTGCTTTACAACACTTTCAAAAAATTCGCGCCCGAGGGCGCGCAGGTTACGGCAACTCCTTTTCCCGTAATTTCTTATAAGCAGGCGATGCTCGAATTCGGTTCCGACAAGCCCGATTTAAGGAACCCTCTCAGAATTATCGACCTTTCGGAATTTTTCTCGCGTTGCACTTTCAAACCTTTTCATAACCGCACCGTGCGCGCCGTTAAAGTCCACGCCGAAATGTCAAAGGGCTTCCACGAAAAACTGTTACAGTTCGCCCTCTCGATAGGTATGGGCGGGCTTGGGTACCTCGAAGTGCAGGACGATATGACTTTCAAGGGTCCCATAGACAAATTCATACCCGCCGAAATGAAAGGCGAGATGATAAAGCTTGCAAACCTCGGCGCAGGCGACACGATATTCTTTATCGCCGACTCGGCGGAAAACGCGCCCAAGCTTGCGGGTCAGATAAGAAACGAACTCGGTTTGCGCCTCAATCTTACCGAAAATAACGCGTACAGGTTCTGTTTCGTCAACGATTTCCCTATGTACGAGGCGGACGACAACGGCAACCCCGCGTTTACGCACAATCCTTTTTCGATGCCGCAGGGCGGTTTGGAAGCGTTGAACACAAAAAATCCCTACGATATACTCGCATATCAATACGATATAGTCTGCAACGGCGTCGAACTTTCGAGCGGCGCGGTCAGAAATCACGACCTCGATATAATGAAGCGGGCTTTTGAAATCGCGGGCTACGACGAACAGACCTTGCAGGCTAAATTCGGCGCGCTGTATACGGCGTTCAAGTTCGGCGCGCCCCCGCACGCGGGAATGGCGCCCGGCATAGACAGAATGATAATGCTTTTGAAAAACGAAGAAAACATAAGGGAAGTTATAGCCTTTCCGATGAGCGCGTCCGCGCAGGATTTATTGTGCGGCGCGCCGAGCGAAGTTACCGAAACCCAACTTCGCGAAGTCCATATAAAAGTGAGGCAGTAAAAAATGGCGATAACCGAAAAAGAAATCAAAACGCTTGCGCGGCTTGCGCGCCTCGATTTCGACGACGAGCGGTGCAGAGAGTTTTCGGGCGAGTTCGGCGAGATAATAGCCTTTGCCGACAGAATAAACGCGCAGGTCGGGGGCGCGACTTCGGACATACGCGAAGTCGGCGGCAGAGAAATAGCCTACGGCGATTTACGCGACGACGAGGTAAAAGAAAGCCTGCTCAACGAAAAAGTTCTTTCCAACGTTCAAAGCGAGGGCGGCTTTTTCCCTGTAAGGAGAGTGGTGAAATGAAAAGCGTAATATCGTCGCTTTCACGTCTTTTGTCCTCGCGCGAAATAAGCAGCGCCGAACTTACGGACAAATATATATCGGCAATCGAAAGCCGCAACCCCGAACTCAACGCCTACGTTCACACCACGTTCGAAGAGGCGAAAAAAAACTCCGCGGCGGCGGATAAAATGCTTAAAGAGGGCGGCGCTTCGCCCCTCTGCGGCATACCTATGACCTTAAAGGACAACATAGCCACCGACGGACTTCCGACTACGTGCTGTTCGAAAATTTTACAGGGCTTCAAGCCCTATTACGACGCTACCGTATGGCGGAAATTAAAGGCTTGCGGCGCGGTATTGCTCGGCAAAACCAATATGGACGAATTCGCTATGGGCTCGACAAGCGAAACTTCCGTCTACGGCGCGCCCTCCAACCCCAGAAATCTTCAAAGAGTTACGGGCGGTTCCTCGGGCGGCGGCGCGGCGGCGGTCTGCGCCAATCTCGCGGCGTACGCCCTCGGCTCGGATACGGGCGGCTCGATACGCCAGCCCGCGGCGTTTTGCGGAGTGGTGGGTTTCAAACCCACGTACGGCGCGGTTTCGCGCTACGGGCTTATCGCTTACGGCTCTTCGCTCGACCAGATAGGTCCTATAACCAATTCCGTAACGGACGCGGCCGTCGTTTACGACGCGATAAGGGGCGAGGACGAAAAAGATATGACAAGCTGCCCCACCGAAAAGGGCAAAACAATATTGACCCCCGACGTAAAGGGGCTTAAAATAGGGCTTGCCGACGAATTTTTCGACGGTCTTGACACCGAAATAAAGTCCGCAGTCGAAAACGCCGTAAAAAAATACGAAAAGGCGGGCGCGCAGGTCATGCGCATAAGCATACCCGCGCTTAAACTTGCGTTGCCCGTGTATTATATAATAGCGTGCGCCGAAGCTTCGTCCAACCTCGGAAGATACGACGGCATACGCTACGGTTACCGCGCGCAAAGCTATTCGTCGGTGGACGATATGGTGGTAAAAACCCGCACGCAGGGGTTCGGAAAAGAGGTGCAAAAGCGCATAATGCTCGGCACATACGTGCTTTCGAGCGGTTATTTCGACGCGTACTACAAAAAGGCGTGCATAATACGCGAGAGCTTGCGCGCCCAGCTTAAATCGGCGTTCGGAACGTGCGACGTTTTAATCGCGCCCACCGCGCCCAATACGGCGTTCGTAAAGGGATATACGGGCGGCAACGCCATCGAAATGTATCTTTCCGACGTCTGCACCGTGCCCGTAAACATAGGCGGGCTTCCCGCAATTTCGTTGCCCTGCGGAAAAGACAAAAACGGGCTTCCGATAGGTATGCAGATAATAGGCGACGTGTTCGAAGACGGAAAAGTGCTTTCGGCGGCATATTTTGCGGAAGAAGAAAAACTCTGCGAACTCGAAGAGGTGCAAGGGGGTGTAAGCTTATGAAATACGAACTTGTTTCGGGCTTCGAAACGCACGTCGAACTCGCCACCGCCACAAAAATTTTCTGCGGCTGTACGACGGCTTTCGGCGGCGAGCCGAACACTCATTGCTGTCCCGTCTGCACTGGTCAGCCGGGGGCTTTGCCCGTTCTCAACAAAAAGGCGGTAGAGTTTGCAATTCGCGCGGGGCTTGCGACCCATTGCGAGATAAACACCGTAACTCACCTCGACAGAAAAAATTACTGCTACCCCGACCTTCCAAAGGCGTATCAGATATCTCAGTTCGACAAGCCGCTGTGCGAACACGGCTACGTCGAGCTTGAAAGCGGCAAAAAAATACGCATATTGCGAATCCATATCGAAGAGGACGCGGGCAAGCTTGTACACGAGCGCGGGTTTACGCTTATAGACTATAACCGCGGCGGCGTTCCGCTTATCGAAATAGTTTCCGAACCCGACATTTCTTCGCCCGAAGAGGCGCGCGAATACGTCGAAAAATTGCAGCTTATAATGCGGTATATCGGCGTTTCCGATTGCAAAATGCAGGAAGGGAGTATGCGTTGCGACGTCAACATTTCTCTCCGTCCCGAGGGGTCTGAAAAACTCGGCACGCGCACCGAAATAAAAAATATGAACTCAATCGCGCATATCGAAAAGGCTATGCGCTACGAATACGGCAGACAAGCCGAAATACTTTCGGGCGGCGGAAAAGTCGAGCAGGCGACGATGCGCTTCGACGAAACGACGGGCGAAACAAGCGTAATGCGCACCAAAGAGGACGCGCAGGACTACCGCTATTTCCCCGAACCCGACATACTGACGGTCAATATACCTCAAAGCGAAGTGGACAGAATAAAAAACTCGCTTCCCGAGCTTCCCCTCGAAAAACTGCGCAGATATATCGACGTTTTGCACCTCAACGCACAAAACGCGCGCCTTATTTATAAGTATAAAGCGGCGTGCGATTGGTTCGAAGAGGCGGTTGCCGCGGGCGCTTCGCCAAAAAACACTTTGAACCTTATAGTCGGCACGGTTTTCTCGCGCCTCGACACCGAAGAGGACAAAGAAAAGTTCGACGTCGGTATTTCGGGCGCGCAGGCGGCGGAACTTATAAAACTTCTCGACGGCGGCAAAATAAACGCCACGCTCGCGCAGATGACGCTTGCGAAAATGCTCGAAACGGGCGACGGCGTTGAAAAATTCATATCTGCGGAGGACATGCGCGGTATGGACGACGGCGAACTTACAAGACTTTGCAAAGAGGCTATCGCGGCTAATCCTCAGGCTGTCGCCGACTACAAGGCGGGCAAGGAAAAGGCGATTTTCGCGCTCTACGGGTATTTAAAGCGCGCCACGCAGGGTAAAGCGGACGTGCAGAAAGCCACCGAGATAATTAAATCGTTAATCTGAACGCAATTTAAAATTTACGCGGCGGCGCACATAAAAGTGCGCCGCCGCGTTTCAATTTGCCGCATATATGTTCAGTTGAGCTTATATTCAACCGAGGCGACGGTAGCCGAAAACACCTTTTTCGCGCCCGCCGCAAGCAGTTTACGGGTCACCGCGTCAGCCGTCGCGCCCGTTGTCAGCACGTCGTCTACTATAAGCACGCTTTTGCCCTTTACAAGACTTCTGTCGGGAATTTTAAAACAGCTTGCAAGGTTTGTGCATCTTTCTTCGAAAGTAAGGCTTTTCTGTTCGGACGTTTCTTTAAGCTTTACAATCGCGCCCGTAAGCGCGGGCGTAGAAATCTTTTCCGAAAGACTTTCGGCAAGCAATTTGCTTTGGTTATAGCCCCTTTTGCGCTCGGCGCGTTTGGTCATGGGCACCGATACTATGCAGTCGATTTTTTCGAAGCCGACAAGCTTGCTTTTGATAAGGTCCGAAAACCAATCCGCAAGGTGGGGGCTTCCGTTTTTGAATTTATGAACGAGCTTCGCCCCGCCGTCCTTGTAAAGCATACACGAAACGCCCTTTTTGAAGAGCGGCAGGCGCGCCTTGCACTCTACGCAAACGCACAAAAACGGCGTTTTTCTGCCGCAGACCGTGCAGGTCGCCCCGTCGTTCATTTCGACCGACTTTTTACAGTTTCCGCAAAGTTTCCCGCCGTCGAATAATTCGCGCGAACACAACTCGCACGTAAAATTTCCGCCGAAAAACGCGTCGAGTAATTTCTTTGCTTTCATTTAAGGTGTTTTTTAAGGCTTTCCGCTCTGTCGCATTTTTCCCACGCGAGCCCGCTCTTTCCGAAGTGCCCGTAGGCGGAGGTCGCCGAAAATACGGGCGCGGTCAAACCGAGGGCTTTTATAATAGCCGCGGGGCGCAGGTCGAATTCGTTTACGACTATGTCCGCGATTTCGCCGTCGGGGATTTTCCCCGTGCCGAAAGTATCGACGAACACCGAAACGGGTTTCGCCACGCCTATCGCGTAGGCAATCTGAATTTCCGCCTCGTCGCACAGCCCCGCCGCAACAAGATTTTTGCAGATATATCTCGCCATATACGCCGCGGATCTGTCCACTTTGGTGGCGTCCTTGCCCGAAAACGCTCCGCCGCCGTGCGCGCATCTGCCGCCGTAGGTGTCTACTATTATCTTTCTGCCCGTCAGTCCGCTGTCGCCCTCGGGTCCGCCGATTATAAATCTGCCCGTGGGGTTAATGAAGTACTTCGTTTTATCGTCGAGAAATTCGGCGGGTATTACCTTGTTTATGACTTCGCGCTTTATATCCTCTTTAAGCTTTTCCTGCGACGCGTTTTCCGCGTGTTGAGTCGAAATCACAACCGCCTCAACGCGCACCGCGCGCTTGCCGTCGTACTCGACCGTAACCTGCGTTTTTCCGTCGGGGCGGAGGTAGGGCAAAAGCCCGCTTTTTCTTACGTCCGCAAGTCTTTTTGCAAGCTTGTGCGAAAGCGACAGAGGGAGGGGCATAAGCTCTTCCGTTTCGCGGCAGGCGTAGCCGAACATCATACCCTGGTCGCCCGCGCCCGTTTCGTTTCCGCCGTCTACGCCCAACGCGATATCGGGGCTTTGGCGGTGAAGCGCGACGTCTATTCTGCACTTGTCGTAGGCGAAACTGCCCTCGGTGTAGCCTATATTTTCAATGACGTTTCTTGCAACCTTTTCAACGTCCACTTTCGCGGTCGTGGTGACCTCGCCCATAATCAGAAGCCTGTCGTAGGCGGCGCAGCATTCTATGGCGCATCTCGCGTTTTTGTCGGATTTGAGAATTTCGTCCAGAATCGCGTCCGAAATCTCGTCGCAAACCTTGTCGGGGTGACCTTCCGTCACGCTTTCGCTTGTAAAAAACTTTTTCATCGCAGTTTCCGTAAAATAAAAAATTAACCCCGCCTTAACCCGCGGGGCTTTATAACTTTATTTCCCCATCGGTACGGCGTTAGCACCTTGCGTAGCAGGTTGCTGTGTGGTCGTCGAGCCGTTCTCTCGCACACTCTTTATAGGTTTTCTCAATTATAACAAAGGCTGTCGTTTATGTCAAACAAAACTTGCAAAATGCGCGTAAATATTTTATAATATCGTTATGGAATGTAAACAGTGTCCCGTAGCCTGCGGCGCAGACCGCGAAAAGACAGTCGGAGCGTGCGGAGTGCGGGGCGTAAAAGTAGCAAAATATTATCTGCACCCGTTCGAGGAACCGCCGATATCTTTTTCGAAAGGCAGCGGCGCGGTGTTTTTCTGCGGCTGTTCGCTGAAATGCGTGTTCTGCCAGAACTTCGGACTTTCGAGGAATATGCGCGGCAAGGAAATCGACGAACGCGGACTTGCGGACATTTTCCGCACGCTCGAAGAGGAGGGCGCGGACAACATAAATTTGGTCAACCCGACCCATTATTTAAGGCATATTATGGGGGCAATCGAAATTTATAAGCCGAAAATTCCCATAGTTTACAACACTCACGGGTACGAAACAACCGAAAGTTTAAAGCTTGCCGACGAGTTCGTCGATATCTATCTGCCCGACCTTAAATTTCTCGACGGCGCGCTTGCGGCAAGGTACACCGCGCGCCCCGATTACCCCGATTTTGCAAAGCCCGCGGTGCAATTTATGGCGCGCAAGCCACTCAAAACGACGGCGGAGGGCAAAATGCTGTCGGGCTGTATTGTCCGCCACCTTATTCTGCCGCTCGCGGCGTACGATTCGGTAAACGCAGTAAGATTTTTTTCTCGGCTCGACGGCGAACCCTATTTAAGCCTTATGAGCCAATATACTCCCTGCGGCGATATTGAAAATTTTCCCGAACTGCAACGTAAAATAACGGCGCGCGAATACAGGCGCGTGCTTGAAGAGGTGAATAATCTCGGTATAACCCGCGTGTTTTTGCAGGAAAAGTCCAGCGCGCAGTCGTCGTTTATACCCGAGTGGGATTTCTGATATGCTTGTAAGTCTTGAAAGCGTAAGTTTTTCTTACGGCGACAACCTGATATTTTCCGACGTGGAATTTGCCGTAAACGAGGGCGACAGAATTGGGCTTATCGGCGCGAACGGCGAAGGTAAAACCACCCTTTTAAAGCTTATTTTGGGGGAGCTTATTCCCGAAAACGGCAATATACTCCGCAAAAACGGCATAAAAACGGGGTATCTCGACCAAAGCGGAACTTTCGAGGGCGGCACAACCGTTTTCGCCGAGGCGATGAAGGTCTTTTCCGAAGAGCTTTCGGCGATTTCGCGGCTTGAAGAACTCTCCGCCCGCCTTTCCGAAGAAGACGCGAAAAGCGACGAATACGGGCGTATTTCCGCGCAGATTGAAAGACTTCAAAGCTTTATCGCGGCGAAAGACGCGTACAACGTAAAAGTAAGGGTGAACGCCGTTTTAAACGGAATGGGCTTCGGCGGCAGAGAAAACGAACGCCTCGCCTGTATGTCGGGCGGCGAAAAAACGCGTTTCAAACTCGCGCGGCTTTTGCTCGAAGAACCCGATTTGCTTATTTTGGACGAACCGACCAACCACCTCGACGTTCCCACTCTGTTCTGGCTCGAAGACTATCTCAAAACGTTTAAGGGCGCGCTTTTGATTGTTTCGCACGACAGATATTTTCTCGACCGCACGGTAACGAAAATCGCCGAGCTCGAAAACAGAAAACTTGCGGTATATAAGGGCAATTACACCAAATTCAAAGTAAGTAAAGCCGAGCGCGTCGCCCGACTTTCCAAAGAGTGGGAGGCGCAACGGCTCGAACGCGAAAAACTGCGCGTATATATCGAAAAAAACATAGCGCGCGCGACGACGGCTAAGTCCGCGCAGAGCCGCGTAAAACAGCTTGAAAAAATGCCCGAAGCCGAAAAGCCCTTTCAGCCGCCCCGCCCGCCCGAGTTCGAATTTTTATACGACGAAGAACCTTACGGGCAAGCTCTGACGGTAAAAGACATCAACCTCGACCGCGGCGGCAAACGGCTTATAACCGCGGGGAATTTATGCGTGGCGCGCGGCGACAAACTCGCCCTCGTCGGCACAAACGGCACGGGCAAAAGCTCGCTTCTTTCCGAGATTGCGGACGGGGCAAATCCCGCCGTCCGCGTCGGTCGTCACGTCAGATTCGCGCGGTTCGACCAGGAGGGCGCGAACCTTTGCGGCGCGAACGCCGTTTTGGACGAAATAAGGGGCAGAAATGCGGGCGCGACTCAAACCGAAATACGCTTATCGCTTGCAAAATGCGGACTGTTTGCCGAGGATATGCAAAAGACTGTAAACTCGCTTTCGGGCGGCGAACGCGCGAAGCTCGCTTTATGCGTGCTCGAAAACGAGCGCGGCAATTTTCTGCTTTTGGACGAACCCACAAATCACCTCGACCTGCCCGCACGCGAAAGCCTCGAACGCGCGCTCGCGAAGTTCGGCGGCACGCTTATAGTCGTTTCGCACGACAGATATTTTCTGTCTGCGGTCGTGAACCGCGTGGCGGAAATCGAGGACGGAAAACTCAACGTATACGAATGCGGTTACGGCGAATATGCCGAGATAAAAAAGCGTATCGCGCAGGAAAAACTTGCCGCCGAAGAGCAGAAAAGGCGCGCAGATTCCGCCGCTAAAAATTACCGTTCGAAAACAGACCGTTCGGAAGAGGCGAAAAAAAAGAGCGAAGAAAAGCGTATCGCGGGCGAAATTTCCGCGCTCGAAGAAGAACAGGAGGGGCTGTACGCAAAACTCGCCTCGCCCGAGGGCGCGGACTTTGCCGCCGCCAAACGGATTTCGGAAAGATTGGAAGAAATAAGAAATTTGCTCGACGCCCTTTACAAAGAGTACGAAAGCGTGATATAATAGACGGGAGGTGGGCGTATGGACGACGAAGAACGCGACGACCGCAAGGCGGAAATCCGCCACACAATAACCGCGGAAGAAACTTTCACTCTCGCGAAAGACGTTTTCGATATACGCTGTTTTATCAAAAACGTCTACAACAACCGCGCCGTTATAAAGCGCAGAATAAACCTTTTTTCGCTGTCCGTAAGCATAGCGTTCACTTTGCTGTACCTTGCGTACGTTTTTTACGTCAGCCTTACCCGCGCGCTCTCGCTTAATATCGAAATCGCGCTGTATGTGCTTTTGGGGGTATACGCGGTCATAGCGATACTTCTTATCGTGTTCACCTGCGTTTTCGCGGGCAGCAACACCTCGAACGTGCGTAAAATTTCGTACGTCATACATATATGCCGAATGATTGCGCGCGTGCTGTCGCTTGCGATAGCGATAACCGCAATCGCCCTCAATTTTTCGTCGGTGGTAACCTCGCCGAGCATAGTTTTCAACGTATTCATAATAGTAATGTCCGTAATAAGCCTTATCGTGCAGGCGATTCTGCTTATCGCGGGCGGAATTTCGGGCTTTGCGCGCTGGCTGTTATCGCCCGTAAAAGTCAAAAAACGCTTTTCGTTCGTCGTTTTGGAATGGTACGAACTTGCCGTTTCGGACAGTTCGCCCCAAGGCGACGGCAAAAAGGTAAAGCGCGTCAACAACAAATATCTCGACGACGTTGCGAATTGCATCGACGAATATATCCTGCCCGAACTCGGCAAGCGCAAGATAACGTCCATAAAGCCCGTCACCGTGCTTAACGTGGTAGACAGCGCGCCCGAAAACGAACGCGAAGTGGTGGGCGGCACGTTACGGAGCGTGTTCGCATACGCGGAGGATTGCGGCTACGTCAACTTCAATCCCTGCCGCAGTCTTGACCTCGGCAACATAGAGGAAGAGGTTAAGGAAAAAAGGACTTTGAAACAGCGCATTTTCGGCATAGGCAAACGGTTCGTCAAAAAACGCCTCGATAAGTATATCAACGATTCCGTCGAAAACGGCGGCGATGCGAAATAAGTTTATACGGCAGACAATTATAAAAGCCGCCCTTGTCCATAAGGGCGGCTTCCGTATTTTATAAATAACCGTAAGCGTACAAACGCGCTTGTCAGAATTCGAGGCTTTTTGCGATATAGTCTTCGAGTTCGCTTATTTTAAGGCGTATCTGCCGCATCGTGTCGCGGTCGCGCACGGTAACGGTGTCGTCTTTAAGCGTGTCGAAGTCAACGGTAATGCAGTACGGCGTTCCTATCTCGTCCTGTCTGCGGTAACGCTTGCCTATCGAAGCCGTCACGTCGTAGGTTACGGAAAACTTCTTCGCAAGCATTCTGTATATTCCGTCCGCTTTTTCCGACAAATCCTTTTGAAGGGGAAGCACGGCGGCTTTGAAAGGCGCAAGGAAGGGGTGCAGGCGCAAAACAGTCCTCGTTTCGGTTTTGTCGCCGCTTTGCACAACCTCTTCGTCGTAAGCGTCCGTAAGGAACGCAAGCACCATTCTTTCCACGCCGAGCGAGGGCTCTATTACGTAGGGCACGTATTTTTCGCCCGTCACGGGGTCGAGGTAGTCCATCGGCTGACCGCTTTCTTTCTGGTGCTGAGTCAAATCGTAGTCCGTTCTGTCGGCAACGCCCCACAGTTCGCCCCAACCGAATGCGAAGTTGTATTCGAAGTCGGTCGTCGCTTTCGAGTAAAAGGCAAGTTCTTCGGGGTCGTGGTCGCGCAATTTAAGGTTTTCGCTTTTCAGACCGAGCGACAGTAAAAAGTTGTGACAGTAATCTTTCCAATAGCCGAACCATTCGAGGTCGGTTCCGGGCTTGCAGAAAAATTCAAGTTCCATCTGCTCGAATTCGCGCACGCGGAAGATAAAGTTCCCGGGCGTTATCTCGTTTCTGAACGATTTTCCTATCTGACCTATGCCGAAAGGCACGCGCATACGCGAGGTGCGCTGAACGTTTTTGAAGTTTACGAATATGCCCTGCGCCGTTTCGGGGCGGAGGTATACGGTGTTTACCGTGTCCTCGGTAACGCCCTGAAAAGTTTTGAACATAAGATTGAATTTTCTTATGGGCGTAAAATCCGATTTGCCGCAAACGGGGCAGTTTATCTTGTTATCCGCGATAAACTTTTCCATTTCTTCGTTGCTTAAAGCCTCGACCTTGACGTCGAGGTTGTGTTTTTTGCAATAATCCTCGATAAGGTTATCCGCGCGGTGGCGCGAGCGGCAGTTGCGGCAATCCATAAGGGGGTCCGAAAACCCGCCTATATGCCCCGAAGCTTTCCAGGTTTTTGTATTCATTAAAATTGCGCAGTCAACGCCCACGTTAAGCGTGTTTTCCTGAACGAATTTTTTCCACCAGGCTTTTTTGACGTTGTTTTTGAACTCTACGCCGAGGGGTCCGAAGTCCCAGGTATTGGCAAGCCCGCCGTAAATTTCGCTTCCGGGGTAAATAAATCCCCTTGCCTTGCAAAGCGCGACCAGCTTTTCCTGAGTCACGGCTCTTTTGTTATCCGCCATAATCTCTCCTTTGCCGCATTTGGCTTAATGCGGACGAAATAAAATAGGGTAGCCGACAAGCTACCCTTTAATTTTATTTTAAACGCCCTTTCAAGTCAAGTAATTGACGGTTGTGCTTTCGCGTTATTTGAAATTCCGCGAAAATAATTCGTCGATACTGACTTCGTAGAAGTCCGCTATCGCCGCAAGCGTTTCATAGTCGGGGCGCGCCTTGTCGGTTTCGTACCTTGTATAGTTTACTCTGCTGATTTTAAGCAGTTCCGCAAGTTTTTCTTGCGTAAGCCCCTCGTTCTTACGCAATTCTTTTAATTTTCTGCCAATCTGTATCATTTTCTTACAACTTTATTATTTTAACAATTGACATTGTACATATTTTGTACTATAATGTTTTAAAATGTACGAATAATGTACATTTTAAAACAAAAACGGAGTTGTGGAAAAAGTGAAAAGGCGGTACAAATTTTTAATAGTTATTTTAAGTTGTATATTGGCTATGTCAATTGCGCTGTTTTCGGGTTGTGGAATGTTCAGCAGTTGCTGTGCCAGACACTATTATGTTACATATTCAGATAAAGACATTGTACATTCTGGAATAGATGTCAAAAAAGGCGATAAAATTTTTGTTAACAATAATCATATACCGTATAAAGATGGCTACATTTTTTTGGGTTGGTTTGACAAAGAAGAGGGTGGCGAAATGTATATTGACGCACAAGGTCAAGGCTTAAAAGGCATAAAAAAGGATTTAACACTTTATCAGCAGTACAAAGCAATTGATATTACGGTAAAACTCAAATATCCCGAAGAATATACCGGTGCCAAAACCGAAACGTTGGTGTTAAAATACGACGATAAAATCGACGGCTTGCCGCTTGATTTAACTTTGGCAAATTGTGATTTTGACGGGTGGTATACTCAAAACGCGGGGCACGGCAAAAAAATCGCAAATGCGTCCGGTATGCTTGCGGGAGTTTCAGCTATAAACTACAATGAGTACAATATTTGCGAAGACGAGCTGACGCTTTACGCGAATTTTACTCCGAAAAAATATATTGTAACTTTAAAATTCGGCGACGAACATTTGGACGAGGAGGTGCGCGTTGAATACGGTACACCGGTAGCGGGGATAAATTATAAAACGCGTAATGCTGACGGCTTTGCGGTCAACGGTTGGTCAAAGTCAAAAGGCGGCGAAAACTTTTCGGGAAAAATAACGGGAAATACGGTTTTATATGCTTCCGGCAAATGGTCGCCGATTATAACTTTCGACAATAACGGCGGAAGCGGTGCATATTCAATTGTTGCCGATGAAAACGAAGATATAACATTGCCAATACCCGAAAAGATAACGGGAGAATTTAATGGTTGGAATGACGATAAGGGCAATGTAGCCGAATTTGACAAAATGCCCTCGGAAAGCGTTAAACTGACTGCAAGTTGGACGCCCAAAATCGTATTAGACGAAAATGGCGGTGAAAAAGTGAACGATATTAAGGCAAAAGCCGGAGCCTCTGTAAGTTTACCGTATATAACAAAGAATGGCTATATTTTCGGCGGCTGGTTCGACGAGGACGGCAAAAAATATGAAACTAAAACTATGCCAAATGAAGGAGCGTTACTTAAAGCCGGCTGGTATAAGGCTAAACAAATGACTATGACCTGGAAAGATGCATATGCCGACTGTGAGACAACATACAGAGGTCACGAATCTTCAATTTACGAAGAAACTAATTTGGAGGGAATATATTACTTGATATTAGATATTTCTTTCGAGTGTGATCACTATTCAAGTAAAAATTCAATAATTGGTTTTGACGGTTATAACAGTTTGTATTTCTGCATATATTCAGCTGCGACTACAGATTCAAATTTCGCCTTATGCGACCAAGATTATTTTCCCCATCAAAAAGTATCAAGTTACAGAAAATATAACGTCAAAAAAACTATCAAAGTAACAGATGGTTTATTTTATATGTCTTTTACGGCGAGTACAAGATATAGCGGTGTTTCAATACGCAATATTTCAGCGAATGTTACTTACCCGCTTATAAAGAGTTTGTATTTGGATTTTTAATTTAAAAGTTTATAAACCGCGCCCCGCGGCAACTGCCGCGGGGCGCGGTTTATGCGGTTTTTTGCCAAAATTTCACTAATATAAAAAATTGCAAAATTTTAAAGCAAAATAATATACTTTTCGCGCGCGCGTATGGTATAATACAAACGAAGAAGTTTGCTTGCAAGGTTTTTGCGCGCAAAATACCCGTTTCGGCGTATTTTCCGCAAAAAACCGTCGGTAAGGCGCGGCCGCGAATAACTTTGATTTTTTACGCCGCCGTGTTACAATATATAAACCGAAAGAAAAAAGGAATTGATATGCTTTCAGATATCGAAATTGCCGAAAGTTGCAAAATGCGCCCCATACGCGAAATCGCGGCGAAGTTGGGTATAAAAGACGAAGCTTTGGAACTGTACGGAAACTACAAGGCGAAGATAAATCTTCCCGAAGTCAAGCCCAAGTCCAAACTTATTCTGGTGACCGCGATAAACCCCACGGCGAGCGGCGAAGGTAAAACCACCGTTTCGATAGGTCTTGCGGACGGGCTTTCGAAGATAGGCAAAAAGGTCTGCCTTGCCCTGCGCGAACCGTCGCTCGGACCCGTGTTCGGCGTAAAGGGCGGCGCGGCGGGCGGCGGTTACGCCCAGATAGTGCCCATGGCTGATATCAATCTGCATTTTACGGGCGATTTGCACGCGATAACCGCGGCGAACAACCTTTTGTGCGCTATGATAGACAACCATATTTTCCGCGGCAATACGCTCGATATCCGCGACGTTTATTTCAAACGCTGTCTTGATATGAACGACCGCGCTCTGCGCAACGTCCGTATAGACAGCGAAGCGGGAACTATGCGCGGCTGTCAAAGCTATTCCCGCGAAGAAAATTTCGAAATCACCGCCGCAAGCGAAGTAATGGCCGTGTTATGCCTTGCGACCGACCTTGCCGACCTTAAAGCAAGGCTTGCAAACATAGTGGTAGGCGTAAATTCCAAGGGCGAGTTCGTCCGCGCGGGTCAGCTTAAAGCCGAGGGCGCTATGGCGACCCTTTTAAAGGACGCGATAAAGCCCAACCTCGTGCAGACTTTGGAAGGCACGCCCGCCGTCGTACACGGCGGACCGTTTGCGAATATCGCGCACGGCTGTAACTCGATACGCGCCACATACACGGCTATGAGCCTTGCGGACTACACCGTGACCGAGGCGGGCTTCGGCGCGGATTTGGGAGCCGAAAAATTTCTCGATACCAAGTGCCGCATAGCGGGTATTGAACCTGACTGCGTTGTTATAGTCGCTACCGTAAAGGCGTTGAAGCTTCACGGGGGCGCGGACAAAGCCACCCTTTCGCAGGAAAATCTTACCGCGCTTAAAGCGGGGCTTCCCAACCTTATGAAGCACGTCGAAAACATACAAAAAGTTTACAATAAACCCGTCGTCGTCGCAATGAACAGATTTGCGACCGACACCAAAGCCGAAATTGCCGAGGTTTTGGATTCCTGCGGCAAAGCGGGCGTTCGCGCCGTATTCTGCGACGTCTTTTTAAAGGGCGGCGAGGGCGGCGTAGCGCTTGCCGAAGAGGTGGTAAGCGAGTGCGCAAAAGGCGGAAAACTTCACTACGCATATAACCTTAACGACCCGATAAAGGTCAAAATCAACGATATAGTCACAAAAATTTACGGCGGAAAGGGCGCGGTATTCACCCCCGAAGCCGAAAGAAAAATTCAGGAAATAGAGAGCATGGGTATAAAGGGACTGCCCGTAATAATAGCAAAAACGCAGTACTCGCTTTCGGACAACGCGAAACTTCTTGCGCGCCCCGAGGACTTTGAAATAACGGTCAGGGACGTGGCGTATAAGGGCGGCGCAAACTTTATAGTCGCGGTTGCTGGCGAAATAATGCTTATGCCCGGACTTCCCGCCGCGCCCTGCGCCGAACATATCGACGTAACCGCGGACGGCGTTATTACGGGGTTGTCTTAAAAACTTTCAAGGAAACAAGTATGAAATTACCCGAGGCAACCAATTTTATCGAACAGTATATAAACGAAGAACTCGAAGCGGGCAAGTTTGCCGCTACGGGCAATAAAATAATAGTCCGCTTTCCGCCCGAACCCAACGGATATCTGCACATAGGTCACGTCAAGGCAATGTGCATAAACTTCGGCGTAAAAGAAAGGTACGGCGGCGAACTCAACCTCAGAATGGACGATACCAACCCCGCCAAAGAGGACTACGAGTACGTTAATTCGATAGTCGAGGCGGTAAAATGGCTGGGCTTTCAGCCCGACAGACTGCTTTTCGCGTCGGACTATTACGATAAGCTTTACGAAATCGCCGAAAAGTATATACTCGACGGCAACGCGTACGTCTGCGACCTGTCCGCCGACGAAATAACCGCAACCCGCGGCACTCTTACAGAGGCGGGCGTTCCCTCGCCTTACCGCGACAGAAGCGTAGAAGAAAACCTTAAACTTTTCAGGGAAATGAAGGCGGGCAAATACCCCGACGGCGCGAAAGTTCTGCGCGCGAAAATAGATATGTCGTCGCCCAATCTGAATATGCGCGACCCCGTGCTGTACAGAATAGCGCACGTTACCCATTACCGCACGGGCGACAAGTGGTGCATATACCCTATGTACGACTTCGCGCACCCTTTATCCGACGCGATAGAGGGGGTAACGCACTCGCTTTGTTCGCTTGAATTCGAAAATCACCGACCGCTGTACGATTGGGTTATCGAAAAGGCTGGTTTCCCCGCGCCCGTACCCCGTCAGATAGAGTTTGCGCGGTTGAATATAACCAATATGCTTATGTCCAAGCGGTATCTTAAAAAGCTTGTGGACGAGGGCTTTGTGCGGGGCTGGGACGACGTAAGAATGCCCACTCTCGCGGGGCTTAAAAACAGAGGAGTTCCGCCCGAGGCGCTTAAAAAATTCTGCGCCGACGTCGGGGTGGCGAAAAACTACGGCGTGGTAAACGCCGCGCAGCTCGACAGTTGCATACGCGACAACCTCAACGAAAACGCCGAGCGCGCGATGGCGATTGTCAATCCCGTAAAACTCACCGTTACAAATTATAAGGGCGGCGAAAAGCTGAATTTCGAAAAGAACCCCGTAAAACAGCTCGGCACGCGCGAAATAGCGTTTTCGGGCAGCGTATATATCGAGAGGGACGATTTTTCGCTTAATCCCCCGCCCAAATACAAAAGGTTGCAAAAGAGCGGCACCGTCCGTCTGAAAAGCGCGTATATTGTGCGTTGCGACGACGTTTCGCTTGACGCGGACGGCAACGTAAAAGAAATTTTCTGCACCTATTTCCCCGAAACGCACAGCGGCAGTAACGCCCCCACCGACGTAAAGGCGAAAGGCACGATACAGTGGGTGGACGCGCAAACGGCGCAAGACTGCGAAATAAGGCAGTACGGTCCGCTTCTTAAAGACGAAGAGTACCCCGACCAGGACTACGGCGAAAGGCTGAATTACGAAAGCGAAAAGATAATGCGCGGCAAAGCGGAGCCTTATCTTGCCGAAAGCGCGGACGGAACGGCGTTCCAGCTTATGCGCACGGGGTATTACAAAAAATGCACCGAGGACGGAAAGCTTGTCCTCTCGGAAATAGTTTCTTTGAAAGACAGTTTCAATAAATAGCGAGGTATATTATGAAATTAATAAGCCTTATAATAATCTGCGTGCTTGCGTTCGCAATTCTCGTCGGCTTATTCCGCGGGCTTCACAGAGGTTACACCCGTATTTCGAGCTTCGGAACGGAATATCTTCTGTGCTGTCTTTGCACGGTCGGCGTGGGCGCAATCGTCTATAAAACGCTCGGCAAAAACGGCGGTACGGACGCAGCGATTGCAGGCATAATAATGCTTTTGGTGCCCGTCGCCTTTTACGGGATATTCAAAACCCTTGCCGTGCTTTTACGCAAACTTATAAATTCGAAAATGCAGGCGCGGCAAGAGCTGTCGTATTACGAACAGTACGCTGATATGGAAGAAAACCGCGAGGGAATATTGGACGCGGTTTACGACGGCGACAAAAAGAAGTACAAAAAACTCACCAAAGAGCGCAAGTCTTTTAAGCTCGAACCGGGCGGTTGGAGAATGGTTGACCGCTTTATCGGCGCGTTCGTCGGAATGGTTCAGCTGTTCGTCATCACGGGAATTGTCTGCTGCGTTGCGCTTATGATTCTCGACTTCGCAAGGGTAAGCGCGCTTGCGGAAATTTTCCGGACCTCGTCGTGGCTGTCGTTCAAAGATATGCTTTTCGACTGCCTTTTCATCGCGCTTATGTACCTTTGCATCAAATGCGGATATACAAGCGGCATAATGAATTCGCTTATAGGTATTTTAGTGCTTGTAATGCTTGCGGGGGCGGGAGTATTTTCGTATTATCTCGCTTTCAAAGTATCGGCTTTCGATTCCGCGGCGCACGCGATAACCGCAACTCTCGGCGCGTCCGAATCCGTTTCGCAGATTTTCGGGTCGGGGGTAAGCGACGTCGTCGGCAGAATAGTAATAGCGGTGGGGCTGTTCCTTATTATGCTTGTGGAAATAATAATATTCGCTATTTTCATTCCACGGCTTGTCGATATGGCGCGCGGTTCGGCGGCGTTCCGCACGACGGACGGCATACTCGGCGCAGTCTTCCTCGTGATAGTCGCATTCGGCGTACAGCTTGTTTTGGGCTGGCTGTTGTCGTCGGTTTCCGAGCTTGAATTTATGCAGATTTTCAACGGTTATTTCGACGGAAGCAAACTTACGAAGTACATATTCTCGGACAATATAATTTCCGAGTTCGGCGCAGGTCAGGCGACTTTCCTCCGCAATTGGTTCGGACTCGATTGAAAACGTAAAAAAGTACCGCCCGCGGCAAACTGCCGCGGGCGGCTCTGTTATATCCTCTCTGCAAAACTCTCGCAGCAGGTGCACTGTTCGCCGCAGGCGCAACCCACCTTGATTTTGTCGAGCGTGCAGTTGCAGCCGCCGTGATTGTGTCTGCATTCCGCAACGTTGCAGGCAATGTCGAAATTTATATTTTCCATAAATTAACCTCCGTCGTTATTATGCGCAATTCCGCGGCTTATATTCGGTATATTCCGCATTTGACGCCGTTATTTTTTCCGCCGCCGTTGACAAGCGCGCGCTTTTGTAATAAAATAGAAACAGGAGGAACATATGAAGGTTATTTTACTTCAAGACGTCAAGGGTCAGGGCAAGCGCGGCGACGTCGTGGACGTCAACGAGGGCTACGCAAGGAACTTTCTTGTAAAAAAGGGAATGGCGGAAATCGCCACGGCGACCAAGTTGAACGATTTGAAACAGAAGCAGGCGGCGGCGGATTTCCACCGCGCGGAGGAGGTCAAGGCGACGCGCGCCCTCGCCGAAGAGATAAAAGGCAAAACTTTCACCGTAAAATTAAAGGCGGGGCAGGGCGGCAAAACGTTCGGCTCGGTAACCGCGGGAAATATCTCCGACGCGCTTAAAAGCGGCGGTTACGACGTCGATAAAAAGAAAATTCAGCTTTCCGCGCCCATTAAAAACGTCGGCGTGTACGAGGTGGACCTTCGCCTTATGGAGGGCATATCCTCGAAAATCAAAATTTCGGTCGAAAGCGAATAATTGCGCGGTTACGGCATAATACGTTCCGTTCGTTAAAAACGCGGCGGCGAGTTCAACTCGCCGCCGCGTTTTATAAACAGTAAATTATCTTCCGAAGCCGCCGCCTCCGCCGAAGCCGCCCCCGCCGTGACTTCCGCCTCCGCCGAAACCGCTGTGCGAGGACGAGGCGGCTACGCTTGCCGCGCGCGCAATCATACTCGTCGCGATTTTTCCCGCCGAATGGCGTATCATCGAGTTCATTACGGCAAAGGTTATAATCGTATTTCCGTTGGTTACGACCCAATCGGGAGGAGCGACGGTAAGCCCTTTGAATTTGTCTTCCCACTTGTCGGAAACGCCCAAAACCTGCGCGTAAGGCAAAATGTGGTAATATATCTGCGGGTTTTCTTCAAGCATTTTTTCGAGTTGCGGCTTTTCGACCGTCGCTATAAACTGCTTGAAGCCGAGTATTCCTTTAAGCTGTTCGTCGTATTCCTTTGTGTGCGATACAAGGCAGACGTTGAAGATTATCGCCGCAAACCCTACGAAGCACAAAATCGATTTTACGAGTTTTCCGATAAGACAGTCGGGGATAAGCAGTACGTATATCGCGCTTGTAGCGACGGCGAACAGCACAATCCCCGTCATCCATAAAATAATCTTCGGCTTTCCGAATTTCATTCGGTTGTACCATACGCTTTCGCTTAAACCGTAGGTTATAAGCGCGGGTATCAATATAAGTATAGAGGGAATGAAAATAAGCGACGAATTTACCGTGGCTACGCCCATAATAAGGGGGGCAAGCCCCATAATAAGCCCCGCAAGCACCGAAAACATTATCGAAACGCCCATACTTACCGTATTGTACATACCTTTCGTATGCGCGTCCACGCGCTGTCTAATCGTCCCCACGCTGTTTGCGAAAGAGGAATTTTTGGACGGATTCACTTCGTATCTTGTGCCGAAAAGCTTATTGAAAGCTATGTGCTGGTAATCGGGGCTGTCGGCGGGAAGCGCGGACACCTCGCGCAGTATCACGGGGTTGTTCTGGTCTTCCATATTCAGCCTTACGTAGCCTTTATCCGCCCAATAGAAGATAAGCGCGGTTATATCCTCGGGATTTACCTTGTTGTCTATAAGTTTGCCTATTAAAAGGGGGTCCATTCCGTCGGGGGCGTCGAACCCGACTACGGGCGCGACTTTAAGCTTGTTGAAGAATAAAAGTTTTACAAGCGCCGCCGCAAGGAGCAGTATAACCAGCGCGATTATAAACCAATAGGGGGTGAAGTCGAAGTACTCCGAAAAAGTTCCGTCCTCGAATCCGAGCGCAAAAGTTACGGGCGTAAGCGAGGGGAGTCCTTCCAAATCCGCGGCGACATTAACCCGCCCGTCGATAGTCGAAACGTTAACTTCAAGCACTTCTTCACTGCCCGCGCCGACGTACATTTCAGCGCTGCCGTCGATATAGCCGTCGGGAAGAGCTATTCGCAACGAAGCCGAGTTTATATTGCACGACCAGCCGCTTCCCACAAGGTTGACGTTTAGCGTATTGTCCTTTATTTTCCGCAGTGGGAAAATAAAGTCGTATGTAAGCGTATACGTGCAGGTGGTTTGGTATTTGTTCGACGAGTCGCCTATATCGACGTTGATATTTTCGTCGGCATAGTCTACCGAGTAGTCAACGTCCTTTTTTCCGTCGGTGATTTCGTATACCGAAATATTTTTTATGCTTTCGCCGCTGTTTAAGGGGAGAACGCGCACAAAGCCCGTCGATTTTCTGCCGAGATAGTTCACCCGCATAACTTCGGTGACCGCGCATTTCAAATCGGACGACACGTCGTAAAATACGTCGTATTCGTCAAGTTCGAAGTTATGCGCGGTGTCAATTACGCTTTGTCCGCTTTCTTCGGCGCGCGCAAAACGTGCGGTACCGTCTTTGAATACCGCCGTTATCATCACGCCCGCAAGCGCAATTATAATCGCAAACAGGCATAATATGCGAAAAGAGGCGACCTTTTTCATCATTTTCTCTCGTTAATCAAGTCAGAATTCCACTTTCACGTTTTTGCGCTCTTCGGGGCTTTCAAGCTCGAAGTAAGCGCATTTTTCTATCTTCATACGCTTTGCGACGATTGAAGAGGGGAACGACTCGCGCGCGGTGTTAAGCTCGCGTGCAAGCGCGTTGTAATACCTTCTTTGGTTTACAAGTTCGTTTTCGATACTCCTCAACTGCTGTTGAAGGTCCATAAAGTTTGCGTTCGCTTTCAGTTCGGGATATCTTTCAAGCGTCATATTAAAGCTTCGGATGGCCTGCGAAAGTTCTGCGTTGGCTTCTATCTTTTCGGTGTTGGTGGTAGCGGCGCTTACTTTCGAACGCGCCTCGGTAACCTTTGTAAACACCTCTTTTTCGTGTTCGGCATAGCCCTTGACCGTCGCGACGAGGTTGGGTATAAGGTCGAACCGCTTTTTCAGATATACGTCTATGGTGTTAAACGCCTCTTCCGAGGAATTGCGCATTTTTACCAATTTGTTGTGAGTCGTGATATACCATACCGCAATTACAACCAAAAGCAGTACGACAACGCACGCGACTGCAATACCGGCGATTGCTCCGCCTGAAAGTTTTCCGAGTAAGTTCATATGTTACCTCTATTTAAGATTTTTTATTTCGGGGATTGCGCTCTTCAAAAACGCCTCCGCCGTCGAATCGGGTTTAATGGCTTTAAGCGCGTCATCGGGCGTAAACCACTTGATTTCGTCAAGTTCTTCTTCGTCTATCGCGCTTTCGCCCTCTTCGGCGACCATCAGAAAGTTAAGCATAAGCACGTTTTTCGGCTCGTGATAGCGGCTGGACATAAAGCGGTATTTAACCGTGTTCAGCTTTGTTTCTTCCTTGAATTCGCGCACAATCGCCTTTTCGGCGGATTCGCCCTTTTTGATATAGCCCGCAAAAAGCACAAAGTCGTTTTCGCCCTTGTTTCTCGCAAGCAGAATTTTGTCTTTCGCGCGGTTTACCACAACCATCGAAACGGCGGTTGCAAACTGCGGAAAGCGGTATTCGGCGCAATTTTTGCAGTAAGGCACCAATCCTTCGCCTTTGCAGAACATCAACGTAAGTTTTTCTCCGCATTCCGTACAAAACATAAAATCGCCTCCCTATCGTCTTTGCCGATATAATACTACAAACATATCACAATTATTATAATACACGCCGAAATTTTTTTCAATAGGTAATTGCAAAATTACCATATTTCTTGACATATTTTTTGCGTTAATATATAATTGTTAATAATTTAGCGCACGCTTTTTATAAGGAGTTCGAGTTGGATTACAAAAGAGCCGTAACATATTTGACCCAGCGCGGTCAGGCGCATTTGCTCGATTATTTCGACGAACTGTCGCCGAGCGAGCAAAAACAACTTCTTTGCGACGTCGAAAACGCGAACTTCGCCGTCGTGAAAAACATAAAAAAAGCGCAGAACCACAAGACGGGTAAACTTACGCCCATACCCGCCGTTACCGTGGAAGAAATAAACGCGCGCCGTTCGGTATTCGAGGACGTAGGTCTTAAACTTCTCGAAGACTGCAAAGTCGGCGCGGTTCTGCTTGCGGGCGGACAGGGTACGCGCCTCGGCTCGGATAAACCCAAGGGAATGTTCAATATAGGCGTAACAAGAACGCTTACCATATTCGAACAGCAGATGAACAACATAAAGCAGGTCGTCGCCAGAACGGGCAGATTTTTTCCGCTGTTCATAATGACGAGCTATATAAACGACGCCGCCACCCGCGCGTATTTCGAAGAAAACGGCTATTTCGGCTTCCCGAAAGACAGAGTGCACTTCTTTATACAGAACGTTGCGCCCACCTGCGATTTCGACGGCAAGGTGTTCCTCGACGAAAAATACAGAATATCTTTTTCGCCCAACGGCAACGGCGGTTGGTATTCGTCGCTTATAAATTCGGGTCTGAACAGCGTTTTGGAACGCGAAAATATCGAATGGCTCAACGTATACAGCGTAGACAACGTTCTGCAACGCATCTGCGACCCCGCGTTTATCGGCGCGACCGTTCTTAAAAGGTGTAGCTGCGGAGCCAAAGTGGTAAAAAAGGTAAGCGCGGAAGAAAAGGTGGGAGTGCTTTGCCGCGAGGACGGCAAGCCCGCCATAATCGAGTATTACGAAATGCCCGAAAAATTGGCGAACAAGCGCAAAAAGGGCGAACTTGTGTTCTGCTACGGCGTTACGTTAAACTACCTTTTCAGCGTTCAGGCTTTGAACTCGACGCTTTCGGGCAAACTTCCGTACCACCTCGCTGTAAAGGCTATACCTCACGTCGAGGGCGGCGAGCGTATAACTCCCGTAACGCCCTGCGGATATAAATTCGAAACGCTTATAGTCGATATGGTCAAGATGATGGACAGCTGTCTTGCGTTCGAGGTCGAGCGGGAAAGGGAATTTGCGCCCGTCAAAAACAGCACGGGCGTGGACAGCGTAGACACCGCGCGGGCTTTGCTTGCGCTTAACGGCGTTACGCTTTGACCGTTTAATTTTAATACTTCGCGGCGTTTTCGCCGCGTAACGGAATTTTTATGAAGAAATTTTTTAAAGCGTTTGTAACTGTAATCGCAACAATATGTATTGTTTTTGCGCTTTTCGTTTCGGGTTGCGCGGTTCGCGACGGCGCGGACGGCAGGGACGGAAAGGACGGCAAAGACGTTACGTTAGACGAACTGTACGCCGCCGCGCGGTCAATCCCCGGCAACGAAAATATGACAATCGACGAATTTCTGCACGAGTATTTAAGCTATGACGACGCGCAGATTAAGCAGTTGGCGGATATGCAGTCGATAATAAACGGTTCCCTGCGTTCGGCGGTAGTGGTGGTTTCGGAATTCAAAACCACAAACAGGGGCATAAGCTATTCCGCCTCGGCGGGTTCGGGCGTGATTATAGAAGCGGATACCGCCGCAGGCGACGCGTACGTGGTTACAAACTGCCACGTCGTGTATAAACAAGGCGCGGACAATAACGGTTTTTCAAGCAACATATATCTGTTTTTGTATGCGCAACAGACAATAGGTTATCTCGGCGCAAGCGCTCAAAGGGGCGTTCAGGTGAACGAAAAATACGCAATCGAAGCCGAAGTCGTAGGGGCGTCGCCCGCGTACGACATCGCGCTTTTAAAGGTTACGGGTAGTTCGGTTCTCAAAGAAAACGCTTCTTTCGTCAAGCCCGCCGAATTCAGCGAAGAGGACGACATAAGCCTCGGCGAATACGTTTACGCCGTCGGCGACGCGGTAGGCGCGGGTACCGCCGTAACTTCGGGCGTAATTTCGATGGACAGCGAAACGATAAACGTCACCATAGACAAAACCCGTTCCGTTCGCGTTATGCGTACGGACGCGGCGATAAACAGCGGCAATTCGGGCGGCGGACTTTTCAACCGCGACGGCAAAATAGTGGGCATAGTAAACGCAAGGCGGAATACGGACTCGGACGGCAGCGCCGTAGACAATCTATGTTACGCCTTGCCCGTTTCGAACGTAAGACGGCTTGTATCGCTTATGAAAGATATGTATACGGCAAATCTCGGCGTTCCGGGCGCGACGAAAATCGCAAGGCTCGGCGTTACGCTTACAAGCACGGACATATATGCGGAATATAACGACGGGCGCGTCGAAATTATCGAACAGGTCGGAGTTTCCGCGGTTCCCGAAGATTCCGTGATAAAGGGGCTTGACGTGGGCGACGTCGTAAAACATATCGAAATTTCGGACGGCGAGGGCAACGTGAAAGAAAGCAAGGACGTCACGCGCCGCTATCACGTAACCGATACGCTTATTTCGGTTCGCGCGGGCGATACCGTAAAACTTGCAATCGCGCGCGGCACGGAAGATAAGGAAGTAAGCGTTACTTTTTCGCAAAGCGATTTGACGGACGTAGACGAACAGTAAAAGGTAAAAGGGTACGCCCCGCGGCAAACTTGCCGCGGGGCGTTATATTAAAAGTACTTATTTCGTAATTTCGCCGATATTGTAAGGCGTAACCTGATATACGTAATAGTTCAGCCAGTTTATGTAAAACAGATTGGCGGTGGAGGACCAGTTCATTTTCACTTCGTTCATTTCCCTGTCCGCAAAATAGTTTACGGGCGGTTTTATGTCAAGCCCCTTTTCCTTGTCGCGTTCGTACTCCTTTTTAAGGGTATATCTGTCGTATTCCATATGCCCCGTGACGAACACCTGACGGTTGTCGTTGCTCTTTATAATCGACGCGCCCGCGCGCTTTGAATAAGCTAAAATTTTAAGCTCTTTTACCTTTATTATATCCTTGGCGTAAATTATCGTATGGCGGGAATGCGGCATATGAAATTCGTCCGAAATACCGCGCATAAGCGGCTCGATAGAGCCGTCGCGCACGCATTGGTGCGCAAAAATTCCGAAGCACTTTTCTTTAAGAGGGTGCTTTTTAATATTGTAAAAGTGGTGCAACGCCGCCTGCGCGCCCCAGCAAATGAACAGCGTAGACGTGACGTTTGTCCGCGTCCAGTCCAGAATTTCTTCGAGTTCGCGCCAATACGTCACCTTTTCGAACTGCATATTTTCGACGGGCGCGCCCGTCACTATCATTCCGTCGAACTTTTCAAAGCGCACTTCGTCGAAAGTCTTGTAAAACTTGTCGAGGTGCGACTTGTCCGTATGCGTGGAAGAATAGGTAGAAGTTTTTATAAGCGTAATGTTTACCTGCAACGGCGAGTTCGAAAGCAGCCGCATAAACTGCGTTTCGGTGGTTTCCTTGGTGGGCATAAGGTTTAAAATGGCAATTTCGATGGGGCGTATTTCCTGCGATACCGCCCTTTGCTTATCCATTACGAACAGCCCCTCGCCCGTCAAAACTCCGTATGCGGGAAGTTCTTTGTCTATGACTATGGGCATAATTACCTCACACTTTTTTCAGCGCGT
The DNA here is from genome assembly GCA_947624005.1 of uncultured Clostridia bacterium. GTDB lineage: Bacteria > Bacillota > Clostridia > Christensenellales > Borkfalkiaceae > Coproplasma. The sequence goes on from CANQHV010000001.1 coordinate 183,805, forward strand.
TTTCAAGGTCGTCTATTATATCGTCCGCGCTTTCTATTCCGACCGACAGCCGCACAAGATTTTCGGGCACGCCCGCCTTTTTAAGGTCCTCTGCGGACAGCTGTCTGTGAGTGGTGGAAGCGGGGTGCAGAACGCAGCTTCGTGCGTCCGCGACGTGCGTTTCCTGCGTTACGAGTTTAAGCGCTTCCATAAACGCCGCGCACTTTTTAACGTCGCCGCGTATACCGAAACTCATCATTCCGCCCTGTCCGTTGGGCAGATATTTTTCAGCGAGCTTATGATATTTGTTATCTTTCAGCGACGGGTGATTTATCCACTCGATTTTAGGGTGATTTGCAAGATATGTTGCGACTTTTGCGGCGTTTTCGGAATGTCGCGCCATTCTCAAAGCCAAAGTGTCGCAGCCGAGATAGGTTAAAAACGCGTTCTGCGGCGACATAATCGCGCCGATATCCCGCATCATCTGCGCGCGGCATTTCGTGCCGAACGCAACCGCGCAGTCGGCGTACACAAGTCCGTGATAACTTTCGTCGGGCGCGTTGAACGAGGGATATCTCGGGTTGTTTGCAAACCCGAAGTTGCCCGCGTCCACTATTACGCCGCCGAGCGCCGCCGCGTGCCCGTCGAGGTACTTTGACGAGGAGTGCAGAATAAGGTTTGCGCCCCATTCGGCGGGTCTGCACAAAACGGGGGTGGCAAGCGTGTTATCCACCGCGAAAAGCACACCGTGTTTTTTGCAGATTGCGGCGATTTTTTCAAAGTCGAGTACAACTATCGCGGGGTTTGCAATCGTTTCGCAGAATACAAGCTTGGTTTTGTCGTCGATAAGCTTTTCGATTTCGTCCGACGGTGCGTCGGGGTCGAAAAAGCGACATTCTATTCCGAACTTCGGAAGGGTTGTCGAAAACAGATTGAACGTTCCGCCGTACACCGCCTGCGAACAGACTATGTTGTCGCCCGCGCCCGCAACGGTCATAACCGCGAGCGTAGTCGCGCTCATACCCGAGGCGCAGCCTATCGCGCACGCGCCCCCTTCGAGCGCGGCGACTTTGCCTTCGAGATTTGCGACGGTGGGGTTCGCAAGCCGCGTGTAAAAGTAGCCGTCGCTTTTTAGGTCGAAAAGGTCCGCCATATCCTGCGTTTTTTCGTAGACGTAGGTGGTGGACTGAATTATCGGCGGTATTCTCGGCTCTCCCGTGCGGGGAGAATACCCCGCCTGTACGCACAACGTGTCCAAACTTTTCTTTTTCATGATTTTATTACATCCTTTAATTGCCTTTCGAGCGCGCGTTTTTCGTCGCGTTCGGCAATTGTCCTCTTTTTGTCGTAATTCTGTTTGCCGCGGCAAAGCGCGATTTCCACTTTGACAAGGCTGTCCTTGAAATACACCGAAAGCGGCACCAACGTAAAGCCCTTTTGGTTTATTTTGCCCGTTATTCTGTCGATTTCGCCTCTGTGCATCAGCAGTTTTCTGTCGCGTTTGCTGTCTTTGGAAGAAAACGCCCCCGCCTTGTCGTATACGGGGATATGCACGTTTTTAAGCGTGACTTCGCCGTCGCGGATAAGGCAAAAGCCCTCTTTTAAGTTGCAGTTGCCCGCGCGCAGGCTTTTTACCTCCGCGCCTTCCAGAACTATTCCCGCCTCGAACTTTTCCTGTACGGAATATTCGAAAAGAGCGTACTTGTTATAGGCAATCTGCTTCATATATCAATTATACCATAAATTTAATCAAAGTAAATACTTTTTTGCCGTCACCAGCGCGCGAAAAGCAACGAAAAACAGCGCGTAAATCATAAAAGTCCGAAAATCGGTCGCAGGTTATCTCTGTCGCACCCCGCGACGCGCACTTTTACGGGGTCGCCCAGACGGTAGGTATGCCTTTTTCCCGCAAGCGTGAATTTTTCTTCGTAAAATTCGTAGCCGTCCGCAGGCAGGTCTTCAATCGGCACAAACCCCTCGATACCTTTACTTGTTTCGCAGAAAAGCCCGAAGTTCGTAACGCCCGAAATCACCGCGTCGTATTCTTCGCCGAGCCGTTCTTCCGTATATGCGCATATATACAGCTTGTCCACGTCGCGTTCGGCTTCGTCGGCGACCCTTTCGCAAAGCGACAGGTGCTTGCCCGCCTCGCCCGCTTCGCGCGCGTACTTTGAAATTCCGTCGTCGCTTCCGCGTAGCGCCGCCTTTACCATACGGTGGCAAAAGAGGTCGGGGTATCGACGTATGGGCGAAGTGAAGTGGCAGTAGTCGTCCAGCGCAAGCCCGAAATGCCCGCAATTCACGCTGTCGTAGCGCGCTTTCTGCATACTTCTTAGCATTACTTTATTTACCACTTCAAAGTACGGTTTGCCCTCGGCGGCGGAAATTATATTGCGGAAATCGGCGGGTTTTACCCTTTGGGCGTCGAAATCGGCCCTCATTCCCAAACCGCGCACAAATTCCGCAAAGCTTTCGCATTTTTCTTCCGCGGGCTTTTCGTGGATTCTGAAAAGACAGGGCAGTTTTTTGCTTTTCAGAAATTCCGCAACGGCGCAATTCGCCGCAATCATAAACTGTTCGATAATTCTTTCGGAAATCCCACGCTTGCAGTCGGGTATTTCGATTTTCCCGTCGGCAACGGTAATTTTTACTTCGTTGACCGCAAGGTCCACCGCGCCGTCGGCGGAGCGCCGACTTTCGAGTTTTAAGCACAGCCCGCGCATAGCCTTTAAAACGTCCGCAAGGTCCGCATACTTTTTCAAAAGCTTTTCATCGCCGTCCAAAACGGCGTTTGCCTCGGTATAGGTAAGCTTTCTGCGGCTTTTTATAACGCTTTCGCACAGCTCGTAAGACAGCCTTTTCCCGTCTTTCGAATAAGTTATAAAGCAGGAAACGGTCGCTCTGTCCTCGCCCTCGTTCAACGAACACGCGCCGTTCGAAAGCGAGCGGGGGAGCATCGGAAGCGACCTGTCGGGGAAGTAGACCGAGGTGCCGCGCGCGTACGCCTCGCCGTCGAGCTTTCCGAAGGGCTTCACGTATTCCGCAACGTCCGCAATGTGCACGCCCAGAATATATTTACCGTCGCGAATTTCAAGCGAAACCGCGTCGTCCATATCGCGCGTATCTTCGCCGTCAATCGTAAACGCCGTAAGCCCGCGCAAATCCCTGCGCCCGTCGGTTGTAACGGGTCGGCGCGCGCTTTCGTCCGCTTCGGCTTTTGCGGCGGCGGAAAAATCTTCTTTAAGCCCGTGCGCGCGAATCAAAGCCAGCTCGTCCGTCAAAAAATCGCCGTCGCGCCCCAAAATTTCCGTAACTTTTGCAAACGGCACGCCGCCTTGGGGGTAAGACGTGATTTTCGCCGCGACTTTATCGCCCGTCTGCGCGCCGCCCGTAAGCGAGAGTGGCACGCTGACTTCGGGAAATCTGCGGTTGTCGGGTCTTACCCGTCCGACGCCTTTAAGTTTGTAAAATCTGCCGATTACCTCTTTTACGCCCCGTTCGAGAACGCGCAGAATCCTGCCCTCGTCCTCGGTCCCGCGCACGGGCGCGCATAAAACAGTGTCGCCGTCGTAAGCTCCGCACAGCGAACGGCGGGGGATAAACATATCCGCGCCGTTTTCGGGTCTGACAAACGCGAAACCGCGCGCGTTCGCCTGAACGACGCCGCGTACCGCGCCCGTCTGTTCGGATGTAGCCCAGCCGTCGCCGCAACTTAAAATAAGCCCGTCCTTTTCAAGCTCGCGCAGTATTTTTTTGACCGCTTTCCTTTCGGAGGGGTGAATGTTAAGCGCGGCGAAAAGTTTTTCGGCGGGTTTAAAAGCGTATTCGCCGCTTTTTATAAGTTGTAGAATTTTATCGCGTACGTTCATAAATAGGCGTAAATTAAAACGGGGCGGCAATAACTCGCCGCCCCTTAAAGAATTTGCTTATCTGTAAATAACCTGCAAAATAAACAGCACTATCGACAAAACGCCGATAATCGCAAGACAAATCCACGTCCATCTTTTGAGTTTGGATTCAATAGATTTGCCCTTGTGCTTACCGAAGAAGGTTTCGCTTGAAGCGGTTATGCCCTGAATACCGTCGGAATTGCTCTTTTGCATAAGCACGATTATAATCGTAAGCAATGCGACGAGGAAGATAATAATAAGTCCCGCTATCGTCAACCCAATATAGGTTTTATACAGCGCGTCGCTCATTTCCGCGGCTATCATATTAAGCATATTTTTACCTCTGAAAGTTTTTTACCGAAAAAGTATAACACAAATTTAAAGCTTTTACAATCATTTTGCGGCTGTTTTTTCAAAAATTTACTCAGGCGGCGGTTTTTGCGGACGTTTTTCGCCGAATTTATTGATAATAAAAATGCCCGCGCACACAAAAAACAGCGAAATCAGCGTAAACACGTTTAAAAGTTTGTCGCTTTCCGAAAGTATTATCGCCGAAAATACCGCACCGAAAAGGGGGTTGGTGGATTTGTACACGGCGATTTTCGAAACGGGGTTGTATTTTAAAAGAAACCCTTGCAAAGTAAAGGCGCACGCCGACAAAAACGCGAGGTATAAAAGCATAAACGCGCTTCCCGCGTTTACGGCGCGTATTCTGCCCCCGAACGCAAGCCCGACCGCCGTAAGCGCAAGCCCGCCGAAAAGAAATTGGTAGCCGCATAAAACGGTCGTGTCCTCGGACTTCGAAAAAATCTTCACAAGCCCCGCCGCAATCGCCGCCGACAGCCCCGAAAATATTACGAAGCCCTCGCCGAGCAAGGAAAAATCGAACGAAAAGTCGCCGCCGAAGTTTATAAGCGCAACTCCCGCGAACCCCAGAACGCACCCCGCAAGCTTTATAAGGTTGAATTTTTCGGTGCGGAACAGAAAACACGCGGCTATAATCGAAAAAAACACGCCCAGCCCGTTTAAAACCGAAGCTTTAACGCCCGCGGTATTCGCAAGCCCGATATAAAAAAAGGTGTACTGCGCCGCCGTTTGAAAAACCGCCACAAGCCCGACCCGCCACAGGTTGCGCGCTTTCGGAAATATGAATTTTCTGTTTAAAATACTGCCGAAAATTATCACCAAAACGCCCGCAAGCGTAAATCTTACGCCCGCGAAAAGTATAAGCGACGGCGCGTGCGAGGAATCGACCGCAAACAGTCTGTAACCTATTTTAACGCACGGAAAGGCGCTGCCCCACAGCACGCAACAGGTCAGCGCAAGCAGACAAACCGCCAAAGGTCTTGTAAAAAATTTTTCGGCTCTTCCGTTATCCATTCTTTATTATTATATTTATTTTCTGAATTTTTCGCAAACGCCGTAAAAAGCGCAAATTTTCAAGCCCCGCCGCGGCGACTGCCGCGGCGGGGCGAAAATTCGGGGTTGTCAGTGTTTTATAAGGCTTTTGCCCGTCATTTCCGCGGGAATTTTTTCTCCCATAACTTCCAAAAGAGTGGGGGCGAGGTCGGCGAGTATTCCGCCGTCGCGGAGTTTTGCGCCCTTGTACTTGTCCGAAACGAGTATGACGGGCACGGGGTTTGTCGTGTGCGCGGTAAAGGGCGAACCGTCGTCCTGCAAAAGTTTGTCCGCGTTGCCGTGGTCGGCGGTGACGATAGCGCTTCCGCCCATCGAAAGTATCTTGTCGCACACCCGCTTTACACATTCGTCCACAACGCCCACGGCTTTTATTACCGCGGGTATAACGGCGGTATGCCCTACCATATCGCAGTTTGCGAAGTTAAGTATAACAACGTCGAACTGCCCGCCGTCAAGCTCTTCTATCACCTTATCGGTCACCTCGTACGCGCTCATTTCGGGCTGTAAGTCGTAGGTTGCAACTTTGGGAGAATTTATAAGGTCGCGCACTTCGTTTTCGTTCGGCTTTTCCACGCCGCCGTTGAAAAAGAACGTAACGTGCGCGTACTTTTCGGTTTCGGCTATGCGCAGTTGCTTTTTGCCGAGCGAAGCGAGGTACTCGCCCAGCGTATTTTTAAGCACGGTTTTGGGGAACGCGATATCGACGCCCTCGAACGCCGCGTCGTAAACGGTAAAGCAGACGTATACGGGCGCAAGAAAGCCCGTCTTTCTTTCGAACGCGGTGCCCTTGGGCACTATAAATTCTTTCTGCGAAACCGCGCGGGTAATCTCGCGCGCTCTGTCGGGGCGGAAGTTGAAGCATATAACGCTGTCGCCCTTTCCGATTATGCCGACAGGCTTTCCGTTTTCGTAAATTTTAATGGGTTTGAGGAACTCGTCGGTAACGCCCGCGGCATAGCTCTTTTCGACCGCCGCCGCCGCGTCGTCCGCCCTTTCGCCCTCGCCGAGCGTAAGCATATCGTAAGCCTTTTCAACTCTGTCCCAGTTGTTGTCGCGGTCCATAGCGTAGTATCTTCCGCATACCGAGGCGACTTTGCCGCAACCTATCTGTTTCATTTCGGCTTGGAGCGCGCGTATAAAACCCGCGCCCGAGGTAGGCGAAACGTCGCGCCCGTCCATAAAGCAATGCACGAACACGTTTTTCACGCCGCGCATTTTCGCCATTTTCAACAGCGCGTAAAGGTGCGAAAGGTGGCTGTGAACGCCGCCGTCGGAAATAAGCCCGTATATATGCAGATTTTTTCCCGCCGCCGCGTTGTCCATAGCCTTTATAAGCGCGGGGTTTTCAAAGAAATCGCCGTCCTCAATGGCTTTGGTGATTTTGGTAAGGTCTTGATAGACTATTCTGCCCGCGCCGATATTAAGGTGACCCACTTCGCTGTTTCCCATCTGCCCGTCGGGAAGTCCTACTGAAAGTCCGCTTGCGCCGAGAGTGGACGAGGGGTACTCGCGCATAAGTCTGTTTACGTTTACGCTGCCGTTTGTGGTGACGGCGTTGCCCTTACCGGGCGCGGCAATGCCGTAGCCGTCCATAATAATTAAAGCATAAGGTGTTTTTTTCATAAATGTATCCTTGATTGTTTCTACCCGAAATTATACTACAACCGTTTGCGATTTACAAGCGATACGATAAAGTTTTTTCAATAAACGCCCTTGCCGCGCCCGAACGCGCGCGGCAAGGGCGTAAAAAAACAGCGGCGCGCCGTTTTTTTAACGTCGCGCCGCTGTTATTCATATATTCAAAATTCTGTTTGTAATAATTCTGAACTCGTCGTCCTTTCGGTACGCGTTTAAAACCTTTTTTTCCGTTTCGGACAAAAGACTTGTATCCGTCAGTCCGAAAAGTTCGTACAGCGTTATGTCAAGCATTTCGCAGATAACGGGTATATACCTTATAGGTATGCTAACTCTGCCCTCGACCCAGTGCGAAACCGTTCCCTCGGTTTTTCCGCATGCGATTGCAAGCTCCTTTTGCTGAATCCGCGATTGACTTAAATATTTTTTTAAATTTCGGCTTACAGCCTTTTCGTCAAACATAAAAATCACCTTAATTTTTATGTTCAATATATAGTAATTTTAAACTTAAATAAAGTTTAATTTAGTAATTTTCAAGATTTAATCTTGACAATTTAATTTTACTAAACTATAATGCAGGTATACTTTAAAAATTTGAAACAGCGGAGGCGCGCCTACGCAAACCCTCGCAGTAAACCGACAGCCGAGTTTTATTCCCAACCGAAAAGTTCGTTCGGAGTAATTTCGAATCTTTTACAAAGATATACTATTTTTTCGTAATCGAGTTGAATTTTTCCCGTTTCGTATTCGCTGTAATCCGATTGATATTTTTTCAATTCGGCGGCAATCTGCCTTTGAGTCACGCCTTTTTCGATTCTTGCCCTTTTCAAATTTTCCCCGACGGTTTTCCCTATGTCCATATTTCACCTCACGGTATAAATATAGGAAAAAATCCGATATTATTGTTGACTTATAGGAAAAAGTCCTATATAATTTATTATAAGTTTTTAAAGGAGAATGTCCCCTCATAGGACAAAAATAAAAAAGAGGATAAAAAATGAAGATAAGTAAAATTATTTTAAGCTTGATTTTGGGGTGCGCGTTCGCTTTTTCGGCGTTTACGTTCGCCGCTTGCAAGGTGAGCGGAGGTGAAGCCGCGCCGTCGGAACAAACCCCAAGCGGCAGTAATAGCGGCGATACAAATAATAATGGCGGCAATAATAACAGTCAAGACGGCAACAAGGATGACAAGACACAAGAATTTAGCGATATTCTATATACGATTTTAACTGATAAATACTATGATGATTTAAGAATAGAATCTAGAGACAATGGTATGGTTGTTCACAATAATATGAAACCAATCCCATATAAATTTTTAAGAAATCGCGGGCATAACGTTGACGCGTATCTTGACGGCACGTTAGACGCCTTTGCAAGCAGTTATATATACGATAGCGATAAAAACCATATATATGTTTCGGTCAAGGCGGAAAACGTTTCAATCAGTCAATACGGCAACTATTATACAAACTATGTGCTGAAATATCCGCTCACCGACCAAGAATATGACGAGTATATAAATTTATGTGAAGGCGGATATTTGCAAGGGTTATTATTTATACAAGAGTTGGATAATCAAAAAACTCCCGAAATGCTATCCAAAGTAAATATTGCTAAAATAACATATGACACAATGGTTGAAGAATTCCCTGACCTTACAATTAATGTTAACAACTATAACGAAATGGATATAGATATTAGTTTTGCGGACTTGGAAAAAATTTGTATTTCCATTAGAAAAAAATCAAACAGTAATATGATGAAAAACGAAATTGGTTTTGTCGATATGAGATATAAAAAGTTGGCTCACCCAAATGTGTATGATGATAATGCTATATATGTAGCTAAACCTACATCCGTTAATTATGATATTGATAAATATTATTCAATAATACAGAATATAACCTCATTCGGTTATGGAACTAATATAAACACAACAAACCCATACAATTTATATGAAATAAAAACCGCCCTGCAATTTTTGTGAACGCTTATAAATAACGGCGCAAGAAAAACAACGCTTTTCAATCTTACAAAAATATTTGCGGTAACTCTATGGCGTTAGCACGATACATCGTAATATAAAAGCCGCGGGCGCGACTGCGCCCGCGGCTTTTATTCCGATTTTTATATAAATTTAAAACTTGCACCGCCCGCAAATCACGAAAAATTGCGGGGCGCGCAATCGCCCCGCAATTTTTGTGAACCTACTATTTATCGTAATTCACAATGGTGGCGAAGTCGAGTTTCAGCGACGCGCCGCCTATAAGCCCGCCGTCAATGTCGGGTTGAGCCATAAGACCCTTGCAGTTTTTGGCGTTCATACTGCCGCCGTACTGTATGCGCACTTTTGCCGCCGCCTCGGGGCTGAAAAGCTCGCCTATTCTTTTTCTGATAAACGCAATGCTGTCCTGCGCCTGTTCGTCGGTTGCGGTTTTGCCCGTTCCGATAGCCCAGACGGGTTCGTAAGCGATAACGGTTTTCGAGATATCTTCGATACCGCCGAGGTCGATGGTAAGCTGTCTTGAAAGCACCGCGTTGGTTCTGCCCGTTTCGCGTTCTTCAAGCATTTCGCCCACGCAGATAATGGGTGTAATTCCCGCGCGCAAAGCCGCCTGCGCGCGCATATTTATCGCCTCGTCCGTTTCGCCGAAGTATTGCCGTCTTTCGCTGTGCCCGACAATGACGTATTCAACGCCGTATTCTTTAAGCATATCGCACGAAATTTCGCCCGTGTACGCGCCCGAGGGCGCCCAGTGTACGTTTTCCGCGCCGATTTTTATGTTACTGCCTTTTGCAGCCTCGGTTGCGGCGGGAATTAAAACGGCGGGAACGCAAAGCGCAACGTCGCAGTTCGCGTCTTTTACAAGCGGTATAAGCTCGCGTATAAGCGCCGCGCCGCTCGCCGCTGTCATATTCATTTTCCAGTTGCCCGCGATAAAGGGTTTTCTTGCCATAACTTTCTCCTCAATAAATTTTACCAAAATATTATATCACAATTAATTTGCGATTGCAACCGCCCGCAGATAAAATGTCGTGCAACGCAAAAAAAATTCCCCGTCGGAATACCGTCGGGGAAGATAAATTTTTATTATTTTTTGTCGTTGAGGCAGGCGATGCCGGGAAGAACCTTGCCCTCGAACAGTTCGAGCGACGCGCCGCCGCCCGTCGAAATATGGGTGACTTTATCCGCAAAGCCGAGTTGCTGAACCGCCGCCGCGCTGTCGCCGCCGCCTATAATGGTGGTGCATTTGCCGTACACGTCCGCAAGAGCCTGCGCCACCGCGATAGTGCCCTTTGCAAGTACGGGGTTTTCGAATACGCCCATAGGACCGTTCCAGATAACCGACTTCGCTTTCTTTATGCGGCTTGCGTAAAGCTCGCGGGTTTTTTCGCCGATATCCATACCCATTTTGTCCGCGGGAATTTTGTCGGCGGCAACCGTTTCGACATCTACGGGCGCGTCGATGGGGTCGGGGAAAGCCGAGCAGACGACCGCGTCTACGGGCAGAAGAAGTTCTTTGCCCGCCTTTTCGGCTTTTGCCATCATTTCGCGGCAGTAGTCGATTTTTTCTTCGTCCAAAAGCGATTTGCCCACTTCGTAGCCCTTTGCTTTAAGGAAGGTGTACGCCATACCGCCGCCGATTATAAGCGTGTCGCACTTTTCGAGAAGATTTGAAATAACGTTAAGCTTGTCGGCAACTTTCGCGCCGCCGAGAATAGCGACGAAAGGACGTTTGGGGTTTTCGAGCGTGTCCGCCATAACCGAAAGTTCTTTTTCTATGAGGAAGCCGCAGACCGCGGTTTTGATAATGCCGTATTCGACGATAGCGGCGGTGGAAGCGTGCGAGCGGTGCGCCGTTCCGAACGCGTCGTTCACATAAATTTCGGCGTCGCGCGCAAGCGCCTTGCAGAATCCCTCGTCCTTTTTTTCTTCTTCCCAATGGAAGCGGAGATTTTCGAGGAGTACGGCCTCGCCGTTTTTAAGCGCGTCGCGTTTAGCCGAGGCGTCTGGTCCGATAACGTCTTTCGCGAAAATAACCTTACCGCCCAAAAGTTCGGAAAGTCTTTTAGCCACGGGCGCAAGCGTAAGCTTTACGGGTTCGTCCTTTTTCGCCTTTTCGATAACGGCTTCTTTCGTGGTTTCGCCCGCGTCGACTTTTTTCTGGTCTTTCTTGTTAAGCTTAACCTCGTCCGAGAAAATCGAGTGAGGTTTGCCCATATGCGAGCAAAGCGTGACTTTCGCGCCCGCGTCAAGCAGATATTTGATGGTGGGAAGCGCGCCGATAATTCTGTTTTCGTCCGTAATCGCGCCGTCTTTCATGGGCACGTTAAAGTCGCAACGTACAAGCACTTTTTTGCCTTTAAGGTCTTTAAGGTCCTTGACCGACATCTTGTTCATAGAAAAATAAACTCCTTGTAAATTTAGTTCGTACATAATTATAAATAAAAAAATATAAAAGTCAACCGATTGCGGGCGCGGGTGCATATTTCCGCTTGAACGGAACGGAAGATTGGCAGTAGCGGCGGCTTTGTGGGGCGGCGGTTGAAAAGATACCCCGCTCAAGCGTAAGGCTTGTTGATTGGAGCGGAAGTCGGGCAAGAGCGGTTGTTGAAAAGATACGCCGCTCAAGCGTAAGGCTTGTTTGATTGGAACGGAAGTCGGGCAAGAGCGGTTGTTGAAAAGATACATCGCTCAAGCGTAAGGCTTGATATTGTAAAAAATTAATATGAAATCCTTGAAATAATCGTCGGGGTGTGATATAATGACAATCGGCGGTATATTTTAAAAAACCGCGGAAGGTGCGTATATGAAAATCTGTATTGCGGGTCTGGGACTTATAGGCGGTTCGCTTGCGCTTGCGCTTAAACGCGCGGGTTATAAAGTCTGCGGTTACAACCGTACCCGCGAAAAGCTTGACTACGCGCTGTCGCACGGCGTGGTAGACGAAGCGGCGGACGGTTTTTCGGACTTCGACGTCGTTTTCGTCGCGCTTCCGCCCGAGGCGTGCGTAAATTTCATAAATTCCGCGAACTTCAAAGACGGCGCGGTTGTCGCCGACATATGCGGCGTAAAAAGGCGGCTCGAACTCGAAGTCTACTCTCGCCCGCGCAACTTTTTCTACGTCGGTTGCCACCCGATGGCGGGCAAAGAGGTTTCGGGCGTCGAAAACGCCTGCGCCGACCTTTTCGACAAGGCGAGTATGGTAATAACGACTTGCGAAAAGACCGACCCCGCCGCAAAAGAAAAGATAATAAAGCTTACCCGCGATATGGGCTTTGCCTGCGTCGTGGAGTGTTCGGCGGCGGCGCACGATAAAAAAATAGCGTACACCAGCCAATTGCCGCACGTGCTTTCGAACGCGTACGCGTCCTCGCCCTCGATAAAATCGAGCCTCGGTTTTACGGGCGGAAGTTTCGACGATATGACGCGTATAGCGGGCGTGGACGAGGTCGGTTGGTCGTCGCTGTACGTTATAAACGGCGAAAATCTCGCCGAGGAAATCACGACGGTAATACGCGCGCTCGAAAGAATAAAAGAAGCCGTGCAGTCGGGTGACAAAAAGGCGCTTGCGCAAGTTCTCGCCGACAATAAATCGGCGTATGTAAGCGGCGAAAGGTCGCTTTCTTCGCCCGAATTCAAAATAACGCAACTAAAAAAGAACAAATGAAAGGTTTTCTGACAATAGCCTCGGAAGGCGCAAACTATTCCGAAGAAATAACCGTCCCCGCCGAAATCGACGCGCTGGGCGGCGCGGTGCGCGTCGCCTACTATCTCGACGGCGACAAATGCCTTTTGACAGTTGCGGGCGACACGGTTACGCAGTACAGAAAGGGCGGAATAGACACCGTATTGAAATTCGTCGCGGGCGCGGAAACGCCGTGTACTGTTTCGTCGGGCGGGCTTGAAACGCATTTCAGCGCATACACCGAAAGACTGTTATACAAGGAAACGGTCGGGGGCTTTACCCTCGATATACGCTATAAAAGCGAAATAAACGGGGTCGTCCGTTTGAAAATAAAAACGACGTGCGCCGAAACGGGCGCAAAGGAGATTTATGAAGATTGAATATCTCGGGCATTCTTGCTTCAAACTGACCGAAAGCACGGGTACAAGCGTAGTATGCGACCCGTACGGCGCAGAAGTGGGTTATAAAATGCCCGCGGTAAAGGCGGACCTCGTCACCGTATCGCACAACCATTTCGACCATAACGCCGTAAAAAACGTCGGCGGAAAGCCCAAAGTACTCGACGGCGACTGCAACCTCGACTTCAACGGCGTGAAAATCACGGCTATAAAGTCTTTTCACGACGGGGTACGCGGTAAAAAGCGCGGCGAAAACACGATTTTCAAATTCCGAATGGACGGTATCGATATCTGCCACCTCGGCGACCTCGGCGAGGCGTGTTCGCCCGAGCTTATCGAGCTTATTCTGCCCGTAAACGTTCTTTTGATACCCGTCGGCGGCAATTACACCATCGACGCGGAAATGGCGAAAGAATATGTCGAGCGCATTATGCCCGAGGTGGTAATTCCGATGCATTACCGCACGAAAGACTGCAAGATAGATATCGACAAGGCGGACGACTTTCTGGAAATGTTCGACGAAGAAGAAATATACGACGACGGCAACAGCGAAATAGAGTTTGCGCGCAGCGACTTCGACAATTCGCCCGACACGCGCGTTATAGTATTGAGGAGAGAGTGATGCAGGTCCGCCCCGAAGAATTGCTTGACAATATATTGGGCAGGCTCAACCGTAAAACCATACACGAATTAAGGCAGATAGGTCGGGTATGCGGCGTATTCCGCCCCGCGGACGGCAAAAAAGAGCGTATAATCGACGACCTTGCCAAAATCGCGCGCGGGGAACTTCAACCCGCGCCCCGAACCAACCGCGGCGCGCCCCCCAAGTCCGACGAATACGACAGACAGCTCGTCGCCGATTTCGAAAGGTGCAGGGCGTGCTTTATCGCGGCGGAAAACGGCGGCGACGGGGCTTACACGCTTACCCTTTCGGACGCGGTCGAGGACGTAGACGGCTTCGGGATACTGTATAAGTCGGGAAAAAACTATTTTCTCGCTTCAAGCGGCGGCGGCTTTTCGCGCGAGGACGTATTCGTTGACGAATCGTTCGTAACCCGCTTCAATCTGAAAGAGGGCGACAAAATAGTCGGCGCGGCGCGCAAAAAAGAGGGCAAAACCGCGGGGCTTTCCGCGATTTCATCGGTCAACGGCGGCGCGCCCGAAGAGTGCCTTAAAAGACCCGATTTCGACAAATTGCCCCCCGAATATGCCTCGGTTAAGCTCAATTTAAGCGGAATGGGCGCGGCGGGTAAACTTATAGATTTATGCGCTCCGCTCGCGCTCGGACAGCGCGGAATAATAGCGGGGGAAAAAAGGACGGGCGCGACTACGCTCTGCCTTGCAATCGCCCGCGAGATAAGCGAAAAATATCGGGATATAAGCCTTGTTTTGCTTTTGACGGGGGCAAGACCCGAAGAAGTTTCGCTCTTTTCCGAAATAGGCGCGCAGCTTTTTTATTCGACGTTCGACAAAAGCGACGAGGAAAAAACGGCGCTTTCTTCGCTTGCCCTCGAATACGCGAAGCGCAGAACGGAAGCAGGCAATAATACCGTGCTTATATGCGACGGGCTGACCCGTCTTAACCGCGCGTTCGTAAATCTTGCGCGCGTCGGCGGCGATTCGTCCACGGGCGCGAAAAAATTTATGTCCTGCGCCAAGGCGTGCGGCGGCTGTTCGCTTACGGTGATAGCCACCGTTTTAAAAGGCGCGGGCGGCGCGGACGGCGATTTTTACGACGAAATTTCCGAGGCGTGCAATTGGCAGGTAAGCCTTTCGGAGGAATTGCGTCTTAAAAGGCAATTTCCCGCAATCGATATTGTAAATTCCTATTCGGCAAGCGCCGAAAAGGTAAATTCCGAAGCCGAGGCGGCAAAACTTTCCTCTCTTTTGAAAGCCGACCCCGCAAAAGCCGTGGAACTTGCGAATATTGACGGAGTATATAGCGACTTTTTGGATAAAATAAAGTAGATGGCAGATAAAAATTTATTTACCGACAAAGTAAAAATAACTGTAAAATCGGGCGACGGCGGCGACGGAATGAATTCGTTCAAGTCGTATAAAGGCAAGCCCGCCTGCGGTCCCGACGGCGGCGACGGCGGCGACGGCGGCGCGGTATACGTCGTTGCGGACGGGTCTTTGTCGGACCTTCTTTTTTACCGTTTCACCACCAAATTCACGGCGGGTGACGGCGAGCGCGGCGGAAGCAACAAACGCTTCGGCAAGCGCGGCGGCGACGTCGTTTTGAAAGTGCCCGTCGGCACAATCGTAAAAGACGCCGAAACGGGCGTCGTGATTTCGGATATGTTCTGCGACGGCGAAAAAAAGCTTATCGCCGAGGGCGGCAGGGGCGGTAAGGGCAACGTCCGCTTTACCACGGCGACGCGGCACGCGCCCAACTTCGCGCAAAAAGGCGAAAAAACAAGCGCGCATACGCTTATTCTCGAACTCAAAGTAATAGCCGACGTGGGCATAATAGGCTTTCCCAACGTAGGCAAAAGCACTTTGCTTTCCAAAATTTCCGCGGCGAAACCCAAAATCGCCGATTATCATTTTACCACTCTTTCACCCAATCTCGGCGTAGTTTCGTACTACGACGACTCGTTTGTCGCCGCGGACATTCCGGGGCTTATCGAGGGCGCGTCTGCGGGCGCGGGGTTGGGTCACGACTTTTTAAGGCATATCGAGCGCACGCGTATGCTTTTGCACGTCGTGGATATTTCGGGCGTCGAGGGCAGAAATCCCGTCGACGACTTCGTAAAAATCAACGCCGAACTTTCGGGGTACAGCAAAAAACTCGCCGCGTTGCCGCAGATTATAGCCCTTAACAAATCGGACGGTTACGACGCGGAGAAAAACGCGGCGGCGTTTATAAAAAAATACGGAAAAAAATACAAAATTTTTTCGATTTCCGCCATAAAAGGCGAGGGGTTGAACGAATTGCTTTCCGCAATATGCGAAACGCTTAAAACCCTGCCGCCCGTCGGGCGCGTGGAAAGCGACGAAAACTTCACATACAGAAAGCCCGCCGACCTCGGCTTTGAAATTTACGAGGACGACGGCGCGTTCGTGGTGGTGGGGTCGCTTGTCGATATGCTGTGCCGTAACGTCGCTTTGAACGACGCGGACTCTATGGCTTATTTTCAGAAGATTCTGCGCGAAAAGGGCGTTATAGAAAAGCTTAAAGAACTCGGCGCAAAAGAAAACGACACCGTTATAATAGGCGATGTCGAATTTGATTTCATACCTTAAATTTACACAAAAAGGTCAATATATATGCTCACTTCCAAACAACGCAGCAAACTCCGCAGTCTTGCGGCAAATCTTTCGCCCGTCGCGCAGGTCGGCAAAGACGGCATAGGCGACAATCTTTTAAAGGCGGTTTCGGCGTGCCTCGACAAATACGAACTCGTAAAAATTCAGGTGCTTGAAAACGCGCCCGACGCGCCTTTCGACACTGTTGAAACGCTTGCCGCCGCCCTTGGCGCAATCCCCGTAACGGTTATAGGCAGAAAGGGCGTTTTGTACAGACGTTCGACCGCTCCCGACGTAAAGCACATCGAACTCAATTGACGACGAGCGCAACTGCCGCAAGCAACAGCAGTATCCCGCCCGAAACTATATAGTAAACGGGGAAGTAGGTGAAGTAGCTCAACGCAAGCAGCGCAATGCCCGACCAGAACAGCGGCGCGCACAGTTTTCTTGAAAACCGCGCGCGGATTTTAGTCCAGACGCCCACTTTTTTCGCCCCCTCGTAAACGTATTTTTCGGGCAGCATTTTCTTTTCTTTCAACAGATTGTAAACGTTGTCCACCGTGCAGATTTCTATTCCGAAATTCGCGCACAGTTCCGCGGCTTCGGGGCTTGCTTTACAGCAATATATAACCTTTTTAAGCTCGGTGCGGCTCTTTATGACCGCCGCCGCGTCGTCCTCGGTGATGGGGCTCATTTTAAAACAGAAATAGTGCGTACGCTCGGCGAAATTCAGCCTTTTTCCGCTTATTTTCGCGCCCTCGCCGAAAGCCTTTTTAAACAGGTTTCTGACGTAGATATCGCTTGAAAGCGAAAGGTGGAGCGAAAGCAGTTTTTTTTCTTTTTCGTCGCGCGAAACAAGCAGTTTTCTGTTATGTCTGCCGCTTATGTATAAAAACGCAAGCGCGCCGAACAGAAACAGGGCGCAAGCGGCGAAAGCAAGCGCCACCCATACGTTTTTGGTGTAAAAGCGTATCGCCGTAAAAAACAGCAAAAACGCGCATACGCCCGCAAACAAAGTGTCTAAAACCAAAGGCAAATCTATTCTTCTCATATGTAGGTTATTGACGCGGAAAACACAGTTCAAACCATGAAAATAGCAATTTACGGCGGGGCGTTCAACCCCGTACATTCCGAACACGTAAACATAGTGAAAAAAGCGCGCGAAAGTCTGTCGCTCGACAAGGTGATAGTAATTCCCACCTTTATTTCGCCGCACAAACGCGACGCAATCTGCGCCCGCCCGCGCGAACGGCTGAAAGCCGTGCGCCTCGCTTTTTCGGACCTTGATTTTGTCGAGGTTTCGGACGAGGAACTTAAACGCGGCGGAATAAGTTATTCTTTTGTAACCTGCCGCGCCGTCAAAAAGCGTTATCCCGACGCGCTTATATACTTTCTGATGGGCGCGGATATGCTTAAAACCTTTCACCTTTGGAAAAATCCCGAAGAAATTCTCAAATGCGTTACGCCCGCCGTGGCCGCGCGCGAGGGCGAAGAGGATGTAGAGCGAATAATACGCGCGTTCTCGGCGCGTTTTTCGGGCGAGGTCGCAAAGGTGGATTATAAGGGCGGAAAGGTGAGTTCGGCAAGGGTACGAACGCTTGCCGCGCTCGGTTGCGACCTGTCGCGGTACGAACCTCCCGCCGTGCGCGATTTTATAGCCGAAACGGGCTTGTACGCCCGCCCCGATTTGCAAAAAGTCAGAACATATCTTACGGAAAGCCGCTGGGAACACACCGTGCGCGTGGCGGTTACGGCGTGCGAAAATTGCCGTAAGTTCAATATCCCCGAGGACGAGGCTCTTACCGCCGCGGCGCTTCACGACTGCGCGAAATATCTCGGCGCCGCCTCGCCCGAGCTTGCGGGATTTACGCCGCCCGACGGCGTGCCCGAACCCGTTATTCACCAATTTTCGGGCGCATACGTCGCGGAGCATACTTTCGGCGTTACGGACGTAAATATTCTGAACGCCGTCAGATACCATACAAGCGGCAGAGCGGGAATGAGCGGTTTGGAAAAGCTTATCTTTTTAAGCGATATGCTTGAAGAGGGGCGGGATTTCGAGGGCGTGGACGAACTCCGCCGCGCTTTTTCCGACGGGCTTGACAAGGGTATGACGGCGGCACTTTCGCATCAGATAAATTATCTTAAATCGTCGGGCAAAAAAATCTACCCGCTCACCCAAAAGGCTTACGATTTTATGACGTCGGTCAACCGTTAAGCGGGCGAAATTCAAAAGTTTATAACGGCGCAACCGCCGAAAATACGAAAAATTGTCAAGTGAGGAAATTATGACGAGTTTGGAAAAAACCTTGCAGATATGCAAACTTTTATCAGAAAAAAAGGCGACGGGAATAGTCTATATTTTCGTTGAAAACAAAACGTCGCTGTGCGATTATTTCGTAATCGCGGGCGGCAAAAACAAAACGCAGGTAAAGGCGATTGCCGAAAACGTCGAAGAGAAGATGCAAAAGCTTTACGACCTTTCGCCCCGCAGAACCGAGGGCGTCAAAGAGGGGCGTTGGGCGGTTATGGACTATTCCGACGTAATAGTTCACGTGTTCGGTGACGAAGAGCGCGATTTTTACTGCCTCGAACGCCTTTGGGAGGACGGCGGGAATCTGATAAGATACGAAGATTGATTTTGCCGCTTTTCAAGCCGCAAACGCGCGGCTTTTTGTCTTAACCGAAAAAATATCAATATATATGCGCACTTTTTAAGTTGCCCGCGGTTTTCGCGGGCTTTATTTTTTGAATTTTATTTCTTTCGGTTCGGAATATTGCGATTTTGCCCGCCGTTTTTCCACTATATAATATACGGGCTCGGGCTTGGGCGCGGGCTTCGGCTTTTCGGGCTGGTCCTTCTTTTTTACGAATTTGAACCCGTAATACGCAAGTTTTATTACGACTACGAGAATAAAACAGAAAATAAAAGTTAAAAACAAATATAAAATTCCGTAAAACATACGTCCATTTTACCGCGTTTCAAGCGGCGCATTTTAAATATTTTGGGGCGTATTTGTAAAAAAGAGTAAAATATGAGCGTAGAAATCACAAACAAAGAGCGCGAGATGTATCTCGAATTCAAAAAGCGTATGACAATTTCCGCCGCCCGCGCGCAAATAAGGAAGCTCGAATATAACCTTGCCGAAAGGGTGGTAGACAGCAATTCGGCGCGCCGAGCCTGCGCTGACGCCGCGTCTTTGGGGCTTGGCGCGGTGTGCGTTCTGCCCTGCCACGTAAGGTGTTGCGCTTCCCTGCTTTCCAAAAGCGACGTTACGCTTGTCGCCTGCATTTCTTACCCCGCGGGCGGCGATACCACCGACGTAAAGGTAAAGGCGGTAAAGCGCGCGTTCAAGGACGGCGCGGGCGAGGTGGAGGTATCCGCACCCGTGCATTTTATAAAGGACGGAAATTTCGGCGCGTTCAGGCGCGAGCTTAAAAAACTCAAAAAAGCTTCGCGCGACAGAGCGTTGAGAATAGACGCCGAATGTTTCAACCTCACTTCCGACGAATTGAAAAAGCTGTGTGCCATCGCCGCCGACGCGGGGATAACCGCCCTTAAAACCTCGTCCGATTCCTTGGGCGCGGGCAAGGATTTCAACGCCATTTCGAGTATGAAGCAGGCGGTAAAGGACAGGTGCACCATAAAGGCGGAGGGCGTGCAGACCATTTTCGAAATGTCGTCCGCAAACGATATGGGCGCGGAGGTAATAGGCAGCAAAAACGCCCTCGATATCGCAAAGCAAGTCCTCGCCGCCGCCGAAAACTGAAAAGTCGCAATATACTTTATATTTTTTATGCGAAAAGCCGCCGCCCGCGCAAATTGCACGGGCGGCGGCTTGCGGTATGCTTTTTTCGGGCGCGCCGTTTACGGCGCGCCCGTAAAAAGCTATCTTAAAATAATCAGTTTTTTCTTCGCCCGCGTTACGGCGGTGTAAAGCCACTTGTTTCTGTCCTCTTTAAAGGCGTAGCTTTCGTCGAAAACGACAACGTTGTCGAATTCCGACCCCTGCGCCTTGTGGCACGAAATGCAATAGCCGAATTCGAATCTGTTAAGCGTAAATACGCCCGATTCGTTCCCGTCCTCGTCGAATTTGGCGAAATAGTCGTTAATCTTATATCTGAACGCGCCGTCCGTGAAAATCCCCGCGTCGAACGGGAGCGCTTCGGGGCAGAAATCGTCGAGAAATTCGGGTTTGAACCTTATAAACCCTATGCCTTTCTGCGCGTCGTAAAACGGGTCGTAAGCAGTGCCTATTATGCCGTTCACAAGGTTGAAGCGGTATTCTGGGTCTATATATTGTTCCCAATTGTTCTGCACGCATATAAGCTTGTCGCCCGACTGCGGCAGTGAGGAAAAGCCGAGGTACGACCGTACTTCCGCGTTTATCTGCGCCCGCGTTCTGTTTATGCCGCATATAATCTGGTCGGCGGCGAGCAGACTGCGCTTGCGCCTCTCGCCCGTAAAAATTCTCGCCGAGGCGACCGCTACCGTGCCGTAATTGCCGTAAGGTATGTGCTTTCCCTCGCGCGCGGCTTCCGAAAGTTTGATTATAGGGTTGTCGAGCTGTTGTCTGACTATTGTTTTCAGCGTGTAATCGGGCGTTTTTAAGGGCGAGTTCGCGCCCTCGACGGGAGGGAGCTGTGCGTTGTCGCCGCATATAAGAAGCTTAACCCCGAACCGCAAAAGGTCGTCGATAACCTCGTCCGAAACCATAGAAGCCTCGTCCAGAACGATAAGCTTTATCGACTTGTCGATAGTTTCGCGGCGGCGGAACGACAGCTTTTCGATTTTTATCTTTTTGCCGTTGACTTCGACCTCGACCTCTTCGGTAATGCTTTGGTATATAAGTCTGTGAAGCGTGGTGGCGGAAATGCCCGAGCGTAAAAGCACGGTCGCCGCCTTACCCGTAGGCGTGACAAAGGCGGTCTGATTTTCCGTAAGTTCCAACGTTTCGTAAACGGCGTGCCGAAGAAGCGTGGTCTTGCCCGTGCCCGCATAGCCAGAAAGCACGAAGTACGGGAAATCCGAGCGCAAAAACCATTCTTTTATTTTTCCGTCCGCTTCGCGTTGGTCGCGGGTCAACTCTTCCATAACTGAAATTATAACTTTTCGGTTGACCTTTCCGCAAGCGATTTAAGCGTTTTGCGCCGTTTTTATCAAAAAAACAGCCTAAATTTTTCCATCGCTATTGACTAACGCCGCAATTTATTGTATAATTTGATATGTTTAAAAAATTATTTCGGGGAGGAAACCATGAGTTACAAGACAAAGGAATGGCGCAACCAAATGCGCGTTACCGTAGACTACAATTATATGATGAGCAAAAACCTCGGCGATAAGGGCATAACCGACGCCGATATTCGCGCCGTCAAAACCCAAGCGGAAGAAGCTTTCAGATATGTCGCGGAAAACCGCGGCAGGGACGACCTGTTTATGGGCTGGACCGAACTCCCCTATAACCAGAACGAAATCGTCGCCGATATTTTACAGACGGCAAAAGAAGTCAGAAAAAAGTTCAAGTACTTCGTAGTTTTGGGTATAGGCGGAAGCGCGCTCGGTCCCATAATGGCGTTCAATGCGTTAAAGCATCTTCACTATAACGAACTGCCCCAGAAAATGCGCGGCGGTCCCAAGTTTTACGTTGAGGACAACGTAGACCCCGTCAGAATGCAGGCTCTGCTCGACGTAATCGAACCCGAAAAAACCTGCTTTAACGTAATTTCGAAGTCGGGCGCGACAAGCGAAACGATGACGCAGTATCTCATCATTTCCGATATACTCAAAAAGGCGGGCGTAAACCTTCCCGACAATATGATATTCACAACCGACGCAAGCCGCGGCAACCTTATAAAAATCGACAAGGCTTTCGGCGGCAAGTTCAAAAAGTACGTTCTTCCCGACGGCGTCGGCGGCAGATTTTCCGAACTCTGCCCCGTGGGGCTTCTTCCCGCGGCGGTGCTCGGAATCGATATAAAGGGTATGCTTGCGGGCGCGGCGTATATGGACAGCCTTTGCTCGAAGCCCTCGGTTGCCAAAAACCCCGCCCTCGCGTGCGCGGTTCTGCAATACATAGCAATGAAGCAGGGCAAAAACATTCACGTAATGATGCCCTATTCCGACAACCTCAAACTTATGTCCGATTGGTACTGCCAGCTTTGGGCGGAATCGCTCGGCAAGGCGCAGGACTATGTGGGCAACACGGTAAACGCAGGCTCGACCCCCGTCAAAAGTCTGGGCGTAACCGACCAACATTCGCAGGTTCAGCTGTATATCGAGGGTCCTTTCGATAAGGTAATAACCTTTATTTCCGTCAAAAAATACGCGACCGAAATGCCCATTGCGCGCGGTTGCGAAGATATCCCCGACGTGGGCTTCCTCGGCGGTCATACTATGCAGGAACTCATTCAGGCGGAGAACAAGGCAACCGCTTACGCGCTTATGCGTGCGGGCAGAATGAATTACACGATAGAAATGCCCGAAGTCAACGCGTTCACCCTCGGCGAACTCATGTTCCTGCTCGAAATGCAGACGGCTTACGCGGGCGCGCTTCTCAATATCAATACGTTCAATCAGCCGGGCGTTGAAAACGGCAAAAAAGCCACCTTTGCATTGCTCGGCAAGGCGGGTTACGAGGCGAAGAAAGAAGAAATCGACTCCGCGCCTCCCACCGACGAAAAATATATCGTTTAAAAAAGGAATGCGGGGCGGGCGACCGCCCCGCAAATTTTTATGCTTGCACTGTATATAATTTTGGGCATAGTCGCTTTTTTGCTTTTGGTATGCCTTGCGCTGTCGTTTATAACCGCGTACGTCGGGTTCGCCCGCCGCGCCGACAAAAATCCCCTGCTTAAATATTTCACTGCCGAAGAATTGGGGCTTGAAAAGCAAAAAGTTGACATATATCTCGGCAAAACGCGGCTTACGGGTTATGTTTACAGCGCCGCGCCGACAAAAGAAACGCTTATAATTTTCTGCCACGGAATGGGTCCGGGGCACTGCGCGTATATGCGCGAGGCGGAGTATTTCTGCCGCGCGGGATACAAAGTTCTCGCTTTCGATTACGCGGGCTGCGGCGAATCAGAAGGCAGGTCTACGCGCGGATTTTTTACGGGCGTAAAGTCGGTTGTCGCGGCGATAGATTATGCAAAAAATACTCTTTGCGCGCGCGATATCGTACTCGTCGGACACAGTTTGGGCGCGTATTCCGCGCTTTGCGCCGCGGGCGAGCGTAAGGTGAGCAAAGTCGTCGCGCTGTCCGCGCCCGCTTCGCCGTCCGAAGCAATTTGCCATATCGCCTCGTCTAAACTTTCGGCGGCGGCGTATATTCTTAAACCTTTCGTCGCGTTCTGGCTTTTCGTTTTCGGCGGCAGGCGCGGAAACGCAAACGCCGCGAAGATTATAGTAAAATCGCAAACGCCCGCGCTTTTGATTCACGGCTCTCTCGACGTCGCGGTACCTCGCAAAAACTCCGCCGCTTTTAAGGCGGCAAAGGCAAAAAGCGCAAACATAAAGGTAATAACCGACGTCGGCAAGGCGCACAATCCCTATAACACGGCAGAGGCGGAAAAACGCCTTGCGGCGCTTTCGGGCGCTCTCGCCTGCGCGGGCAAGATGACCGAGGACGAACGTAAAGCGTTTTTTTCGACGTTCGACTATACCGCGGCGACCGAACAGGACGGGCGGATTATGGGCGAAATTGCCGAGTTTATCGCCAAAAACGATTGACAATACGTTGCGATTATTGTATACTTCGTATATAGTATGCGACTTTCGGAGTCCATGCAAATATTTCGCGGAAAATTTCC
This sequence comes from uncultured Clostridia bacterium, assembly GCA_947624005.1. GTDB lineage: Bacteria > Bacillota > Clostridia > Christensenellales > Borkfalkiaceae > Coproplasma. The sequence goes on from CANQHV010000001.1 coordinate 207,880, forward strand.
GCATTATTGATAGAGTTAAAAGCTCGGTTTTTTAAGTTGATTACTTTATAATCAAACCCCTTAAAGGTCACTTGTGAAACGTCAATAAGAGTAGTAATAAGTATTTGCTATATAGACTCTGATTTTGCCGCCGCGGATTTGCACCCGTTTCAGACGACCGTTAAGGCCGTCTTATTTTTTACCGTTATGAAAGATCAGAAAAGCGCGCCCCTTTTCGAGGCGCTCGAAAAATTCAGAAAAATGCGCATAGTCCCGTTCGACGTCCCGGGGCATAAGAGGGGGCGGGGAAATCCCGAACTCGTGCAGTTGCTCGGCGAAAAGTGCGTCAGCCTCGACGTCAATTCCATGAAGCCGTTGGACGACCTCTGTCACCCCTCGTCGGTCATACGCGAGGCGGAGGCGCTCGCCGCCGAAGCGTTCGGCGCGGCGAACTCGTTCTTTATGGTCGGGGGCACCACGTCGGCGGTGCAGAGTATGATACTTTCGTGCTGTAAGGCGGGCGACAAGATAATAATGCCCCGAAACGTGCATAAAAGCGTGATAAACGCGCTTATTTTATGCGGCGCGATTCCCGTATACGTCAATCCCGAGGTAGACAACCGCCTCGGCATTTCTCTCGGAATGGAGTTTGAAAAAATCAGACAGGCTGTATACGACAACCCCGACGCAAAGGCGGTTTTCGTAAACAATCCCACCTATTACGGCATATGTTCCGACCTTAAAAGCATAACCGAGCTTGCTCATTCGCGGGGGATGAAAGTGCTTGTGGACGAAGCGCACGGCACGCATTTTTACTTCAATGAAAATCTGCCCGCGTCGGCTATGTCCGTAGGCGCGGATATGGCGGCGGTTTCAATGCATAAATCGGGCGGCAGTCTTACCCAAAGCTCGCTTTTGCTTCTGAATAAATCGGTGAACTGCGATTACGTCCGCCAGATAATAAACCTTACGCAGACGACTTCGGCTTCATATCTTCTTATGGCAAGCCTCGACGTTTCGCGCCGCAACCTCGCTTTGAACGGCAGGGAAGCCTTCGGCAAGGTTATCGAAATGGCGCAGTACGCCCGCGACGAGATAAACGGGCTGGGCGATTACTACGCTTACGGCGTGGAAATGATAAACAAAAAAAGCGTATTCGATTTCGACGTCACAAAACTCGCAGTATATACCCGCGATTTGGGACTTGCGGGCATAGAGGTGTACGACATTCTCCGCGACGAATACGACATTCAGATAGAATTCGGCGATATATGCAACATACTTGCATACGTTTCGATAGGCGACAGAATACAGGATATCGAACGGCTTGTCGGCGCGCTCGACGATATACGGCGGCTTTATAAAAAGGACAAGTCGGGAATGCTCGAAACCGAGTATGTGACCCCCAAGGTAACAGTTCCGCCGAGGCAGGCGTTCTACGCCGAAAAAATCTCGCTCCCGCTCCGCGAAACCGAGGGGAAAATCTGCACGGAGTTCGTAATGTGCTATCCCCCGGGAATACCCATCATCGCCCCCGGCGAGCTGATAACAAAGGAAATTATCGAATATATTCTGTACGCAAAGGCGAAAGGTTGCAACATTCAGGGTACCGAGGACTTTGCGGTAAACAATCTTAACGTATTGAAGTAAACCGTAAAGAGAAAAAAAGACGGGCGCGCCCGTCGGGAGGAAGATTATGGAAATGTGGTTTTCGGATATAAGCACCCCCAACATAAAGCTCAATATCCGCGTCAGAAAACAGCTCTTTTCCGAGCGCAGCGACATTCAGCAGGTCGATGTTTTCGACAGCGACGACCTCGGTAAATTCATATCGCTTGACGGCGAAATAGTTTTTTCCGAAGCCGACGAATTTATATACGACGAAATGGTGACGCACGTCCCCATGGCGGTGCATCCGAACGTAAAAAAGGTGCTTGTCATAGGCGGCGGCGACGGCGGGGTGGCAAAGGAACTCTGCCGATATTCCGAAATCGAACGTATAGACGTCGTAGAGGAAGACGAAATGTTCGTGGACGTTTCGAAAAGGTTTTTCCCCGAAACGGCGGCGGGGCTTGCGGACAAGCGCGTAAACCTTTATTTGCAGGACGGGCTTAAATTTATCCGCGGCAAAGAAAACGAGTACGACCTTATAATCAACGACTCCACCGACCCTTTCGGACCCACCGAGGGGCTGTTCACCAAAGAATTTTACGGCAGTTGCTATAAGGCGTTGAACGGCGAGGGCGTTATGGTTTATCAGCACGGCAGCCCGTTTTACGCGGACGACAAGGAAGAGTGCATAAAAATGCACAAAAAGGTGTTTAACTGCTTCCCCGTTTCAAAGGCGTATCAGGCGCACATTCCCACGTGCCCGTCGGGCTATTGGCTTTTCGGCTTCGCTTCGAAAAAGTACCACCCCGTAAAAGATTTCGACGCCGACCGCTGGAACAGGCGGGGTATAAAGACGTCGTACTATACCACAAATCTTCACCTCGGCGCGTTTATGCTCCCGAGGTATGTCGAAGAAACTCTGATGAAAGCGGAGGAAAACGAATAAATGAAACTTCTTGTTATAGGTTGCGGCGGCGTTGCGAGCGTGGCTATACGCAAGTGCGCCAAAGCCGACGACATTTTTACGGATATACTTATCGCCTCGCGCACCAAATCGAGGTGCGACGAGCTTGTCGCAAGCATAAAGGACGGCACCCGCGCGCGCCTTTCGACGGCGAAAGTTGACGCGGAAAACGTGGAAGAGCTTAAATCGCTTATAAAGGCTTTCGCGCCCGCGGCTGTTTTGAACGTCGCGTTGCCCTATCAGGATTTGACGATAATGCGCGCCTGCCTCGAAAGCGGCGTACACTATATCGACACTGCAAACTACGAATGCGAGGACACAAACGACCCCGTCTGGCGTAAAAGGTACGAGCAGCGCGTGCGTGAAAAGGGCTTTACCGCCTATTTCGATTATTCCTATCAGTGGGAAATGCACGCCGAATTTAAAAAAGCGGGTCTTTGCGCGCTTCTCGGAAGCGGCTTCGACCCGGGCGTTACGCAGGTTTTCTGCGCTTACGCGCAAAAACATTATTTCGACGAAATCGAAACCATAGATATTCTCGACTGCAACGGCGGCGACCACGGCTACGCCTTTGCAACCAACTTCAATCCCGAAATAAATTTAAGGGAGGTTTCGGCAAACGGCTCGTATTGGGAAAACGGCAAGTGGATAGAAACTTCGCCCCTCGAAATAAAACGCGAGTACAACTTCGACGGCGTGGGCGTAAAAGATATGTATCTTCTGCACCACGAAGAAATCGAAAGTCTTGCAAAAAACATAAAGGGAGTAAAGCGCATACGCTTTTTTATGACTTTCGGACAGAGTTATATACAGCATATGAACTGCCTTAAAGACGTGGGAATGCTTTCCACCGAACCCGTTGATTTCGGGGGCGTAAAAATCGTGCCCATTCAGTTTTTAAAGACTTTGCTGCCCGACCCCGCTTCGCTCGGTCCCCGTACGAAGGGCAAGACGAATATAGGTTGTATCTTCACGGGGAAAAAGGACGGAAAGAAAAAGTCGCTGTATATCTATAATATCTGCGACCATCAGGAGTGTTATAAAGAGGTGCGCTCGCAGGCGATTTCGTACACGACGGGCGTTCCCGCAATGATAGGCGCGGCGCTTGTCGCGACGGGCGTATGGCGCAAGGCGGGCGTTTACAACTGCGAGCAGTTCGACCCCGACCCTTTTATGGACGCGCTTACAAAGTACGGCTTGCCGTGGAAGACAGAAGAAAACCCCGTTTTGGTGGATTGATGAAATTTTCCGAGCTTCCCACCCCCGCGTACGTGGTGGACGAAGACAAATTAACAGAAAATCTCGGCATTTTACGGCGGGTAAAAGAGCAAACGGGTTGCAAAATTCTGCTTGCGCAGAAAGCGTTTTCCTGTTTTCATTTTTACCCGTTGATTTCGCGTTATCTCGACGGAACAACGTCGAGCGGGCTTTTCGAAGCGCGGCTTGCGGCGGAAGAGGCAAAGGGCGAACGCCATATTTATTGCCCCGCCTATACAGACGCGGAATTTCCCGAAATTGCCCGAATATGCGACCATATTGTGTTCAATTCGGCGGCGCAATTGGAAAAATTCGCCGAAAAGGCGCGCGGTAAAAGCTTGGGAATAAGAATAAATCCCGAATTTTCCACGCAGTCCTCGCAAATATACGACCCCTGCGCCGCATACAGCCGTTTAGGCGTGACAAAGGCGGCGTTTTCCGAAAACCTGCTCGACAAAACAGAGGGCTTTCATATTCATACCTTATGCGAACAGTCGGCGGAGGACCTCGCCGCGACCGTCGCCGCGTTCGAAAAGAATTTCGGCGGGTATTTCAAACGTCTTAAATGGATTAATCTGGGCGGCGGTCACCATATCACCCGCGAGGGCTATAACCTCGGGCTTTTGATAAAGGTAATCTGCGGACTTTCCGACAAGTACGGCGTTCAGGTCTATCTCGAACCGGGCGAAGCCGTGGCTCTGAACGCGGGCGTACTTATAACCAAGGTACTCGAAATAGTAAAAAACGGCAAGTATATTGCGATTCTCGACGCGTCCGCCGAATGTCATATGCCCGACGTGCTTGAAATGCCCTACCGCCCGCCCCTTAAAAATGCGGGCAAGGCGGGGGAGTACGGGTACGATTACAGGCTTTCGTCGCGCACCTGCCTTGCGGGCGACGTAATAGGCGACTATTCTTTCAAAACGCCGCTTAAAGAGGGCGACATACTCGAATTCGGCGATATGGCGATATATACGATGGTAAAAAACAACACCTTCAACGGAATGCCCTTGCCCGCAATCGTAAAAAAATCGGGCGACGAATACACGGTTATAAAGCAGTTCGGATATTCCGATTTCAAGGGGAGGCTGTCGTGAATTACACTATGCCCGCGGAGTGGGAACCCCACTTCGGAACAATTATGATTTACCCCGAAAGACCGGGCAGTTGGTGCAACGGCGGCGCGGCGGCAAAACGCGCTTTCGGCGAAATTGCCCGCCACATATGCTGCAACGAAAAGCTTTTTATCGCCGTTTCGCCCGCCGCGTTCGGCGAGGCTTCGTCGGTTTTCGGAAGCGAAATCGCAGACGGCAAAATCGAGCTTTGGGAATATGCTTGCAACGACTGCTGGGCGCGCGACACCGCGCCTACGTTTACGACTAACGGAACGGGCATACACGGCGTGGATTGGCAGTTCAACGCATGGGGAGGCGACTTTGACGGACTTTACAAAGACTACGCCGCCGACGACGCGTTCCCGCAGTTCTGCCGCGAAAAGCTCGGCGTTCCCGTCGTGTCGGCAAAGCCTTTCGTACTCGAAGGCGGCTCGGTACATTCCAACGGCGAGGGCGTGATTTTAACCACCGAAGAATGCCTTTTGTCGCGCGGCAGAAACCCCGGGCTTTCGAAAAAAGACGTAGAGTACAGACTGTCGTATTTCCTCGGCGCAAAACGCGTAGTTTGGCTGCCTTACGGAATAATGGGCGACGAAACCAACGGACATATAGACAATATGTGCGCGTTTTCAAAGCCCGACGAGGCGCTTCTCGCGTGGACGGACGAGGGTGAACAGGGTCGCCGTTGCCGCGTGAACGAAAAAATTCTGATAAGCGAAGGGTTTAAGGTAATCCGCCTGCCTCTGCCCCGAAAACCCGTGACGTTTACCGATTCAGAGCTTGCGGGATTTACCTACGAAGAGGGCGAAATAGTCAGAAAAAAGGGCGATATACTTGCCGCTTCGTATATAAATTTTTATATATGCAACGCGGGCGTGCTTGCGCCGCAGTTCGGCGACGAAAACGATAAAGTCGCGGTCGGGATTCTTTCCGAAGCTTTCAAGGGCAGAAAAATCATACCCGTATATACGCGCGACATAATAGTCGGCGGAGGAAATATACACTGCTTGACGCAGCAAATACCCAAAGCGTCGGCAAAAATTTAACGGATTTAATTATGAGAAAAGTAAAAATTGCCTGCGTGCAGTCGTCTTTTGCGCGCGGGGCGGAAGAAAATCTGAAAAAGGCGTTAAAGCTTACCGAAACCGCGGCGAAAGAGGGCGCGAATATAGTTCTGCTGCCCGAACTTTTCGAAAGGCGGTATTTCTGTCAGGAACGCCGCTACGATTATTACGGCTTTGCCTCAAAAACGAGCGAAAACGCCGCCGTCCGCGCGTTTTTGACCGTTTCGGAAAAACATAAGCTTGTAGTTCCCGTCAGCTTTTACGAAAAGAGCGGAAACACGCTTTACAATTCGGTCGCAATGCTCGATTGCGGCAAAATTGCGGGCGTATACCGCAAAACGCATATCCCCGACGACCATTACTATCAGGAAAAATTCTATTTCACCCCCGGCGATACGGGATTTAAGACTTTCAAAACGGCTTACGGCGTCGTTGGATGCGGAATATGCTGGGACCAATGGTTCCCCGAAACCGCCCGCGCCCTTGCGCTCAACGGGGCTGAAATAATACTCTTCCCGACCGCCATCGGGTCCGAACCCATTCTTGGCTCGGACAGTTCGGGGCATTGGCAAAGGGTAATGCAGGGACACGCCGCGGCGAACCTCGTGCCCGTCGCCGCCGCCAACCGCACGGGGACGGAAAAGGTCGAACCCTGCCCCGAAAACGGCGGGCAAACCTCGTCGCTTACTTTTTACGGCAAATCGTTTATAACCGATAACACGGGCAAAATAGTCTGCGAGGCGGAAAAGGACGAGGAAATAATTTACGCCGAGTTCGATTTCGACGAACTTTCAAAGTCTCGCCTCGAATGGGGGCTGTTCCGCGACCGCCGCCCCGAAACCTATAAAGACATAGTAAAATAACGTAAAAATTTCAAAACACAGCCGCCGCGCAGAAAAATTTTTCTGCGCGGCGGCTTAATATTTGTAACATTTTGAAATTATATGAATATATGCTCTGTTTTGCATATATTGCGTAAATTACGCGTAATTTTTCAGACTTGTAAACGCCTTTGAAAACGCGTAAAAAATCACAAAAAAAACCGAAAAAATCCGTCGGGCTTTCAAAGCCCCAAAAACGCCGCCGCGCCCGAAAAAACGGCAAAGGCAATCTTTTTCTGATATTCCGCGGTCGCAAGCAGTCTGTCGTCGTCGGCGTTGGACATAAAGCCGCATTCGACTATTACCGAGGGGCTTTCGGTGCATTTAAGCATATAATAATCCCCCGTCAGCGCGGACGACTTTTTTACGCATTCTTCCATAGAGTTCAGACTTTGCTGTACGCTTTCCGCAAGCGCCTTTCCCGCCGCGCTCGCGCCGTCGTAAAACACCTGCCCGCCGCGGCGCGAAGGAATGGGGCAGAAGTTCTGGTGTACCGAAATCACCATATCGGGATTGTTGTCCTGTATGATTTTCCGCCGCTTTTTCATATCGCGCATTTTGAAGCCGTTTGTGGGAAGCCCGTAAAGCCCCGCGTTCGTAGTCCTTGTCATAACCGCGCAAAAGCCCGCTTCCGCAAAGTAACCGCGCAGATATTTCGCTATTGCGAGGTTTATGTCGCTTTCGCGCTCGCCCGTGGCAACGCCGACCACTCCCGCGTCCACGCCGCCGTGCCCCGCGTCTATGACCACGACTTTTTCCGCGACCGAAAAAGACGCCGCCGCAGACGCGCCAAGCCCCAGCGTCGCCCCCGCAAGCGCGATTGCAAGCAAAATAAAAAATACGCTTCTTTTAACGAACAGAAATTTCACGCTATATACTATGGAATATTTGATTTTTTTATGATAAAGTAGTATAATCAAATCGTATGGAAACGGAGCGCTATGTTTGACTTGCCTATGACCGAAGAAAAGGTTAAAAATATAAGTCCCGTAACCCTCGCGTTCGTGGGGGACGCGGTGTACAGCCTTTATGTGCGCGAAAAACTCATAAAAGCGGGCGACCGACCTTTGCGCGACTTGCAGAAGGCGTCGTCCGAAATTGTTTCGGCGCACGGGCAGAGCGCGTTTTTGCAGTCCCTCCTTGAAAAATTCACCGAGGAAGAGGCGGCGATTTTCCGCCGTGGCAGAAACGCGAAAAAGACCACGCGCGCCAAAAGCGCGACAGTTTCCGAGTATAACCGCTCGACGGGCTTCGAGGCGGTGCTCGGATATCTGTACCTCACGGGCAACGAAAGCCGCATAAAACAACTTCTTGGAGAAAGCGATTGAAAACCGAAGGCAGAAACGCCGTTTCGGAACTTCTGAAAACGGGCAAAAATATAGATAAGCTGCTTATTGAGCGCGACCCGCAGGGGAGTCTTTTGAAAATTTTCGCCGAAGCGAGAAAGCGGGGCGTGCGCGTGCAGTTCGTAGACAGGCGCGTACTCGACAAAGAGAGCGCGGACGGCAGACATCAGGGCTGTATTGCCTACGCTTCCGACTTCGAATACAGCACGCTCGACGATATCTGCGGCGAAAACGCGTATTCGCTTGTTATCCTCTGCGACGGTATCGAGGACGTGCATAACCTCGGCGCGATAATCCGCGTCGCCGAATGCGTGGGCGCGGACGGCGTTATAATCCCCAAAACCAACTCGGCAAGCGTAACCGAGGCGGTGGTAAGAATTTCCGCGGGCGCGGCAAACCACCAGAAAATCGCAAAAGTCACGTCTATAAATCAGACGATAGACTTTTTGAAGAAAAAGGGCTATTGGGCGTACGCTCTCGAAGCCGACGGCGAAAGCATATACAAGGCGAACCTCGGCGGCAGAATTGCGCTTGTGGTGGGCGGCGAAGATTCGGGCGTAAAACGCCTCACCCGCGAAAGGTGCGACGGTACGCTTTCGTTGCCGCTGTTCGGCAAGGTAAATTCTTTAAACGCGTCGGTGGCGCTCGGCGTCGCCGCGTACGAAATAGCGAGGCGCAGATTATGACGGACGAAGAATGGGTCGCTCTCGCCCAAAAGGGCGACAAGTCCGCGGAAGAACATATTTTAAAAAAATACGCGCCCTTTGCGGGGTCAATCGCGAACAGCTTTTTCAGCTGTTCGGGGCGCGAGGACCTTGTGCAGGAGGGAATGGTCGGGCTTTACTCGGCGATAGGTTCTTATAACGGCAAGGCGGGTTTTTCGACTTACGCATATTCCTGCGTTAAGAACAGAATTATCGACGCCGTAAAGCGCGAAAACGGCGCGAAGTATTCCGCGCTTAACAACTTTCTGCCGATAGTCGAACTCGGCGAAGAGCTGTATTTTTCGGACAGCGACCCCGAGGCGGAAGTTATAAAGCGCGAATATAAGCGCGAATTTTACGCAAAAATAAACAAGGCGCTTTCGGGGCTTGAATTCAAAGCCGTGGTAATGCACCTTGACGGTATGACGCTTTCCGAAATAGCCGCCGCGCTCGACCGCGACGAAAAAAGCGTGGGCAACGCGCTTTCGCGCGCAAAGCGCAAAATACAGCAGATTTTTTCGACGGAGGAATAAATGGCTTACCTCGCGTTTTACCGCACGTTCCGCCCCTCGACTTTCGACGAGGTGGTACGGCAGGAACACATAGTAAGAATACTTAAAAATCAGATTACGACGGGCAAAATAGGTCACGCCTATTTATTCTGCGGACCGCGCGGAACGGGCAAAACCACGCTCGCCAAAATCTTCGCGCGCGCCATAAACTGCGAAAACCCCGTAAACGGTTCGCCGTGCGGCAAATGCGCGACCTGCCGCGCGCTTGCCTCGGGCGGGAATCTCGATATTTCCGAAATCGACGCCGCTTCGAATAACGGCGTGGACGAAATGCGCGATTTGCGCGAAAAGGTGCAATATCCCCCCGTCGCGGGCAAGTACAAGGTGTATATCATCGACGAAGTGCATATGCTTACCCCGCAGGCTTTCAACGCCGTTTTAAAGACGCTTGAAGAACCGCCCCGTCACGCGATTTTTATTCTCGCTACCACCGAACCGCAGAAAATCCCCGCGACTATTCTGTCGCGCTGTATGCGTTTCGATTTCAAACTTATACCCCAAAAGGATATCGAAAATCTCATTAAAGAAGTGCTTACCAAGGTGGGCAAGGAGTTCGAGGACGAGGCTGTGTCGCTTATAGCCCGCGCGGGAGCGGGGAGCGCGCGCGACAGCCTTTCGATAGCCGACACCTGCGCTTCGTATTCCGAGGGCAAGCTTACCTACGACGACGTAAACGCGGTTCTCGGCAGCGCGGACGCCGTTCAGATAGCCGACCTTTGCGGCAAAATACTTAAAGAGGACGAGGCGGGCGCGCTCGAAAACGTCGAGCGCATACTTTCGACGGGCAAAAGCGTGGGCGTGCTTATAAAAGATATGCTTTCGTTTTTAAACGACTGCGCCGTCGTAAAAATTTGCAGAAACGCCCGCAATATAGTAAATCTTCCCGAAGAAACCTATCTCGCGATAAAAGATATCGCGGACGGCGCGGACGGTCACAAAATTCTCCGCGCAACCGAAGTGCTGGCGGAGGCGGAAAACGATATGCGCTATTCGCTTAACGGCAGAATAACTCTCGAAACGGCTATTTTAAAATGCGCGATGCCGCAGGCGGATTACAACATAGACGCCATGATAGGCAAAATCGACCGCCTCGAAAAACGCGTCGCCGAGCTTGAAAACCGCCCCGCGGCAGGCGTTTCTTTCCAAACGCCTGCAAAAGCCCCGTATTCGGACGTGGCGCCCGCAAGCGGTACGGCGGCAAAACCGTCGCCCGTGCCCGAAGCGCCCGCGAAGGATAAGGAAAAAGAAAAAATGCCCGTCGCGCTCGAAATCAACGAGGACGACCCGTTCGGCGCTTCCGAAAGCCCGAGTACCGCAAAAAGCGAAGTACAGCCCACTTTATGGGAGGCGGGCGACGTAAAGAATATGGTCGCGCCCGTCGGCAATCTGTCCGAAGAGGAAAAGTCGGCGGTATTCGGCAAGTTTGTGCGCGCCCTGCGCACCACTCATAAAAACGCGGTGCTGTTTACCCTTTGTATGGACCTGAAATCGCAGTTTTCGGGCGAAAAGATGGTGTTTATCACCGACAGCGAACCCGTATACAAGGCTTTGACCCGCGCCGAAAACGAAAAATTCATAGCCGATTTGCTTCTTACTTTCGGCGTTTCGGAACACGAAGTGCGTCTTGAAAGCAAGGGCGAAAGCGATTACGACGCCGCGATAAGGGAGTTGAAAAACAATTTCGGCGGCACGGATATAAATATAAAATAACGGTGGAAAACCGTAAAGATTAAAGGAGTGAAATATGTCTTTTAAAGGCGGCGGCAACAATATGCAGAACCTGATAAAACAGGCTCAGAAAATGCAGGAGCAGATGCAGGAAGCCGACAAAGAGCTTGAAGAGCTTGAAGTGGTAGGGCTTTCGGGCGGCGGCGAAGAGGGCGACGAAACGGTCGTCGTGTATATGAACGGCAAAAAGATTATCAACGGCATAGAGTTCGGCAGTAAGCTTTCCGAAATGATAGATATAACCGACGAAGACGACGTGGAAATGCTCGAAGACCTTATCCTTGCGGCGATTCTGGACGGTTATAAAAAGGCGGACGAGGTATACGAAGAAAAAATGGGTCCGTTTGCGAAAGCGGGCGGCGGGCTTATCTGACGCGCCGCGGAAAAATTCAAGGGTAACAGATGGACGTATTCATAGAGCCTATCGGCAGGCTGATAAACGAATTTACAAAACTCCCGGGCGTGGGCAAAAAGACGGCGCAGCGGTACGCCTATAAAATTATAGGTATGTCCGACGCCGAGGCAAAGCAGTTCGCCGAAAGCGTGCTGTACTGCAAACAGCGCGTGCGCTACTGCAAGGTATGCGGCAACTTTACCGAGGACGAGGTCTGCGATATCTGCAAGCGCAGGGAAAAAACGCAGATTTGCGTGGTAAAAGAGCCTAAGGACGTCATAGCGATGGAAAAACTGCACGAATATAAGGGCGTTTACCACGTTCTGCACGGCGTAATAAGCCCTATGGACGGCGTCGGGCCCAACGATATAAGAATAAAGGAACTGCTTTCCCGCATAGACGGCGACGTGCGCGAAGTTATAATGGCAACAAATCCCGACGTCGAGGGGGAGGCAACCGCAATGTATATAGCAAAACTCTTAAAGCCGTTGGGGGTGAACGTAACGCGGCTCGCGCACGGAATCCCCATAGGCGGCGAACTCGAATACACCGACGAAGTTACGCTTTCGCGCGCGCTGTCGGAAAGGAAATCAATATGAACATTTCAGTTTTGGGCTGCGGGCGTTGGGGCTCGTTTATCGCATGGTATCAGGCGACCGTACTTAAAAACAAAGTCGTTTCGTGGGGACCCGAGGGCGACTATTCATACGAGGTGCTTAAAAACACGGGCAAAAACGAATACGTCACGCTCGACAAAAGCATAACGCTTACCTCCGACCTCGGTTACGCCCTCGGCGCAAGCGATATAATAATAATTTCGATATCTTCGCAGGGGCTTCGCGGGTTTATGAAAAAAATCACCGCGTACGACGTTTCGCAAAAGACTTTCGTGCTTTGTATGAAGGGCATAGAAGAAAGCACGGGCAAACGCCTTTCCGAAGTGCTTATCGAAAGCGGAATAGACAAAAACAAAATCGCGGTATGGGTCGGACCGGGGCACATTCAGGCGTTTACCCGCGGCGTTCCCAACTGTATGATAATAGACAGTTACGACGAAAACCTTAAAAAATTCATTGCCGACAACTTCAAAAGCAACCTTATACGCTTTTACTACGGCAACGACATAATAGGCAGCGAAATCGGCGCGGCGGCAAAAAACGTCTTGGGGATAGCGGCGGGCGTACTCGACGGAAGCGGGTATGTAAGCCTTAAAGGACCCCTTATGGCGCGCGGCGCGTACGAAGTCGGCAACCTTATAAAGGCGATGGGCGGCTCGTTTTTCTCGGCTTACGGTCTTGCGCACCTCGGCGACTACGAAACCACGCTGTTTTCAGAGTATTCGCATAACCGCAAATACGGCGAAATGATGGCGCACGGCACGAAGTTCGAAAAACTTGCCGAGGGCGTTATGACGTCGAAAGCAATGAAACAGCTCGGCGACAGATACGGGCTCGAACTCCCCATAACCAACGCCGTGTACGAAGCGTGCTTTTTAACCGACGCTTTCGGAAGCGGCGACGGCGCGAAAGACTGTATGCGCATAATTTTAAAACTTTTCGACCGCGCCACGAAAAGCGAATTTTAATAACGTATAAACGCGCAAAAGCGTTGATATTGCGGCGAGCGGACTTTTTAAGCAAAATTTCCGCCGCCCGCGAAAAAATTCAAAAGTAAATACCGAAATTTAAGGACATTATGTTAAGAGAAGATTTACGCAACGTCGCGATAATCGCGCACGTTGACCACGGTAAAACCACGCTTGTGGACGCAATGTTAAAACAAAGTCATACTTTCCGCGACAATCAGACTGTCGAAGAAAGGGTGATGGACTCGAACGACCTCGAACGCGAGCGCGGCATAACAATACTTGCAAAAAATACGTCCATACACTATAAGGGCGTCAAAATAAACGTCGTAGACACGCCGGGACACGCCGATTTTTCGGGCGAAGTCGAGCGCGTAATGATGATGGTAAACGGCGTTCTCGTTTTGGTGGACGCCGCCGAGGGTCCGATGCCCCAGACGCGTTTCGTCGTGCAGAAAGCCCTCGAAATGGGGCACCGACTTATAATAGTCGTCAACAAAATCGACCGCCCTGACGCGCGGCTTACGGAAGTTCAGGACGAAATACTCGAACTTCTGCTCGAACTCGACGCGTCCGACGACCAGCTTTTAAGCCCCGTGGTATGGTGTTCGGGGCGCGACGGTACGGCGACCCTCGACCTGAACGAACCAGGCAAAGACCTTTCGCCCCTTTTCGACACGATTTTAAACCATATTCAGCCTATGGACGCGGACGTGGACGGACCCGCCCAACTGCTTGTTTCGTCAATCGACTACAACGATTACGTCGGAAGAATAGGCATAGGAAGGATTGAGCGCGGCAAATTCTGCGCGGGACAGTCTGTCGTCGTGTGCAATTACAACAACCCGCACCTTAAAACAAGCGCGAAGATAGCCAACCTTTATCAGATAGAGGGACTTGAACGCCGCCCGAGCGACGGGGCTATGGCGGGCGATATAGTGTGCTTTTCGGGGCTTGAAAAAATCAATATAGGCGATACGGTGTGTTCGCCCGACTGCGTAGAGCCGCACAAATTCGTCAAAATCACCGAGCCGACGGTCGAAATGACCTTTTCGGTCAACGATTCGCCTTTTGCGGGCAAAGAGGGCAAGTGGGTCACCACCCGCCACCTGCGCGAGCGGCTGTTCCGCGAACTTTTGCGCGACGTTTCGCTCCGCGTGGAAGAAACCGACTCCGCCGACAGTTACAGGGTCTGCGGCAGGGGCGAAATGCACCTTTCTATTCTCATCGAAAATATGCGCCGCGAGGGGTACGAATTTCAGGTTTCCACGCCGCGCGTTATGTATAAAGAAATAGACGGCGCGCGTTACGAGCCTATGGAAAGGCTTATCGTAGACGTTCCCGACGAATTTACGGGCGCGGTATTCCAAAGTATGGGCAACCGTAAGGGCGAACTTCTCCATATGAGCGCGATAGGTTCGCGCACGCGCCTCGAATTTATAATCCCCGCGCGCGGTCTTTTCGGCTATAAGTCGGAATTTCTGACTTCCACAAAGGGCGAGGGCGTAATGAACAGCATATTCTTCGAATATCAGCCCTTCAAAGGCGAACTTACGCGCCGAAGCACAGGCTCTCTCGTCGCGTTCGAAACGGGCGAGGCGGTAACCTACGGTCTTTTCAACGCGCAGGGGCGCGGCACGCTTTTCATCGACCCCGGCACAGCCGTTTACGAGGGTATGGTTATAGGCGAAAATCCCAAAAACGAGGATATAAACGTAAACGTATGTAAGACGAAACACCTTACAAACACCCGTTCGAGCGCAAGCGACGACGCGCTCCGCCTTATAACGCCCAAGCGTATGAGCCTTGAAGAATGTCTTGAATTTATCGCCGACGACGAACTTCTCGAAATCACGCCCAAAAACATAAGAATACGCAAGCGCATACTCGACAGCGAACTTCGAGCAAAGGCGCGCGCAAAAGAAAAGAAGGGAATTTAGGCAAAAGTCGCAATATACTTTGATATTTTGCATATCGGTTAATATAAGCGCATATAATGTACCACCCGCACGGGTGGTATTTTTTTGCGAGGTGAATATGGAAAATTCGGCTCATTCTCTCGAAATAAGCGAGCAAAGAAAGGTTTCGGCGACAGCAATTGAAAGCGTAGACGCCTTTTCCGACAGACAGATAGTACTTTCGTTTCAGGGCGGACGGATAGTAATCGCGGGCAGCGGAATGAAAATCACGGGCTTTTCGAAGTCAAGCGGAAATTTTTCGGCGACGGGCGAAATAATTTCCGCGCGCTACATAAAAAAGGGAGCGTCTTTCGCCAAAAAGCTGTTTAAATAATGGAGATATTCATATTTTTAATCTGCAGTATTTGCGGCATAGTGTCGGGCGTGGCGTACGATATCCTGTATATTGCGCGTTGCGCCGTGTGCGGCGTGTATAAAGAGGCGTACACCGTAAAGGACAGAATTTTCACCGCGGCGTGCGACCTTTTGTACATGCTGTTATTCTGCGCCGTATTCGTTTTCGCCTCGGTCGTGTTCGATTTTTACGAAATCAGATGGTATATGTTTCTCGGCTGTGCGGTGGGCGCGTTGCTCTATTTAAAAAGTTTTCATTTAATTGTTGCTTTTTTCGTAAAGAAAGTGTATAATAAAATCACACGTAAGAGGGAGGTTGCAAATGACGAGCGAAAAACGCGAAAGATTATCCGCGGCTCTGACGGTTAATACGGTGATTTTAATCGTTATTCTGATAGCTGTTATAATCTATCAGATAGTTACGCTTGCGGTTGTCAATAAAAAGAAAAAAGACGTCCGCGCCGAAATATCGTATTACAGCCAGCAGATAGAAGTCGGCGGTTCGCGGCTCGACTATTTGCAGTCCGACGAATATCTGCGTTTGCGCGCATACGAGTTGGGCTATCTCGATTAATGAAAACAGGTGCAATAGATATCGGTTCGAATTCCGTTCGCCTTATGATGTGGGCGGACGGAAAAACTTTATATAAACGCATAAACACCACGCGTTTGGGTCAGGGCGTGAGTTCGTCGCGTATGCTTTCGCCCGAGGCTATTGAAAGAACGGCTGCCGCGGTCGCCGATTTTTATTTTAAAGCGCAAGCCGAGGGCGCAGGCAGAATTTACGCCTTTGCCACGGCGGCTGTCCGCGCCGCCCGCAACCGCGACGACTTTCTGAACCGCGTAAAAGAGCTGTGCGGGCTTGACGTTGACGTCGTAGACGGCAAAACCGAGGCGACGTTGGGCGCGATAGGCGCGATAAAGGGCGGCGTAGGCGGAGTTATCGATATCGGCGGCGCAAGCTCGGAAGTGTGCTTTATGCGCGGCAAAGACGAGCTGTATTCGTACAGCGCGAATACGGGCGCGGTTACGCTGTTCGACGCGGCGGGCAGAAACGAGCAAAAACTCTATGCCGAAATTGCGCAAAAGACGGCGACGTTTCCGCCTTTCGACGGTTCGGCTTACAGACTTTACGCCGTCGGCGGCACCGCTACCGCGGTAGCCGCGCTCAAACACAAGCTTGCTGTTTACGACCCCGAAAAGGTTGACGGCACCGTGCTTTCCGCCGACGAAACCGAGGCGCAGGCAAAATATATTCTTTCGCTTTTGGTCGAGGACGTCAGAACGCTTGCGGGTATGGACGTTCGCCGCGCGGACGTAATAGGCGGCGGAATGCTTCTGCTTGCCGCAGTTATGCGCGCTTTCGGCGCGGAAGAGGTCACAGTTTCCGAAAGCGACAACCTCGAGGGTTACGTAATGCTTAAAGAGGGATTTGTATGAAGTACAAAATAATGACGGCAGCCGCCGTCGTGTTTTCCGCAGGCTTGCTTGCAGGCATTCTCGCGGTGTGCTGGTTCGAATACGGAAGCCCGCTTATTATATCGCTTACGGGCGTAGGCGCGTGCCTGTTTTTGCCGATATGTTCGTTTTTACACGAGCTTGGGCACGCGCTTTTCGGCTTGTTTTCGAAAATGCGCGCCGAAGTGAACATTTCTTCGGCGTTTACTTGCTTTTCGCCGTCCTTTTGCAAAATCGTTCCGCACACCGACAGAGGGGTAAGAGGCAGATATCTTGCGACGGCTTGCGGCGGGCTTGCGGTCAATCTTCTTTTAATCGCTTTCGGACTGTGCGCCCTTGCCGTTCCCGAAATCCCCACTTTTCTTGCGGCGGTTCTGCCCGCTTCGTTCTATATCTTTGCGGTAAACATAGCTCCCGCGGCGGGCAATAACAAAACCGACGGCGAGGTTATCTGCGGTCTTATTCGCTTTGACGACAGCGCGCGGGTAGCCGTAAACGTCCTTACCATACAGTCGAAAATACTTGCGGGTACGCCGATAAGCGATATCGACGAAAAGCTGTTTTTCGACCTCCCGCAACTTCCCGAGGACGATATTGAATTTATAATTCTTACCGACCTGCGCCGCAGATACTTCGAAGCGAGGGGGGACCTAGCTCTTGCGGCAAAGTATGCCGAAAGGTTCGAAAGTCTTAAAGAATACCTGCCCGATTGTTATACGGAAAAACCGTAAAAGTTATCGGTCGTAATAATACGGCGCGCGGCAATCGCCGCGCGCCGTATAAATTTTCACCCCTTGTCAGCTTATATTAAAAAGCCGCCCAAAGCAGTGCGGACACACCCTTTTGCATATTTCCGCCTGCGTTTTGCAGACGTGATTTCCGCAGTCGGCGCACTCGAAAACGTCCTTTGAAAAGCTTTCCGACAGCATTTTTTTACATTCGCTGTTTTTCATACCCGAAGTTTACGCAAAATAGCGGAATTTATTCTTTTTTACGCCTTGAAACGGCGTTTTTTTTGTTCAGATATTTGCGTTATTTCTAATAATATGGTATAATGATATTAAGAAAATTTTTTTTGAATTTCAGAGGTAAAATATGCCCGAAAAAATCGAGAATAATTATACCGCGGACAGCCTCCGCGCGCTTAAAGGGCTTGAACCCGTGCGCGAGCACCCCGGTATGTACATCGGTCCTACCGACGAAAAAGGTCTGCACTGCCTCGTAAGGGAAGTCATCGACAATTCCATAGACGAAGCGCTGGCGGGGTATTGCGACAAAATCGACGTCACGATAACCGCGGACGGCTCGTGTTCGGTAAAGGACAACGGCAGAGGTATCCCCACAGGCATAAACAAAGAAGAAGGTATTTCAGGCGTCGAGCTTGCGCTTACCAACCTTAACGCGGGCGGTAAATTCGGCGGCGGCAACAAGGCGGGCGGATACAAAATTTCGTCGGGTCTGCACGGCGTGGGCGTTTCCTGCGTAAACGCGCTGTCCGACAAACTCACAGCCGAGGTCTGCCAGAACGGCAAAATATACAAACAGGTGTATCATTGCGGCATTCCCGAAGAACCGCTTAAAATCGTCGGTGAAACGCAGGAAACGGGTACCACGATAACTTTCCACCCCGACGCGACTATTCTCGAAACGGTGGAATTCAACTACGACACGCTTAAAACGCTGCTCCGCGAGCTTTCTTACCTCAACAAGGGACTTACGCTTACGCTTACCGATTTGCGCGGCGAAAAGGAACGCCACGACGAATTTTGTTACGCGGGCGGCGTGGTACACTTTATAGAGGACATAAACAAGGGCAAAGAAACGCTGTTCGAAAAGCCCGTGTACTTCGAAGATTCGGAGGGCGACGACAGATTTCTCGAAGTCGCCATTCAGTATAACGACAGCTATCAAGAGCAGATATTCCCGTTCTCAAACAACATACGCCAACCCGACGGCGGCACCCACCTCGACGGCTTCAAAGCCGCGCTTACAAAGGTAATAAACGACGCGGGGCATAAGCTCAATATTTTGAAAGATAACGAAAAACTTTCGGGCGAGGACGTGCGCGAGGGCATAACTGCCGTCGTTTCGGTAAAGATTGCCGACGCGCAGTACGAAAGCCAGACCAAAGCCAAACTCTGCTCGACGTATGTGCGCGGCTTCGTGCAGAAGTCGGTAACCGAAAAATTCGGCACATACCTCGAAGAACACCCCGCCGAAACGCGCGAGCTTATAATGCGTTGCATAACCGCCCAGCGCGCAAGGGAGGCGGCGCGCCTTGCCCGCGAAGAAACGCACAGAAAGGGCGTTCTCGAAAGCACCAAACTCCCCGGCAAGCTTGCCGACTGTTCGGACAAACGCCCCGAACTCTGCGAAATTTATATAGTTGAGGGCGATTCGGCGGGCGGTACCGCAAAACAGGGTCGCGACAGAAGATTTCAGGCGATTTTACCCCTCCGCGGCAAGATATTGAACGTTGAAAAAGTGCGCATAAACCGCGTACTCGAAAACGAAGAGATAAAGGCTATGATAACCGCGTTCGGTTGCGGCATACAGGAAAATTTCGACGAAAGCAAACTCCGCTACGACAGAATAATAATTATGACCGACGCGGACGTTGACGGAAGCCATATCCGCATACTTTTGCTTACTTTCTTTTTCCGCTATATGCGCCCGCTTGTCGAAAACGGCCACGTCTACGCGGCGCAGCCCCCGCTTTACAAAGTTTCGGCAAAGGGAATGGAAGACAAATACCTTTACGACGACAAGGCGCTTGAAGATTTCAAAAACACTTTCGAGGGCAAATACGAACTTCAACGCTATAAAGGTCTTGGCGAAATGAACAAAGAACAGCTTTGGGATACCACGATGGACCCCGCGCGCCGAACGCTCGTAAGAATAAACGTAGAGGACGCGGTCGAAGCGGACAAAACTTTCGCTCTTCTGATGGGCGAACAACCCGAACTGCGCCGCCAATTCATAGAAGACAACGCAAAGCTCGTCGAAGAGCTCGACGTATAAGGAGAGAATATGGCTAAAAAACAGACAAGCCCCGAGCTTACCGAAGAATTCAGAAAAACGCTCGAAATGACCCGCCTTTTGGACGTCGAGGTCGACCAAGAGCTTAAAAAATCTTTCATAGCCTACGCTATGGCCGTAAACGTTTCCCGCGCGATACCCGACGTGCGCGACGGCTTGAAGCCCGTACACAGACGTATACTTTACTCTATGCACGAACTCGGCTTATACTCTGACAAGGCGTTCAGAAAATGCGCCCGTATAGTCGGCGACTGTTTAGGTAAATATCACCCCCACGGCGACATTTCGGTTTACGACGCGCTTGTGCGGCTCGCTCAGGATTTCTCGATAAATTTCCCACTCGTCGAAGGACACGGCAACTTCGGTTCGGTGGACGGCGACCCCGCCGCCGCGATGAGGTATACCGAAGCGCGCCTTTCGCGCCTTGCCTCGGAAATGCTCCGCGACCTCGACAAGGAAACGGTTGATTTCTACCCCACTTTCGACGATACGGGTATGCAGCCCACGGTGCTTCCCTCGCGTTTCCCCAATATGCTTGTAAACGGCTCGGACGGCATCGCGGTAGGTATGGCGACAAACATACCGCCCCATAACCTCGGCGAGGTAATAGACGGCGTTTGCGCAATGATAGACAATCCCGACATAACGGTAGACGAGCTTATGGAATACGTCCCCGCGCCCGACTTCCCCACGGGAGCAGTCATAATGGGAAGAGGGGGCGTAAGGAAGGCTTATAAGACGGGTCGCGGCAGTATAATACTGCGTTCGCGTTGCGAGATTGAGGACTATCAAAGCGGCAATCAGACCCGCACGCGTATAATAGTCACGGAAATTCCCTATCAGGTGAACAAGGCGAAACTCATCGAACAGATTGCCGACCTTGTCAAAAACAAGCGTATCGAGGGCATTTCGGACATACGCGAAGAGTCCGACCGCGACGGTATGCGCATAGTCATTGAAATAAAAAAGGACGCGAACGCGCAGGTCGTGCTCAATCTTTTATACAAGCACACCAATCTTCAGATTTCGGACGGTATTATAATGTTGGCGCTCGTTGACGGCGCGCCCAAGATACTTAATTTAAAAGAGTGCATATATTACTACCTCGAACATCAGAAAGACGTTATAACCCGCAGGTCGAAGTTCGACCTTGCGAAAACCGAAGAAAGGGCGCATATATTGCGCGGTCTTGTAATAGCGCAGGCAAGCATAGAAGAAGTAGTCGAGGTCTGCCGCAACGCAAAGGACAAAAGCGACTGCGTGGAACAGCTTACCGCAAAATTCGAACTCGACGTTCCTCAGGCGACGGCGGTGGCGGAATTAAGACTTTACCGCATTTCGCACCTCGAAGTCGATAAAATCAACGAAGAACTCGCCCAGCTCGAAGCGACTATCGCAGACCTTAAAGACATTCTCGCAAACGAAAGCCGCGTTTTGGAGATAATACGCACCGACCTCCTCGAAATCAAACGCAAATACCCTTCGGAGCGCAAAACGGGCATCGAAACGGACTTCGGCGACATAGAGGACGCCGACCTTATTCCCGAAGAGCAGGTCGTAATCTCTATGACCCACACGGGATATGTAAAGCGCCTGCCCGTAAGCGAATACCGCGCGCAGAACAGAGGCGGTATGGGCGTGACGGCGCACAGACCCAAGGACGAAGATTTTGTCGAAAAAATGTTTGTCTGCTCGTCGCACGACGATATTCTGCTGTTCTCCGACTTCGGCAAGGTATACAGAATAAAGGCGTATATGATTCCCGAAGCGGCGCGGACGGCGCGCGGGCGCGCTATTGTGAACCTTGTGCAGATAGCGCAGGAAGAAAAGATAAACACTATGATTCCCGTCAAAGAGGGAGCCGAGGGCTATATAGCTTTCGCGACCTCGTGCGGGCTTATCAAAAAGACCGCACTTTCCGAATTCGAACGCATAAACCGCAACGGCAAAATCGCCATAAAGCTCAACGAGGGCGACAAGCTTGTTTCGGTACAGTTTACGAACGGCTCGGCTGAACTTATGATTGCTTCCCGCGCGGGCAAGTGCATAAGATTTTCGGAAACCGACGTGCGCAGTATGGGCAGAGATACCGCGGGCGTGCGCGCAATGAAACTCGAAGGCGCGGACGACGCGCTTGTCGATATGCTTGTCGTAGACGAAAGCAAAGACGTTTTAACCGTTACTTCCAACGGCTTCGGCAAACGCAGCGACATAAACGATTACCGCGTTCAGGGCAGAGCAGGCAAGGGAATAAAAGCGGGCATATTCAACGAACTGACGGGCAATCTTGTCAATCTGAAACAAGTCACCGACGATGACGACGTAATGATTATCTCGGCAGGCGGCACGGTTATAAGAATGCACTGCTCGTCCATTTCGAAGATAGGCAGAAGCACAAAAGGCGTGCGCCTTATGCGCCTTAAAGACGGTCAGGTGGCGACAATCGCAATAACCGACCGCGACGACGAAATGGAGGCGGAAGCGCCCGAAGAAACCGCTACCGCAGAGGAAGCGGCGGAAGATACGTCCGAAAGCGAAGAATAATCCGCCGCAAAAAATAATCAAGCGGCGCGGGTTAATTTAAGGTAACCCACGCCGTTGCTTTAATAAAGGGTGTGATAAAATCAAGTATTTTCAGTTTTTCTGCAAAGAATAAAGCCGTTGCGTTGATAAACGGTAATAAAATCAAAGTAAAAATCGCGCATTGAGTTTATTCGCGAAAAAGTATTGAAGTTTATTAAATGGCGTTGCATTTATAAAAATTTAATAATACGGTAAAAGTACCTTTCTTTGATTTATTGAAAAATTCAAGACAACCCCCCGCGCCGCAACATCGTTGCGGCGCGGGGGTCGTTTATAAAGTTAATTTACTTGACTTCTTCGTGCTTTCAGCCAACCCGAAAGGGGGCGCCGAACCGAATAAAATTACGGTTAATAATAAAGCCGAGGGAATTTTAAAAAATTCCCTCGGCTTTATATTGATTATTTTAATTTTTAGTGGTAAAATAGTATATGCCAAATATAGAAATTGAATAATGTGTGCTTATGCGGTTTTTTTCGCATTTTTTTTCCGATCATATTTATAGGCTCATTGTACCTGAATTTAAGATCGGTAACTTAATGCTATGCGCATAAGCGGTATATTCACTTAAATTTCTATGTTTGGCGACTGGTAAAGGTACATTGTGCGGGCAACCTTTATCGGTTGCCCTTATTTTTTGTTCCGCGCGTTCGGTACTATGCGGGAAGTAACACGGAAAACCGAAAAACGCAAGCGCAATCCGGCTATGGATATAATCAGAATCATAGCTATGTTCTTTATTGTCGGTTTGCACCTCGTTCAGTCAAACGTGGGTTTAAAACTAATCGAAAGCGCAAAAATTCCCGCCGCGCACTTCGTCCCGCTGTCGCTTCTGAATTGCGTTTTTATAATAGGCGTAAACCTTTTCTTTCTGCTTTCGGGTTATTTTAAAATCAATTTCAGCCCCGCTAAAATTTTATCGCTTGTTTTCAAAGTCTATTTTTATTGGCTTATATCTCAACTTATCGCGCTTGCCTGCGGCATATATACTCCAAAAACCGCGCTCGACTTTTTCTTCGGTTTTGTAAGCGCAATAACGAAATATTGGTTTATAGCCGTTTATATTCTTCTATGCGTCGCCGCCCCGCTTCTTAATTCCTTCGTGCAATCGTTGACAAAGAAAACAGCTTTATACTTCGTATTTGTAAGCGTAGTGTTTTTTATGATTGCGGGCTTTGTCGCGGACGCGTTCTATCCGTATTTCGGCACGGGCGAGGGCTTTTTACCCGTTTGGGCGTGGGTGGTGTACGTTTACGGCAGACTTATCCGAATTTATCGCGGCGAAATACGAATAAAAACAGTTTGGCTCTACGTGATATGGGCGGCTTCAACGCTACTGAATTTTGCGGCGATACTTATTATATATCTCGGCTTCGGCGACGGAAACCTTGTTTTTCACTTCTATGCATATAATAATCCGCTTGTAATGCTGTCGTCTTTGAGTATCTTTGTCGCTTTTGACAGAATAAAAGCGGAGGAGAACGGCAAAGTATCGTGTATTGCTGGGCATACGCTCGCCGTTTATTTGCTTCACTCAAACAATCCGCTCGTTTCGCCCTACCGCGGCTTGCCCGTCGAGTCGGTCACGCCTTTTTGGGCAAAAATTGCGTTGCTGTTTCCAAATATGCTATGTCTGTTTGCGCTCGGAATTACAGTTGACATAATATATGAATTTCTGCTCGGCAGATTTGTTTACAAGGGGCTTTCAAAGCTTGAATTAAAGATTAAGCGGCGTTTTTCGGAACGCGAAGTCCGTGAGTAATATCAAAAAAAGCGCGCCGCGGCGTTCAACGCCGCGGCGCGCTTTAAATAATATACGATTTATTTGATTTCCTCGGGTTTTTCCTTTAATTGTTTGTGTTTCTTCTGAACCGACGACGGCATAATTATGTGCATTATCGAAATCAGCCAGTTCGAAACGGGCACGGCGGCTTCGATGACGACTATAACCACAAGCACTTTCGCGTAGTCCCAATCGAGCGTAGACCATTTGTTTGTGTCGCTCTTGAAGTACAACAGGTCGCCGATTTGCGGTATACTGAACGCCGCTATACACAGCGCAAGCATAGTCACGCACAGCACCGAGCGGTAGACGTTCAGCGGCTTGCATATTCTGTAAACCATTACAAGCCCCGAGAAAGTCAGCGCAAGCATACACATAGGCAGGTAGTAATCCCCGAATTCCTCGGGTTTTATTACGTTTGTCAGATACATTGCCATTACGCACATAATCATCAGAATTGCGCCCGAAACCGCGCCGCTCATAACGTGCGTAATAAACTTGCCTTGCACTCTGTCCTTGTTCGGTTGCAACGAGAGGAAGAACGAGGGTATTGCGATAATGCAGAATTCCAGAAGAAGTACGTTCTGCGGCATAAACAGATAAGGTTCCCGCATTGCGATACACAAAATCGCCAATATCGCCGTAAACAGCGTTTTCATAAGAAACAGCGACGACGAGTTTTTGATATTGTTTATAACTCTTCGACCCTCGGCAACGACTTTTGGCATATTGTTAAAGTTGTTATCCATCAGAACAAGGTGGCTTACGTTTCTCGCCGCCTCGCTGCCCGAAGCAACCGAAATCGCGCAGTCGGCTTCTTTAAGGGCAAGTATGTCGTTTACGCCGTCGCCCGTCATTGCGACGGTATTGCCGTGCGACTTTATCGAGCGCACCAAAATTGCTTTCTGTTCGGGCGTAACTCTGCCGAAAACCGTATATTCGTTGGCCACCGAGGCGACTTCTTTGTCGTTCAAACCGTCAAGCGATATAAATTTATCGGCGTTTTTAATTCCCGCGCGCTTCGCGACTTCGCACACCGTAACGGGATTGTCGCCCGAAATTACTTTTACGGCGACGTCGTTTTCTTCGAACCACTTTATAGTGTCTATCGCGTCGTCGCGAATGTTATCGGCAATGGAAATAATCGCGACGGGCTTTAAAAGCGCGGGGAGTTTGTCTGCGACGATGGGGGAGGGCGAGTGCGCAAGCACTATAACGCGTAAGCCCATTGTCGCGTATTGTTTTACTATTCTTTCGACTTTCGCGGGGTAGGGTTTAAGCACGAATTCGGGCGCGCCCATAACAAAGGTGCCCACGTCCTCGAAACTTACAGCCGAAAGCTTTCTTTTAGACGAGAACGGAATTTTTACCGTCGCGGTCAGCGCGTCGCTGTGCCCGAAATGATTGTTTAAGGCTATCGACGTCTGATTGTTTCCGTCAAGCGCGGCGAGCATACTGCCCATTATATCGTTAAGCGAGTACCCGCCTACCGTATTCAGAATAATACAGTCGTTTACCCGCATCTTGCCGTCGGTTATGGTGCCCGTTTTGTCAAGACACAGCACGTTTACGCGCGCAAGCATTTCGAGGGAGTACATATCCTGCACGAGGGTATGATTTTTTGCAAGCCGCACAATGCCCACGGCAAGCGCGACGCTTGTCAGAAGCAACATACCCGAAGGTATCATACCTATTACGACCGAACAGGTGCGCTGTATGGCAAAGCTTACTTCCGCCGAGAATATAAAGTCCGTAACGCCCGCGCTCGCATCGTAATTCGCTTTCGAAATGAAGAACATTCCGATAGCTATGGGAATTATCAAAAGCGCGATGCACTTTATTATAAGTTTGGTGGAATTCATCAATTCCGAATTGGGGCGCTTGTATTTTTTCGCTTTCTGCGTAAGTTTTTCGAGATACGTTTCCTTGCCGACTTTTTCGACGCGGAACTTTCCGCTGCCCGACGAAATAAAACTGCCCGCGTACAGAATGTCGCCGACGTTCTTTTTAATCGAAACCGATTCGCCCGTCAGAAGACTTTCGTTTACCTCGACAGCGCCCTCCGCGAGAATACAGTCGGCGGGAACCTGCTGACCGAGGTCCAAAAGTATAACGTCGTCAAGCACGACTTCGTTTACGGGGATTTCCGACTTTTCGCCGTCGCGTATAACCGTAGCCGAACTCTTTGCGAGTATCGACAGCTTATCGATAGACAGTTTCGAGCGTATTTCCTGTATAATGCCTATTACGATATTCGCCGTCGTGATAAATATAACCAGATAGTTGGTAATTACTTTCGTACCCGCGATTATAAGCGCGATAAAGGCAATAAGGCACAACAGGTTGAAAAACGTGCAGATATTGCCTATAAAAATACTTGCGTACGAGCGCGAATACTTTTTATTTGTATCGTTGAAGAGGAACTGCGTAAACCGTTCCTGCACCTGCGCGGTGGAAAGCCCTTCGTTAAGTTTTGGCGAAAACCTTTCGGCTTTTTCCGAAACGGCTTTTTTGGGGTGCCGCTTGAAGTACCGTATTATTTTGTCTTTGTCGAACGACTTTTTATTATGCTCGACCGTGCGCGCGCTGTCCGCGCTTGCCGCGTTCTGCACGCTTTCTGCGGACGCGGCTGTCGCCGCTATTTCGCTTTCCGCCGATTTTTCGGGGCGAGGCGAAGCCGCGGAAGAAGAGGACGACCGCGACGACGCGCGCGAAGACGACGGGCGCGGTTTCTGCGTTCCCGTTTTTTCTTCGTCCTTTACCGCCCCGCCTTTAACTTCGGCGGCAGAGGACTTTGCAACCTCTTCGGCGGCTTGCGGAGCCGATTCCCCGTCCTGAACGGGCTTGTTATTTACTTTGAAAATTATTTTGCTCATGGTTTACCGTACAAAAACAATCTGTCATATTAATTATACCACGTAAATTTGTTTTTTTCAAGATATTACGGCAATTTAATTGCATTTATAAGCTTTTTAAAGTATAATTGTCTTATCTTCGAGGTAAATCAAATGATAGACATCGCGCTGATAAGGGAAAATCCCGAACTTGTAAAAAACAACCTTAAAAAGAAATTTCAGGAACGAAAAATTCCGCTCGTAGACGAAATATGCGAGCTTGACGCAAAAAAGCGCGCCCTTCAAAGCGAGGGCGACAATCTCCGCTCGACGCGCAACGCGCTTGCAAAAGAAATAGGTTCGCTTATGCGCGAAAAGAAGTTCGCCGAAGCGGAAGAGGCAAAGGCGAAATCCAAGGCGAATAACGACAGAATAGCGCAAATCGAAAGCGAGTGCGCGGAAGTCGAAGAACGGCTTAAAAAGGATATGATGAGTATCCCCAACATAATCGCCGACGACGTTCCCATCGGAAAAGACGACAGCGAAAACGTCGAGGGCAAACGTTTCCTCGAACCCGCCGAAAAGCCGTTCGAGGTGCCCTATCACGTCGATATCCTCGAAAAACTTGCGGGCATAGACCTCGATTCCGCGCGCAGGACAAGCGGCAACGGCTTTTACTATCTGACGGGCGACGTGGCGCGCCTTCATTCCGCGATTTTAACCTACGCCCGCGACTTTATGATAGACAAGGGCTTTACTTACTGCATACCGCCTTTTATGATAAGGGGCGACGTCGTATCGGGCGTTATGAGCTTTGAAGAAATGGAGGGTATGATGTATAAAATCGAGGGCGAGGACCTGTATCTTATAGGCACGTCCGAACACTCGATGATAGGTCGCTTTATGGGTTCCGTCCTGCCCGAAGAAAAACTGCCCTTAACGCTTACTTCGTATTCGCCCTGTTTCAGAAAGGAAAAGGGCGCGCACGGCATAGAAGAAAGGGGCATATATCGCATACACCAATTCGAAAAGCAGGAAATGATAGTCATATGCAAGCCCGAAGAAAGCGACTATTGGTACGAAAAACTCTGGAATTACACCGTCGAACTGTTTGTTTCGCTTAAAATTCCCGTGCGTCAGCTTATATGCTGTTCGGGCGACCTTGCGGACCTTAAATACAAGAGTTGCGACGTGGAGGCGTGGAGCCCCCGCCAGAAAAAATATTTCGAGGTCGGAAGCTGTTCCAACCTCACCGACGCGCAGGCAAGGCGGCTCGGCATACGCTACCGCAATTCCAGGACGGGCAAAAACGAGTACGCGCATACGCTTAACAACACGGTTGTCGCACCCCCGAGAATGCTTATTGCTTTCCTCGAAAATCACCTTAACGAGGACGGGAGCGTCGATATTCCCGAAGCGCTTCAAAAATATATGGGCGGCAAAACCAAGATAATCCCCGCGAAATGAATCTTCTGTTCTTCGACATAGAGTGCGCAGGCGTATACAAGACTGCGGCAAAAATTTGCGCTTTCGGGTATGTGCTGTGCGACGGGCAATTCAATATCCTTAAAAAGGAAGATATTCTTATAAACCCGCTCGGCAAGTTCCGCCTGACAAGCCCGAGGGGCGACGGCATAGTTCTCCCCTACGACGAGGCGGAGTTCAAAAAACAGCCCACGTTCCCCAAAGTATACAGGCGAATTAAAGAGCTTTTAGAAGATAAAGACACAGCCGTTTTGGGGCACGCCACCTTAAACGACGTCAGATATCTCAACCTCGAAACCAGACGTTTCCGTCTGCCGTCGTTCGATTTTCTGTTTTCTGACAGCCAACTGCTGTTTATGAGCATAAGAAACGACTTTTCGCACCAATTCGGGCTCGGGCATATCGCGGACGAGCTGGGAGTGGAATTTACTCCCCACCGCGCCGCCGACGACGCTTACGCCACAATGCGCGTGGTAGAGGCAATGTGCCGCGAAAAGGGAATGGATTATAAAGAGTTGTCAAGCTTTCTCAAAATAAAAAACGGCAGAATCACGGGGTATTCCGTAACATCGCCGTCGTCGGAAGCAAGCAGAATTTACGCGGCGAAAAAGCAGGAAGAAAAGCTTAAAAAAACCCGCGCTCACATAGAATTTTTCAAGTACTTAAACCGCAAACGCCCCGCAAAGGACGGGTCGCTACGCGGCAGAGTTTTTTCGTTTTCACGCGATATAGAAGAGGATTTGGAACTTTCCAAACCGCTAATCGACAAAATTTACGCAAAGGGCGGCAGGTATGTGCAACAACTGTCGCGCGCCGATACATATGTGCTTTTGCCCGACGACAGCTCGGTGCGCACCAAAAACGCGCAGTCCGCAAGCCTTACGCTTTTGGAACTTCCTGCGCTTTGGGAGCTTTTGAATGATTAATCTTCCCGAAAAATTTTTAACAAGAATGAAGTCCGCCCTCGGTGCGGACTTTTCGCTGTTTTTGAAAAGTTATGACCAGCCCGCAGTAAAGGGCGTAAGGGTAAACACGCTTAAAATTTCCGCGGAAGATTTTTTAAAAATTTCGCCCTTCCCGCTTGAAAGGGTGGAATGGGAAAAGTCGGCTTTTTACGCCGCCGCCGAAAGCCTCGGCAAAAGCGTGTATCACGCCGCGGGGCTGTATTACGCGCAGGAACCCTCGGCTTGCGCGCCCGTACCCGCTCTCGGCGTGCAAAGGGGCGACGTAACGCTCGATTTATGCGCCGCGCCGGGCGGCAAGTCTACGCAGATTGCACAGTATCTCGGCGGCGAGGGCTTGCTCGTTTCAAACGAAATCAATTTTCCGCGCGCGAAAATTCTGTCGCAGAATATCGAAAGATTGGGCGTGAAAAACGCCGTCGTCGTCAACGCGCACCCCGACGTTTTGTGCACAAAATTCGCGGGCTTTTTCGATAAAGTTCTCGTTGACGCGCCTTGCTCGGGCGAGGGTATGTTCCGCAAGGACCCCGCCGCGGTTTCCGAATGGAGCGAGGCGGCGGTAAAAGCCTGCGCCGTTCGTCAGCGCGCCGTTTTGCAAAGCGCGTACGTCGCGCTTGCGGCGGGCGGTACTCTCGTCTATTCGACCTGCACGTTTTCGCCCGAAGAGGATGAAGAGCAGGTAGAGGCGTTTTTGTCGGCGCACCCCGATTGCACGCTTTTGAAAACGGAAAAGCTGTACCCGCACGAAGTGCGCGGCGAGGGTCATTTTTTCGCGGCGATAAAAAAGGCGGGCGAAAAAGCGTGCGACGTTCCGACTATGAAAACGGTCGTTCCGAACGCCGACGAAAAGGTGTACAGACAGTGGGAGCGCGATAATCTACGCGAAAAATTCGGGCGTTTGCACTGCGTTGACGGAGTTTTATATTCTCTGCCCGAAAACTGCCCCGATTTAAACGGCTTGCGGGTATTGCGCGCAGGCGTAAGGCTCGGCGAGGTTTCGCACGGACTGTTTACGCCCTCGCATTCCCTCGCAATGTGCCTTGAAAAGGACGGCGCGCCGTCCGTAGAAGTGGACGAGGCAGAGGCTTTAAAATATCTTTCGGGACTGACTTTCGGCGCGGACGGGAAAGGCTGGAAGCTCGCGGTTTTCAACGGCTTTCCGCTCGGCTGGTGCAAGGTTTCCGACGGCGTAGCCAAAAACCGTTACCCCAAAGGTCTGCGTAAGCCTAACGCTTAATCGGTGTATCTTTTCGGCGGGCGTTCCCGTCGAGTTTACGTACAGTTCAAACATAAAAAAGTGAGCCGCGCGGGCAATTTTGCCCGCGCGGCTCACGGTTAGCATAAATAAAATGTGCGCGGGCGCGCGCGTTTTAAAGTTCTTGACAAATGAAATGCCCCGTGGTATATTTTAAATACCACATAATTGCAACTGAATATAAGTGCGGTATTTTTATGCCCTTTTAAGGGTATAATCTTTTCGCTTACGTTAATAATTTTTCATGCTGAAATATGGCATTGTGTATCTCTGCATGAAATTTATTTGACGTTTTATAATCGTACTTTTAAGTTGCAATGGTGTGGTAACCGTAAGAGATACCATGCGGTGTACTCTTTCGGGAGTACACCTTATTTTTTTACCGCAAAAAAGGAGAAACTTATGAAAAAATGTTCAAAGTGCGGTGCGGAAGCGGACGAAAGCGCGAGATTCTGCCCCAAGTGCGGCAACCCGCTTGACGAAGCCCCGCAACCGACGGGCGAAACCCCGCAACCGACGGGCGGCGGCGGTCGGAAGCCCGTACAGAATACAAAAATGTATTCCGTGCTCGGGTTTATACCGCCGATACTGTTAATACTGTTTGCCGCTCTTTCAATGCTGTTTTTTATCGCGCCCGTGGCGGTAACTCCGGGTATGACGATATTGGGCGAAAAAATTCCCGCCGAAAATTCGGGCAACGTCTATAAATTTTCCGAACTCGGCGAATTAGGCGTAACGGGTTCGGCGATATCGTTGATAATTTTTGCGATAATACTTCTTGTAATCGCGTTTATACTTTTAGTGGTCTGCGTAAACGCCAAAACGCGTAATTCGTATTTTAGTTTCGGCAATAAAAAAATCACAGTCCGCTCGTTCTTGTCCGTTTTGGGATATATTTTCGTCATTGTGCAGTTTATAACCGCTTGCGCAATGTTCGCGCAGATATCGGAAGCGGACGGTGGTTTGGGTCTTATAGAGGCGGGAGCCGCGCCCATACTTATATTGGTATTTTCGCTTATATTCGGCGTTATCTCGGCGGTCTGCGCGGGCGCGTGCGTATACCTTGCGAAAAAACGCCCCGAACTTGCGCAAAGCGTATACGGCGCAAACGCGGGCGAATGGTTAAAGCGCAATAAAAAGCCCGTGATAGTAGCTTCGGTTATAATAGCGGTAGTGCTTATACTTTCGATAGTTCTTCCCGTAACAATAACGACCGTTAAGAAGAATAAGCATAACGGCACGTATTACTATTACGACGCGGCGGCGGACGAATACGACCGCGATTACTACATAAAGCTTAACGGCGATAAATTCACCGACAGCGACGGCGAAACGGGCAAAGTAAAATTCGACGGCGAAAAGGTTACCTTTACCACCGAATTTTTCGGTATCGAGGACGTAGCCGAGGGCACGATAAAAAATCACGTCATAAAACTCGGCGGCAACACTTTCGTCAGCGAAAAGCATAAGCACGAATATGATTGGGAAACCGCAACAGAGCCGACATGTGAAACCGCAGGGTTGGAAAAAGGTATTTGCGAATGTGGCAAAATTGGCGAAAATCGCGAAATTAAAGCATTAGGGCATACATTTAACGAAAATCTTATATGTTCAGTATGTTCGAAAAGCGGTTTTACTTTTGAACAAAATGATACGGGTTATACTTTAAGCGGCGTATTATCGGGAGCAGAACGCAATGAACAAATCATTATACCCGATACTTATAACGGTTTATCCGTGACAAAAATCGGCTATGAGGCGTTCAAAAATTGCTATTCGCTTACATCCGTCACCATTCCCGAGAGCGTGACATCAATCGGTGGGGATGCGTTCGAATATTGCCGCTCGCTTACTTCTGTAACTATTCCCGAAAGTGTGACTGCTATCGGTGTTAGTGTATTCGGCGGTTGCTCAAAGCTTGAAAGCATAGAAGTAGCCGCGGGAAATGCAAATTACGTAAGTCAAGGCGGAATACTTTATAACAAAGAAAAAACAGAAATAGTAGAAGTTCCGCAAGGTATAAAGGGTTCTGTAACGATATCCGAAGGCGTGACCTCAATCGACAGCAGTGCGTTCGAGGATTGCCGCTCGCTTACTTCTGTAACTATTCCCGCGAGCGTCACTTATATTGGAAGTCAGGCGTTCTATTATTGCACCTCGCTTGCTTCCGTAACTATTCCCACGAGTGTAACTTATATTGGAAGTCAGGCGTTCTACTATTGCACCTCTCTTACTTCAATCTCTATTCCCACGAGTGTAACTTCTATCGGAGATAAGGCGTTCGAAAATACGGCAATTTACAATAATTCCAACAATTGGGTTGATAATGTGCTTTACATAGACAACTGCCTTATTGAAGCAGAAAGAGATATTTCGGGCGCATACGAAATAAAGTCGGGTACAAGACTTATTGCCGAATCTGCGTTCGAGGATTGTGCCTCGCTTACTTCCATTACCATTCCCGACAGCGTGACTGAAATCGGCGAAGAAGCGTTCTATTATTGCACCTCGCTTGCTTCCGTAACTATTCCCACGAGTGTAACTTCTATCGGAGATGGGGCGTTCAAAAATACGGCAATTTACAATAATTCCAACAATTGGGTTGATAATGTGCTTTACATAGACAACTGCCTTATTGAAGCA
>CANQHV010000002.1 GCA_947624005.1 uncultured Clostridia bacterium
GGTTGGAAAAATTCATTTGCAACACTCGGCGGGGCATTATGTATGGCGAATGGAATGACGGCGGAAGATTGCTATAAGCTAAATGTCAATAAGAAGAGATACCACACAGTACAATAGCAAAAACTCTCGGATGAATTCAGCCGAGAGTTTTTGTCATCGCTTGAAAGCACAATTCTAAAAATTTTGTTTTTGTTCCCTATGGGAAGTGCGCTTTATCGCTCCGCCGCTTTTTAAAATTTGCAGTGCGCTGATGAAATGTATACCGTTGACTCAATCGTCATACCGTGTTAAAATGAAGCAAAACAAAGTTTAATCATCGCGTGAATGACATTTTTTGCGTACGTAAATTATAACAAACTTGCTTAAAATGTTATTTTATGTTAGAATTTCAATAATTGCAAATATACAAAGGTGAAAAAGTGACGGGAACAGAAATTGCATTGATTGTGATTGCGATATGTATTGTCATATCTATCATAATTTTTATTGGTAGCTGGTTAATTCACAATAAACATTTAAGATTGGTTAAAGCGCATAGTGAATTATACAATGAACTTATAAAATTAAACAAGTCATATAATTTTTATTCTGATATTAAAAGTCAATATAATTTTTATGAGGTTTGCTCTTCAAAAAGGAAATTAGATTGCTTATCATTATATGATGTTTTATTATCGAAAATAGAATGTAATTATATTTATTTTAAAAACTTGCTAATATGTATTCAAAAAAATCGACAGAATTATGAATTATATTGTAAACAATACAATAAGCTTTCATCAAAAATAAACGAACGGGAAACGAAATCGTTAAAAATAAAATTCAAAACATTTAAAAGAATCGAAAATAAGTTATATATTCAATCAAAACTAAATCCTCAAATATCGACAACAATTTATATTAAAGCAAGCTACACAAGTCCAAAGGGCAGGAATTCATATAGCAAATATAGAACATTTCAATATACGGAAGTTGTCAAAGCTTATAATGACTATAATAGATTAAAGGTTCAAAAACAGGAATATTCTTATAAAGTAAAAATTGAAAGAGCTAAAATGAGCGATTCATTAAGATACAGTATTTTAAAAAGGGACGGTTTCAAATGTCAGATATGTGGCGCGACAGCTCAGGAGGGCGCAAAGTTGCATGTTGACCATATTATTCCTGTTTCAAAAGGAGGGAAGACAGTTGCTTCTAATTTACGGACATTGTGCGATAGGTGTAATATTGGTAAAAGCGATAAAATAGAATAAATAACAAAATAGAAAGCACGGCGAAAGCCGTGCTTTCTATTTTGGTGACCATGTCGGGAATTTGCCGAAACCCTTAAAAGGGTACCTTCGGCAAAGCGTCGCGGGGCTATGCCCGCTCGCACGAACCGTCGGGTTTTCTCGTGGACAAAATCACAAAATAACAGCACGGCGAAAGCCGTGCTGTTATTTTGGTGACCCCGAGGATGTAAAAGGCGAACTGTTGACCTCTTCAAAAGTAACTGTTTTGGACTGTCCCTTGTAGTTAAACGTGATGATGAAGTGGTCGTCGTAGAGGTAAATCGAATTGACAAAGCTGTCGATGAGCCGCTGTTTGCCCTCTTTCGTGTTCAGATCCAATTTGCGGTAGTTGCAAAGCGCGTGTAGAATTTGCTCTTTGGAAAGGATGGGATGCCGCGTTTCCGCTTCAAACAGCTCTATTTCGAGTTTTTGTTTTTGTTCTTCCAAATCGTCAAGCAGTTTCTTCGTCGTGGATGAAAATACGCCTTGCGCGATTGCTTGCGCCAAATTATCGAGCTTTTTTTGGACGTCATTCAATTGCGTTTTTACAGATTGCGCGGTGGTATCTTCTTGCGATTGTAATTTAAAAATTTGCTCGGATAATTCCTCCAATACGGCGTTGTCAGAAATCAAAGATAGTATTTCCTGCATTACAATATCTTCAATCCATTCTTTTTTGACCGATTTTTTATCGCACATATGTTGTTTTGAACGATTACAGCGATAATACCGATGTTGCTTTGAAGTATGGCTTGTCCCGATAGCTCCCGTCATCATTGCCCCGCATTTACCGCAAAAGAGTTTGGTAGTCAATAAATAATCGTCCTCGCTTCTGTGCATTGCAGGAGCTTTTTTGCTGACTTGCATTTTGACTTGCACGGCATTAAAAGTTTCTTCGTCTATAATAGCAGGAATGGCGTTGGGAATAACGACATCTCCGAATTTGTATTCGCCTATATACTTGCGTTTAGTTAATATTCTATAAACCGAATTGTATTTCATATCGTAACCGCTGTTTTTAACTCCACGGGATTGCAACAGCTTTGCTATATCATTTACTTTCTTTCCGTCAAGATAAAGCTGATAGATTTCCTTAACTATGGGGGCAGTAACTTCGTCTATTTGATAATGGTCTGTTTCGTCCACAAAATAGCCGAAAGGTGCGCGAACGCCGTTGCTCTTTGCTTTTAAGGCGTTCTCGGTCATTCCGCGCTTAACTTTTTCCGAAAGCTCGGCTGAGTAGTATTCGGCATAGCCTTCCAAAATCGCTTCAAGCAAAATACCGTCCGCGCCCTGCGATATGCTTTCTTTTACAGAAACAACGCGCACACCATTCTTTTTAAGGATATTTTTATAATAGGCGGAATCATAGCGATTGCGAGCGAAGCGATCCAACTTCCATACAAGGACAGTGTTAAACATATTCTTATAACTGTCCTTAATCATATGCTGAAATTCTGGACGGTGGTCTGTTTTAGCGGATTGCGCCCTGTCTATGTAATTCCTGATAACCTCAATTCCGTTGAATTGTGCATATTCCATGCACTCGCGGAGCTGGCCTTCGATACTCGCTTCGTTTTGTTTTTCCGAACTGAATCTCGCGTATATAACTGCTTTCATGTTACTCCTATTTATGTAAATCAATATAATCTTAACTTAAATCGATCATTATCAATTATAAATTGTGCAGATTCTAAATCTTTTCGTTTAACAATTGCTTCAAGTCGTTCTTTATTTTCCGGACTAATATTTGCGCCATAATAAACTTTTACAGCGATATCTTCCATATGTTTTTGTTCTTGCAACATGGATTGAGATCCAATAATGCGCCATTCTTTTTCATAGCTCCAAATATTACTTTTTGTAAGCAATGATATTATTAAATCTGGTATCCCACTACTGCCATTAGAGAGTTTAATGTTATCTAAATCATTAAAATCGAACATAGAAAGCGGAATATTTGGTTTTTCGTTGGAATATATCGCCGGAAACAACATCAAAAGTAGGCTCTGTGATGTCATTTTTTTAAAATCATATTCAACACAAAAACCAGAATGTTTATCTGCATAGTGAGACCACATCAAAATATTATCGGGAGTTTCCGAAAAACATGTTATGGCAAAATTTTCGTTAATGATCTCTTTAATACGTGGTAAGATGGGGTTCAATGTATTTCTTACTTTTTTGACCTCTGTTTTAATGTCTAAGCCGTTGAAGTTCGTGATCTCGGCTATCTTTTCAATTCTGTCAATAATTGAATCTTCGTTAGATACGGATTTAATAGCAGAAAATAAGTTTCTTGACGTATCATCTAGTTGTTTTCCTATTGATGTAAGTATTTCTGGATCTTGCTGTATTAACGATAGAGCTGCTTCCATAACATCGCTTTCCGTTAATGACGCGCTATATATCTTTGAAGGATCGGTGATGAGTGTAAAGAATTGGCTTGCAAAATCTTTATCAGATAGCATTTCAAGAAATCTTGTTTGTAATTCATCCTTTTGTATCGATTCACCACGGGATGTCATTTGAATAATATCTTTCATTTTCGGATTAGAATATAATAAACTGATAATCTTGATAGTAGGGTTATCATATTCTAATTTTGGAGTTGTCCCACACAACAATTTTACAATAAAATCTTTTACAATTGCTTCATTTTCTCCTTCAATGCTTATCTTATCATTGATTAAATGGGGCAACATCTCCTTGAGCGCGTTCTCAATAGAAAAACCCAATGCACAATCAAACGGATCATTAAAATGGTCAGGCTTAGAAAAATACAAAATGCCGTTTTCTAAATTGTCCAAAGCGTGATTTTCATCATCTTTACTGAACGAAAAGTATTTATAGAGTTTTCCGCTAAAATGGCTTGTTTTTTCTTGAATGAAGTCTAAAATATTTTGATTTGTTTGAATTATGCCGAACATTTTTGATAAATGCGGTTTTACCCATGAAACATCCATATTTACCTCTGTATTTATAATTCTACTCCTTGCTATCCTCAATCGCCTTTCTTTCGGCTTGGATCTCGCGCTTCAATTCTTCCTCGGAGGGGATATAGAGCATATACTTCGAGGCGAAAATTTGGTTGTTATCCTCAGGGAGAGTGTATTTAACAACGGCGTCGCTCTTGTCCGAACAGAGGATGATGCCAACGGGCGGGTTGTCGCCCTCATTCATTTTCTCACGAGTGTAGTAGTTGACATACATTTGCATCTGACCAATGTCTTGGTGGGTCAAATCGCCCGTTTTTAAGTCAACCAGCACAAAACATTTCAAAATATAATTATAGAACACGAGGTCGATGTGGAAATGCCTTCCATCAAAGTTGATATGCTGTTGCCGTGCGACGAAGGAAAAGCCACGCCCAAGTTCCAACAAAAATTTTTGCAAGTGGTCGATGAGCGCCTGTTCGAGGTCGGATTCGTAGAAACTCGCACTCTGTTCCATGCCCAAAAATTCCAAAACGTAAGGGTCGCGTATAACGTCCTCAGGCGATTTTGCTTGCTCGCGCGCTGTTGTATCTGCGACGACGGAATAATCGTTATGGCTTGCAAGCAATCGTTGATAGGAAAATGTATTTATCTGTCGTTCAAGCTGACGGGTACTCCAATTTGCCTTGGCGCACTCGTCCACATAGAATTGCCGTGCTTTTTCATCTTCAACGCGCATAATGAGGCGGTAATGCGTCCAACTCAATTCGCTACGCAGTGCGTAGCGGTTTTGAAAGGTCAAATAGAACTGCCGCATATTTTTGAGATTGGCGACGGTAAAGCCCTTGCCGAAGTCAGCCGTCATCTGTTTAGACAGCTCTTCCAAAAGACGAGAGCCGTATTCAGCGGTTGCATTGCCGCCCTGTTTTTCGACTATGCTTTTGCCGATTTCCCAATATGCCTCAACCATCGCAAAATTTATGGCAGAATATGCTTTTGTCCGTGCAGTGGCAAGAATTTCCCGTATACGATTATAAAATTCCATATCCATAAGTTTATCCATGTTTTTTATCCTCTATCTTTTGTTTTCTTCAAGCAGTTTCATAACTGCCTCTTTGAGTTTGGCGTTTGCCGTGCTGTTCGGGTCAAAGCACATTTCAACAAAATCTTGATAATGCTCATCATCGCGGAGAGGGCGGGGGACATTCTCGTAAAGTTTCCCCTGTGGGCTATCTGTCCTGCCGTAAATATAATCAAGGGACACATCAAAGTAATCGGCATACCATAAAAGCACATCTTCCGGCGGAAAACCTTGTCCCGATTCATAGCGATGGATGCTTTGCTGAGTAGTCCCGATTATGTCGGCAAGCTGTTTTTGAGATTTGTTTATACTCAACCTGAGATTTTTCAATTGATTAGAAACAGCAGTCATATCAACCCCCAAAAAGATTATACAACAAAATCGTATTAAAATCAACCTGATTATTAAGTTTGATAAAAATTTTTTATAATATATAAAAACAAATGTTCGCAAATCTATTGACAAACAAATTAAATGTGCTATAATAAAAGTGTATCGGGGTGAAAAGGTCTCCCGATTTTTCCGCTTACGGTTTAGCGGAGTTTGATGAGAAGTATGTCCTACTTCTCACTCGGCAAAAAGATTTGCCGAGCTGCCTCGCACTTTTAAAGGTCAAAGATGTGACCTTATTGTTTTTTCGGTGTGCGAGGTTGGGCTTTATTGCTGTACAAATTTTTAGAAAAAATTTTGATTTACTGAAATTTTTAATGCTTTTTTTATCTAATTATATGAGGGGAATATGAGATAATCTCAACCTAAAACTTTATAGAATGTTTGACCAACATAGGGCAAAGATAATTGCTAAATTCGGTCGAAGTCGGTGATTTGCGAATAGCAGTCAGCGGCTTTTTCGTTGTCTTGAAAAAGTCAATTACCGCTTTTTCAAACGGTAAAATAAAGTCATTTAAAGAGGTGAAACAATGACAATAAGACCGCCATAATCGGTAAAAACTGCATACCGAATGAACACCGGTTGCACATCAAACGGTAAAGCAAAATGGAAGCAAAATAAAAACTTCCTGCGGAAGTATAGCCCACTATACTTCGCAAACGAAGTATGTGGGCTCTGCCGAGGGCAAACTTTGCATTATCCAAACAGCACAGTGCGCTGTTTGGACAAAGTGAGGTGAGCTTGCGCATAGTGCAAAGCGCAAGCGGTGTCCGAGCGCGGCGTTGCCCTTACGCCGCGCGAGAAATTAAATATAAATTTAAGGAGGTAAAAACAATTTCATATTTAGTTTGCCATATGGAAAAATATCACAAGACGGATATTGCTCCGATAGAAAAAGAGAACGAGCGCGATGAAAATTATCAGGCTACGAATCCACAGATAGACAGTTCTCGGACATCGGGTAATTATCATTTAGTCCACAGGGAACAGTCCTACACGGAATTTATTAACGAGCGGATAGACCGCCTGCACTTGCCGACTAAACCGCGCAAGGATGCCGTGCTTATGGCTTCATTTGTGTTAGGCTCGGACAACGAGTTCTTCAACGGAATATCGCCGCAAGAGCAATACTTATTCTTTCTTGACTGTACCCGCTTTTTCTCGGAGCGATACGGCAGGGAAAATATAATCTCGGCGGTTGTCCACACAGACGAGACAACTCCTCATTTACACTTGAATCTGATTCCCGTAAAGGACGGTAAACTTTGCGCGAAAGATTTATTTAACCGCAAAGCACTTACCCAACTTCAAACGGAGTTTTACGAAAAGGTCGGTAAGAAATGGGGACTTCAACGCGGCAAGGAAGGAAGTACGGCAAAGCACCTCAACACAGCAGAGTTTAAGGCAAAGAAAATAATCGAGGGTGCGGAGCAACAAGCGCAGGAATATCTTGACGGAGTACACGATGAAATTGAAGCCGCCCAAAACCAGCCGTTGCCGAAAAAGAAAAAAGAGGTTGCGGAAGAAATAACTTCTCTGCGCAAGGACAATGCCGCGTACAAGCAACAGCTTGAAATTAAGAATAGAGATTCAAAAGACCTATTTAATCTTGTACAGGAGCAAGAACGAAAATTGCGAACTTCGGAGAAAGCATACAAAATGGTAACGGACATAATAGAAACCTATCCCGACGAGTTCGAGGCACTTCTTTCAAAGGCACGGCAAAAGAAAAATCCGCCCACCTATTTTAACGGGAATCGCAAGGGCGGTGGTAACTCAAAGTAACAACTGAATAAGTTTATAAGGAGGTAAAATTATAAGGTAATTTCAAATGTCGAGAAGAAAAAAGAACACCACGGGAATACCTGAATATCAGATGCAGGCGCTCGCAAGATTTTTACTGCCCGCAATAAGAAAATATTATGAAACTGAAGAAGGTAAGCGGGATTTTGAATTATGGCAAGCCGAGCGGCAAAAACAACTGAATAAAAAACCGTTAAATAAAGAGTCCCATTGATTGCAAGGGATTAGCCTATAAAAAATAGGGTCAAGGTTAGCCGTAGGTCCCATAAACGGCTGGCGGGCGGAACAATGAAGTTCCGCCCGCCTATTTTTTTAGTTATTCAATAAATATTTATAAAGTAAAGGATAATTCCCAGATGATTTATTCTACAAACTTTTCAAAAATTCAATTAGAAGATTTTTTTGCCGAGGTGTTAAGTTTGACATTGCGGTGGCTTCTTCTACGTTTTCGCTTACATTAAAAAAGTCTTTTAAGGAGATTCCGAGTGCATCGCAAATGAGTTGTAAATGTCCTATGGTTATGTCCGCTTCTCCAAGTTCTACTCGACGCAAGTGGGTTTGGGAAACACCTGCTTTTTCTGCAAGTGCATTTTGCGAAATGTCAACTTTTGCTCTCAAAAACTTAATTCTTTCTCCGACGTCCATGTTAACACCTTTTAGTCTTATAAGAATATTTTAATGCATTATTCCCAAAAGTATTATTCTTATAAGGTTGCTTAATTAGTCTTATAATGCTATAATGTAAAAGTATAAGACTAATGAGGCGGTAATGTATGTCCACGAACATATCAAAAGAAAAGCGAGAAAAGCTTATTGAAAAAATCAAGTCTATCAAAACATATATTACTTCTGCGCCGCAGGATGAAAACACTGCAACACTCTTAACCTATATTGCTGAAATCGAGAAAGATATCAAAAACAAAAAGTATGGACTCGTTTTTGAAGAACATAGGGAAGCTGTCGATGAACTATTGGAAACGCATACGCCCGTCTTGACGGAAGAAAAAGAGCTATTTATCGACAACGGCGGAAAAATGAATTTTCTCATCGAGGGAGATAATCTTGCCGCTCTTAAATTGCTTGAAAAGACGCATAAGGGTAAAATTGATATTATCTATATCGATCCGCCCTACAACACAGGAAAAGAAGATTTTATTTACAACGATAGATATGTTGGTTGCGACGATATGTTTAGACATAGCAAGTGGATCTCTTTTATGGAGAAACGTTTGCGGTTGGCACAAGCTTTGTTGTCTAACGACGGGGCAATCTTCATATCGATTGACGATAATGAGTATGCGCCATTGAAATTGATTTGCGATGAGATTTTTGGCGCAGATAATTTGCTTTCTGTTCACCATATTCAGGTACGATTTACAAATAAAAGCTTAAACGAGCGGAAAGCCTTTCAGGAATGCGTGGAATATGTGTTAATATATGCAAAAAACGCCGCCCATTTTCCAGCCAACCGACCTCAAGTTGAATATTCACTTGAAGCATTCAAGTACAAAATAAATGAATTAGCATCGCCTATCAAATTAAAAGTCGGTGATCGCGATGTTGAGGTATTTAGGAAGGGCGAATGGGAAATTGAGCAGGTTTCTGCGAATATTGATAACTTAAAAGAAACGTGGGTTACGGGAAGTATATATTCAGGAACAGGACATGGGGCAATTTATCAAAAAATCGTAGAACCGCGCCTTGCCATTGATGGTTATCAATGCTTATATAAAGTTTATGGCTTGGGAGAAGACGGACTCGGTTATCGTTATTTTAGCGGCCCACAAAAGCCTAGTGCCACCAAAGGAAAAATGTTTACAGGCGTCCCAATAGCAAGGCGTAAAGAGATTGAAAACGGGCAAGCCATCAAATTGGGTGTAATTCCGAACATATATGATTTTAGCCCGGATTTTGGAAATATCCGTCACGAGGGCGGAGTCGGCTTCAATAGTGGCAAGAAGCCTACAAAACTGTTGAAACAACTTATAAACTACCATAAACGGAAAGACATCACTGTTCTCGACTTTTTTGCCGGTTCGGCATCTACCGGTCATGCAGTGCTTGACCTTAATTATGAAGATAGCGGAGACAGAAATTTTATACTTTGCACAAATTCGGAAAAAAATATATGCCGAGAAATAGCCTATCCTCGCTTAAAAAATGTAATATCGCATCATAATGTTGCAAGCCTCAAATATTTTAAAGTAGACTATATACCCATATCGGAGAAACTTTATTACGAATATGCGGACGAGCTTTTGAAGCATATCAAAGAACTCGTAGAGCTTGAAAACGGAGTAAATTTTACGGGCAACGATGAGATTGCCATTCTCCTTACCGAAGAAGAATTAGATGCTTTTACAGCATCTATGTCCGAGACTACCGTATGCAAAACAATTTACCTCGGGCACGAC
The DNA here is from genome assembly GCA_947624005.1 of uncultured Clostridia bacterium. Lineage (GTDB taxonomy): Bacteria > Bacillota > Clostridia > Christensenellales > Borkfalkiaceae > Coproplasma. Next base: position 9,897 of record CANQHV010000002.1, read on the forward strand.
GTTCTGACAAGCGAGGCTCAAGAAAAACTATTCAAAAAATACAATATTACGATAAACGTGATTCCCGATTACTATTATAGGGAGTTAGAGGGCTGATATGAATATCACTTTGGCAGATTTTCAGTTGGATGCGATAAAACGGTTACTTGAGAGTATGGAGGGAAATGTCCGTGATATTACTTTGAAAAGTCCTACGGGGAGCGGAAAGACGATCATTTTGACCCACTTCATGGACGAATATATGAAGGGGCACGCAAGAACCGTGTTTGTTTGGCTTACGCCAGGCAAGGGCAACCTCGAAGAACAGAGCAAGGCAAAAATGGATAAATATATCCATAACGCGCAGACGAAGTTGCTTGCCGATGTCATGACGGGCGGCTTTGCCGAAAACGATGCCTGCTTTATAAACTGGGAGAAGCTGACGAAAAAGGGCAACAACGCCTTGAAAGACAGTGAGCGCACAAACTTTTTGGAATGGGTAGAAAAAGCGCAAGATTCGGGGCTTTTATTTAAGGTCATCATCGATGAAAGCCATCAGAATTTTACCGAAAAAGCCGATGCAATCGTGCAACTATTCCACACCGACAAAATCATTCGCTGTTCCGCTACACCACTCATTGATAAACGAGCAAAACTCATTGAAGTTCCAGAAGAAAATGTCATTGCAGAGGGATTGATTAAAAAATTGCTCGTTATCAACGAGAATTTTCCGCAGGTTATCGAAACGGAGAATCAAACCGAGTATCTTCTTGAACGGGCACTTAAAAAGCAACGGGAACTTCATTCAGCATTCCTCAACCATAAAGCGGATATTAACCCGCTTATCATCGTGCAACTTCCGAACAATTACGACCTGCTTTTGGATGTCGTGGAAAAATATTTTGAAAAGAACGGGATTACATGCGAAGCAGGAACTCTTGCCGTGTGGCTCTCTAATCGGCACGAAAATCTCGAACACATTTCCGAGAACAATGCTAATACGGTTGCGGTTATTATTAAGCAGGCGGTCGCTACGGGTTGGGATTGCCCTCGCGCACACATTCTTGTAAAATTGCGCGAGAATATGGACGAAACCTTTGAAGTGCAGACTATTGGACGCATCCGCCGTATGCCCGAGGCGAAGCATTACGGCGTAGACCTTCTTGACAGTTGCTACCTCTATACATTTGACAGCACCTTCACGCAAGGGGTCAAAGCGAGCATGGGCAAAGGCGCATTGAACGAAAAGACGCTATTTCTTAAAAACGAACATAAAGCGTTTACCCTCACCAAAGAGCAACGGACTATGGTAACAGACCTGCGCGATTCCCGTAAGGCTCTTGCCGCTATTTCGGCGTATCTGAAATCGACTTACAGACTGACGGGAAACAAAGTACAGAACAGGTTGAAACTTGAAAGTAGAGGGTTCGTTTTCTCCGACCACATCGTGCGCTATACATATTCGGGGAAAGTCGCTATGATATGGGAACTTTCCGAAAAGGACAGGCTAAATGCAATCGAAATTAAAGAGCCAATCAATACGCACGTTCATGGACGGGAGTATCATCATCGCGTCGGGCAAATCGGTCTTGAAATCGGCATGGAATACGCCAAGATGAACACGATTATCGGCAAACTGTTTTCGGACAAGTTTTCTTATACGGGGCAGGTGTTGAATTTAACCGTGCGCGAACTCTATGCGTTTGTAATCAACAATATGGACGTGCTTCGGCATATCTGTCGGGAAGCTATGGCGGCAAACTTAGCGCAGGAAGTATTGTCCCCCGCTATGATTTCCGAAAAACCGTTCTACTTCCCCCACAGCGTGCCGTTTACTTACGACGCAACAAGCAAAGTGCAATCAGAGAGCGTAAAGAATGTTTATCAAGGTTATCTGCTCTCGGCAGAACCGCGTTCTTCATCTGAAAAGAAATTTGAAAAATTTTGCGAAAACTGCGGTGCGGTGGATTGGTTTTATAAGAACGGCGACAAGGGTGACGAATATTTTTCCATCGTCTATCAGGACAATAGTAAAAAGCAAAAGCTTTTTTATCCCGACTACATTCTATCCGTCGGCGGCGAAACGTGGTTAATTGAAACAAAAGGGGGATTTGACCGCACGGGTGCAAGCGAAGATATTGACTCTTTTTCGCCAAAGAAGTTTGAAGTCCTCCGTGCCTATCTTGAAAAACACGCCTTTAAAGGCGGCTTTGTGCGATTCGACAAACAAAGCGAGGAACTTTGTATCTGCACGAAAGCGTACAGCGACGATATCCATTCAGAAGCTTGGAAACTATTGAGCAATATTTTTAAGGAATAATAATCATTCAGATATACAACAAACAGCCATTCACAAAGAATGGCTGTTTGTTGTGTATAGTAATGGCAAAGGAAATAGCATGAATTGATTTAACTAATCGTTTATAGCGTATTTATTTCTTCGAACGGCAAAAGCTTCTTTCCCGCCCTCCAAAACCTCGCATATTTGTTGTTGCATACCTGTCTTATATAGAATTCCGTTCATAACTTGTCCATCGGCATCTTTAATGGATTCGATGTCCTCAATAGATCCTGTACGATATTCAAATCTGTGCTTATAGTTCTTTGCATTATTTCCGTCTTGATTGGCAATGATGACCTCTTCGGCGTCACAACCGACGACAATATTTGCATTGTGGGTAACTAGAATTATTTGTCTTGCAATTTTTTTCTCCCTAATAAAACCAACAAGCTCAACAAAAACGGAACGATTATCCAAGTCATCTTCAGGTTGATCTATCAAGATAGGACATTTTGATTCTGCCAAATTAATTAAAAGCTTTAGAAGAACTAGTGCTTTTTTACCGGGAGACATCTTTTTAATTTCATCACCATCTAGTTTTATGGTGTATGTTATATTATACCAGTCACTAGCGATACTTCTAATGACTTCTTCGGCTTGTACAGATTTTTTCAAAAGCCCTAATTTACTGTCTAAAATTTTTAAAATACAATTTTTAACGAATTTTTCGTCAAAATCATTAGCAAAAAAATTCCATTCTCCATTCGAGTTTCGTGTGAATATTTGTCCCAGTTTACGGTTGTCTACAAAACTTGAAAGCTTCTCTGTAAAAACCTCAGTCCTAAAGGGGGCGGAAACTATAAACTCCATATCATCGCTATTCAAGTCGGATCTGGAGTTTACAGCACACATATATTCATTATGAATATGCTGAAAAGAAAGAGTTAAATGAGCAATTTCATCTAAGATATTATCGAATGAATTTTGCAGTTTTTCAATTTCAGCATCCAATTTATGCAGAGAATCAAGCTTTTGTTCTTCCAGCATGAGTTCTTTTGATAATTGTGCGATGGCAGCATTCCCTTCTATCTTGGGTTTTAAAACAGTAATCTGTTTTTCTCCTTCGCTAATAGAAACCTGCAAAGATAAAATATCCTCATCAATTTTCTTTATGTAACCACTTTTATATTGAGCCCACTGCTTATGTGCTGTTGTTACAATTTGATTCTGTGCCTCTTTTAAAAGAGCTTTATATGGTTCACTAATAGCAGCAGTAAATTCTTTTTCTTCGATTAGATTTTCAATTGATTGTATATGCAATCTATCGCTTTCAAGTTGTTTAAGAGATATCTTGTGATCGGCTAACGTTTTTAATAAATTTTCGTAGGTGGTTATATCAGTCTCAGATAGACTATTTTCTTGAATCAATTTTTCTTTTTGCTCTTTGATTTTTATTATTTCTTTTTCAACTGACTTAGCATCGCCTTTTTCTAATTTTTTTGCTTTTACTTCGTTGATGTTCTGAAAAATTGATAGTAAATCATACACTTTTTTATCCGCTTTAATTTTTAAAGCGGAAATATTATCCTCATGGGCTTTATACAAAGTCTCTATTTCTGCATTTTGCAGGAGGATTTCCTGTATAATTTCGTCAACCTCTGTCTTTTCTTCAACGGCATCACTTAACTTGTTTAAATATGTTTGAGGTATATATACTATTTTCTTTTCAATATCTGCAATATCTTTTTGAGATATTACACCATCACGCCATAATACTTTGACATTCTTAAGCTCGCGGTATGATGAATTTGTAACCGCAAGTTTTTCCGTAACCTGTTGAGGCGCAATGGCTCTCGCCATATTATTTAACAGTAAGGACTTCCCAGTAGATTTGCCCCCAATTATACAAGTTAACTGATCATTAAAAGGTATAGGCTCTTCAGAAAAATCTTCATCATCAATAATTACTTTGTCTATAACATAATAATCTGCTTTATTCTCAGGTTTTAGTTCTTGAATGCGCACACGTGATTTTGGTTCAAAAATGATTTCTTTCATCCCCTCAAACGAGGGCTTCGCCTTAATCCAACAATATTTTTTAAGGGCGGGTTCAAAAATCGCAGTATTCGTGTGAGCATCACTACCAGTAACACAAGGCAATAATTTACCATATTTTTTGCATACAGTTTTTATATCATCTGTTTTTTCGCCCAAGAAATATTTAACATCGCTTTCGCTTGCAGAAAAAATCAAATCGGACATACGATAAAGCTCAGTTCTAGTTTCATACAACTGGGAGTCAAAATTATCGCAACTTGGATTTGCAATCCCTGATGCGCCATCAGATGTTTTGTTTGAAATCGCTATAATTGTGTTTTTACGTAAATCCACATCCTGCGCGAATAATTCTTTTAATTGAGAATATGGTATCACAAACTGCTCTGTGGCGATTCGCTTTGCGTTATTTTCATCCAAAGAAGGATCTATAGATTTACCAAATCGAATCAATTCCGTTTCCAAAGCACTAAATGATGTTGATCCTTTGGAAAATTTCAGCTTGCCAAAAAAACGCCCATCTAATTCATTGGCAATTTTTGGATTGAATAGGCAATGGATATTTATTGGAGTATTTTGCGCAATCGGGGTTATGCGTAATTCTACATTGGGAAAAATAAAAGGAATTATATTATCTAAAATCCCATCAGATATTATTTTTAAATAGTTTTTTATAGATAAATAATCCGTGATGCCCATACCTACAATCTTGTGTTGGCTATTTGATCCATCACCTATATATTCCAAAATATCGCTATAGTACTTTTCCCATTTATCATCAATATTTTTTCCATCAAATTGTTCGTTTTTTAAAGTGCCTGGAGTGTGAATATGAAAATCCCATCTATTCCATTCCGAACCGCGCGAGTACATTCTTGCATTCTCCTTTTCCATAATTTTAGCATATTTTGTAGAAATTTGCAAGATGTTGATAAATCTATCGCCAAACGAAATAAAAAATATGCGTTATCAGTTTTTAGTCCACACAATAAAGGCGAAGCCGTCTCCTAATGGAAACGGGTTCGCCTTTACTTTGCTTGGTGACCCTGTCGGGAATCGAACCCGAGATTGAGCCTTGAGAGGGCTCCGTCTTAACCGCTTGACCACAGGGCCTTGTTCAATTGCTATGTGATTATAACACACAAAAGGCGGCTTTGCAAGTAAAAACGCCGCGCAAATCAAAATTTTCGCGCGTGGGGCGGTCATTTCGGCGCGATACGCCTTTACGGCTCGCGCATAAAAAAACGTTTTAAAAATTGCGGGTTTTAATTCACAAGCGTATGTAAATTTAAAACATTTTGTTGAAATTTATATATTTCACACAGTTTTCGTTTTGCTTTAATACAATAATTTGACATTGTTTTTTAATAATACTATAATAAATAACGTTAATTTCAGGAGTAGCAATGATAAAAACACTGTTAAAAAGCGTAAGGGAATACAAAAAGTCGTCGATTCTGTGTCCGCTTGTTATGATAGGCGAAGCGGCGATGGAAATAGTAATTCCCTTTATTATGTCGCTTCTGCTTGACGAAATCAGCGTAATACAAAAGGGCGGCGAGGCAGATATATCCAAAATAGCTATTTTCGGCTCGCTTATGTTTGTCTGCGCGCTGTTTTCGCTTACCTGCGGCGTACTCGGCGGAAAGCTTGCGGCAAAAGCTTCGTCTGGCTTTGCGCACAATCTGCGCGAGGATATGTATAACAATATCCAAACTTATTCGTTTGCGAATATCGACAATTATTCCACGGCAAGTCTGATTACGAGGATAACGACGGACGTTACCAACGTCCAAAACGCCTACCAGATGTGCATAAGAATGCTTGTCCGCGCGCCCATTCTGTTTATTTTCGCCATTATAATGTCGATAATCATCGAACCGATAATGGGCGGAATTTTTGCGGTTGCGGCGGCTGTTCTCGGCATAATAGTGTTTATCTGTATGTTCCGCGTTACGCCCTTTTTCCGCACTATGTTCAGAAAATACGACGACCTTAACGCGGTGGTGCAGGAGGACCTGACGGCTATCCGCGTCGTAAAATCGTATGTGCGCGAAGACCACGAAATCGAAAAAATGCACAAAGCCACGCAGGAAGTTTACAATTACTCGGTAAAAGCCGAAAAAGTCCTCACATTTATGATGCCCTGCGTTCAGCTTATAATGTTCGCGACGGTCATTGTTATACTGCTTGTCGGCTCGAATATGGCGGTCGGAAACATTGTCGGCAACGTAAACTTCAATACTTTGCAGACTTTGATTCAGTACGCAATGCAAATACTTATGGGCGTAATGATGGTTGCAATGTGCCTGAACTTCATTTCGCTTTCGCGTGGCAGTATGGAGCGTATAACCGAAGTTTTAAACGAAAGAACAACGCTCCCCAAGCCGAAAGCGCCCGTATACGAGGTTAAAAGCGGCGATATAGAATTTACAAACGTATGCTTTGCGTACTCGCAGAAAAAGGACGTGACGGTACTTAAAAATATCAATATCTCGATAAAAGCGGGAGAGATGATAGGTATAATCGGCGCGACCGGCTCGGGCAAAACTTCGCTTGTTTCGCTTATCCCGAGGCTTTACGACGTTTCCGAGGGTAGCGTAAAAGTCGGCGGCGTGGACGTAAGGGACTATAATCTCGACGACCTGCGTACGAAAGTCGCGATGGTTTTGCAGAAGAACGTGCTGTTTTCGGGAACGGTTGCAGATAATCTGCGTTGGGGCGACGAAAACGCCACCGACGAGGAACTGCGCCTTGCCGCGCGTCAGGCGTGCGCGGAAGAATTTATCGACGCGCTGCCCGGCGGATTCAATTACGATTTGGGGCAGGGCGGCGTAAACGTTTCGGGCGGTCAGAAACAGCGCCTTTGCATAGCCCGAGCGCTTCTTAAAAAGCCCAGCGTAATAATCTTCGACGATTCGACCTCCGCGGTCGATACGAAAACGGACGCGTCAATCCGCGAATCTTTAAGGAAATACGCGCCCGAAACGACGAAAATCATAATTGCGCAACGTATAGCGTCGGTGCAGGACGCGGATAGAATAATAGTCCTCGACGAGGGCGAGATAACGGGCGTCGGCACCCACGACGAACTGATAAAAACCAACGAAATTTACCGCGAGGTATACGAATCTCAGGTTAAAGGAGGCGAAGACGATGAGTAGACTTCATGTGCCTCAATCAAAGGGCGGTAAAAGAGCAAAAAACCCTATGCAGACCTTAAAACGCCTTTTGAAACTGACTTTCTCGCGTTATAAAGTCGGCACGGTGTTTATGGTAATCTGCGTAATAGTTTCGTCGGTTGCCAACGCGCTCGGTTCCGCTTTGCTCGCCCCTATAGTCGCCGAGCTTGCGACGCTTTCGCCCGATATGGACGTAATATACAGGTATATCGCAATGATAGGCGCGATTTACCTTGCGGGCGCGCTGTGTTCGTTTGCGTATAACCGTATTATGATGTACATTGCGCAAGGCACCCTGAAAAACCTCCGCGACGATATGTTCGGCAAAATGCAGAAGTTGCCTTTGATGTATTTCGATACGCACACCCACGGCGATTTGATGAGCTGTTACACCAACGACGTGGATACAATGCGCCAGCTTTTATCGCAGACCATACCTCAACTTGTGTCGTCTGCGGTTACGGTCGTTGCCATCTTCGTTATGATGGTTATATACAGCTTTACGCTTACGGTTGTGATTCTTGCAATGCTTGTGCTTATGATAAGCGTTATAAAGGTAGTGGGCAGTAAATCGGCGAAATATTTTTTAAATCAGCAGATTGCGCTCGGTAAACTCAACGGATATGTCGAGGAAATGACCGAGGGTCAGAAAGTAATAAAGGTATTCTGCCACGAACAGAAAGCCCGCGAACAATTCAAAGTTCTTAACGACGAACTCAACGACACAAGCTGTAAGGCGAACGCCAACGCGTTTATTCTCGGTCCGATAAACAATAACCTCGGATACGTTCAATATATCCTCGTTGCGATTGTCGGACTTTTAGTAATACTTCTTTCGGACACTATGACCCCGTTGCTTTCGATATACATTACGGCAAACGGAGCCACAACCCCCGCAGTGGAGAAAGCCGCAATTCCCGTCGCGGCGGGTATGCTTGTTTCGTTTATCTCGTTTGCGCGGCAGTTCAATATGCCCATAAATCAGGTTACAATGCAGTTCAACGCCATAGTTATGGCGCTCGGCGGCGCGGAAAGAATATTCGAAATGGTGGATACCGCGCCCGAAGACGCGGGCGGCGACATAACGCTTACCTACGGCGAAAACGTCGAGGGGCAGTGGGCGTGGAAAAAGCCCGTGGAAGGCGGCTTCGAATATATTCCGTTGAGGGGCGATATACGCTTCAACGACGTCGTTTTCGGTTACACCCCCGAAAAAGTAATTTTAAAGAACATTTCGCTGTACGCCAAACCCGGTCAGAAAATCGCGTTCGTGGGTTCGACGGGCGCGGGCAAAACGACTATCACGAACCTTATCAACCGCTTTTACGATATACAGTCGGGTTCGATTACTTACGACGGGCTTGACATAAAAAGCATCAATAAGGACGATTTGCGCCGCAGTCTGGGCGTAGTATTGCAGGATACGCACCTTTTCACGGGTACGGTTATGGACAATATACGCTACGGCAGACTTAACGCCACGGACGAAGAATGCGTCAGCGCGGCGAAGCTTGCAAACGCCGATTTCTTCATAACCCACCTGCCCGACGGGTACCAGACGGTCATAAAAGGCGACGGCGCCAACCTTTCGCAGGGGCAGAGGCAGTTGCTTGCAATCGCCCGCGCGATGGTTTCGCAGTGTCCCGTGCTTATTTTGGACGAAGCTACTTCGTCAATCGACACAAGGACGGAAAAATTAATCGAGCAGGGTATGGATAAACTTATGGAGGGCAGAACGGTTTTCGTAATCGCCCACAGGCTTTCGACGGTCAGAAACAGTCAAGCCATAATGGTTCTCGAACACGGCGAAATTATCGAGCGCGGCAATCACGACCAGCTTATCGCGCAGAAAGGCAAGTATTATCAGCTTTACACGGGCGCGTTCGAACTCGAATAAATCTTGCAAAGCTTATAAAGGAATAGTACAAACAGTCGAAAACATACACTATTTTGTCGGAAACGGAGGAATAGCGTATGTTTTTTGATTTACTCGGCGTACTTTTTTCGAAGATATTTCTTTTTACGGGGATGGTTCAGCAAAAAGGAACTTTCCCCAAACCGCTTTCGCCCGAAGAAGAGAAAAAATATCTCGAACTTTCGCGTGCGGGCGACGTCGAAGCCAAAAATATTCTTATAAGGCACAATATGCGCCTTGTCGCGCACATAGTAAAAAAATATGCGGGCGCGGCGGAAACGGACGATTTGATTTCGGTCGGCTCGATAGGGCTTATCAAGGCGATAAACACCTACCGCGACGGCAAAGGCACGCAGTTGGCGACTTATACCGCACGCTGTATCGAAAACGAAATTTTAATGCTTCTGCGCTCGGGCAAGAAGCATAAAAACAACGTTTCGCTGACCGACCCCGTTGGAACGGATAAGGACGGCAACGAGCTTACGCTTATAGACCTGCTTGCGGAAAAGGAGGACAGCGTATTTTCGCAGGTCGAAAAAAGTATTCAGAAAGAAAAATTCGTAAAACTTCTGAAAAGCTTTCTGACCGAGCGCGAATTTACCATTCTTTCGTTGCGGTACGGGCTTGAAGACGGCGCGGCGCTTCCGCAGCGCGAAGTCGCGAAAAAATTGGGCATTTCGCGGAGTTATATTTCGCGCATAGAAAAGCGCGCAATCGAGCGCGCGCGCGAAAATCTCGATAAAAACGATTTCTTTACCGATTAGCTTGACACTTTTCCGCCGTTATGGTAATATTTAACGACGAGGAGTAAAAAATGGCAAACGCTGAAATGACGATATACGACGAACTCAAAGAGCGCGGATTAATCGCACAAGTGACCGACGAAGAAGAAATTAAACAACTTATAAACGGGGGCGGGGCGCGCTTTTATATAGGTTTCGACCCTACGGCGGACAGTCTGCACGTCGGACATTTTATGGCGCTTTGCCTTATGAAAAGATTGCAGATGGCGGGCAATAAACCCGTCGTATTGCTCGGCGGCGGCACGGGGTACATAGGCGACCCGTCGGGAAGGACGGATATGCGCTCGATGCTTACTCCCGAAACCATACGCCATAATTGCGAGTGCTTCAAAAAGCAGATGGAGAGGTTTATCGAGTTCGGCGACGACAAGGCGATAATAGTAAACAACGCCGATTGGCTGTTGAAACTCAACTATATCGAACTACTGCGCGACGTCGGGGCATGCTTTTCCGTAAACAATATGTTGCGCGCCGAATGTTATAAACAGCGTATGGAGAAAGGGCTTTCTTTCCTTGAATTCAATTATATGATTATGCAGTCGTACGACTTCTGGTATCTGAACGAAAAGTACGGTTGCAATATGCAGTTCGGCGGCGACGACCAGTGGAGCAATATGCTTGCGGGAACCGAACTTATACGCAAAAAGACGGGTCGCGACGCGTACGCAATGACCATAACCCTGCTTTTGAACAGCGAGGGCAAAAAAATGGGCAAAACGGCGAAAGGCGCGGTATGGCTGGACGAAAACAAAACTTCGCCCTACGATTTTTACCAGTATTGGCGGAACGTGGACGATGCGGACGTAATGAAATGCCTTAAAATGCTTACCTTTATCCCTGTTTCCGAACTCCGCGAAATGGAAAAGTGGGGGGCGGAAAGGATAAACGAAAAGAAAGAAATTCTCGCGTTCGAACTTACCAAACTCGTTCACGGCGACGACAAGGCGGCACTTGCCAAATCGCAGGCAAAGGCGGCGTTCGGCGGCGGCGGCGACCTCCCCGAAAAACATATTTCGGTTGAAGTAAAAACGATAATTCCCGTGCTTGTCGCGGCGGGCGTATGCGCTTCGAACGGCGAGGCGCGCCGACTTATTCAGCAGGGCGGCGTGTCGCTTAACGACGAAAAGGTGACGGATATCAACTTGCCCGTTGCGGACGGCGACGTCGTTCATAAGGGCAAAAAGGTGCATATAAAAGTAAGATTCTGAAAAAATGCGGCATATATGCCGCATTTATCTGTTATGGAAAAATTTTTATCGTTAAAAGGCGAATACGTTTCGACCAAAATAATAGAAAAGTCGCGGTTTATTACTACCTCGCGCCATATTTCCGACGAACGGGAAGCGCGCGCGTTTATAGACGGAATACGCGCAAAGTATATAGACGCAACCCATAACTGCTACGCGTATATCTGCGACAGAACGGGCAATTTTCTTCGGTTTTCCGACGACGGCGAACCGCAGGGCACCGCGGGTATGCCTATGCTCGAAGTGCTTAAAACAAGGCGCATTTTCGAGGCGGCGGTGGTAGTGACCCGCTATTTCGGCGGTATAAAACTCGGCGCGGGCGGGCTTGTAAGGGCCTATTCGGGGTGCGTTGCCGAAAACCTCGACGGCGCGCAAAAAGCGGTGTATGCGCCCTGCGTCGAAAGCGAATATACCGTCGATTACCCGTCGGCGGACGTCGCGCTTCGTTATTTTTCCGATAACGGTTGCCGCGTGATTTCAAGCGATTATCAGGCGGCGGTAACTTTTTTGTCCGCGGTGGAAAAAGAGCGCGAAGTAGCGTTCAACGCGGGGCTTATAAACGCGCTTAACGGTAAAGTCAAAATAGTCCGCAAAAGAGAATATTTCTTTCCGTTCGATATCTGAAAGGGTAAAAATTTTAAAAACCGCGCATATATCCTTATAATTGCGCGCATAACGGCGAAAAAAATAAAATTAAGCGGCGGGCGCAATCTTGCGCCCGCCGCCGCGGTTTTTCTATTATTTTATTTCTCTTATCCAGCCCTCGGGAGCTTCGATTCTGCCCATCTGAATACCCGTAAGCGTATCGTAAAGTTTTTTGGTTATCTTGCCCATTTCGTTCATTCCCGACGGGAAACATATTTCTTTGCCGTGGTCGTTGATTTTTCCGACGGGCGAAATAACCGCCGCAGTGCCGCAAAGTCCGCATTCAGCGAAGTCCTTGACTTCCGAAAATTTAACGGGTCTGTGTTCTACCGTAAGTCCCAGATATTTTTCTGCGACGTAGCAGAGCGAACGGCGGGTGATGGAGGGAAGAATACTGTCCGACTTCGGGGTGACGATTTTACCGTCCTTTGTTACGAACAAAAAGTTTGCGCCGCCCGTTTCCTCGACGTATGTTCTTGTGCCGGGGTCGAGGTACATATTTTCGTCGAAACCCTTTTCGTGCGCGTCAACTATGGCGTGAAGGCTCATCGCATAGTTAAGCCCCGCCTTTATGTGACCCGTGCCGTGGGGCGCGGCTCTGTCGAAGTCGCTTACGCGTATGGTAAGGGGCTTAACGCCGCCCTTGAAATACGGTCCTACGGGGGTTGCGAACATTCTGAACTGGTATTCCTGCGCGGGTTTTACGCCGATAACAGCGGAAGAACCGAACATATAGGGGCGGATATAAAGCGTTGCGCCGCTGCCGTAAGGCGGCACGTAGTCGCGGTTTGCGGCGACAACCTTATCGACGGCTTCCAAAAATCTTTCTTTCGGGAACACGGGCATTTCAAGCCTTTTTGCCGATTCCGTCATTCTTTCCGCGTTCAGGTCGGGACGGAAAGTCACAATTTTTCCGTGTTCGGTCGTATAGGCTTTAAGCCCCTCGAACGCCGTCTGCGCGTATTGAAGAACGCCCGCGCATTCGGTAAGCGTAATTTGGTCGTTATCGGTCATAGCGCCGTCGTCCCACTTGCCGTCTTTGAAATTCGAAACGTATCTTAGGGGCGTTTTTATATAGCCGAAGCCCAAATTGCCCCAATCGAGATTAGCTGACATAAGTCTTACCTTCGTTAAATTATTTTCAAAACAATTATACAACTGTAAAAAAGCGTTGTCAAACGCTCGATTGACAAATTTGATAAGCAATGTTAAAATATTTCGTAAGGTGGAGTATGTCCGAAATAACGTCTATCGAACCGCAGAAAAAAGATAAACAACGCTGTAACGTATATGTGGACGGCAGGTTTTATTGCGGCATAAAACTCGAAGTGGCGATAAAATACCGCTTGAAAGCGGGTATGCAGATAAGTAAAAGCGAGCTTGATAAAATTCAGCTCGAAACCGAAAAAAGTCAGGCGCTCGACAAGGCGATGACCCACCTTTCCGCGTCTATGAAAACCCGCAGACAAATACGCGATTTTCTTGCGAAAAAAGGATATACCGACGCCGTTTCGGATTATGTAATAGAAAAACTCGAATACTACGGCTTTTGCAACGACGAGGAGTATTGCCGCGCCTACGTCAAACAAACGACAAATAAAGGCAAGCGCGCGATAGAAGCCGACCTTTTAAGGCGGGGTGCGGACCCGCAGGCGATAAGGCTCGCCCTCGACGGAACGGAAGAGGACCCCAAGGCGGCGCGCGCCGTACTCGAAAAATATATGCGCGGCAAGCCTTTCGACAAGACGAATATTTATAAGGGCTTTAAATACCTGCTGTCCAAAGGCTTCGGTTACGACACGGCAAAGGCGGCGGTGGATTCACTCGGTGACGGCGATGAAGATTTATAATCTGAAAACAACCGATTCCACAAACGCGTTTTTAAAGCGCGTGGACGACGGCGATGACGCGATAGCCGTCGCGGAAACGCAGACCGACGGCAAGGGCACCAAAAACAGAAGCTTTTCGTCCGAACGCGGCGGGCTTTATATCTCGGTAATGTGCCATTATACGGGGTTTGCCGCCGCAAACGCCTTTAAAATTATGGTCAATTCGTGCGTGGCTGTGTGCAGAACGCTTGAAAAATTCGGCATAAAGCCCGTAATACGTTGGGCGAACGACGTGCTTGCGGGCGGTAAAAAAATCAGCGGCACGCTAATTGAAAACAGCTTTTCGGGAAACGGAATCGTGCGCTCGATAGTGGGGATAGGTCTGAACGTAAACAACGCGCTACCGCCCGAACTTTGCGATATCGCCACGACAATGCGCCTCGAACTCGGCGCAAAACAAGACCTGAAATCCGTAACGGACGAGCTTGTTTCAAATCTCGGCAAGCAATTTGAAATAGCCGATTACCGCGGGTATATGCCGTGGCTCGGCGGGGAAGTTACAATAAAAACGCAGGACGGGGAAAAAACCTGTACCGCGCTCGACGTTTCGGCGGACGGCGCGCTTGTTTGCAAAACGTCCAACGGAAAAATACGCAATATCAGCTCGGGTGAGGTTTCTTTAAGGTTCTGAATATGCATAAGGTTTTATCAAACGGTCAAATGCGCGCGGCGGACCGCTACACGATAGAAACGCTTAAAATCCCGTCGGAAACTCTTATGAGGGCGGCGGGAGAGGCGATAGCCGACGAAGTTATAAGAATATGCGCGAAAAAAAGCGTGCTTGTCGTCTGCGGCACGGGCAATAACGGCGGCGACGGCTTTGTTTGCGCGCAAAAATTGCAAAAATGCGGCGTAAACGTCAGCGTTTTTGCGCTTTCGGGCAAACTTTCGGAAGATTGCGCGCGCGAGCGGCTTAACTACCGCGGCGCATATTCGGACGGAATATGCGGAGATATAATAGTAGATTGTGTTTTCGGTACGGGGCTTTCGCGCGAAGTTTCGGGCGAGTACGCCCGAATTATAGAAAAAATCAATTCGTCGGGCGCGTTCGTGATTTCGGCGGATATCCCCAGCGGTCTGAACGGCGACAACGGGCGGATTATGGGGTGCGCGGTCAAAGCCGACGTTACCGTATGTATCGCGGAACTCAAATTGGGGCACGTGCTTTCAGACGGTCCCGATTTCTGCGGAAAAATAAAAATGGCGGATATAGGCATAAAATGCCCCGACGGAAACTATGCGGAAATTTACGACGATAAGGACGTAAGCGCATACTTTCCTTTGCGCAGGCGCAACAGCCATAAGGGAACTTACGGCTCGGCGAACATTATCGCGGGCAGCGACAAATACCCGGGCGCGGCGGCTCTCGCTACGCGTTCCGCCTTGAAATCGGGTTGCGGTTATGTTAAACTCACCACAAGCGAAAGGGTAAAATTCGCGCTTGCGCCACGTATTCCGCAAGCCGTGTATTCAGACGACGCTGACCTTTCTTCGCAGGCGTTGGCAATAGGCTCGGGGTGCGGCGTAAGTAGCGAACTTTACGAAAAGTTGCAATATATATTGACAAATTACTCGGGAAAACTCATAATCGACGCCGACGGACTGAATACGCTGTCGAAGTACGGCGCGGGTGTGCTTGACGGTAAAAAATGCGCCGCGCTTATAACGCCGCACATAAAAGAGTTTTCGCGCCTTACGGGACTTTCGACGGAAGAAATTCTTTCCGACCCCGTAAAATGCGCGCGCGATTATTCGGAAGCGCACGGCGTATGCGTACTTCTCAAAAGCAATTCAAGCGTAATTTGCGAGGGCGACAGAACGGTTATAAACGTCAGGGGCGACACTTCTCTTTCAAAGGGCGGCA
Source organism: uncultured Clostridia bacterium (assembly GCA_947624005.1). Classification (GTDB taxonomy): domain Bacteria; phylum Bacillota; class Clostridia; order Christensenellales; family Borkfalkiaceae; genus Coproplasma. The sequence goes on from CANQHV010000002.1 coordinate 25,757, forward strand.
GCGGCGATATTCTGACGGGCTTTATCTGCGGACTTGCCGCGCGCGGGCTTCCGCTTTTCGACGCCGCGGTGTGCGCAAGTTATACTTTGGGGCTTGCGGCTGAAATTTCGTCGGAAGAAAAGACGGAGTATTGCGCGACGGCGGAAGATATAATCAAAAATCTGCATTTTTCGGTTAAACGCTTGACTTGTAAAAATCAATCTGCTAAAATGTAACCGTTGAAAGGGAGTAGTTGCAAGAGCGGCATCGTCATCACGGCGTAAAAACCCGGTGTCGCCCCCTGTAAGGGAACAAGACTTTTGACTTAATGTATTTTAAGTCAAAAGTCTTGTTTCTTTTCTTTTTCAGACGGCAAAAATATAAAGCGAGGCAAAAGAAATGGAATTTAATCTGGTTCTCGACAATATCGGCGCGACGTGGGTGGTAAATATATTGCTCCTCGTCATAGGCTTCGTACTTCTTGTCAAGGGCGCCGACTTTTTCGTGGACGGCGCTTCGGGTATCGCCAAAAAACTGAAAATTTCTTCGTTTATAATAGGCGTAACGGTAGTGGCGGTCGGCACAAGCGCGCCCGAGCTTGCCGTTACGGTATTCGACGCGGTAGGCGGCGCGGGCGACGTAATAATAGGCAATATACTCGGCAGTAACGTACTGAATATATTGCTTATATTGGGTCTGTCGGCGGTAATCTGCAAACTTCCCGTCGAAAAGACCACGCGTTGGATAGATATGCCGTTCCTCGTATTCGTAAGCGCGCTGTTCCTTATTTTCGGTATGTTTGTCGGCGGCTATTCCACGGGTACCGAAGACGGCAAGTTCTTCTTTAACGGAGTAATGCCCTGGTGGTGCGGACTTATTTTGCTTTTGCTGTACTTCGCTTTTATGGCTTATAACATAGTGCTTGCGAGAAAACAGTCGAAAGCCCAATTAGAGCAGGCAACGGCGGTTTCCGTTTCAGAACCTTTTGCGGTAAGCGCGGAAGAGGAAAACGCGGGCTTTATAAAAAAACTCAAAGCGGGTTACGAAAGTCTTCAAAGCAAAGCCTGGTTTTTAATTGCGCTCGTTCTGGTCGGACTTTTAATGGTAGTCGGCGGTGCGACCGTCGTCGTCAGCTCGGCAAGGACGATAGCCGTAGAACTTATCGGCATACCGACGGAAATCGTCGCGCTCACCGTAGTCGCTTTCGGCACCTCGCTTCCCGAACTTATAACCTCGGTTTCCGCGGCGCGTAAAGGCGACGTCGGCATAGCGACGGGCAATATCATAGGCAGTAACATAGCCAACATTCTTCTTATAGGCGGCGTCGGCGCGCTGTGCACGGGTTCGAAAGGAATCGCGTTTACAATGGAAGGTCTTGTGGGCGGCGTTGTGTCGCTTATCGCCGCGGCGCTGATATGGGGGTTTTCCTGCGGAAAGACCCAAAGCCTCGGTAGACTTGCGGGCGTTATAATGCTTATGTGCCTTGTCGGGTATTATACGTTCCTTTTCGTCAATCTCGGCGTAGGGATATACCGATAGGTATAAATTAGCTTCTTTCCGTCAACACTGAATAGTAGGCAGTACATATAATAATATATACCCACTGCCAAAAACGAGGTTGATATGACGATTAAGCGCGGAGAACTTTACTACGCAGACTTATCGCCCGTGGTGGGCAGCGAGCAGGGAGGCATTCGTCCCGTACTCGTGGTGCAGAACGACGTCGGGAACAAGTATTCCCCGACGGTAATCGCCGCGGCGGTAACGAGCAAAATAAACAAGGCGAAACTTCCTACGCATATAGAACTTCCGTCCTCGACGTACGGACTTGCACGGGATTCGGTAATACTACTCGAACAGATACGCACGCTTGACAAAAGGCGGCTGAAAGAGCGGATAGGCGAGCTTAACGCAAGCACTATGTCGCGCGTGGAAGAGGCAATTCTGATAAGTTTGGGCTTTGTGAAATAATTACGACGGCGGCGCGAAATTTTCGCGCCGCCGTTTAAATTTACCTCAACTTAATTGACAAACTTACACTTTTACTATATCATTAAATCTATGAAAAAAAGTAAATTCAAAATCAATATAGGCGTATGGAGCCTTATATTTATCGCAATATGCGCTTTGCTTGTTGCGGTGGATTTACTTACCAAACTTTTCGAAGAGGCGCACGGCTGGGAATTTACCGTAATTCCCAAACTTATACGCGTAGTCAGCGGCACGCGCAATCAGGGGTGCGCTTTCAGCTTTTTAAACGACAATCCCGAAGTCGGTCAGCCTATTTTAATAACGTTTACCATAATTTTATTGCTCGGGATAATAGGTATTTTCCTTGTCGTACCCGAAAGGCTTAAATTGACAAAACTCGCGCTTGCGGTTATAGCGGCGGGCGCGATAGGCAACCTTGTGGACAGGTGCGCTTACCGTATGGTGCGCGACTTTATCGAACTGAATATGATATTCAGTTGGGCGTCGTGCAATATAGCCGATTTCTGCATAGTCATAGGCACGGCTATGCTTGTAGTGGATATTCTGTTTATAAACGATTGGGCGATTTTCCCCAAAACCAAATCCGCGCGTGCCGCGCACGAAAAGCGCGAAGCGGAAGAAAGGGCTAAAAAGGCGAAAGCGGCCGCGGGCGCCGCTTCGGACAATGCGGGCGCCGCAAATTCCGTAAACGCGCGCGAAAGTTCGGAAAGTTTGGAAATCTCGGCGGAAAGCGCGCCCGAAAACGTTAATTCCCCCGATAAAAATACCGTAGACGGCGATACGGACGGCAATAAGGCTTTAAAAGACGAAAACGGAGAGGACGGGGCGGCTTAAATGAAAAAGACGTTTGCCGCCGAAAAAAATTACGACCGCGCGGACGTTTTTTTGTCCGAAGCCGCCGAAATTTCACGTTCGTCGGCAAAACGGCTTATCGAAAACGGTTGCGCTTCTTGCGGCGGCGAAAAAGTAAAGCCGTCGCGCGCCGTTGCAAAGGGCGAGGAGTTTGAAGTCGATTTCCCGCAGGCGGAAGAGTATTCGGCGCGACCCGAAAACATTCCCCTCGACATAGTTTACGAGGACGATTATCTCGCCGTAATCAACAAGCCGCAGGGAATGACCGTACACGCGGGCAACGGCAATACAAGCGGAACGCTTGTAAACGCCTTGCTGTATAATCTTGATTCTTTAAGCGGCATAAACGGGGTTTTGCGCCCCGGAATAGTTCACAGAATCGACAAAGACACGTCGGGTCTTTTGGTAGTCGCCAAATGCGACGAGGCGCATATAAGCCTTTCGAAGCAGATTGCCGAAAAAACCTGCAAACGCACTTACATTGCGCTTCTTGAAGGCAGAGTAAAAGACGACCGCGGCAGAATAACCACATATATCGGCAGAAATCCCGCGGACAGGCTTAAAATGGCGGTGGTGCCGCCCGACAAGGGCAAGCTTGCCGTAACCGATTTCGAGGTTATAAAGCGGTACGAAAATTTCACTTTGTGCAGATTCGGACTTTTTACGGGCAGAACGCATCAGATACGCGTTCACGCGAAATATATGGGTCATCCCGTGGTGGGCGACCCCGTCTACGGCGTAAAAAAGCAGAAATTCAGGCTTTCGGGTCAGCTTCTGCACGCGTGCGAGCTTACGCTTGTCCACCCTAAAACGGGCGAAGAGATGACTTTTTCGGCGCCTTTGCCCGACTATTTTCTGCAAGTTTTAGAAAAAATTAAGTAAAAGGAGATATATTATGGCAAAAAAGAACAAGTCTACCGCTTCCGAAAGAACGGATTTGTCGAAATTCTGCGCCTTCTGGGGCATAGCTATCGCGGCGACGTTTTTCGTAATAGGCGGTTTACTGCGCCTTATTATCGGCGCTATCGGCGAAATTTCGGGTAATGTCGAAAACGTGCTTAATACCGTTTATTCGGTAACGTCGTTCCTCGGACAGCTCGCGCTTTTAATCGGCGTAGCAATTCCCGCATACCGCTATGTGCGCGGCAAAACCAAGGGGTGGAGAATCTTTTATTGGATAGCCCTTATAATATTCACGTTCGGCGTGGTATTCGGACTTATCGGCTCGTTCCTCGGCTGACAAATTGCCGAAAGGCGGCACATATTGCCGCCTTTTCTTATTTCCGCGCTTTTTTCTTTACAAATTCCGCGCGATAATTTATAATTGAAATATGCTTGAAATTCTTTCGGCAAAAGGCGCCGCGGCAAAAAAATACGGCTTGAAAAAAGGCGTAAAAATAATTTCGTTCGACGGGTTCGGGACGGTGGACGATTTGGATTACCTGTTTTACGACTCGAAGCCGACTTTTACTATGCGCGTAGTCGGAAAGGACGGCGTTGAAAGGACGTTCAGTGTCGATAAGGGCGAAGAAAGCCTTAATCTCACGTTTAAAAAGAACGACGTAATCCGCACCTGTACGAATAAGTGCGTGTTTTGCTTCGTCGATCAGATGCCCGCCCATATGCGCGACAGTCTTTATATAAAAGACGACGACTACGTTATGAGTTTTATGTGCGGAAACTTTATCACCATGACCAACGTTTCCGACGAAGAACTCGACCGTATAATCCGTCTGCACCTTTCGCCTATGTACGTTTCGGTGCATACGACCGACGGCGAACTGCGCAAAAAGATGCTCGGCAACAGATTTGCGGACAAAATAACGGCGCAACTCAAAAAACTTGCCGCCGCAAAAATCACGGTACACTGTCAGGCGGTAATAGTGCCCGCAATGAACGACGGCGCACAGCTTGAAAAAACCGCGCGCGACCTGTTCGCGCTTTATCCCGCCGTAGCCGACCTCGCGGTTGTGCCCACGGGGCTTACAAAGTATCGCGACAATCTTACGCAAATAGACGACCTTACCTGCGAAACCGCGTGCGAAATCTTAAAACTTTGCGCGGAACTTAATAAGGAGTTCGGCGTAAACTTTTTGCTCCCCGCCGACGAATATTACATAAAAAGCGGAAAAAATCCCGAACCCGTGGACTTTTACGGCGATTTTCCGCAGATAGAAAACGGCATAGGAATGACAAGCAAATTCCTTGCGGAATTTGACGCGGCGCTTTACGCGGCGAAATTGAAAAAACCGCGCAGTATCGCGGTGATAACGGGCGTAAGCGCCTATACGAATATTCAGAAATGTTGCGAGAGGGCGAACGCGGCGGTTGAAAATCTTCATTCTTTCGCCTTGCCCGTCGAAAACGAATTTTTCGGCGAAAGCGTGACGTGTACGGGACTTCTGACGGGCGGCGATATCTTAAACGCGCTTAAAAAGCGCGCCGACAGTTTCGACGGCGTAATAATTCCCGCCGTATGTTTAAAGGAGTTCGAGGACGTTTTTTTGGACGGAATGTCCGTTTCGCAGCTTAAAAAATCGCTTAAAGGCAAAAAAGTCACGATAAACAGAAACACCGCGGACTTTTTTGAAAATCTTATAAAAGGTTAGTTATGGCATACCCCTTGATTGCCGTCGTCGGCAGACCGAACGTCGGTAAAAGCACCTTTTTCAATAAGGTTGCAGGCAGAAAAATTTCGATAACGGAAGACAGACCTGGCGTTACGCGCGACAGACTTTACGTCGATTGCGAGTGGCGCGGCAAGCCTTTCACAATTGTAGATACGGGCGGCATCGAACTGCGCTCGGACGACGTTATGTGGCGCGAGATAAAAAAACAGGCGGAAGTCGCCGTGGACTGTGCGCAGGTAATAGTGTTTATGGTTGACGGCAAAGAGGGGCTTACTTCGTCCGATTACGACGTGGCGGACCTTTTGCGCCGCAGTAAAAAACCCGTAATTCTCGCCGTAAACAAAATCGACGAATATTCCGAGGACAAGCTTTTCGAATTTTATGCGCTCGGTTTGGGCGAACCGTTTCCGCTGTCCGCGGAACATTCGCAAGGCATAGGCGATATTCTGGACGAGGCTGTAAGTTGGTTTGAAAGGGGCGAAACAACCGAGGACGTCGGCATAAAAATCGCCGTCGTCGGCAAGCCCAACGCGGGTAAAAGCAGCCTTGTGAACAAACTGCTCGGCTTCGAACGCTCGATAGTGACCGACGTTGCAGGCACAACCCGCGACGCGATAGACACGAAATTCGTTTACGACGGCAGAGATTATACTATTATCGACACGGCGGGCATACGCAAAAAAAGCAAGGTAGAGGACGACGTCGAGTACTACTCGGTTATGCGTGCGTTCGACGCGGTGCGCCGCGCCGACGTATGCCTTCTTGTGGTTGACAGTACGGACGGGCTTACTGAGCAGGACACCAAAATCATAGGTTACGTCCACGAACAGGGCAAGCCGTCTGTAATTGTAATGAACAAGTGGGACCTTATCGAAAAAGATACAAACACAATAAACAAATTTCAGGACAAATTGCGTGAAGACCTTAAATTTATGGACTATTTCAAGTCCGTATATATTTCGGCAAAAACGGGTCAGCGCACCGAAAAGATTTTGTCGCTTGTGGACGAAGTATACGCTCATTCCCGTTTCAGAATCGCGACGGGTATGTTAAACGACGTTATTTTAGACGCGGTGCGCGCCAACGAACCGCCCTCGTATAACGGCAGACGGCTTAAAGTATACTATTGTTCGCAGGTCGCGGTCGCGCCGCCGACGTTCGTCTTGTTCGTAAACAGTTGCGACCTTATGCACTTTTCTTACGAACGGTTTCTCGAAAATACGTTAAGGAGCAACTTCGATTTTTCGGGCACGCCGTTGAAAATTCTGACAAGGGAGAAAAAGAGCGAATGAAAGAACTTGCGCTTTCCCGCAGTTGGTTTTATTTTGTAATCGCCGCCGTCGTGTGCTATCTTATCGGCTGTTTCAATTTTGCCGTACTCATTTCGCACGTCAAAAAAAAGGATATACGCGACGTGGGCAGCGGAAATCCCGGCACTATGAATATGACCCGTTCGTTCGGGCTTAAATTCGGCGCGATAAACTTCTTCTGCGACCTTGTAAAGGGCGGTCTGCCCGCAGTCGTGGCGTACTTTATTTTCAAAGATTATTATTTCGAGGGCACGATAGTAAGAGTTTCGGATTTCGCCCGTTATTTTTTCGGTGTTTTCGTTATAATAGGTCACGTTTTTCCCGTCACGATGAAGTTTAAGGGCGGCAAAGGCATCGCTTCCACAATGGGGCTTTTCACCTTTTCGCTCGCCTGCGATGAATGGTGGTATTTTTTGATAGCGGCGGCTTTTCTGACGCTCGTTCTGCTGTATATCGTATTTTTCGAGTGGGGGTCAATGGGCTCGCTCATCGGCGTTGCGGGTCTGACGGCGTTTCAGGCGACGGTATTCTTTTTCAGATACGAAAATCTTTTAAACGGTTGGGTAATCGCCTGCCTCGGACTTTTGCTTGCGCTTAATCTTATAACGTGGATAGCGCACCGTAAAAACATTTACAGACTATTGGCGGGCGAAGAACACCGCACCATAGTCCGCAAAAGCCGCAAACCTGAAAAATACCCGTTGGATTGACCGATTGCGGAAAATTAAAATCATAAAAAAGCGGCTTGCGGCAATCTGCCGCAAGCCGCTTTTTTATTTATCGCCGTCTTTTTTGTTTTCGTCGTCGGGGGTATTTTCTTTCGAACGCACCGAAAATTCTATTTTCGGATTAGCCGCAAGCAACGCCTCGACAAAATCGTTGTACCACTGTTTTTTTACCACTATCGTAATAAACGACTGATTTTCGAAATATACGTGCAGTTTTTCGGTCGTTCTGTCGTGCAGTATGCTTTCGATTTTCGAAATATCGTATTTGCTTTTTATAATTCCGAAACTCGTTTTGAAAACCTTTTTCTCTACGTCCACCGCGTAGTAAGAGGAAAGAAGCAGGCTTAAAAGTATCACGAAAACCCCGACCGAAACGAAGAACATCAGCGAATATTGCAAAATGGGGTAGAATCTGTTCGCCGCCGAATCTATGCCGTTAGCCAAAACGAAGTACAGATTAAGCGCAAACGCGGCTACGGCAAGCGCAAGTCCCGTGAATATAAGCGCGGTTATAAGCCGCGTAAATTTGTATTTGAAAATTTTCATAGCTAAATTATACTTGCAAACGGACAAAATTGCAACAAATTTTCGGGCGGGCGTAATTTTGTCGTTTAAATTATTGAAAAAATCCGTTTTTTGTTATAAAATAGAAAGGCAATCAATTTTCAAAGGATTAAGATATGATAAAACTTATAAAAGGCGGCGTTTACTATACCGAGGGCAAACTTCTTAAAGAAAGGGTTGCGTTTATGGTGGACGCCAAAAAACGTGAGGCGCAAAAGGGAACAATGGCTTACGGCGTGCTTTCGTCGCACAACAAGGGCGACGAAAACAACCTTAAAATAAAGTTCGACGCTATGGCTTCGCACGATATTACTTACGTCGGCATTATTCAGACCGCCAAGGCTTCGGGTCTGAAAGAATTTCCCGTTCCGTATACGCTTACAAACTGCCACAACTCGCTGTGCGCCGTAGGCGGCACCATAAACGAGGACGACCATATATTCGGTCTTACCGCGGCGAAAAAATACGGCGGAAACTTCGTCCCGCCTCACCTTGCGGTAATTCACCAATATATGCGCGAAACCGAGGCGAAGTGCGGCGCGATGATTCTCGGCTCGGACAGCCACACACGCTACGGCGCGCTCGGCACTATGGCGGTGGGCGAGGGCGGTCCCGAGCTTGTAAAACAGCTTTTAAATCAGACGTACGACATTAAACGCCCCGAAATTATCGCCGTATACCTTAAAGGCAAGCCCAAAAAGGGCGTAGGACCGCACGACGTCGCGATTGCGCTTGTCGGCGCGACTTTCAAAAGCGGTTTCGTAAAAAACAAAGTGCTGGAATTTATAGGTCCGGGGGTAAAGAATCTTTCAATGGACTTCCGTTGCGGCATAGACGTAATGACTACCGAAACGACCTGTCTTTCGAGCGTCTGGGAAACGGACGAAATAACGGAAGAGTATTTCAAAGTTCACGGTCGTCCGCAGGACTTTAAGCCGATGCACCCCGCCGACCCCGCATATTACGACGGGGCGGTCGTTATCGACCTTTCGCGCGTCGAACCTATGATAGCTTTGCCTTTCCACCCGTCAAACGCGTATACCATAAAGGAATTTCTCGAAAATGCCGACGATATTTTGGGCGAAGTAGAAAAGGCGGGCGCAAAACTCAAAGGCAACGGTTCGTTTAAACTTCGCGACAAGATAAAGGACGGCAAGGTCTGTGTAAGTCAGGGTATAATCGCGGGCTGCGCGGGCGGAACATACGAAAATATCGCGGAAGCCGCCGAAATTCTGCGCGGCAAAAGCTGCGGCTTCAACGAGTTTTCTTTAAGCGTTTACCCTCAAAGCCAGCCCGTATTCAAGGGGCTTGCCGATAACGGATACATTTCGGCGCTGATGACTTCGGGCGCGATAGTCAAAACCGCGTTCTGCGGTCCTTGTTTCGGCGCGGGCGACACCCCCGCGAACAACGGACTTTCAATCCGCCATACGACGAGGAACTTCGAAAACAGAGAGGGTTCGAAACCGGGCGAAGGCCAGCTTGCGGCGGTTGCGCTTATGGACGCGCGTTCCATTGCCGCGACGGCGGCTAACGGTGGTATTTTAACGCCCGCAACCGAGGCGGAGTATACCAAAAAGCTTAAAAAATACGTCTTTGACAAGACCATTTACGATAACCGCGTATACAGGGGCGCGGGCAAGCCTCAAAAGGACGCCGAAATTGTTTACGGCAACAACATAACCGACTGGCCCGAGCAGATAGAACTTGCGGACAACGTCCTTATGAAAGCCGTTTCGGTGCTTACCGACCCCGTTACAACCACCGACGAACTCATACCCTCGGGCGAAACTTCGTCGTACCGTTCGAACCCGCTCCGTCTTGCGGAGTTTGCGCTTTCCCGCAAAGACCCCGCTTACGTCGGCAGAGCCAAACAGGTCAAAGCGGACGAGGCGGCGCGCCGCGAAAGCGGAAAACTCCCCGAAAGCGTGCTTTCGGAAGTTTCAATAGACTTAAAGCCCAATACGATGTACGGCAGTTGCGTAGTGGCGAGAAAACCCGGCGACGGTTCGGCGCGCGAGCAGGCGGCTTCCTGCCAGCGCGTTTTGGGCGGCGTTGCGAATATCGCCGTCGAGTACGCGACCAAGCGTTACCGCTCCAATCTGATAAATTGGGGTATGTTACCGCTTTTATGCCGTAATTTCGATTTCAAAGTAGGCGACTATATTTATATCGAAAACATAAATAAACTTATTTGCGAGGACAGCCCCGTAATTCCCGCAAAACATATTTCCGACGGCAAAGTCAAAAACGTTTCGTTCGAAATAGGCGCGCTTACCGCCGAAGAGAAGAAGATAATTCTCGCAGGCTGTCTTATAAATTTCAATAAGCGTAAATAACTCAAAGCGTAAATAACTCAAAAGGCTTCGCAAAACGCGAAGCCTTTTAAAATTTACAGTCTTTCTATGGCGTCGATGGGCGAAACCGCGCGGTCGCCGCCGCCCGTCTGACCTTTCGAGCACCCGTAAAGCCCGACCGCAACTAACGAAATCACAAAAAACACAATGAAAATCAATTTTTTCATATTCAAATTATGGGCTTTCGGAATAATAATTATTCCAATCGCTTGATAAAAGATTTTTCGCGTGTTAAAATATAGTCACCTGAATTCAAAGGGATTCCTGAGGGTAAAGGGCTGAATACCTCGCCGAACTCTTCGGCGTATTTTGCCTGCGCCCTCTTTTAAAGGGGGTTATTTTTATGTCCGAAAAAAGGTTGGCGGTTATAAGCGTTATTGTCGAAGACAGAAGCCAAAGCCCGCAGGTAAACGCGCTTTTGGCGGAGTTCGGCGACTATATCGTCGGCAGAATGGGTATACCGTACAAAGAGAGGGCGATTTCAGTTTTGTGCGTCATAATCGACGCTCCCGTGGAAATTATCAACACGCTTACGGGTAAAATAGGTATGTTAAAAGGCGTAAACGCCAAAACTTTAACTACGAAAAATTAAATTTTGCGGCGGGCTTACGGCTCGCGCGCTTAAAGGAGATATTATGAAAAAATTTGTAACGCTTTTGGCTTGCGCGGTGATTTCCGTCGCCTGCGCGCTCGGCTTTTCGGCTTGCAAAAAGGGTCACGACGAATTCGACGTATATGCGCCCGACGGCGCGCCCGCGCTTGCGCTTGCCTACGCAATGTCGGTTGACGACGAAGATACGTTCGGTATAGACGTCGATTTCGATATAGTCGATTCCGCGCTTATTCAGACATATGTGACGGGCAAAAATCCCCGCGCGGATATCTGCGTTCTGCCCGTAACCGCCGCCTGCAAACTTCTCGGCGACGCTTCCCAATACCTTATGGTCGGCACGGTCACAAACGGCAATCTGTTTATCCTTTCGACGACCGAAGGCGAGATTACAAAGGACAATCTTTCGGCAAAATTGCTTGGAAAAACGGTGGGGGTAATACAGCTTCAAAATGTGCCCGGGCTTACTTTCAAGGCTATTTTAAACGATAACGAAATACCTTATGCCGACGTTTCGGACAAGACCGAGGCGCAACAAGGCCGCGTAAATCTTATTGAAGTCGAAGCCTCGGACGTGCCCGCGGTCGCATACGATTATTACGTTCTTGCCGAGCCTGCCGTGACGGCTAAACTCGGCGCAACGGCGTCCGCCGCCGCGCCGCTTAAAAACGTGGGCAATCTGCAAACTATGTACGGCGACGGCAACGGCTATCCCCAAGCGGTTATGGTGGCTAAAAAGTCGGTTATCGAGCATAATAAAACCCAACTTTCCAAGTTTATCGAGGCGGTGGACTACAACTCCGAATGGATTAAAACCGCTGACCCCGCTTATGTTATGGCGGAAATAAGGGATAACCTCGAAGACGGACTTCAACCCTCTTTCAAGGCGCAGAATCTTAACGCGACGACAATTAAAAACTGCGCTATAAAGTTTACTTCGGGACTTGACGGCAAAGACGCCGTTCTGACGTATATAAACAAGGTGTTAAGCGTTTCCGATAAGGCGACTTCCGTTCCCGCAGACGAATTTTTCACGACAGTATAATGAAAAAATTTTTTACCGAAAGAAAACTCAATATAATAATTTCCGTGGCGGCGATAGTGGCAATGTGGCTTGCGTGGCTTGCGTTATACTATGCGACGGGTAACGAATATATAGTGCCGTCGTTTTGGGAAACGTGCAGACGTATAGGGAAATATTTTGCCGACGGTGCGTTCTGGATAGCCTTTTTAAACACTTTTGTCAGAACAATGCTTGCGTTTTTGCTTTCGTTTGCCGTCGCGGCAGTCCTTGCCGCCGTCGGCGCGGTTTTTCCGAAATTCGCAACGTTTATAAAGCCCGTAATGGTATTTTTCCGCACGTTGCCGACCCTTGCCGTAATACTTATTCTGCTTGTCTGGACAACGCGCGTAATTGCGCCCGTCGCAGTTACGTTTTTGGTGCTTTTTCCTATGATATATGCCCAGTTTTGCGGCGCGATAGGCGAAATAGATTGCGGAGTTAAAGAAGCTTTAAGGGTGTACGGAGTGCCCGCGAAAGAGCGGCTTTTCAAAGTATATCTGCCGCTTATTTCTCCCGCGGTTTTTTCGCAGACGGGCGCGAATATCTCCCTCGGCATAAAGATAATGATTTCCGCCGAAGTGCTTGCCAAGACGTACAAAAGCATAGGCGGCTTGATGCAGGACGCGAGAATATACTTCGACAATATGGCGGGGCTTGCCGCCCTTACCGTAATTTCCGTATTGCTCGGTCTTGTCGTCGATATCGCCTTTTCACAGATTTCGCGCATAAATTCCAAATGGCATAAGGAGAACGCGAAATGTTAGAAATCAGAAATTTTTCGAAAAGCTATCCCAAAACGCCGTTGTACGAAGATTTCAATCTCACCGTAAACGACGGCGAAATCTGCTGTATTCTCGGCGAAAGCGGAAGCGGGAAAACCACGCTTTTAAACGCCGTCGCTTCGCTTACAGATTATTCGGGGGAAATAACCGCGCACAAGTGCGGGTATATATTCCAGACTCCGCGCCTTATGCCTAATCTTACGGTAAAGGGCAACCTTAAACTCGTATGCAAGAACGAAGCCGCAATCGATGCGATGCTTTCAAAAACAAGCCTTTCGGACAAAGCCGACAGCTACCCCGCGCGGCTTTCGGGCGGAGAGGCGCAAAGGGCGGCTATAGCCCGCGCTTTTTTATACGGAGGCGACGTAATGCTTATGGACGAACCCTTTTCTTCGCTCGACGTAAAGCTGAAAAGTCAGATGATACGTCTGTTTTTCGAAATATGGCGGGAAAGCAAACCCGCCGTGCTGTACGTCACGCACGACCCGTCCGAGGCGGCGGCGGTCGGCAACAGAATAGTTATAATTTCGCACGGCAAAAAGACGTTTGACGAAACTCTGCCCGACGCGCCCCCGCGCGCGGACTGCCACGACGTGAGCGACCGACTTGTACGCGAGCTTATGCGTACATAAACCCGCAAAAAGGCGCTAAACGCGTACGTTTAACCGAAAATTTTCAAATAGCGCCCGACTTTACTTGACATTGTCGGGCGCTGATTTTATAATTATCGTATAATTAATCCAAGGAGTAATAAATGAAGAAGTTTTTCAAAGAATTCAAAGACTTTATTGCCCGCGGTAACGTAATCGACCTTGCAGTCGGCGTTATCATAGGCGGAGCTTTCAGCGCAATCGTAACCGCGTTGACGAACAACATTCTGATGCCGATAATCAACTGGATACTTCTTGCGCTTACGGGCGGCGAAGGTCTTGACCAAATCTTCACTTACCTTAAAAAAGTGTACGAAGTGGGCGAGGACGGCACCGTTCTGACGACGATTGACCTTACCAAGTCGATTTATATCGATTGGGGCGCGTTTATCACAGCGATTATAAACTTTATACTTATCGCCCTCGTGCTTTTTATTATCGTCAAGTTGATTAACGACGCGCGCAAAAGTGCCGAAGAGAACAAGAACAAGTTTGCGCCACTTACCAAGGACGAAGTAAAAGCGCTTAAAAAAGAAGGCAAGAACAAGGACGAAATTCTTGCGGTTGCCGCACAGCGTAAGGCGGAAAAGGAAGAGGCGGACAAAAAAGCCGCAGAAGAGGCGGCCGCCGCAGAGGCAAACGCGGTTACCACCGAAAAACTGCTTGCGGAAATCCGCGATTTGTTAAAGACAAGCGAGAGCGCAAAAGCCGTTTCCGCTTCGAAAAAGGACAAAGAATAAACGCACGCAAAACGCCCGTCGGCACGACGGGCGTTTTCATTTTCTGCAAATAGTAATCAATTTTATGTTTGTCAACCGTTTGACGGCGTAAAACGTAAAATTTTGTCAATTAATTTTTGCAAAAAAGACTTTCAAACACTTTCTTTTTAACTACATATTGTGTTATAATTTTACCGTAATTTATAAATATGGTATAAGTTATCTTATAACAACGGGGTAACCCGCGCGGAATATATAGTAAAAAATTATTATGTTCAGCGCGCCGATTACGGGGAGTAGTACCATAAGGACTATGTTTTTAAGGCGGTAGCGCATTATAAACATTCCGACGTATAAACTTATGGCGCCGCCAAGCAGCGCGGTCAAAATGATTTTGCCGTCGCCCGCGTTCATTTTTCCCTCGTTTCCGTAGCTTTCGTCCCGTTGTGTTTTCAAAAGCATAACGCCGTAAAAATTTATGGCGACAATGTACACAATCAATAAAACGTATAAGACGAGCATACAAAAAGTATGCCGCAAAAAATCACTTTAATACGGAGAGAAACAATGTCCAAAGTAGCCGTTATAATGGGTAGCAAGTCCGATTTTGCGGTAGTCAAGCCCGCCGTCGAAGTAATAAAGAACTTCGGCGTAGAGGTCGAAGTCCGCGTGATTTCCGCGCACCGAACCCCCGAAGAGGCGCACGGGTTTTCAAAAACCGCCGTATCGCGCGGGGTCGAGGTGATAATCTGCACGGCGGGTAAAGCGGCGCACCTCGGCGGAGTTATCGCGGCAAATACCACCCTGCCCGTAATAGGTCTGCCCGTCAAAACGGATATGATGGGGGGTCTTGACAGCCTTCTGTCGATTGTACAGATGCCCTCGGGTATTCCCGTCGCCACCGTCGGCGTAAACGGCGGAGAAAACGCAGGCTTGCTTGCGTTGCAGATTTTGGGGGTAAAATACCCCGATATTGCGCGGAAACTTGCCGATTATAAGGCAAAAATGCGCGATAAAATCAATTCCGACGACAAAACTCTGCAATCCGAAATTGCAGATATTTAACCCTATGCCCGCAGACCACCCTGCGGGTATTTAAGTTAATCAAGAGAAAATTTTTTAAGGAGAGTACATATATGCAGAAAAAGGAACAGCTTTACGAAGGTAAGGCAAAAAAGGTGTTTGCCACCGAGAATCCCGATTACGTCATCGTATCGTACAAGGACGACGCAACCGCTTTCAACGGACTTAAAAAAGGCACGATTGCGGGCAAAGGCGTCATCAACAACAAGATGAGCAACATGATGATGGCAATGCTTGAAAAGAAGGGGATTCCCACGCACTTCGTCGAGCAGATTGACGACAGAAACACGGTCGTTAAAAAGGTGCAGATAGTGCCTCTTGAAGTAATTATACGAAACGTCGCCGCAGGCAGTTTTTCAAAGCGTTACGGCGTTCCCGAGGGGACAAAGTTCAGCGCGCCCACGATAGAGTTTTCATATAAAAACGACGACTTGGGCGACCCCCTTATAAACGATTATCACGCGCTTGCGCTCAATCTTGCGACCGCGCAGGAAATCGATACGATAAAGAAAATGGCTTTCGCCGTAAACGACGCTATGAAAGAATTTTTCAAACAGCTCAATATCGATTTGATAGACTTTAAACTCGAATTCGGCAGATTTAAAGGTCAGATTCTGCTTGCGGACGAAATTTCGCCCGACACCTGCCGCTTCTGGGAAGCGGGCAGTTGGGATACGACCAAGCACGTCAGCCTCGACAAAGACAGATTCCGCAGGGATTTGGGCGGAGTAGAGGACGCGTACAAAGAAATATTCAAACGTCTGACCGGAGAATAATATGGGCGGATTTTTCGGCGCAGTCAAAAAACACGACGCCGTTTTCGACGTATTTATAGGCACCGATTATCATTCGCATCTCGGCACGAAGAGAGGCGGTATCGCGGCTTACAGCGCGGAAGTCGGTTTACAGCGCGAAATACATAATATCGAAAACGCGCCTTTCAGAACAAAGTTCGAACGCGTGCTTTCCGAAATAAAAGGCAACGCCGCCATAGGTTGTATAAGCGATACCGACCCTCAACCGCTTATTATGGTTTCGAAAGTCGGAACTTACGCAATCTGCACTATCGGCATAATAAACAACACCGAAGATATAATAAAGGAAGTTTTAGGCTACGGCGGATATTTCGACGCGATGACGGGGAGCAAAGTCAACGCAAGCGAAATAATAGCCGCGCTTATAAACAGTAAAAGCAATTACGTCGAGGGCATACGCTACGCGCAACAAAGAATAGAGGGAACGGCTTCCATTCTGCTTTTGACCGACAAGGGTACGCTTATCGCCGCCCGCGACAAAGTGGGAAGACTTCCCGTTCATATCGGAAAGAGCGACGACGGGTACTGCGTTTCGTTCGAAAGTTTCGCATACAGAAAACTCGGGTATGCCGATTACAGCGAACTCGGTCCGGGCGAGATAGCGGAAGTGTCCGCCGACGGCGTGACGCAACTCACTCCTCCCGGTAAAGAAATGCGCATATGCGCGTTCCTTTGGTCGTATTACGGATATCCCACTTCGAGTTACGAGGGCGTAAACGTAGAGGTAATGCGTTGCAGAAACGGCGAAATTTTCGCAAAGAACGACGCAAAGAACTACGATATGAGCGAAATAGATTACGTCGGCGGCGTTCCCGATTCGGGTACGCCCCACGCGATAGGCTATGCAAACGCAAGCAAAGTGCCGTTTGCGCGCCCTTACATTAAGTATACGCCTACATGGTCGCGCAGTTTTATGCCCGTGAACCAGTCCGAACGCAACAGAGTCGCGAAAATGAAGCTTATACCCGTCCACGAATTTATAGACGGCAAAAGACTTCTTTTGGTTGACGATTCGATAGTGCGCGGAACCCAGCTTAAAGAAACCGTCGATTTTCTATACTCTCACGGAGCGAAAGCCGTGCATATGCGCTCGGCATGTCCTCCGATAATGTACGGATGCAAATATCTCAATTTTTCGCGTTCGTCGGGCGATATGGACCTTATAACGCGCCGCACAATGATGGAATTGGAGGGCGAAAAGGCGGTTGAACACGTAAAAGAATACGCCGATTCGACTACGGCGCGCGGTAAGGCGATGCGTAAGGCGATTTGCGACAAATTTCAATTCGAGTCGTTGGAATTTCAGTCCATCGACGGGCTTATCGAAGCTATAGGGCTTGAACCCTGCAAACTTTGCACATATTGCTGGACAGGTAAAGAGTAAACCTCTTTCGGGGTGACGAAATGGATGCAATACAAGACGAAATTCATGAGGAATGCGGCGTTTTCGGCGTATATTCTCAGGAAAACCGCGACGTCGCGCACACCGTATATTACGGACTTTACGCCTTGCAACACAGGGGACAGGAAAGCGCGGGTATCGCCGTTTCATTCGCCGATAAAATAATTTATCACAAGGGTATGGGGCTTGCCGCCGAAGTGTTTGCCAACGGAAACCTCGACAAACTGCCCGAAGGCGATATCGCGATAGGGCACGTGCGTTACTCGACTACGGGCGCAAGTCAGCTTCTGAACGCCCAACCCGTAATCTTTACGGGCAAGTGTGGTAAAATGGCGGTGGCGCATAACGGCAACCTTATAAATACCAAACAGCTCCGCGACGAACTTATTGCAAACAACGCCGTTTTTCAGACGACAATCGATTCCGAAGTTATCGCTATTCTGATAAACAGCTTGTCCGACGGCGATATTTTAACGGGCGTAAAAAGGGCGTGCGCAAGACTTAAAGGTTCGTATGCGCTTGTAATAATGACTACCGAAAAGCTTATCGCGGTGCGCGACCCTTACGGAATAAGACCTCTTTGCATAGGCACAACCCCGACGGACGTCGTAGTGGCAAGCGAAACCTGCGCGCTCGACGCCGTAAGCGCGAACTTTCTGCGCGACGTGCAACCGGGCGAAATTGTCGTAATCGACAGCGAGGGCATACATTCGCATATGATGGACGACATACCCGCGGAAAGAAAGATGTGCATTTTCGAATACGTCTATTTCGCGCGGCACGACTCGGTTTTGGACGGAATAAGCGTATACGAAGCGAGGAAAGAGGCGGGTAAACTGCTTGCAAAGTACTATCCCGTGGACGCCGACCTCGTGTCGGGCGTACCCGATTCGGCAAACGTAGCCGCGCGCGGATATGCGGAAGAAAGCGGCATACCTTTCGTCGAGGCGCTTGCGAAAAACAGATATGTGGGCAGAACTTTCATTCAGCCCGACCAAAGACAGAGGGAAAACAGCCTCAACGTAAAAATGAACGCCTTGCGTGCCAATATACGCGGCAAGCGCTTAATAATAATCGACGACTCGATAGTCCGCGGCACGACGATGCGCAAAATAGTAAAAATGCTGCGCGACGCGGGCGCGACGGAAGTACATATAAGGATATGTTCGCCGATAATAAAACACCCTTGCCATCTCGGCATAGACATACAGACTTATTCGCAGCTTATCGGCGCATACAAAGACGAAGAACAGATATGCAAAAGCCTCGGCGCAGACAGCGTAAGATATCTGTCTATCGACCAGCTTGTAAGCACCTGCAAAGGCGAACGCACGGGTTTTTGCCTCGGCTGTTTCAACGGGCAGTATCCTTACCCGTTGACGGAATACGAAACGGATAAATTCAAACTCGAATAAAGGAGAAAATATGGCTATTTCTTATAAAGACAGCGGCGTAGACGTCGAAAGAGGTTACGAAGCAGTAAGACTGATGAAAGAGCACGTTAAGTCCACTTATACGGACGGCGTACTCGGAGATATAGGTTCGTTCGGCGGATTTTTCCAAATGCCCAAGGGAATGAAAGAACCCGTTCTCGTCGCGGGCACGGACGGCGTCGGCACCAAATTAAAATACGCCATAATTTCTGGCAAAGACGACACCATAGGTATAGACGCGGTTGCGATGTGCGTAAACGACATCGTATGTCAGGGCGCGAAGCCTTTGTTCTTTCTGGACTATTTCGCGACGGGCGGGCTTAAACCCGAACAGGTTGCGACGGTAGTTTCGGGCGTTGCCGAGGGCTGCCGTCAGTCGGGAGCCGCGCTTATCGGCGGCGAAACCGCGGAAATGCCCGGGTTCTATCCCGAGGGAGAGTACGATATCGCGGGTTTTGCCGTAGGCGTGGTGGACAAGAAGAAGATTATAAACGGCAGTAAAATAAAATCGGGCGACGTGCTTATAGGAATAAAGTCGAGCGGCGTTCACTCGAACGGTTATTCGCTTGTCAGAAAGCTTTGGGGCGAAAATCTTGAAGAACTCGAAAAATACGACGAGCGTTTGGGCGGCAAAATCATAGACGTATTGCTTACGCCTACGAAAATTTACGTCAAGAGTATTCTTGCCTTAATCGAAAAGGTCAAGGTAAAGGGAATCGCGCACATTACGGGCGGCGGCTTTATAGAAAATATTCCGCGCATATTCCCCGAGGGAATAGGTTGCCGCATAAATACGTCGTCTTACGAAATACCCGCGATATTCCGCATTATGCAGGAAAAATCAAAGCTTTCGAAACAACAGATGTACAATACATTCAATATGGGTATAGGAATGGTCGTCTGCGTTGCGAAAAAAGACGCGGAAGCGGCGATGGCGCAGCTGGAATCCACGGGCGAAAAGTGCGTAATTATAGGTAAAACCGTCAAAGGCTCGGGGGTAATTTTAAAGTGAAGCGCATAGCGGTTTTCGCTTCGGGCGGCGGCACGGATTTTCAGTCGGTTATCGACGCCAACGAAAGGGAGAAATTCTGCGAAATAGTCGCGTTAATTGCCTCGAAAGACGGTATAGGCGCAATCGAGCGCGCCAAAAAACACGGCATATATACCGCTGTTTTTGCAAAACGCGACTTTCCCGACCTCGAAAAACTGTATTCGGAACTTACATATCTTCTGAATATGCAAAGGGTCGATTACATAGTGCTTGCGGGCTGGCTTAAAATAATCCCCGAAAGCTTTATAAAAAGCTTCGAGGACAGAATAATAAACATTCATCCCTCGCTAATACCCGCATTTTGCGGCGAGGGGTATTACGGGCTTAAAGTTCACCGCGCGGTTTTGGAGTACGGCGCGAAAATTTCGGGCTGTACGGTGCATTTCGTAAACGAAGTTCCCGACGGCGGGGCGATTATAGCCCAGCGCGCCGTCGAAGTAAAGGACGACGACACCGCCGAAACTTTGCAGGCGCGTATTCTCGAACAGGAACACGAACTTTTACCTTATTGTGTAAAAAAACTCTGCCTCGGCAAGATAAAAAAGACGGGCAGAAAGGTTGTAATTTTATAAATTTACGGAGGAAAGTATGGAAATGAAAAAGAGGGCGCTCGTCAGCGTATCGGACAAGGCGGGCGTAGTGGAATTCTGCAAGGGGCTTGAAGATTTCGGTTACGAAATTATCTCGACGGGCGGAACCGCAAAAGTTTTAAAGGAAGCGGGTCTGAAAGTTCTGGGAATTTCGGATATCACGGGCTTCCCCGAATGCCTCGACGGGCGCGTAAAAACGCTTCACCCCGCGGTACACGCAGGGCTTCTTGCCATGCGCTCGAATCCCGAGCATATGGCTCAACTTAACGCGCTTAAAATAAATACTATAGATATAGTCTGCGTAAATTTGTATCCTTTCAAAGCCACGCTTGCAAAGGGCGCGGACTTTGCCGAATGCATCGAAAACATAGATATAGGCGGACCTACTATGATTCGCGCCGCCGCAAAAAACTATCAGGACGTCGCGGTAATAGTAGACCCCAAAGACTATTCGCGCGTGCTCGAAGAAATAGGAAACGGCGCAATCTCGCTCGACACCAAAAAGTATCTTCAATATAAGGTGTTCGCGCATACGGCGGTATACGACAGCCTTATTTCGAACTATCTCGCCTCGCAACTCGGCATAACTTTTCCCGAAGAGGTGACGTTCGCGTACGAAAAGGCGCAGGATTTACGTTACGGCGAAAATCCCCAACAGCAGGCGGTATTCTATAAAGAACAATTCCCCCGCAAGGGAAGTCTTTCCACCGCAAAACAGCTGTGGGGCAAAGAACTTTCTTATAACAACATAAACGACGCGAACGGCGCGCTCGAACTTCTGAAAGAGTTCGGCGCAACGCCCGCGGTTGTCGCGTGCAAACACGCGAATCCCTGCGGCGTAGGCACGGGTAAAAACATTTATCAGGCTTATATGCGCGCATATACTTCCGACCCCGTTTCGGTTTTCGGCGGAATACTCGCAATAAACGGCACGGTAGACGAGGCTACGGCGGAAGAAATAAACAAAATTTTCATAGAAATAGTTATGGCGCCCGCATATACCGAAAAGGCGCTTGAAATACTCGAACAGAAGAAGAATATCCGCCTTTTGCAGATAGACGATATCTCCGCGCGCAGAGAAGAAAGCGCGTTTGATATGAAAAAGGTGTACGGCGGGCTGCTTGTGCAGAAATACGACGAAACGCTTATCGCGGGCGAGGATATTAACCTGTTCTCGACAAAGGCAAAAGTCGAGGTTTCGACTCTGCCGTCGGGCAAGGAAAAAACCGTTTACGGCAACGGCGTGGTTACCGACCGCGCGCCCACCGCGGAGGAAACCGAGGCGTTGATGTTTGCGTGGAGAGTAGTAAAACACACCAAGTCCAACGCGATAGTTATAGGTAAAACGGGCAGGACTACGGGAATAGGAATGGGTCAGACCAACCGCATATGGGCGGCGCAACAGGCAATCGCGCACGCGGGCGACGAAGCCAAAGGCTCCGTTATGGCGTCCGACGCATTTTTCCCTTTCCCCGATTGCGTGGAAGAGTGCGTAAAGGCGGGAATAACCGCGATTATTCAGCCGGGCGGCTCGATAAGGGACAAAGAATCGGTTGACGCGTGCAACGCCGCGGGCATTGCTATGGTATTTGTCGGCGACAGACATTTCAAACACTGAAAAAGGTAAAAATATGAACGTACTTGTCATAGGAAACGGCGGCAGAGAACACGCCATTTTGCAGGCGCTTAAAAAAAGCAGGCGCGTCGGAAAACTTTATTGTATGAAAGGCAACGCTGGAACTGCGGAAATAGCGGAAAACGTCGATATCGACTATATGAATTTTCCCGCCGTAATAAAATTTGCCGAAGAACATCCCGATATAGAATACTATGTAGTCGCTCCAGACGACCCTTTGGCTCTCGGGCTTGTGGACGAGCTTGAAAAAATAGGCAAACGCTGTTTCGGTCCGCACAAAAACGCCGCCGTTATAGAGGCGAGCAAGGCTTTTTCGAAAGAACTTATGAAAAAGTACGGCATACCCACCGCGGAATCGGAAACTTTCGACGACTACGACAAGGCTTTAAGCTATATCCGCCGCAAGGGCGCGCCCATAGTTTTAAAGGCGGACGGACTTGCTCTCGGTAAAGGCGTGCTTATCTGCGAAACCGAAAAGCAGGCGGAAGAGGGGCTTAAAGAAATTATGCTTGACAAGGCGTTCGGCGCGGCGGGCAATAAAGTCGTTATCGAAGAATGTATGCGCGGGCTTAAATATACCCCCGGCGAAGAAGTTTCCGTGCTTGCGTTTACCGACGGCAAAACGGTTGTGCCTATGATAACCGCTTGCGACCATAAGCGCGCAAACGACGGCGACAAGGGATTGAATACGGGCGGTATGGGCACCTTTTCGCCCTGTCCGTTCTGGACGCCCGAACTCGAAAAAGAAGTTTACGATAAAATAATGCTTCCCACCGTAAAAGCGATGAACGCCGAGGGCAGGACGTTTAAAGGCTGTCTGTACTTCGGACTTATGCGCACCGACAAGGGAATGAAAGTAGTCGAGTACAATTCGCGTTTCGGCGACCCCGAAACCCAATGTATTCTGCCTATGCTCAAAACCGATTTGCTCGATATTTTCGAGGCGGTAACCGACGAACGGCTTTCCGAAGTGAAAATCGAGTGGGAAACGGGCGCTTGCGTGTGCGTGGTGCTTGCAAGCGGCGGGTATCCCGTAAGCTATGTCAAGGGCAAAAAAATCACGGTCGGCGACATAGGCGACTGCACGCTTGTTCACGCGGGCACAAAAATGGTTGACGGCGAACTGCTTACAAACGGCGGCAGAGTTTTAAACGTCGTGGCAAAGGGCGCAACCGTCGAAGAAGCGCGTACGAAAGCGTATCGGGCAATAAACAATATAAATTGGGAAAATATGCATTTCAGAAAGGATATCGGAATCAAATACCGCGAAGGCTGAAATATGATTTACAGAATATTTGTTGAAAAAAAGGATAATTTACAGGCAAAACAAGTCAAAGAGGACATTCTCAATCTCCTCAAAATTTCGGTTGAAGACGTACGTCAGCTGTTAAGATACGACGTAGAGGGGATAAGCGAAGAGGAATTTAAGGCGGCTGTGCCCTGCGTATTTTCGGAACCGCCCGTAGACGACGTTTATTTTGAAAACGTCCGTTTCAAAAAGGATTATTCGGTATTCGCAATCGCCTACCTTACGGGTCAGTACGACCAGCGCGCCGACAGCGCGGCGCAGTGCGTTCAGCTTTTGACTCAAAAAGAGCGGCCGCTTATCAAGTGCGCTAAAATTTACGCGATAAAAGGCGCGACTCAGCAGGAGATTGCGCGTATAAAAAAACACCTTATAAACCCCGTCGAAAGCGAAGAGGTTACGCTTGACAAGCCGACAAGTCTTGCGCACGTCGCGGTTGACGCGCCCGACGTCCGCGAGGTCGAGGGCTTTATAAATATGACCGACAGCGAAATTGCCGATTATCATTCGCATATGGGGCTTGCAATGTCCGAAAAAGACCTTGCATTCGTGCGCGATTATTTCTTTAAAGAGGGCAGAAACCCGACCGAAACCGAAATAAAAGTAATAGATACGTACTGGTCGGACCATTGCCGCCACACGACTTTCGCCACCGAACTCAAAAATATCCGCATAAACAGCGATAACAAGCATATTGCCGAAGCTTACGGGCTGTACAAGTCGCTTTTTGACGAACTTTACAAAGACAGAAAGGACAAATACCCCTGTCTTATGGATATTGCGACAATCGGCGTTAAAAAACTAAAAAAAGAGGGTAAACTCGACAACCTCGACGAATCCGACGAAATAAACGCTTGCTCGATAAAGGTTGACGCCACCCTTGACGGCGTGCCGCAGAAGTACACCGTAATGTTCAAAAACGAAACGCACAATCACCCGACCGAAATCGAACCTTTCGGCGGCGCGGCGACTTGCCTCGGCGGCGCGATACGCGACCCGCTTTCGGGCAGAACTTACGTTTTGCAGTCTATGCGCGTTACGGGTTGCGCCGACCCTATCGAACCCATCGAAAAAACGCTTGCGGGCAAGCTCCCTCAAAGAATAATAACAAAAACCGCGGCTTCGGGCTTTTCGTCTTACGGCAACCAGATAGGACTTGCCACGGGTCAGGTAGACGAAGTTTACCACCCCGGTTACAAGGCGAAAAGGCTTGAAACGGGCTTTGTCGTAGGCGGCGCAAAATCTGATATGATTTACCGCGAAAAGCCCAAAAAAGGCGATATAATTCTGCTTTTGGGCGGAGAAACGGGCAGGGACGGTTGCGGCGGCGCAACGGGTTCTTCGAAAGCGCACGATAAAAAATCGGTGCAGACCTGCGGCGCGGAAGTTCAGAAAGGTAACGCGCTTACCGAGCGCAAACTTCAACGCCTGTTCTTAAACAAAACCGTTACAACGATGATAAAAAAATGTAACGATTTCGGCGCGGGCGGCGTTTCAGTCGCCATAGGCGAGCTTGCCGACGGGCTTGAAATTATGCTTGACAAGGTGCCTAAAAAGTACGAAGGGCTTTCGGGTACCGAACTCGCCATTTCGGAATCGCAGGAAAGAATGGCGGTAGTAGTCGCCGCGGAAAACGCAGAAAAATTCATCGCGCTTGCGGCGGAAGAAAACCTTTCGGCAACTCCCGTCGCCGTAGTTACGGACGACAGAAGAATGAAGATGTTCCACCGCGGCAGAGCGATAGTGGATATCTCGCGCGACTTCCTCGACACTAACGGCGTAAAGCAGTCCGCAGACGCGGAAATTAACGACTATATTACCGATTTCTTCGATTTTGCCGCAGACGGCGACTTCGAAAAGAAGATGGCGGACGTTCTTTCTCAACTTAACGTATGCTCGAAAAAGGGGCTTGCCGAAAATTTCGACTCTACGATAGGCGCAAAATCGGTGTATATGCCTTTCGGCGGCAAATATCAGCTTACGCCCGTCATTGCGATGGCGGCGAAATTCACGGGAGGCGAAACGGACGACTGCACCGTATCGGCGTACGGTTACAGCCCCGAACTTACCTCGTCGTCGCCCTTTACGGGAGCGGTTTATTCGATAGTTACGTCCGTTTCCAAATTGGTTGCGGCAGGCGCGGTTTATTCCGACGCAAGGCTTTCCTTGCAGGAATTCTTTATGCGGCTCCGCGACGACAAAAAGCGTTGGGGCGTGCCGCTTTCCGCGCTTTTGGGCGCGCTGTATGCGCAAATGGGGCTGGGGTTAGGCGCAATCGGCGGCAAAGACTCGATGAGCGGCACTTTCGAAAATATCGACGTTCCGCCCACGCTTATATCTTTTGCGCTCGCGCCCTCGAAAGCTTCGAAACTTATTACGAACGTCCTCGACGGAGAGGGGCGCAAGCTTTATCTGTTACCCTTTAAAAAGGACGAAACCTATATACCCGACTTCGGTTACGTCAAAAAGGTTTACGCCGTCGTAGGCGACCTTATTTCTTCGGGCAAAATCAAGTATGCGACCGTCATAGAAAAAGGCGGCGCGGCGGCGGCTGTGGCAAAATCGTGCTTCGGCAACGGGCTTGGGTTTAAATTCGCGTCCGATAACAAAACGCTGTTTTCCGAACATTACGGCGAAATTATCGTTTCCGTCGAAAACCCCGCCGACCTCGGCGACCTCGACAGCATATTTATAGGCGAAACCGCAGACGGCAACTTTACTTTCGGCGGCGGCGAGATTTCGTATATAGACGCAAGATACGCGTATATTTCCAAACTCGACGGCGTGTTCCCCACAACCGCGAAAGCAGAGGGCGAGGCGCCCGATTGCGACTTTGTGTCCGACGGAAAATATACGGGTATTTCCACCAAAACCGCGCGCCCGCGCGTTTTTATACCCGCGTTCCCCGGCACCAACTGCGAACTCGATACCGCGCGCGCTTTCCGCCTTGCGGGCGCCGAACCCGAAATACTCGTAATCAAAAACCGCACGCCCGCGGACATAGAAGAAAGCGTAAAGGCTATAATCGCCGCAATAGAAAGGGCGAATATAATCGCTTTCCCCGGCGGATTTTCGGGCGGCGACGAACCCGACGGCTCGGGTAAATTTATAGCGACGACTTTTAAAAATCCCGCCATTTCGGAAAAAATTTCCGAGCTTTTAAACGTCCGCGACGGACTTGTTTTGGGGATTTGCAACGGATTTCAGGCTTTGATTAAACTCGGGCTTGTGCCTTACGGCAAAGTCTGTCCGCTGACCGAAAAGTCGCCCACGCTTACATACAACAACATATCGCGCCACGTATCCACTATGGTAAACATACGCGTCGCTTCGGTAAAAAGTCCTTGGCTTTCCGCCTGCAAAGTCGGCGATATTTTCGCCGTTCCCGTATCGCACGGCGAGGGAAAGGTGGTCGCGCCGCTTAAAGAACTCGAAAAAATGCGTAAAAACGGTCAGATTGCCACGCAATACGTCGATTTGAGCGGCAAACCCACAATGGTAAGTCCGTTCAACCCCAACGGCAGCGTTTGGGCTATCGAGGGTATAACTTCCCCCGACGGCAGGGTGTTCGGCAAAATGGGTCACAGCGAAAGAAAGGGTGAAAACCTATATAAAAACTACCCCGGTAATTTCGATATGCGCATTTTCGAAAGCGGCGTAAAGTATTTTAAATAAGTCTTTACAAATCGTTTATTTTGTGCTATAATATATATTGTAATACAATATACGGAGATTAAAAATGAAGTGCATTTTCTGCGGGTATGAGGACAGCAAGGTTATCGACAGCCGTTCCGCCGACGAAGGCAGAACAATTCGCCGCCGCCGCGAGTGTATCAAGTGCGGCAAGCGGTTCACTACTTACGAAACGGTTGAAGATACGCCCGTACTCGTCATAAAATCAAGCGGATTAAGACAGGCTTTCGATCCGCAGAAGATTAAAAACGGAATAATCAAAGCCTGCGAAAAACGCCCCGTTTCGCTTAGCAAAATCGACGAAATGGTAGCGGCGGTGACCAAACAGATTTACAACTCGATGGACCAGGAGATATCTACCAAAACGATAGGCGAGCTTGTTATGAACGAACTCAAAAAGTACGACGAAGTGGCGTACGTCCGTTATGCAAGCGTATACCGTTCGTTCAAAGATATTTCAAGCTTTATGGAAGAGTTGCAGACCTTGATGGACAGCAAAAGCAATAAGTAAATCGGCAGACAGTGAATTTCACTGTCTGTAATTTTGCGCGCGGTAAAAGCGAGCGCTTATTTCGCATTGCCTAACGGCGCGCGGAGCGCAAAAATTATGGCGGAAAAAAGATTAACGCGAAAAGTCAATATAGGCGGAGTCGTAATAGGCGGCGGCGAAAAAGTGGCGGTGCAGTCGATGTGTACCGTCAAGACTTCCGACGTCGAAAAATGCGTGGCGCAGATAAACTCGCTTAAAAAGGCGGGGTGCGACATAATCCGCGTTTCGGTGCTTGACGAGGAAGACGCGCGCGCCGTCAGAGCGGTGAAAGACCGTATTTCCGTTCCGCTTGTCGCCGATATTCATTTTTCGGCGAATCTTGCCGTAATGTCAATAGAAAACGGTTGCGACAAAGTGCGTATAAATCCCGGCAATATAGGCGGCGAAGACAAGATAAAGCGCGTAGCTGATTGTATAAAGGCGCACAAAATCGCCGTCCGCGTAGGGTCGAATACGGGGAGTATCGAAAGCGAATTTCTCGCAAAATACGGACGTAGCGCAAAGTCGCTTGTCGAAAGCGCGCTTAAAAGCGTTTCCGCGTTGGAAAAATTCGGCGTAAACGATATAGTCATATCCGTAAAGGCGTCGGACGTGCCGCTTACCGTCGAGGCATACAGATTGCTTGCCTCGCGAACCGACTATCCGTTGCATATAGGCGTTACCGAGGCGGGCACAGAGGAAATGGCGGTAGTAAAGTCCGCGGCGGCGCTCGGCGCGCTTTTGGTGGACGGCATAGGCGACACAATGCGGATTTCGATTACCGACGACCCCGTAAAAGAAATCTACGCCGCCGAACGTATTTTGCGCGCGGTAGGCGTTGACCGCGAGTTTGTCGACGTTATTTCCTGTCCTACTTGCGGCAGGTGTATGTGGAACTCGATGGAACTTGCGAAAAAAGTGGCAAAAAGAACCGAAAACATAAAAAAGCGGCTTAAAATCGCCGTTATGGGTTGCGTAGTCAACGGCCCGGGCGAGGCGAAAGACTGCGATATCGGTATCGCGGGGGCAAAGGATTATTGCGTGATTTTCAAGGGCGGCGAAATTATAAAAAAAGTCGAAGCCGCGCGCGCCGAAGAGGAATTTTTCAAGGAGATAGACCTGCTTACAAATGACTGATAATATTTTGTCGCGCATACGCTCGGTAAGCGATAACCTCAAAAACGCCATAATACGCCCGCTCGAAGTGGATAAAGCCGCGCGGACGGTGGGCGTGACGGTGGTTACCGACCGCGCCTATACGCCCGACGACAAAAGTGCGTGCGAAAAAATAATACGGGAATGCGTGCCGCCGTATTTCGGTTGCCGCTTCGAAATTTCCAAACTGTCGCCCGATTGCGAAATGGTCAGAAAAAAAATAATGGAATCTCTCGGCAGAAGTTTCAAAGCCGTTTATTCCACTATTTCCGAAGACGATATAAAAGTCGAAAAAACCGACGGCGGTTTTTATTATACCGTCGGGGTGGCGGGCGCGTTTTTTACGGGCAATACAATGTGCGACGTAATTACCGCATATCTCAAAAATTGCTTTTGCGGCGAATTTTCGGGTAATTGCGTAAAGAGCGACAAGCGCGCCGAAATCGAAATCGAGGAAGACGAGGACGAGATAGAATTCGAACTTCCCGTCAGAACTTTTAAAATACGCGACTTCGAATTTCTGGAAGGGCAGGACAGACAGAGTTCGGCGATTTATATGTCGGATATGAACCTTGCGGGCGACAGCGTAGTCGTCTGCGGCGAAATACTCGAAATCCGCGACCGTACATACACAAACAAAAAAGGGCAGGAAAAGGAATATCTGTCGCTTGTTCTCAACGATACGACCGCGACGGTTTACGCGACTTATTTCGTGCGCCAGCGTTCCGCGGATAAAATTCATACTTTAAAAGCGGGCGATTATATCGTCTGCACGGGCAAAAACGAAGAATACAGGGGCAATCTGCGCTTTACCGCCGAGTATATTGATTACGGCAAACTGCCCGAAAACTTCACGCCCGAAAAACGCGCGTCGAAGCCCGTTCCGAAATTTTACCATACCGTCAAACCGGAACCGTATTCCGAAACCGAGCAAACCGACCTTTTCAGGCAAAAACAGCCCGTTCCAGACTGTCTTAAACAAAACACCTTTGTCGTTTTCGACCTCGAAACAACGGGTCTTAATTCCTCGCCCGTCGCGGGGAATATGGATAAAATTATCGAAATCGCCGCTTATAAAATAAAGGACGGCGTTATTTGCGAAAGTTTTACCACTTTCGTAAATCCCGAGCGCAGACTTTCGGAAGAAATTATTAAACTTACGGGAATTACCGAAGATATGCTCGGCGCCTCGCCGACTTGCGAAAAAGTTCTGCCCGACTTTTTCAAGTTCTGTGCGGGCAGTATTCTCGTCGGACACAATATCGCGGGTTTCGACTTCAAATTCGTCGATTATTATTGCGGACGGCTCGGCTATATACTCGAAAGAAAAATAATAGACACTATTCCGCTTTCGCAAGAGCAGTTGTTTCTGTCAAACTACAAACTTAACACCGTCGCCGACAAGTTCGGAATAACTTTCAACCACCACAGAGCGGCGGACGACGCCTTGGTTACCGCGAAAATCTTCATCGAACTGATAAAATTAAAAAAATCTTTGCCAAAGTTGCAATAAAACTTGCAAAATGCAAAATAACGTGTTATAATGTAACTGTTCTTAATAGTTAAGCTATTATTGAGCGCCTTGCGGCGCTCAATAATCATATTAAAGAGGTTTATCGGAATGAAGATTAAGCCGTTGGACGAAATACGCGCGTTTTTCGAGGACGCGGCAAAGGAGTTCGGCATCGAAATAGTGGACGTCGAATTTAACGACAAAACCGCCGCTTTGACCGCATATATCGAAACGGAAAGCGGGGTCGACCTCGACACCTGCGAAAAATTCCATAACGCGGTAATGGACCCGATAGACGTGCTTGACCCGACTTTCGGCGCGCCGTATACTTTGAATATTTCAAGCCCGGGGCTTGACCGCCCTTTTAAAACCGCGCGCGACTTCGAAAGGAACCTTAATAAAGAAGTCGAATTAAAGCTTTTTGCGCCTATGAAAGGCAAAAAGTTTTTGTCGGGCGTGCTTACGGCGTTCGACGACAATTCGGTGACGGTTGCGCTCGGCGGCGAAAACGTTAAAATCGGGCGCAATAAAATAGCAAAAATAAACAAAGCAATAAAATTTGAATAGACCTATAAAACGACAGGAGAATTTAAAATGACCAACAAAGATTTTTTCCTTGCACTTGAAGATTTGGAAAAGGAAAAGGGAATCCCCCAACAGATTTTTTTGGACGCGCTTGAAAACGCGCTTGTTTCCGCCTGCAAAAAGCAATATGCGGGCGCGGTGGGCGACGTGGAAATACGCCTTAATCCCGAGCGCGGAACTATCGACTTCTACACGGTAAAAACGGTTGCGGAAGAAGTCGAGGACAAGGAAACGCAGATTTCGCTTTCCGACGCGCAGGCAATCAAAAAAAGTTATAAGGTCGGCGACAAGGTATACGAAAAATTCGTACCCAAGGATTTTTCGAGAATTGCCGCGCAAACCGCAAAGCAGGTCATTTTGCAGAAACTCCACGAAACCGAACGCGACGTCGCAATGAGCGAATTTTCCGATAAAGAGGGCGAGCTTTTGGTCGGCATCGTACGCAGTATCGAGGCTAAAAACGTCTATATCGACCTCGGCAACGGCAAGGTAAGCGGAGTTATGCTTCCGTCCGACCAGGTGCCCGGCGAAAAATACAACGTCAACGATAAAATAAAGGTGTTCGTAAAACGCGTAAAAAGCGGAAACTTCGGCGCGCAGGTGCTTGTAAGCCGTTCGGCTCCCGGACTTGTCAAAAAGCTTTTCGAGGAAGAAGTGCCCGAAATCAAGCAAGGCACGGTAGTTATAAAAGAGATAAGCCGCGAAGCGGGCGCAAGAACGAAAATGGCGATTTTTTCCAACGACGAGCGCGTAGACGCAATCGGCGCGTGCGTAGGCAACAAGGGCGCGAGGGTCAACGCCGTCGTCGAAGAACTCAAAGGCGAAAAAATCGATATAATTCCTTGGAGCGAAAACCCGCTTGAATTTATCGCAAAAGCGCTTTCGCCCGCGAAAGTAATTTCGGTAACCCAGCTTGACGGCGAAAAATCGGCTATGGCGGTAGTTCCCGACGACAAGCTTTCGCTTGCGATAGGCAAAGACGGACAGAACGCCCGTCTTGCGGTAAGACTTACGGGTTGGAAAATAGACGTGAAAAGCGAAAGCGCGGCGGCTAAACTCGGCATAGGCGTTACGACCGAAGAGGAAGAATAATCCCGTATGCCGAAGACGAGAAAAATTCCGTTAAGGATGTGTATAGCTTGCCGCGAGCTGAAAGAAAAAAAGCAGATGCTCCGCATAGTAAAACCTGCGGAGGGCGACGTTTTTTTGGACTTTTCGTCGAAAGCCGCGGGTAGGGGCGCGTATATCTGCGATAACCCCGACTGCATTTTGAAGCTTAAAAAACAGCGGCTTTTGAACAAAGTGTTTTCCTGCGAAGTTGCCGACGGAGTGTATAAGGCAATCGAGGAGGAGTATTTTGGCAAGAAGTAAGGCGCAGACTTTTATCGGTTTTTCGATAAAAGCGGGTAAAATCGCGCTCGGCGGCGGGGCAATCGATACGCTTAAAAAGGGAGTTTACCTCATAATACTGAACGGCGACGCCGCGAAAAACTCGCTTCGGCTCGCTTTGAAATTCAAAAACAGGTTTTCGTGCCCGCTTGTAATATGTAAAAGCGGGTTCGAGGAAGCGGTGAACAAAAGCGGCTGTAAAATCGCCGCGATAAAAGATAAAAATCTCGCGCAAGCGATTTTAACGAATTTGGACGACAGCTACGAATTTTATGCGGAGGCATCTGACTGATATATGGCAAAGGGATTTGAGAATATCGAAAAAATAGCGGGAATTCTGTCAAGCGGAGTTTTTGCGGAGTTAAGCAAAAAAATAAACGCTTCGGAAAAGCGCGTCGCGGACATATTGAAAAATCTGTCCGAGCTTGACGCCGCCCGTATAAGAAAAATTGAAGAGGCGCAACGCGCCGAACAGGAAGAGCTTGCCAGACAAGAAGCTTTAAAGGCGGAGGAAGAGGCGGCAAAGAAGCCCGAAGAAACGGCGGCACAGCCCGAAGCGGCGGAACAAGTCGCCGCAAAGGAACTCGCGCCCGAAAAACCCCGTTCGGAACAACGCCCCGCGCCCGCAAAGCCCGCCGCGGAAAATAAAACGTTCGTAAACCGCGATTCCCGCCCCGCAAGGCAGGGCGCGGGTCAGCGTCCCGCATTCAATCCCAACCGTCCCGCGCCCACCGCGCGCCCGTCGGCTCAAAAATTCGGCAACGCTCCCGCCGCAAGCGCGGCGCAGACTGCCCAGAAAGCCAAAAATTTCGGACCCGACAAAAAGAAGGGCTACGAGCGCACTTATGTCGAAAAAGAAAGGCATACCATTTCCAAACGCGCTTTAATCAAACAGCAGGGCGCAAGTATCGACGACTTCGACGAAAACAAAAGCGGTTACAGAAAACTGCGCGTAAAGAAAGATAAGTCGCAGAAAAATTCGCAGACGATAAAGATAGAACACGCTACGGTCACCACAAACGATATTCCCCTTAAAATGCTTTCGGAAAAGCTCGGAATTTCGGCGGTGGAAATCACCAAGCGCCTTTTCAAAGAAGGCATAATGAAGACCGTAAACGAAACCATAGATTACGATACCGCCGCTCTCGTGGCGGCAGACCTCGGCATCGAGCTCGAATATAAGCCCGAAAAGACCGCGGAAGAAGTTCTGTTCGAAAAACAGGCGGATACCGTCGAAGAAATCGAAAGGCTTGTTCCCCGCGCTCCCGTCGTAACAGTTATGGGTCACGTAGACCACGGTAAAACCTCGCTTTTGGACTATATCAGAAAGTCCAACGCGGCGGCAAGCGAAGCGGGCGGCATAACGCAACATATAGGTGCGTACACGGTAAGCGTAAACGGCAAAAACATTACCTTTATCGATACGCCCGGTCACGAAGCGTTTACTGCAATGCGCGCGCGCGGCGCACAGGTTACCGATATAGTAATTCTCGTAGTGGCGGCGGACGACGGCATAATGCCCCAGACCGTCGAGGCTATAAACCACGCCAAGGCGGCGGGCGTTACGATAGTAGTCGCAATAAACAAGATAGACAAACAGGGCGCGAACGTCGAAAAGGTCAGACAGGACCTGACGGGCGAAGGGCTTGTTCCCGAAGAATGGGGCGGCGACGTGGTAATGTGCCCTATTTCGTGCAAAACGGGCGAGGGCATACCTCAACTTCTGGAAAGCGTGCTTCTCGTGGCGGAAATGAAAGAGCTTTTGGCTAATCCCGAAAGGGAAGCGAGGGGCGTTGTTATCGAAGCGCGCCTCGACAAGGGCAAAGGTCCCGTTGCGACGGTGCTTATACAAAACGGCACACTGCATACGGGCGACAACGTAATCTGCGGCACCGTTACGGGTCGCGTGCGCGCCATGATAGACGACAAGGGTAGAACCGTCAAAGACGCTGGACCCTCGATGGCGGTCAACGTCCTCGGTCTTGAAGAGGTGCCCAACTCGGGCGACACGATTTTTGCGGTATCGCAGGCGCTTATGAAGCAGGTTATCGACGAAAGAAAGCGCAAAGAAAGCGAATCGATGATAAAATCGTCGCAGAAAGTTTCGCTCGACGACGTGTTCGGCAAAATTGCGGAAGGCAATATGAAAAACCTCAATTTGGTCATAAAGGGCGACGTTCAGGGTTCGGTCGAGGCGATAAAACAGTCCGTAGTCAAGCTTTCCAACGAAGAGGTTCAGGTAAAAGTCATTCACAGCGGCGCAGGCGCGGTAACCGAAACGGACGTTATGCTCGCGGATTCCGCAAACGCCATAATTATAGCTTTCAACGTGCGCCCCGACGCAAAGGCGAAAGCTTTGGCAGAGCGCAGTAAAGTGGACGTAAGGACGTACCGCATAATTTACGACCTGCTCGACGATATCGAGGCGGCGCTTAAAGGTATGCTTGCGCCCAAGTACGAAGAAGTTTTCGTCGGAAAATGCGAAGTCCGCCAGACTTTCAAAATTACGGGCGTGGGCAATATCGCGGGTTGTTACGTTTTGGACGGCAAAATCGTCAGAGGCGGCAAACTGCGCATATACCGCGACGATATTCTTATTGTCGAAGGCAACGTGCAACAGCTTAAACGCTTCAAAGACGACGTTAAAGAGGTTGCGGCGGGTTACGAGTGCGGCTGCGCAATCGAAGGTTTCAACGATATAAAAGTCGGCGATATAATAGAGTGCTATCTTATACAGGAAATAGCGAAGTAAGGTAAATTATGAAAGGTCAGAGAACGGCGCGGCTTGCAGGCGAGTTTCAAAAGGAAATATACCGCGTGATTTCAACCGAAATCCGCGGACGTTACCCCGAGCTTTCGGCGATAATAAGCGTTACGGCCGCCGACGTCGCTCCCGACCTTAAAAGCGCGCGCATTTATGTAAGCATTTACGACCCCGACGAACAGAAGCGCGATAAAAGTTTTGAAATAATCAAGGAAAATTCGGGGCTTATCCGTCACGAACTTTCCAAAGTTATGCATATACGCACCGTACCCGAGTTGAGGTTCGTTTTGGACGGCAGTATGGAATACGGGGCGAAAATAGACAAAATTTTAGCTGAATTGAGCGGTAAAAATGAATAATTCTCTATCCGAAATAGCGCAAAAACTTAACACATCGGAAAAAATAGCCGTTTTCTGCCACGTGCGCCCCGACGGCGACGCTTTGGGCAGCGGAATGGCTCTTTGCCGCGCGCTTCAAAACGCGGGTAAAACCGCGGTAATGTGCTGCGACGACGCCGTCCCCGCAAAATTCGCGTTTCTTCCCGCGCTTTCGGAGGTCAGGCAACAGCTTCCGTCGTCGGATTTCGATACATACGTCTGCGTGGATTGCGCCGACGGCACAAGGGCGGGCACTTTCAGCGCGAAATTCAAAAAATTCGCGGGAACCACAATCAATTTCGACCACCACGTTTCCAACGACGGCTATGCGAAAATGAATTACGTAGTCGTTTGCCCCGCAACGTGCCAGATAATGACTGAGTTTTTTACCGTGGCGGGGTATGAAATAACAAAGGAAATAGCCGACCTCCTTATGCTAGGGCTTGTCACCGACAGCGGAACGTTTACCCATTGCGACGTCGAACCCGAAACGTTCAGAACTGCGGCTTTGCTCTGCGAAAAGGGAGCGAACGTAAACGAAATCAGCTATCAGACCAACGGCAGACAGACGGCGGCAAGGGCGATTCTTTACGGCAAAGTTATGTCGGCGATGCGCTTTTTGCTTGACGGTAAACTCGCCGTCATTACGGTTACGCGCGAACAGATGCGCGAAGCGGGCGTGGATATAAGCCAAACCGAGGGGTTTGTCGATTTTCCTTTGACGGTTGACGGAGTAGAGGTCGCCATTTCGTTGCTCGAAGTAAAACGCGGTCAGTACAAAGCTTCGTTAAGAAGTAAAGGCAACGTGAACGTCAACGCGGTAGCCGCGACGTTCGGCGGCGGCGGGCACGTGCTTGCAAGCGGCTGTATGCTCTTCGGCGAGTACGAAGAGGTTGTCGAAAAACTGACTTTTGCCGTAACTCAGCACCTATGACGGGTTTTATATGCGTGAATAAAGCCGAGGGCGTAAGTTCCGCGCGCGAAGTTTCCAAAATCAGAAAGCTTGCGGGCGTACCGTGCGGTCATATGGGAACGCTCGACCCTATGGCGAGCGGGGTATTGCCCGTCGCGATAGGCAACGCGGCGCGCCTGTTTGACTTTTTTCTCGACAAAAAGAAGAGATATATCGCAAGATTTTCGTTCGGACTTGACAGCGATACCCTCGATATTACGGGCAACGTACAGAAAAAAGGTTTTGTGCCTGCGGAGAGCGAAATATCAGACGTACTCGGTAAATTCTGCGGTGAAATAATGCAGGTTCCTCCGAGGTACAGCGCGAAAAACGTTGACGGGGAAAGGGGATATCAGCTTGCGCGAAGCGGGGTCGATTTTCAGCTCGCTCCGAAAAAAGTGAGCATATATTCGATACTTTTGCTTGAAAAGTGCGACGAAAATTCGTTTTTGTTTCAGATTGATTGCGGCGGCGGAACATATATACGTTCGCTTGCGCGCGATATCGCGGCGGAGATGGGAACGTATGCCGTAATGAGCGGGCTTACCCGCACTAAATCGGGCGTTTTCGATATCGAACACTCGGTTGAAACCGATAAATTAAACGCCGATAATTTTTATGATTTTATAATTCCGACGGACAGCGTGCTTCCCTACGAAAGTATCTGTGCGAGCGAACGAGAGGCTAAAAAACTGTTTAACGGTTTAAACGTGGAAAGCGACAAACCCGACGGAATTTATAAGATATATTGCCCCGACGGCTCGTTTTACGGACTTGCCGAGGCGAACAATTCTTTGATGAGGGTAAAGAAGAAGTTATGTTAGTAGTCAGATATAACGAAGACGAGTATCAGTTTCCGAGTTTGCTCGTACTCGGTTGTTTCGACGGAGTTCATATAGGACACGCGGAACTTTTGAAGAAAGCTAAATTACAAGCCAAAATCAACGGTCTTGATCTCGGAGTTATGACTTTTGCCGAGGGTAAGGGCGGAAAAATGCTGTTTACTCTCGACGAACGAATGGAATTTCTCGAAAAGTTCAATGTAAAATTTGTTCTCAACATAGATTACACCGAAGATTTCAAAAAAACCGCGCCTTTGGAGTTTCTGCGTATAGTCGAAGAAAAAATAAACATTAAAGGCTATATGAGCGGCAAAGATTTCCGTTTCGGCGCGGGCGCAAAAGGCAAACCGTCCACGCTTAAAAGTTATGCCGACGACGAGGAAAACAGCGTTTGGTATATGTCTGTAAAAGAGGTCGCTCTCGGCGAAGAAAAAATCAGCACTACTCGCATTAAAGAGCTTTTGGAGCAAGGCGACGTCAAACTCGCCGCCGAAATGCTCGGCAGACGGTATTTTGTCAAAGGTACGGTTGTGCGCGGCGAAGAACGCGGGCGCAGTTTGCTCGGTTTTCCCACTCTGAACGTGACCTACCCCGAAAACAAGGCGGAGGTCAAGCAGGGCGTGTATAAAGTAGTCTGCACGGTTGACGGCGCGGAGTACAACGGTATGGCAAATTACGGACCGCGCCCGACTTTCGGCGACGACGGCGTAACGCTCGAAGTATATCTCGACGGATTCGACGGCGACGCTTACGATAAAACCGTTACAGTGGGTTTTTCGGAATATATGCGCGATATAATCAAATTCGATTCTGTCGAAGAACTTAAAGTCCAGCTTGAAAAAGACCTCGAAGCGATAAGGAACAATAATGATTAAATTCGGACCGAGCGGAAACGGCGAAACGTTTTACGGTTTGGGCTATAAACATACCGAAGAAGCGGCGGAGTACTGCAAAAAACTCGGGCTTGACTGCTACGAATATTCTTTCGGCAGAGGTATACTTTTGTCGGAAGGGAAGGCGTGCGCGATAGGTCAGGCGTTTAGCGACTGCGGCGTTGAAATAAGCGTTCACGCGCCTTACTTTATAAACTTTGCAAACCCCGACGAAGAGGCGGCTCAAAAATCGGTCGGCTACGTGATAAACAGCGCAAAATATTTAAAGCTTATGGGGGGAAAGCGGCTTGTTTTCCACCCTGCGGCTCAGGGAAAGGCGACAAGGGAAGAGGCGGTTGCGCTGACGGCGGACAGACTTAAAAGGCTGTGCGAATATATCTATCTCAATAACCTCGAAGACCTGTATATATGCCCCGAAACAATGGGCAAAATCGCACAGATTGGCACGCTTGAAGAGATTGTGAATTTCTGCAAAATTGACAAAGTTTTTGTGCCCGCGGTCGATTTCGGACATATCAACGCGCGCGAACAGGGCAGTCTTAAAACGGATGACGACTATAAATCGCGCCTTGAATATATGATTTCGGAACTCGGTTTTGACCGCGTTAAAAATTTTCACGCGCATTTTTCAAAGATAATGTACGGCGCGCGCGGCGAAATAAAGCATCTGACGTTCGAGGATACGCAATACGGTCCGGAATTCGAACCTCTTGCCGTCGCGTTGAAACAGCTTAACCTCGAACCGTATATAGTAAGCGAGTCGGCGGGTACGCAGGCGGAAGACGCCCTCGCAATGAAACGCATTTATAATAGTGTTGACATATAATAAACAATTTGCTAAAATAAGGAAGGTCGAGGCTGAATGAACGAAACGGCGGCGCAAAAAATTCTTCTTAAAACCGAGGCGGAAGCTTCGCTGTGCGCCCCGTCCGACTTGCGGAGATATCTTACGGGATTTTCCTCGACGTTCGGTTATCTTCTGACAGACGGCGACGGCACGGTATTCTATACCGACCCGAGGTATCTCGAAGCCGCGCGAAAACAGCTCGGAGCAAAGGGTATTCGCGTAGAAAAATTCGAGAGTCTGGAAAAAATCCTTAAAGGTTACAAAAAAATTGCCGTGCCGATAGGTAAAATCAGCGCGGACGAATATTTGAAACTTAAAAGTTACGGTCTTGAAATTACCGACAGCTTGCCCGCATTTACCGAAGAAATGGCGGTAAAGCGCACCGACGAGCTTGAAAATATCGCGCGGGCGTGCAAAATCGCGGACGAGGCGTACCTCGGACTGCTCGGCAGATTCCGCGAAGGAATGACCGAAAACGAACTCGCCGCCGAACTCGAATATCTTATGCGTACGGGCGGCGCAAGCGGTACAAGCTTCGAAACGATAGTCGCTTTCGGTAAAAATTCAAGCGTTCCGCACCACGAAACGGGCGAAACAAAGCTTAAATACGGCGACGTTGTGTTAATCGATTTCGGTTGCGTCGCAGGCGGATATTGTTCGGACTGTACGCGCACACTTGTTTTCGGGGGCAAACCCGACGCGGAATTTGCGGAAATGTACGACCGCGTTCTGAACGCCCATATGCTCGCAAAAGAAAAGATAAGGGAAAATATGAGCGGGCGCGAGGCGGACGCGACGGCAAGGGACTATCTTACCGGATATTCGCTTGGCGAATATTTTACGCATTCGCTCGGACACGGAATAGGAATAAACATTCACGAATATCCCAACCTTTCGCCCAAAAGTGAGCATATACTTAAACAAAATATGGTTTTTTCGGACGAGCCGGGGGTGTATTTCGAGGGTAAATACGGAATCCGCATAGAGGATACGGTAACGCTTACGGCAGACGGCGTAAAAAGCCTTACGGACACAGATAAAAAACTAACCGTTTTATAAATATAAATTTTAGGAGAATTATTATGGCATCAATTACAGCAGGCGATATCAGAAAGGGTACGACGTTTGAATACAACGGCAAGGGCGTTTACACCGTAACCGAATTTCAGCACGTCAAGCCCGGCAAAGGAGCGGCTTTCGTAAGGGCGACCCTTAAAAACGTCGTTACGGGACAAGTTCTTTCGGATATTACTTTCAACCCCACAATGAAGCTCGAAACCGCGCAGGTCGAAACCAAAAAAATGCAGTATTCGTACACCGACGGCGAGTTCTATTACTTTATGGACCCCGACACGTTCGATATGATTACCCTCAATTTGGAGCAGGTCGAGGACGCGCTTAAATATATCAAAGAAAACGACACTGTAACCATTAAGTCGCTTAAAGGAGTCGCGTTCTCGGTTGA
This sequence comes from uncultured Clostridia bacterium, assembly GCA_947624005.1. GTDB lineage: Bacteria > Bacillota > Clostridia > Christensenellales > Borkfalkiaceae > Coproplasma. The sequence goes on from CANQHV010000002.1 coordinate 66,313, forward strand.
ACCCGAAAACTTCGTCGAACTCAAAATCGTCGAATGCGAACCGGGCGTCCGCGGCAACACCGCGACCAACGCCATGAAAAACGCAAAGGTCGAAACGGGCGCGACTATTCAGGTGCCTATGTTTGTCGAAGAGGGCGAAATAATCCGTATAGATACCCGCACGGGCGAATATATGTCCCGCGTCGGCAAATAAATGAAAGCAGTCGTTCAGCGAGTAAAAGCAACGTCGCTTTCCGTTGACGGCAAACTTATTGCCGAAATACCGTTCGGGCTTGCCGTATATCTCGGCGTAAAAGTCGGCGATACCGAAAAGCAGGCGGAGGCTGTCGCGAAAAAAGTCGCCGCTTTGCGCGTTTTTGAGGACGAAAACGGCAAAATGAACCTGTCCGTAAAAGATGTGGGCGGCGAAATATTGCTTATTTCGCAGTTTACTTTATACGGCGATTGTTCTCACGGCAACCGTCCGAGTTTTACCGAAGCCGAAAGACCCGAGCGCGCAAACGCTTTGTACCAATGCGCGGCTCGGCTTCTCGGAGAGCAGGGCGTTACGGTAAAGACGGGCGTTTTCGGCGCGGATATGAAAATCAGTCAGTTCAACGACGGACCTGTAACTGTAATATACGAAATTTGATTGCGGGGCGGCGACGCCCCGTTTGCTTATATGAAAATAAGATTTTTAGGCACGGGAGCGGCGGAAGGCGTACCCGCCGTGTTCTGCGGCTGTGAAAACTGCATATCAATTCGCGCGATGGGCGCGGCGGAAATCCGCACTCGCTCACAGGTCGTTATCGACGACGATTTAAGCGTAGATTTCCCGCCCGAAGCTTTTGTTCATTCCTTAAAGTACGGCGTGGATTTGTCACGGCTTAAATATTTGCTTGTAACCCATTCGCATTGCGACCATTTTTACGCGCACGATTTCATTCTCCGCGGGTATAAATACGCCAAAATCAACGAACCCGTGCTTGAAATTTACGGCAACGCCGAAGTGGGCGCGGTTTTTGCCGAATGTACGTCGCGCGAAATGAAACCTTCCGTCGCGCCGAATCTGAAATTCAACCGTATAGGCGCGTATCGGACGTTTGAAATGGGCGACTATAAAATAATTTCGATACCTGCAAGACACGGCAACACCGAAGAGGCGCTTTTGTACTATATCGAAAAGCGCGGCGCGGGCTATCTGCATCTTTACGATACGGGCATAATTTCGGACGAGGCGGTCGCGTTCCTTGCAAAATGCGGCGCGAAAGCGAACGCGGTTGCGTTTGACTGTACTTTCGGCGAAAACGAGAGCGGAGAAAACTCGCGGCATATGGGCTTGCCCGACAATATGAAAGTGAAAGACAAGCTTTTAAAAAGCGGTATAATCGACGGCGCAACAAAGCTTGTAATAACGCATTTTTCTCACAACTGCAATCCCATGCGCGAAAAACTTTCGCTTCTCGGAAAAGAGTACGGCGTTATCGCCGCATACGACGGTTTTACGTTGGAAATTTAAAAACTATGCATATATTCAAACATTTTTTAACGATAACGTGCCACAGACACGCCGTTATGCGGCTGTGTTTCAAGGCGGGACTTATAAGACAGGGGCTTTGCCACGACCTGTCGAAATATTCGCCGTCGGAATTCTGGCGGGGCGCGAAATTTTATCAGGGCAACCGCAGTCCGCAGTCGAAAGAGCGCGAGGTGTATGGTTATTCCGCCGCGTGGCTTCACCATAAAGGGCGGAATAAACACCACTTCGAATATTGGACCGATTTTGCCGACGGCAGAAAGGTCTGTGCGGAGATGCCGCCCAAATATTTTGCCGAAATGGTCTGCGACAGGGTCGCCGCCTGCAAAATCTATCTGAAAAAGGATTACAAGCTTTCAAGTCCGCTCGAATACTTCGAATCGAGGACGGATAAAGAGGGTATGAACGCAAATACCTGCGAAAGATTGAGATACTTTCTTACAATGCTTGCCGAAAAGGGCGAGAGCGAAACTTTCAGGGAACTGAAAAAATACGTCAAAGACAGCAAAAAGAAATCCCGCAAACAAAAGCCGCAAAAAACGGCGTAAATTTCGGACTTTTATCATAAAAATTGCGAAGTATAATTTGATATTCTGCATAAAACGTAACGGCGGCAATTGCAAATTGCCGCCGTTATTTTACATTCGCCGATGAACTTTTTTATTTTGTTCGCGCTATTTTCGTATTGTCCTTGTCGCGGCTTCTCAATTCCTTTACGGGGTGTTCGCCGTCCTGATAGCGGAAATCTTTTCCAAGCCGTTCAATCGCCTTTTTGATAACAAGGTGGGAGGGGTTCTTTTCGGGGTCGCCCGCCATAAACTTCTGATAATCGAAAAATCTGTGACCGTCGCTTAACTTTCTTACGTCCTTATAATCGCGGTCCTCCGCGGTCAGCATAATGGTGTCGCCCAAGACTTTTCTGATATATTCCTTGTTCGAGCCTATTTTTAAAAGCTTCGGAAATTCGCCCGCACCGCACACCTTTTCGTAATCGGTTTTTTCGAATTTTTTAAGAAGCTTTGCGGCGGTTTTCAAATGGCATATTTCCATTTTGAAGTGTTCGGTCCAGATTTTTTTGATTGCCTCGTCGTTTTCGTCCTGCATAGCCGAGTAGTACAGCCAGCACTCGGTGTATTCGTGCATAACCCACTGTTCAAGCCATGTCATTGTAGGGTCGCGCAGACTTTCGTACTGCGTAACGTGCGCTTCTTCTATCATTGCGATTTCGGCATACAGCTTTCTGCCGAGGTCGTTTTTATACCACTGCGCAATGTTCATATAGTAGTTCATCGTCTGCTGTTCGGCGGCGGTTATCGTACACGCAACGAGTTTTGAATAAAGTTCCGCCTTGTCCGCGTCCATATGCGGCTTGATTTCGTCCGAGGGGAAACGGTGCTCGGCGACGGTGGGGCGACCGGGCATAATTTCGGTGTACTTGCCGACAAGTACGTCCGCGTCGATACCCTTATCCGTTTTCAGAAGATTAGCGTAGCGGTAGAGGTGGTCGAAGTCCTCCAAAAGCGCAAAATTCAACGCTTTTATATTCGTTTCGTTCTTTTCGTGGCGCGCAAGCTCGGCGGTAAGGTCTACGGCAAGCTGTTCGTACGCAATGGTAGTTTCGAGAATACTTTCGTTTATGGGTTTTAAACAGCTTATACGCTTCTGCTGCTGTTGTTCCTGCCGTCTGACTACGGCGAGCGCGTTTAAAATTTCGGGTTCGTCGCAATGCCGCGCAAAGTTATGCATAAACCATTGCGATTCGAACTCGGTGCCGTTCATAAGGATTACGCGCGTTTTGGTGTAGGGGGAAGTTTTGTCCTTGTTATAACTTTTCGGGTACATTTTTCTGAGTGGTAAAAAATTGTTGTCCAGACTTTTGCTTTTTTCGTTAAAAGGGTTCATTGTTTATCCTCCGAACAAGATTTTTGCCCTTTTAAGCGAAATTAAACCGCCTTTTTTGAATTTGCAATCGCTTGACAACGGCGGTTTTAATGTGATATATTTTAAACGTTCAAAAATTGCCGTTTTTGATTTGCAGGCGTCGCCTAGCGGTATGGCGTCAGCTTCCCAAGCTGATTTCGGCGGGTCCGACTCCCGTCGCCTGCTCCAAAATTATTGCCCGCATATTGCGGGCATATTTAATAATGCGACGGGAGTCGGACCCTGAGAGGGAATTTTGCGTTAAGAAAACAGCACAAAAGCGCTGTTTTCAGCAAAATTTGACGAGCGCATAAAGCGCGAAGTCGGCGGATTGCGGAAGCAATACGCGCTCCCGTCGCCTGCTCCATTTTTGCCCGTTTTTGAGGGATTTTTCCTCAAAAACGGGCGTTTTTCGTTGTTTTTTAAGCCTTAAAACAGAGTAATTTGCAAATTTTGTCGCACAAATTGTCGCATAAATTGTCGTATAAAATCGGTAATTTCGTCCCTCGCACGCGGGGGTATTATTTACCGATAACTCCCTATTGACATTTGCGCGCGCATAAGGTACAATGTATATGAGGAAGTATTAGTTACAGACATACCCGTTCGCCTTATGCGACGACAAAAAAAGGAGGGCATGCCCATGAAAAAACTTGTAATATTACTGTCACTTTTGGCTATCGCCGTCTGCGGCGCGATTACGCTTGCCGCGTGTAAAGGCGACGAACCTCACGAGCATTTCTGGGGAGAATATACGGTAACTCGGGAAGCGACCTGTACGCAAGAGGGCGAACAGGTTCGCTACTGTTCGGGGTGCGACGAATCCGAAACCGTTGCAATACCCGTAATTCCGCACGACGAATATGTTGTGGAAGAAGGTTATGCGGCGACTTGTACCGAGGAGGGGCTTTCGGATTTTACGAAGTGCCGCGTTTGCGGTGAAACGCTTTCAGAACATACGGTAATTGCAAAACTGCCGCACACCGAAGAAATAATCGAACACGGTTATGCGGCGACTTGTACCGCAAAAGGTCTTACCGACCTTGTTAAATGCAGCGTTTGCGGAACGACTATAAGCGAACAGACGGAATTAGATATGATTCCGCACGATTATACGGGCGTGGCGTGGGTTATGAAAACGCCTTTTCAGGACCCCGAAGGCGATATTCCCGCGGTCAACGGAACACATTCACGTCATTGCACCGTCTGCGGATACGAAGATATCGACGAATGTTCGTATACGACGGTTTACGTTGCCGAAACGTGCGAGGACGGCGGCTATCATACGCACCATTGCGTAGTTTGCTCCAATCATATAAAACACGACGATTTGCCCGCAAAAGGTCATAATATGTCGGAAGAACCGATTTACGCGGGGTATTACTATAATGACGGAAACTATGTTTACCGCCATAAATACATTTGTCTTAACGGGTGCGGCAAAACAGATTACGAAGATTGCGCGAAAGTAGCGGGCGATACGGTTGCCCCGACTTGCACGAAAGCGGGATATACCAACTATAATTGCGAACAGTGCGGGCATACATATACCGACGACAGCACGGCGAAACTCGGACACGATTTCAGCGGCGCGCCGTCGCCCGATTCGTCGGGCAAGTGGAGCCATATTTATACTTGCACGAGAGAAAACTGCGGAGTAACAAAGTCCGAAAAATGTACAATGGTGACTAATACCGTCACAAAACGTACCTGTGATACGGCTTTGCGTATGCAGACGGTATGCACCGTTTGCAATAAAGAGGGGCAGACTTATGCCGTGGCGGGGCAAGAAGCGCTCGGACACGATTTGTCGGGTTGGGAACATTGCGAGGGCGACCAACATACGCAATTCTGCCGAAGGGAAGGTTGCGATTACAGCGACACCCAGCCGTGCAATTACGTCGAAACCGAAATACCCGCGACCTGTCTTACGGCGGGCAGTATAGAGCGGGCTTGCGAAGTTTGCCTGCATAAGGAAACCGAAGACGGCGACAGCGCATTGGGGCACAATTATTCCGACTGGACGATAGGCAAGGAAGGCGCGGGCGGCACGCACTATAAAGTCTGCCGCAATGCGGGGTGCGACGAAAGTATACCCGACCATAAAATCACCGAAAGCTGCAATTTTACAAGTATGCATACCGAACCCGATTGCACAACCGCAGGGTCCGATTACTATAAATGCGAAGTTTGCAATAACGAATACAGCGACATAATCCCCGAAAAAGGTCATCAATGGCTTAAAGGGTCCGACGATAAAATCGAATATACGATTACGGACGAAAACCACAAGCGCAAATGCGGGGTGTGCGGATTCGAAGAAACCACGGCGCACAGCTACACGGTTTCAAACTTCTGCGATATGTGCGGTCTTGACGCGCTCGAATATGCTGACGTCGGCGCGGATTGCATAGTTTACAGCGGCAGAAAACTTTCCGCCGTGAAAGAAATTACAGTACCCGAATACCACGACGGCAAAAGGGTTATCGCCATAAACGACGGTCATCCCGAAAGCGGCGGTAATTGGATGGCGTTTTACGGTATGAAAAATATCGTAAAAGTAACATTGCCCGCAAGCATACAGAGCATAGGTTACGGCGCGTTTGACAGCTGTACGAATTTAGCCGAAGTAATTATCGACTCGGGTGAAAACAACGAAAAGGCAAGCGAGCTTACTACGATAGAAAAGTATGCGTTTTCACACTGCAATTCGCTTGCGAGAATAAATCTGCCCGCTTCCGTACGGACTATCGGCGAATGTGCGTTTTATCACTGCACAAAACTGTCGAATATAAATATTCCTTTCGTCGAATCGCCCGATAACGATAACGTCATAGATATAGAGCGGCACGCGTTCTACAACACCGCATTCTATAACGACAGTTCGCACTGGTCGGGGGACGCGCTTTATATAAGTCACCACCTTATAAAAGTTGCACCTGACCATTTCTCGGCAGACGGCGTGACGCGTTTCGTTGTAAAAGACGGTACCGTCACCATAAGCGCAAACGCGTTTGAAGACTGCGAACACCTTGAAACAGTCGAACTGCCCACGACCTTGAAAGAAATCGGCAACGACGCGTTCCTTAACTGTACGCACCTTTCCGAAGTCGTGTTCGGCGGAAAATTCGGCGATTGGCTTTCGATAGCGTTCGGCAACGATTATTCCAGCCCTATGGCGTACGCGCATACTTTGCATATCGAGGGCGCTACGGGCGCAATCGAAATTCCCGAAAATGTAACCTCTATACCCGCGGGCGCGTTCAAGGGAAGCGTGATAACAAGCGTAACGATACATTCGAAAGTCGTTTCGATAGGCGAAGAGGCGTTTGAAAACTGCGCGAACCTCGAAACGGTTATAATTGACGGGGCGCAAATAAGCTATATGGGCTCAAACGTATTCGCGGGAACGCCTTTCTATGAAAATGCCGACAATTGGGATAGTGACGGCGCGCTTTACGTAGGAAATTGTCTGGTCGCGGTTAAGCCCGACGTTACAAACCTCGAAATAAAAGCGGGTACGGTTTCGATAGCCGTTGCGGCCTTTGCGGGGAATGAAAGCTTGCAGACCGTCGTCATTCCAGAAAGCGTGGTCTATATAGGCGCGGGCGCGTTCGCAAATTGCGCGGCACTTAAAACCATAGAGCTTGAAGATACGAAAAATTGGTTTGCGACAAGTACAGTACTCGGAATCGGCAGAGCGCAGACCGTATATGGAAACGCTTTGGACAACTTTGAACTTTACGACGGCTCTTGGCGTAAAATGTAACTTTCAATTTATCGGTTGCCCGCGGCGGAACGCCGCGGGCAATATTTTAACCGTTTTGCGTTGACAGCGGCAAAACGGCGATTTATAATTATTTACGGTTAAACCCGCAAATTGCATAAGAGGAAAATATGTTATTTATAATGCGCCACGGCAAGACGGAGTGGAACGTTAACCGCAAATTGCAGGGCAGAACGGATGTTCCGCTGAACGGTATCGGCAGAGCGATGGCTGAAAAGGCGGCTAAAGAGTATGCGGACGTGCATTTCGATATTTGTTATTGCTCGCCGCTGTCGCGTGCCAAAGAAACAGCCGAAATTTTGCTTAAAGGGAGAAACGTTCCCATCGTTCCCGACGAACGTTTAACCGAAATGAGTTTCGGCGTTTGCGAGGGAACCGAAGACAGTTTTCCCGCCGCAGAGGGGCCGATGAAATTGTTTTTCGATAACCCGCCCGCTTATGTTCCGCCCGCAGGCGCGGAAAGTTTCGCGGAATTATACGCAAGAACGGGCGATTTTATCGAAAAAGTAATCAGACCGTTAATAAAGCAGGGCAAGGACGTTTTGATAGTAGGGCACGGCGCAATGAATTCGGGTATAATTTGTCAGATTAAAGGTCTGCCGCTCGAAAAATTTTGGAGCGTCGGCATAGAAAACTGCAAGCTTATAAAGTTGCTTTGATTTTCCGCCGAAACGGTTCCGTATTGCGGCGTAAGTATTCGGAAAGTGTAAATATATGTTAAATGAATTTTCGAGAACTCGGTTATTGTTGGGTGAACAAGCTTTGCAAAAGCTTGCTTCGTCGCGCGTCGCAGTGTTCGGAATAGGCGGGGTGGGCGGCTACGTCGTCGAAGCTCTCGCCCGTTCGGGCATAGGCGCGCTTGACATTATAGACGACGATAAAATCAGCATAACAAATATCAATAGGCAGATTTTTGCCACGCATAAAACAATCGGAAAGTATAAGGTTGACGTCGCTGAAGAGAGAATAGCGGACATAAATCCCGACTGTCGGGTAAAAACATTTAAAACTTTTTATCTGCCGTCCACCGAAAACGAGTTCGATTTTACCGTTTACGACTATATCGTGGACGCAATCGATACGGTGGCGGGCAAGCTCGCCATAATAAAAAACGCAAAAGCGGCTGATGTGCCCGTTATCAGTTCGATGGGGGCGGGCAATAAACTCAACCCCGCCGCGTTTGAGGTCGCGGACATTTTCAACACTTCTGTCTGCCCGCTTGCAAAGACAATGCGCAGGGAATTGCGCAAAATGGGCATAGAAAGTTTAAAAGTAGTTTATTCGAAAGAAGAACCAATAAAACCCCGCGGGGTTTCCGAAGAGGGAAACACGCAATGTGTAAATTCGGCAGACCGTAAAATTTCCGCCCGCCGAGAAATTCCCGGCAGTGTCGCGTTCGTTCCGCCCGCCGTCGGCTTGATTATCGCCTCGGAAGTGGTAAAAGACCTTATAGCCGAAACGCCGAAAGGTTAAAAAGATTTTGACCCGAACTAAAAAAGCGAACGATGTTCGCAGAACGCGCGCACGCAAATAAAAGTTGAAAAGTACCGCGCGGGCAAATCGCCGCGCGCGTTGCGCGCGGCGGCAGTAGGTTACGGTTGAGTGCGTGTGCCCGCGGTTTTCAACCGCGGGCACACGCACATTTTTTTATATAACTCTCTGCCCCGACACGGAGCAGAGAGTTATATGTTCTTTTGTTATTATAATTCGTTTTTCGATTTTTGTTATTCCGATTTAACCCGCCGCGCGCCCGCGGATTGCGGGCGCGCGGCGGGTGGGGATAGGGGGTTATAAACTGTTTACCTTATATTTCGTCAATTTTGCGCGCGGCTTTTAAAAGAATGGGAACGGAGATTATCGCGGTCAAAAATTCCGCAATAGGGAATGCCCACCATACCGTATTTACGGCGTTTTCGGTCAAAGTGAACAGCCAAACGACGGGGAAGACTAATACTGCAAGTCGGAGAACGGAAATAAGGAGAGGATAAAGCGCATATCCGAGCGCTTGCAAAACTCCCTGCACGGCTACGCTGAATCCCATAAAGATATAGCCTATGCAAGCTATTCTTATCGCCTCGGTTACAACGTCGGTGATTTCACGTCCGTCGTTTCCGCTCGCCATTCCGAAAAGCCCCGCAAGCTGTTCCGAAAAACATTCGAATATTACGCAAATGACAGCCGCAACTATTAAAGTATTGAGTATGCCCCATTTTATGCATTGTCGCGCCCGTTGCCCGTCTTTCATTCCGTAATTATACGACAACGCCGAGATAATTGTGTTTGAAAGCCCGAAGCATGCAAAAAGCGCAAACTGCATAATTTTGTAGTAGATACCGAAGCCGCCCTGCAAAAGCGCGGCGTTTTTTGCCGTTCCGAGTATAAGATTTACGCCGAGCATCATAACCGACAACATTCCCTGCATAAGCGCGGCGGAAAGTCCGATATGGTAAATTTCAAAAATAATTTTACCGCTCGGCAAAATATTTTTAACGCCGTTGTGCAGTTCTTTATTTGAAATGTAATGAAACAGCATTGCGACCAATAGCGAGAGAACCTGCCCTATAACGGTAGCCCAAGCCGCGCCCGCAATCCCCATTTTAAGCGGATAAATAAAAACATAATCGAGTATAATATTTGCCGCCGCGCCCGAAATCTGCGATACGGTGGAATAAAGCGTTTTGCCCGTACTCTGTAAAAACCGCTCGTAAATAGTGAAACCTATCGCCCCGAACGAAAAGCAACAGCATATGGTAAGATATTGCGCTCCCATTTGCGTAACTTTTTGGTCGCCGCCTGCCTGCATAGCGATAAACGGCTTTGCGCCGAAAAGCCCGAAAAGCAAAAATGCGATATATATTACAATCCCCAAAAATATTCCGTTGCCTACGGTTTTATCGGCTTTTTTTACGTCGCCTCCGCCGAGCGACTTCGAAAGCAGTGCGTTTATTCCCACCCCCGTGCCGACGCCGATTGCGATAATAAGCAACTGTACGGGGAAAGCGAATGTCAGCGCGAGATTGCCGGCAACTCCGTCTTCGCCCATATTTATCACGAATGCGGTGTCTACAATATTGTAAACTGCCTGTAAAATCATCGAAATTATCATAGGCAATCCCATTTTCCAGATAAGACCGCACACGGGTTGTACGGACATTTTATTTTGTTTAATATTTTCCATAAACGTTCCTTTTTGCAAAAAATAAAGGCGCAAATCCAATCGGATTTACGCCTTCAAAAGCAACACATTGTACACATATTATACGTTTTTTTTACCGAAAAGTCAACCGAAATCGTCGGTTTTAACGCAAAATACCATAGGTCAAATTATGCAAGAGGGAGGGTGGCGGAGAAGATTGTCCGGTTATCTTTGCGGGCGTATGTCAATTCGCCGTGCATGGTTTCGATTGCGTTTTTTGCCAAAAACAGACCGAGCCCCGAATTGTTTTCGGAGGGATTCCCCGATACAAACGGCGCAAATACGTCTTTATCGGTTGTAATTCCCTGCCCATCGTCTACGATATCGAGGCGGCAAATGCCCTTGCGCTTTGCGGCAGTCACGGACAAATGCGAACAATACGAGTGTTCAATCGCGTTCAAAACCAAATTTTGTATCACGCTTTCCAAAGCCAATTTTTTCGCATATACTTTCAGCGTTTCGGGCAGAGTAACCGTCAGAATAATTCCGTTTGCCTCGCAATCGGGGCGCAAATCGCCCGTCACTTTTTGCACGATTTCGCTTAAATTTACTGTTTCGGACTGCTCCGCAACGTAGTTTTGCTTGCCGTACTTCCCCAAATCGGCGAAATCTTTTTTCAGTTCGGAATTTCTTTGCAACAGGTAATCTACTTTTGAAATCAATTCGGGCTTTGACAGATTTTGCCGCAAATCTGTAAGCGATTCGTTCATTCCGACGACCGTCCTTTTCATATCGTGACTGACGTACAGCAAAATATTATCCCGCTCGGCAAGAATATTTTGCAGGTTTTGGGTCTGCCGCATAACTTCCTTTTCCAAATTCGTCGTAAGATACCGATTGTGTATTTCGGCAGTGATAAATTCGCGCAGCCCCAACGCAAACGTTATTCCAAGCTCTACAAGGTACAGCCAAAACGCGGGCGAAAGCATAATAAACGGAACGGGCTTATCCGCAAACAACGCCATAACTACCGAAACTCCCGTAATTACGGTGTTCAGTCGCAGACCCAAAGGTTTGCCCTTGTATACGTCGAGTAATGTAAATCCCAACACAACGACGACGCACGCGAACGCCAAAGCCATATATACATAGCATAATAAGTAATATGCCAATATACTCGTGCAAAAAGGCGTGACAAACGCCAAAACGGTTGCGGCGACGGCGACTGCGCTCGTCGGATATAAAACGGGGATTTTTCCGACCTTTTTCGGAAGATACAGTGCAGAGGCAAAAAGCAGAAACCCCACCGAAAACCGTCGTATCGCCGAACACAAATACGGAACGGTCGTAAACCCGAATAACATATACGTTGAAAACAGCGCGCAAAAAATTCCCGTGGCGAATAGCAGTTGCGGAATAAAGGAAAACGACCGCTTTAAAATGCATATCAATAAAAATAATAAAAGGGTTGCAACGCCGATTATCGCTCCGCATAAAATGACGGAGCGGTTTTGCGCCACTGCGCCGCGCACGGCCGAGTCCTCGCCGATTAAAACAGAACCCCAAAACCCGACATAGTTTTCGTTGTCCGCCTCGTAATGTATGGTAACTTTACATTCTTTCGATATCTTGCCGTCGGCGGGAATGGGAATATCCAAAAAAAACGGGCTTCGTCGCCGTTTTGTGCGAAACGCTGTCATCAAATTCCGAGGGGGAGGAGAAATTGACGTAGTAGTCTAAATTATATCTGTCAATAGTGCCGACGTACTCTTCGTTATCCAACCGCACAAACACACTGCACGCGCCGAAAACGGGCGGAATATACATAGTCAAATGCCAGTTTCCGTCGGGTTGCAAAAGGTTATTTAAACTTTCGCTTTTCGCCCATTCGTCTTTTGTAAGGGTGTCTATATAAAATTGGTAAGTTCCCCGTTTTGCGGGCGTTTTGCCATCGTTTGCGCCCGATACGACATTTTTCGGTTCGGCAAACTCATTCGGAAGATAGTTGACCGCCGTCATTTTCATAACGCCGCTTACATCAAAAACCGAAACGGCGTTCACCGTCGCACCCGAAATATCTTTTTTTCTGACAGGCGCGTCTTCAACGGCGTTGCTACCCGTAAAAAGCAATATAAGCGAAAACGCTACGCATAATAAAAACACGCCTGCCAAAACAAGGAAATTTACAATATTTTTCTTCATTGTACTTCCCCCGTAAAGCAGTACCCCTTGTTGAACTCGGTGCGGATAATATCGCTTGCGGGTATGGCGGCTTTAAGTTTTCGGCGGAGCGACGATAAGTGCGTCCGTATTGTCGTGGTATGCAAACTCGGCGCGCACCAGATTTTTTCGTAAATTTCGTCCGCAGTGAAATACTTACCGCGGTTTTTTATAAGAAAGAACAGAATATTGAACTCGGACGGCGTAAGCGAAATGGGCATATTTTTATATTTTACCGTCCGCGTGTTCGCGTCCGCATAAAAAGCCCCGAAAGTTTCAACCGCGTCCTCTTTAGGCAAAAGCCGCAACGCTATATGCGCTTCCAAAAGCCGCATCGAACACGACTTTACCACATAATCGGTCGCGCCCGAGGTAAGCCCCGTAAGTATAGTGTCCTCGCCGTCCAACGAAGATAAAATAATCACGGGCGGTAATTCGGGGAACACCTTAAAAAGTTCCATTCCCAAGCTGTGTTTGAGTATCAAATCCAAAACAATAGCGTCAATGTTTCCCGTTTCCGTCAGAATATCGACGGCTTCTTCCACGTCCGCCGCCGTAAAAACTGTATTCGCGGGTGAAAAGTGGGCAATCATTTGCCTTTTTAATTGTTCGTCGTCCTCAATAAACAGCAGTTTTCTGTCATAAACAGTATAATCCATACGCACTTCCGAATTTTTTGTAATTTCATTATACCAAATTAAAAAATTCCGTGCAAGTCCGCTGACAATTTCGCCCCTTTAATTTCCGTAAAAAATTGTTAAGGTTTTGTTAAGGTTCAGCCTTGCGCGGCGTTTACATTTTTCACAAAAATGTATATGCGATATAATAAAAGCGAAAAGATATTCCGAATAAACCCGTCAGATTTTGACGGGGGGGGGGTATATGACTAAAAGAAATAGATTATTGGTCGTTTTAGCTGCGGTTATGGCGTTTGCGCTTGCCGCGGCGTTTTTGCTGTTTTCGCCGCCCCAAACCGCGTTTGCGGAGCGTAGCTCGACCGCTTGGACGACTATCGGCGAGATATACAACGACTCAACTAAAGCTTTTAACGAAGACAACCTCAAAAAGCTATATAAAGCTCTTACGGGCACTGATACCTTTGCAAGCGTACAAACGGCGGCAGACAGCGGAAAAACTTCGGCTGATTTCCGCAATCAGAACGTCGAAAGCAACAACGTTTCGGTATGGTTCGGCGGCAAAAAATGGGACGCCGTCTATCTCACTACGGCTCAAAACGGCGGTGGTGACACCCAAAAAGGCGACGTTATCCTCGACTTATGGCAGTCCGCCGACAATATAGATAAACAAAAGGTAGGTTTTCTCGATTGGGACGCCGAGCGCACAGACGTTAACGACACTTATCCCGCAAATATGTATTCTACAAGCACATTACGTGTGAAAACCTTGAATGCGGGCGGATATTGTTTAACTTCAAAAAATACATTAGGCACAAAACAGGAGCAAGATAGCAATAATCAATACGCCCGCTTTACAATGTCAACCGTTGGCAACAGTTTGACAAAGTATATTGCCACGCCCGCAGAGGTGGGCTATCAAGAGCACGAATTTGACGGCAATTCGGCGGCAGATATAGCTAATCAAGTATATAAACAACAAAAACAATATTATCTTCCCAACGACGCCTACGGTGAGCCGAATACAGGCGGAGAGTGGTATAGTACTGATTATGGCAATCTATATAGCAACAAAGATGATAGTCGTGTGGACGGAGCGAAGTACGGCGCGTGGAAAGATGATTATTTATGGATTCCCTCGATAACCGAAGCAGGCTGTGGCGTTACGGGTACGGGATTATGGAACACGGATTTCTCATTAAGAAGTTCCGCGGGAACGAAAGGAACAGATTGGACTTGGTTTCGTTCCGGATATAGTAGTGATCAAACATATTCTAATACCGGTTACTACTTCTTTGTATTTGTTCTTGGCGTTCTCGATGAAAATAATAATCACGCTGACTGGTCGAACCTTACATCAACAGATCCGAACTTTGTTCGCCCCGCACTTCACTTGAATTTGACCGCCGCAAACAAAAATACGGGTAGCGCATGGACGACTGTCGGCGAAATTTATAACGACGGCAGCAGTAGTTTTAACCGCGACAATATGCAAGCGCTCTACACGGCTTTAACGGGCGCGGGTTCTTATGGCGACGTGAGAACGGCGTTAAACGGCGGAAACAAGACTTCGGCGGACTTCCGCGAGCAAAATGTCGGGAAAAACGTACAAGTAACTTTCGGCGGGATAAAGTGGGACGCGGTCTATCTTACCAAAGCCAAAAACGGCGATTTTATTCTCGATTTATGGCAATCTGCCGATAACGTTTCGGAAACTCCGAGCAAATATGCAAACAGAAGCAGTGCTTCGGATAATCCTACCGCCAGCTATCCCGACAATATGTACTCGACGAGCCTTATCCGCGTGCAAACGCTGAACGCAGGCGGTTATATGTCAACTTCGGGTTCGGCTCTCGCCGAAAAAACCGAACAAGATGCGAATAACAAATACGCCCGCTTTACAATGTCAAGCGCGGATAAAAGCCTTGTGCAGTATATAGTTCAGCCCAAAGATGTAGCATATCAGGAAACTGAAAGTGCCGTTGGTAACAGTGGTGTGTCAAATATTTGTCCAAACGATGCATACGGCACGCCGAGCAGCGGAAATTGGTTTAATGACGGTAAATATAATTATACAGGAAAAGGCACTGCTTACAATGAAACAAAATACGAAGCATGGAAAAACGACTATTTATGGCTTCCGTCGCTTGCGGAGACGGGCAAAAGCGATACGGCTAATCAAAACGGACTGTGGAAAACCGACGCCTCTTTAAGAAGCACTGTAGCAACGGGTGGCGCAAGCTACGCTTGGCTGCGTTCCGGCGGTTCCGGTTATGCTACCTTTGCGTGCTATCTGACTCTTTCAGGCGGTTACGATATCGGCAATGTTTGCACTGAGTACGCCGTCCGCCCCGCAATTCACCTGAATTTAACGGCTATCAACAACTCTCTCAAAAAGGTTGTTAATGCGCCTGAAATCAAGTCCCTGACGTACACGGGAAGCAATTTAAAGGCTGATATTTCCGAGACGACGGAATATAAGATAATCAGCAATGAGGGCGGGGTTGAAGTCGGAACTTATGACGTTGAACTTCAACTGAAATCGCCCGACGATTACAAGTGGGCAGACGAAGAGCCGAACAAGGAGTTCAAATTATTGAAGTATGAAATCACGACGGCTACGAACGAGTGGACGGGCGGCGGCGTGAGCCTTGACGGGTGGACGTATGGCGACACGCCCCAAAGTCCCTCCGCGCCGTCAAAGTTCGGCACGGCGACGTATACATATTACAATGATAAGAACGGCGTAGCGGACACCTCACCTTTGGGGGCGCAGCCGACCAATGCGGGCACATATTGGGTGAAAGCGACCGTCGCCGCGCTCAAAAGCACGAAAGACCCGTCCAAAAATAACTATGACGAGCTTGTATCCGCCCCCGTAAGTTTTGAAATCAAAAAGGCAACCCTCACCATAAAGAGCGCGGAAGTTAAAACCAAACCCTATGACGGAACGACAACCGTAACAATCAATAATATTACTTTTGACGGCATAATGACGGGCGACGAGAGCAAAGTGCTATTCGATAGTTGCACGGCGGCTTTTGAAAGCGCAAACGCAAGCGACAGCGCAACCGTCAACATTTCTGCCGTTACGTTAAAAGGCGAAGCGGCGGGCAACTACACGGTTGACACTTCAAATCTGCCCACCATTACGGGCAAGATAGAAAAGGCGACGGCAACCGTAACCGTATCAACGCCCCAAAACGCAATTTACGACGGCACGGTTCAGTCGGCAACCGTTTCAATAAGCGTTACTTCGGGCGCGCCCGAGCTTAAAGAAAGCGACTATAAGGTAAGCTATCAAGGCAAAGTTTTGACAAATAAAACGCCTAAAAACGCCGATACGTACACCGTTACAGTTACTCTTACGGGCAACGCGGCTATAAACTATAAAATCAGCGGCTCTTCGACGGGCAACACGACGACCGCAGAGTTCACCGTCGGTCGGGCAACCGTAAAAAGTCTGCCCAATCTTAATAAATCGACCGTAACATACAACGGCGACATTCAATATGCTTCCGCAATAAACGAATCTTTTGAAACGGGCGTAAACGGCGAAACACTCAAAATAAATGACGACTACACCGTAACCTATATGGTCAAGGGCGTGATAACAGACCCCAAAAACGCCGATACGTATACGGTAACGGTCGCTCTTACAAATTCGGCAAACGCAAGCAACTACACGCTTGAAAAAAATACCGCCGAATATACCATAGGCAAGGCGCAGATAACCGTCAGCGGCAAGTATTCCGACAGCAGAGATTATAACGGCGTGAAGTATGAATTTAAAATAACCGACGAGGGCTTATTCAACGGCTTGACCGTTGAAATGAACGCCGACGACCCCGAGTTTGAAATTACGATTGCCACCGATAAGTCGGCGAATACCTACACGGGCAATATTAAGGTGGAGTATGACGTGGTCAACTTTGACCTTACGAACGACGGAACGTATACCGTTACAATCAACAAGGCAGAGCTAACGCTTACTTTGACGGTAGTTGACGGCGGCAAGCCTTACGACGGCTACGATACCGCCACCGTGACGGGCGAGATTACGGCGGATAGTATATTCGGTTCGGACGACGTAACAATAGCCGAAATTATCGCAAACTTCAACGACAAAAACGTCGGCAAAAACAAGCCCATAAAAATAACCCAAGTGACCCTCGGCGGTACGGAGGCGGGCAATTATACCGTAGTTCTTAAAGACCTTCCCGCAATTACGGGCGATATAGAACAGGCAACTATTGAGGTTGTATGGAGCGGCTATACGGGACTTGTCTACGACGGCAATTCCAAGGCAATAACCGCTTCAACTACGGGCGTAATGATAAACGGAAAAGCTGAAGAAGTTATTCTTTCAATAACATATGTATCCAATACGCCCGGCATTGAACTCGTCGGGGATATTCCGCTGAACGCGGGCTCTTACACGGCTACTGCAAGCACCTCAAACGGCAACTACGCGCTGTCGGGAAATACCAAAACTTACACCGTAGCAAAACAGCAGGTTGCCGCGCCGACGATTGCAAGCAAGGTCTATAACCGCGCACCGCAGACAGCCTACGTTGAACAATCGGAACTCTACGAAGTTACCGAAAACGACGGCGGAACGGATGTGGATAATTACAACGTCAAGCTCACGCTTACGGACAGCAAAAACTACGCATGGACGACAAGCGACGAAGCGGAAATCGTCCTCACATTCACGATAACAAAAGCCACATACGATATGTCGGGCGTGACGTTCGAAGATTTCAGTATAATCTACGACGGCGAGGAACACAGCATATTTATCGGCGGCGCTTTGCCTTTTGAAGAAGTTACCGTAAGATATGAAAACAACGGACAAACGGCTGTCGGCGAATACACCGTAACGGCAATCTTTGAGGGCGACGCGCACAACTACGAGCCGATTCCCGAAAAAACGGCGACGTTGACGATATTGAAAGTCGTCCACAATTTGAGCAACATTATATTCGCCGACGTTAAAGTCAAGTACGACGGCGAGGCGCACGGTATTTATATCGAGGGCGAATTGCCGACAAACGTAACGGTGACCTACGAGGGCAACGGACAGACCGAACCGAATATATACACCGTAACCGCCGTGTTCAGCGACCCCGACGGCGAGTTTGACAGAAAAACGGCGACCCTCACAATTTTGAGAACGCAAACGCAGACCGCGCCCAAAGAGGAAAGCAGTTCGGGCGGTTCAAGCAGTTCAAGCGGCTCGGGCGAAACGGGCGGCGAGGGCGGTTCAAGCGGTGAAAGCGGCGCAAACGCCCCCGAGGTTCTTATAGAAAGCGAAGAAGGCTTTGACCCCACGTTGGAGCTTGTAGTCGAAAAAGTCGAGGACGTCGAACGGAATTATCTGGCGTGGGGAGCGGACGAAGTTTCCCAAAAATACGCCGTCAAGTTGTACAATCGGGACGGCGAGGAAGTGCCCATCGAGGGCAAAGTTACCGTGCGGCTTTTAATACCCGAAGCGTTCAGAGAAAAGGACTTTGACTTAATGGCAATGGCGAAAGCGGGTGCGGCAAGCGCAAATGACGGAGTGCAGACCGTCGCAATCAGCGCGATGACGGGAGCGACAAGCGTTACGTTTACTCGCGACGGCGATTACGTCGTATTTGAAGCGGACGGACTTTCCGATTATGTGTTTACAAGCAGCTACACGCCGTACTTTCCCATAATAATTGCCGCGACGGGCGTTTTGCTCGTCGACGTCGCAGCTATGATAGCTTTGGCGGTCGTAATCAAGAAAAAATTGCAAAGGAAGGCGAGGTAAGAGTATGTCGGCTATTAATTTGTTAAACGCCGCGTTTTTATGAGCGGCGCGGAAGGCAGTATCCTTATTGCAATCTGCGTTGTCGCGGCTGTATGTACTCTTGCGGTCATTGCGCTTGCGATTACAGTCGTTTTGACAATCAGGCGGCGTAAGAGCGAGGACAAGGGCGAAGTTTTTGAGGCGCAAGAGGAGCAACCGCCCGCCGAACAAGCCGAAACCGTGCAAACGTCCGAAGAAGCGCTTGCAGAGCCGTCCGCAAAAGCACCTGCGGAAGTGGCGGCGCAAACACCCGCAATAACGCCTGTAAAGAAAGTCAAAATTGCGCGTGGGGCGGCGTTTGTTTCGGCGAGGTACGACAAATCGTTCACGGCAAAACTCATACAGTCGGACGACGAGGTCAAAGGGTGGTATTCGAGCCTTAAAAACGCATTGCTCGGTTATAAAAAGGTCAACTCGCGCATTTCGTGGCGGACGGACAGCATAAACCGCGGACGGACCAAGCTTGCAAAGTTTGCAATACGCGGCAAGACGTTAAGGCTGTATCTCGCATTGAACCCCGACGATTACGCCGACACAAAATACAAGGTAGAGCGCACAGAAAACAAGAGATACGAAGAGGTTCCTTGCCTTTACAGAATAAAGAACGCGCGCAGGGCGAAATACGCGCTTGAACTTATCGCAACGCTTGCCGAAAAATTCGGGTTGCAACCCGTTGAGCGGGAACAAGTTGATTATTATCTACCCTATGAAGAGAACGAACCGCTTTTGGAGCGCGGGCTAATAAAGGAAATAGTCTATAAAGCCGACGAACCCGTGCAGGTGGAAGAGGACGGCGAAACCGCCCAAGAAGTCGCCGTCACGGAAATTGCAGACAGCGAGCCGACGGAAGAGAACACAGTTGAGGAAACGGCGGAGGAAGAACAACCCGTCGAAGAGGAAACGGCGGAGGAAGTGCAACCTGCCGAAGAGGAAACGGCGACGGAAGCAACCGAAGAACAGCCCGCCGAAGAGGCAGAAGAGGTTTCCGAGCCGCCCGCCGAAGAGGTTGCAGTCGCCACCGAGGAAGTTACCGAAGTAGCACCGACGGAAGAGAACGCCGTTAAAGGAACGGAAACGGTTTCCGAAGAAGTTGCAGACAGCGAGCCGACGGAAGAACCTACGGAGGTTGAAGGACTGTCCGCCGAGGAACTCGACGACGTGCAATCTCACGAAGAAGAGAAAAAAGACGAGGACGGAATAGAGGTTGTAGGAGTAATGTTCCGCCGTCGCGGCAGAAAGGTGTATTGGTTTGACCCCGACGGAAAGACGTGGGAAAAGGGCGAGATTGCGCTTTACAAATCGACCGACAATCCCCCGCAGGAAGTAATCGTCGTGGACAATGCGAAGATTTCGCCGAGCAAGCTACACCTTCCCTTAAAACCGTTGCATAAAGCAAACCGCCGTCCGAAATAACGATAAATCAAAGCCCGCAAGCACATTAGCGCTTGTGGGCTTTGCTGATTTAGGTGTCGTACGAAGGCGAAAGCCTTTCGTACCGAAGGCGCAAGCCTTACGGGACTTGACGGACAAAATCCCGTCGCCTAAACAAAAAAAACGGCGGTTTGCTTTATGGCAAACCGCTTTAAATGGTTGAGGTGACTATAAACAGTACAAGTGTAGTAATAGTGAATTGACGGGACTTGCGCCTTTAGCGGCGCGCCCCGACAAACAGTGCACTGCACTGTTTGGTTTGCGTATCAAGCAATATTATTTGCGAGCCAATCAACGCAAACTGCTCGCTCCCGCTCGCATCTCCCCCCTCAAGTCCCGTCAAAAATCGGCATACAACAAAGCCGCGCGGACAAAAGTCCGCGCGGCTTTGTTGGTTGAGGTGACGGGACTTGAAGAATTTTGATTAACTGAAAAATCTTCAAAAATGAGCCATTTTTAATCATTTTTGGCTAAAAATACGCTATTTTTGCACTTCGTGCCCCGCGTCTGCCCCAAATAATTCTGCCCCAAAAAATCAATCAAAAAATAAAAATCAAGGAAAATTTCAAAGCACCTATCGGTTAAAACCTACGCCGCTCTTCCAAGCGGCGTATAATTTTTGCGCTTAATAATCTTTTTACGTTTTTATTACAACTTTGTGTAAAGGTTTATTACTTCTTTTGAGTAAAATCGGGGTAGTAAAACGAAAGGAGTAATAAAAATGAGAAAGAAAAGAATTGCAAAGATTATGCTTGCGGCGGCGTGCGTTGTCGCAATGGGCGCAAGCAGTGCGGCTATGTTCGCGGGCTGTTCAAAAGACACGGAAACGATAACCGTTTCGGGGTCTACTTCTATGACCGAGCTTATGCAGGCTCTCGCCGCCGAGTACGAGGACGCTCACCCCAACGTACAGATTATAGTAAATCAGGGCGGTTCGTCGGTGGGAATTTCCGACACGAAAGCGGGCTTGAACGACTTCGGGCTTGCCTCCAAAAAAGTTGACGAAGGCGACGGCGTTAAGGGCGTTCAGCTCTGCCTTGACGGAATTGCCCTGACCGTCAACAAAAACTGCGCCGTAACGCAAGTTACCAACGAGGAAGTTTTTGACCTCTATATGAAGGGCACAGCTATCCAAAACACCATAACCACCGCCATTGCCCGCGACCAAGCCAGCGGCACGAGAGAGGCGTTTAACGAGGGCATAAAGGACCCCGAAGGCAATGATATTAAAAACCACTACAACGGTAACTACGAGCTTTCGGGTTTCACCCACGCGGCGTGGGACGAACAGCAGGCGACGGGCAGTGTAATCTCGCTCATCGAGCAGTCCACCGTATCCATCGGCTATATCTCGCTCGGCTCGGTTTTAATGAGTAGCGCAAACATAAAAGCCCTTGCGTTCAAGGGGTATGGGCAGGAGACTTACGTTGCCGCCACCGCCGAAAACGTGTTGAACGGCACATACGCCCTGCAAAGACCGTTCACGATAGTGCTTTCGACCAGCCGTGAACTCTCGCCCGCGGCACAAGGATTCTACGACTACATTATGAGTGAAGAGGCGCAGGCGGTAATAACCGCCGAAGGGTGCGTATCGACCTATGGAAAGTGATAAAAAACTGCACATATCCCTAAATTTTAACGGTGAAAAGGTTGCAAGCGCGGTGTTTGCCGTGTTTGCGGCTTTTTCAACCGTGGCGGTGTTCGGGATAATTTTTTACATACTCTACGCGGCTATTCCCGCTTTCCGTCAGATAGGTTTTTTCAAATTTATCTTTTCGGACGTATGGAACGCGCAGACCAATCAATACGGCATACTTCCGATGATAGTCGGCAGTATATTTTTAACTTCGCTTTCGGTGCTTGTCGGCGGAACGCTTGCGGTTGTGACCGCCGTTTGGATGGTGTACTACTGCCCCAAAAAACTCAAAAAGGCTTACGAGCAACTGATAAACCTTTTGGCGGGAATACCCTCTGTAATATACGGACTTTTCGGCTACACGTTTATCGTGCCCGCGCTCACAAAGGCTTTCAATTTAGCGGAGAGCGGCACATCGGGAACGGGACTATTGGCAAGCAGTATCATACTTTCTATAATGATTTTGCCGACCGTTACGTCGGTTGCCAAAAACTCGCTCAAAAACGTGCCGTCCAACTATTACGAGGGCGCGCTCGCGTTGGGATGTACCAAAAACCAAACGGTTTGGAAAGTGCTTGTGCCTGCCGCTAAAAACGGAATTTTGGCGGGGCTGATTTTGGGGATAGGTCGGGCGGTCGGCGAAACAATGGCTGTGCAAATGCTTGTCGGCGGGGCGAACGCCTACCCGTTTTCCTTCTTCACGTCCTTTTCGACGCTCACTTCCATAATCGTCCGCGACATGGGCTACGCGAGCGAGCTTCAAACTTCCGCGCTGATGGGGTCGGGATTTGTACTGCTTGTGTTCATTTTGATACTTAACCTGTTGCTTCTTCTGACAAGGCGCAATAGTTTGGGCGGCAACCGCTTTTTCACCCGCCGCATCGACGAGAGCAACGGAATAGAGAGCCTCCGCTCCTACAAACGCACGGGAAGTGTGCAGGACGTTTTGTGGATTATAAGCTGGATAGTCGCCCTGTTTATGGCGTTCGTGTTGTGTTTTATAGTAATTTTCGTGCTTGTGAAAGGACTGCCGAACCTCTCGGCAAACTTCCTTTTCGGGAGAAGTTCAAACAGGCAGACCACTTTGCAACCGGCGTTTGTTTCCACGGGACTACTTATTTTACTGTCGCTTGCAATCGCCCTGCCGCTCGGCATTGGTGCGGCAATATACCTCAATGAATACGCAAAAAAGGACAATCCGCTCGTAAAAATCATACGCATTTTCATAGACACGCTTTCGGGTATTCCGTCGATAATCTTCGGTATGTTCGGAATGTTGTTCTTCGTAACGGCTTGCCGCCTCAACTATTCCCTGACGGCGGGAGGAATAACGCTTGCTTTGATGATTTTGCCAACTGTGATAAGGAGTACAGAACAGGCTCTTTCCGAAGTGCCCGACAGTATGCGCGAGGCGAGCTACGCTTTGGGCGCGGGGAAATTAAGAACAGTGTTCAGGGTGGTGCTTCCTCAGGCTCTTTCGGGAATAGTAACGGCGATAATACTTTCAATCGGAAGAATCGTTTCCGAGAGCGCGGCTTTAATTTACACGGCAGGGTCGTCCATATACACGCCCACGGGATTTTCAAGTCAGGGCTCGACGTTCGCCGTCCTCATTTACAGATTTATGGTAGAGGGTACGCACACCGAAGAAGCGTATGCGACAGCCGCAGTTTTAATGTTCGTCGTGGTCGTCTTAAATATTCTTGTAACCCTCTGCGAGTGGCTGTTCAAAAGGAGAAACAAGGTATGATTTTACTCAAAAAACGCAATATATGTCGGGATATTCCGGCGCAAAAGCCGCAAAAAACCAAGTGCATAACGCCCTTTGAAATTACGGGAGATACCGCCGTTTCCGTCAGGGAAATGAACTTGTATTATGGCAGTTTTCACGCCCTCAAAAGCGTGTTTATGGAGTTCCCCAAAAATAAACTCACCGCTCTTATCGGTCCCTCCGGTTGCGGCAAGTCAACGCTTATAAAAAGTCTTAACCGAATGAACGACCTTGTCGAGGGCTGTAAAATCACGGGCGAAATAAAAATCGGCAACGACGATATCTACGATAGGCGGTGCGATTTGGCGCGATTGAGGAAAAACGTCGGAATGGTCTTTCAACGTCCTAACCCGCTTGCGATGAGCATTTACGACAACATTGCCTACGGTCCGCGCACGTTCGGCATCCGCAAAAAGGAAGAGCTGGACGGCATTGTGGAAAGCTCCTTAAAAGGCGCGGCAATGTGGGACGAAGTGAAAGACAGACTCTCAAAATCGGCTTTGGGGCTTTCGGGCGGGCAACAGCAAAGGCTGTGTATTGCCCGTGCCTTAGCGGTCGAGCCGCAAATTCTTTTAATGGACGAACCGACGAGCGCGCTCGACCCCATTTCGACGGCAAAGATAGAGGAGCTCTGTCTGGAACTCAAAAAGCGCATGACGGTCATAATGGTCACGCACAATATGCAACAGGCGTTCCGCATTGCCGACTTCACGGCGTATTTTCTGCTTGGCGAAATGATTGAGATGAACGAAACAAAGGAGTTATTCGCGCACCCGCAGGATAAACGGACGGACGATTACATTAACGGTAGATTCGGCTGATTTTACATTTTTATTACATTGTAATAATTGTAATATTTCGCCGTAAAGTGCTAAAATATCTTTGAGGTTATTATGAAAGGGAAAGTATTTTTGTTGGAAGATGATACAAGCATTTGCGGGCTTGTAAAGGTCGCGCTTGAAATGAACGACTTTAAGTTTTCGTCCTTTTCCACGTTAAAAGATTTTACCGCCGCACTGCAAAAGGAACTGCCCGACGTCGCACTGCTCGACATTATGCTCCCCGACGGAAGCGGGTTGGACGTCTTAAAACTTCTCAAAGAAAAATACCCGTCCGTGAGTTGTATCATGCTCTCCGCGCTCTCGAAAGAAGAGGATAAAGTAAACGGCTTGAATATGGGTGCGGACGACTATATCGCAAAACCGTTTTCGGTGTTGGAACTCGTCGCCCGCGTAAACGCACGGCTTCGCGGCAAGCAGAAATCCACCGTGCTCACGGCGCAAAACATAACGCTCGATACCGAAACTTTCGCCTGCGAGATTGACGGAAAGCCCGTAACGCTCAACCGCAAGGAGTTCGAACTTTTGAAGTGCTTTATGGAAAATCGGGGCAAGGTCTTATCGAGGGAAAAACTTCTGACTGCGGTCTGGGGCTATGAAACGGGCGAAACGCGCACCCTCGATAACCATGTCGCCCGCCTCCGCAAATTGGGCGTACAAATCGAAACCGTGTTCGGCGTGGGGTACAAATTATGAAATGGCGCATACTATTACTTTCGCTCGGCATAACGCTGGTGTGCATACTGCTGTTCTCGCTGGGCTCGACGCAGGTCTACTATAATTCTTCGGTGAACGAAACGGAAAACGCCTTAAAGACCTATATAAACTCGTTTGAAAAAGGCGGTTATTTGAGGGATAGTAGTGGGGCAACCGACTATTCCGCCGACTTGAACGGCGTGCGCGTTACATTTATGGACCTGCGCGGGAATGTTTTGGGCGACAGCCAGACCGAGGATATTTCCCCCGACCACTCCGACCGCGAGGAAGTCAAAGAGGCGATATTAAACGGCGAGGGGTTTGCCGTGCGGTCAAGCTCCACCCTCGGTGAAAATATGATTTATTACTGCAAGAGTATTGACGGAATTTTGGTGCGCCTCG
The DNA here is from genome assembly GCA_947624005.1 of uncultured Clostridia bacterium. GTDB lineage: Bacteria > Bacillota > Clostridia > Christensenellales > Borkfalkiaceae > Coproplasma. The sequence goes on from CANQHV010000002.1 coordinate 92,138, forward strand.
CCGTGCCCGTGCCGTCCGAATGGGCGATATTCGCCCGCACCCTGCCCACCCTTGCAATGTATATCGGAATTGACGTCATACTGTGCCTTATTCTCTCTTTCGTCGCAACCTATTTCATTCTGAATCCCGTAAAAACGCTTGCAACGGACGCGGCGGGCGGAATTGTAAAAAGTAAATATTCCGAGCTTGCGCCGATTGCCGATATTTTGAACGAACGCAACCGCAATATCGCCCGACAGATGGAAGAAATCAAGACCGAAAAAGAGCTTGTGGAGCGTGCGCAGAACTCCAAAGACGAGTTTATTTCCAACGTCACGCACGAGATGAACACGCCCTTGACGTCAATTCGCGGCTATGCCGAACTTTTGGAAGCGGGCGGCATGACCGAGGAGCAAAAAGCAGTTGCGTATTCCACGATTTTAACGCAGAGTGAACGTCTTTCGAGCTTGATTGCCTGCATTATCAATTACAGCAAGCTCGACAGCGACGACTTGCCCGCCTACGAAGTGGACTTTTCTTCGCTCACACGGGAGATGATTTCCGCACTTAAACCCGAAGCCGACAAGCGGAATATCACGATAATCGAACATATCGACGACAACGTGATTATCATGAGCCGCCACGAGAGGCTTACGGAGATTTTCGGAAATTTGGTGCGAAACGCTATAAAGTACAATAAAGACGGCGGGAGCATTACGATAACTCTGAACTATCGCGGACTGACAGTTGAAGATACGGGTATCGGCATTGCCGAGGAAAACATGAGCAAGGTTTTCTCGCGCTTCTTCACGGTGGATAAATCGCACGGCGGCAAAAACGGCGGCTTCGGTTTGGGGCTTGCCGTCGCCAAGAAGATCTGCCAAAAATCGGGCTGGAAAATAAGCGTAACCAGCGCCCTCGGCGTTGGTAGCACATTCACCGTAGAATTTTGAAATAAATAAATTTTCATGCGAAAAGGAAGCCCCTCTATGGGACTTCCTTAAACTATTGTTAAAGATTATTTTTTGATGGTATTGGAATTTTGGTTGTAGGCTTTGGCAACGCATTTCCATTCGCCGTTTAATTTCAGAAGAAGTAAGTAGTCGGTAAAATCAATACTGCCGCCCCAGCCTTCTTCCAAAACACGTACGACGGCAAGCGTTTCCTCGACTGTAACAACGTCAACTCTTGCTTTAAAATTTTCGTCCGCGCCGACCGTATCTACATTTTTATAGAACTGTTCGATAGAACCGTGTTCCAGCTCGCCGTTGAGAATACCGAACAAGACAGCTTCGCCGGTAAAAAGCTGTTTTGCGTATTTGCTGTTGCCCTCGGCTACGCTCCTGACGAAGTTCATAGCCGCTTTTTCGACATCCTGATAGTCTTTCAATGTTGCTCTCATAAGATGAGCCTCCTTAAAAATTTATTGACAAATAGATTTTATGATTGTATTATTATTTTGTCAAGTACGCACATTTATGTACTGTACTTACTATTTGGAAAGTATAGAGGAAATATTATGGAACGTTGCATTGCCAATGAAAAACTTTCGGACACGGGCTTTTCGTACACATTATCGCTCATCAATGGAAAATACAAGATGACCATTCTCTACACACTCATGGAGTTTTCCGTGGTGCGCTTTAATGAGTTACAAAGATATATCAATGGGATTTCTTATAAAACGTTGAGCGTAATGCTGAAAGAACTTGAAGCGGACAAGCTGATCGTTCGCAAGGAATATCCGCAAATTCCGCCGAAAGTGGAATACAGCCTTTCCGAGCGCGGAAAATCGCTCATGCCTATTCTTGATATGATGTGCGAATGGGGAGATAAGAACAGATTATAGATTGACATTTGCCCCACGGCGTTGGTAGCACCTTTACCGTTGAATTTTGAAAGTAGCAGTCGATAGCCTGTTAAAACTTTTGCCAAAAACAAACGCAAAAAATTGTGACTAAATTGTTTGATTTGCAATTTGTAGTGTTATAATTAAATTACACTTCCCGCTATTGAGCGGTGTTATGATGAGAAGTATGTCCTACTTCTCAATCGGCAAAAGGTTTGCCGAGCTGCCTTGCACTTTTATAAGGTCTATGACGTGACCTTATTGTTTTTTGGTGTGCGAGGTTGGGCTTTATTGTTGTACAATTTTTTAGAAAAAATTTTTTGATTTTTGAAATTTTCGGTGATAATTTCATCTAATTATATGAGGGGCATTATTCCCCTCAAAGCAGGAATTATGAGATAATCTTAAATCAAAACTTTATAGAATGGTTGACCACCATAGGGCAATTTGAAGTTGCTAAATTCGGTTAAAGTCGGTGATTTGCGAGAAGCGGTCAGCGGCTTTTTTGTTGTCTTTTTTAAGTCAATTACCGTTTCTTCAAACGGTAAAATAAAGTCATTTAAGGAGGTGAAACAATGACAATCAGACCGCCATAACAAGTAAAAATCTGCACGCCGAATGAACGCCGGTTACACACCGACATTACAAAACAGCCCCCTGCAAGGGCGAACGGAACTTATGGAGCGAAGCGCAACTAAGTGTAGTGAGCTACACTTGCGAAGCAAATTAGCCACTACACGGTAAATTTCAATAAGGAGGTAAAATTTATTTCATATTTAGTTTGTCATATGGAAAAGTACACCCGGCAGGAAGTCTCGCCCGTCGAGAAAGAAAATGAAAGAGACGAAAATTACGAGGCGACAAATCCTCAAATAGATAGTAGCCGCACAAACCAAAACTATCACTTAAAACGTCCGCAAGGCAGTTACATTGAGATGATAAACAATAGACTGTCCCAGCTGACCTTAAAACGTAAGTTGAGGTCGGATGCAGTCTATATGGATTCGTTTGTGTTAGGCTCGGACAGAGAGTTTTTCGGTTGTTTAACCGAAGGTCAACAAAAAGAATTTTTTTGGGACTGCTTGGACTTCTTCTCGGAAAAATACGGCTATGAAAATATCCTTTCTGCCGTAGTCCACAAGGACGAAACAACCCCTCATCTTCACCTCAACATAGTGCCGATAGTGAACGGCAAGTTGTGTTCAAAGGACTTGTTCGACAGGCAGAAGCTCTCTCAACTTCAAACGGAGTTTTATGAGAAGGTCGGCAAGAAATGGGGACTTCAACGCGGCAAGGAGGGAAGTACGGCAAAGCACCTTGATACAGCCGAGTTTAAGGCTAAAAAGATAATCGAGGGTGCGGAGTAGCAGGCGCAGGAGTATTTGGACGGAGTACACTCCTCTATTGCCGAGGCGCAAAACCAACCGTTGCCGAAAAAGAAAAAGGAAGTTGCCGAAGAAATAACCTCTCTGCGCAAGGATAACGCCGCGTATAAGCAACAGCTTGAAATCAAGAATAGAGATTCAAAAGACCTATTCAATCTTGTGCAGGAGCAAGAGCGAAAGTTGCGGACTTCGGAGAAAGCGTACAAGATGGTAACGGACATAATAGAAACCTATCCCGACGAGTTCGAGGAACTTCTTTCAAAGGCACGGCAAAAGAAAAATCCGCCCACTACTTTCCACGTCAAGCGAGGTGGTTGGAGCAAGTAAAAACTTTACTTTTGGGTCTTGACAAATCAAGCGAACTGTGATATATCGTATTAACAACTTGTTACGGTATATCTTACAACTTAATCACAACTGAATACTTTTTAATAAATTAAGGAGGAAACTTTTGTGAAAATCGTAACAACTGCACTCGCAAAAAGTATCGAAGAACTTTTTGCGAAGAGGAGCAACAACGGAACTTAATTACAATTTGGCGAACAGACAAATTGTTTTTAGCGCAGTTTGTTGCGACGAAGTGAGAGAACATTGTAACTACACAAAAATAAATTTAAGGAGAATTGACAGAACAGGAATTATCTAACATATTAAAAACCATAAGGGCGATACCGGAAAGTAGCGACGAGATGGCAATGGCTGTATTAAAAGCCGCCGCAGATTCCATTTCGATGGACAAGCTCAAAGCGTTGACCTCCGTGCCCGAACATGACAGTAAATTAACCGATAGCACGGCTTTGAAATTTTCCGATAAGGAGATTTCAAAGATGCCCAAAACATTCAGGAAAGAATTTAGAACGCAAGGTTGCACCTGCCACGTCCGCAAACGTAAAAGCGGCGTTGATACTTGGAATTACGAAATCCGCTATCGCCGCAACGGCTACAACATAGCGGCATCGGCAAACAACCTTGAAGAAGCAAAGCAAAAATTCATTAAAAAACTAAATCACGTCGAAAAGTATGGTAAACAAATTAAAGAAAATAGAATCCCGACTACTTTTCAGGAGTTTTCGGACTATTTCTTTGAGACCTACTACAAGCGCAAAGTGGTAGCATATTCGTATAAGGTTACGCTAAACCGATTCAATAAAAACTTACGTCCTATTTTTAAGAGTATGCCGTTGAAAAATATAACGGGATTTATGTGTCAAAAATTGCTTGACGAAGTTTGTACACAAGGCAAGACAAAAACGGCAATTGAGCTGAAAGCCACACTAAACAATATATTTAAAATGGCGATACGGCACGGAATAATTCAATCTAACCCGATTGACATAGTTTTTATTGAGAACCATGCAAGCGAACACGGAAAAGCGTTGACAAAAGAACAGGAAAAGTTGCTATTGACATCAACGAAAGACACACCGTTCCAGCTCATGTTTGCCGTTGGGTTATATACGGGAATGCGCCCGAACGAGTACAGCAGTGCAAAAATAGAGGGTGATTTTATTGTTGCGATTAACAGTAAGCGCAAAAACGGCAAAGTTGAGTATAAGCGTATCCCGATTATCCCAATGTTGAAACCTTATTTAGAGAATGTAAAAGAGTTAAAATTTTATGTGATAAACCGCATACGTGAAAAATTACATACAATTCTGCCCCAAAACAGACTTTACGACTTGCGAACAACATTTTACACCCGTTGTCAGGAATGTGGGGTTGCCGAGGTCGCAAGGAATGAATTTGTTGGACATTCTCTCGGAGTTCTCGGCGATACCTATACCGACTTATCCGACGAGTTCCTCTTAAAAGAGGGAGCAAAATTAAATTGGTAGACGATTTGTGCCCCAATTTATGCCCCAAAATGAGAAATAAAAGTAGCAAATGACACTTAAAAACAGCAGAAAAAAGCCCGTTTTTGGGCGAAAATCGCTCAAAAACGGGCTAAAATTGGTTGAGGTGACGGGACTTGAACCCACGACCTTCTGGTCCCTAACCAGACGCGCTACCAAACTGCGCTACACCTCAATAACAACATATATATTATACTTGAAAAGCGTAAAAAAGCAAACTCTTTTAGGCGGTTTTGAAAAAAATTTTGAAATAAGCTATTTATTTTATAATAATATTTACAATGCGTGCACGGTATGATATAATAAGTTTATGTCATTCGTAGCATTTCTGCCGATATTTTTATCGGGCGTTTCGCTTGCGGTAGACGCGTTTGCCGTTTCTATAACGGACGGAATGGTTTACCGCGACCTGACGAAAAGCAAGGGCTTATTGATTCCGTTGACTTTCGGGCTGTTTCAATCGTTTATGCCCATAGTCGGGTTCTATATTTCAATGTTGCTGTCGCAGATAAATTTCTTCGAACAGATAGACCATTGGGTCGCATTTGCACTGCTGCTTATAATCGGCGGCAAGATGATTTTCGACGGCATAAAAGAGCGCAAGCTTCCGCAGGAAGAGGTGAAGCAGAAAAAATTTTCGATGGTGGAAGTCCTTACGCAGGGCGTCGCGACAAGCATAGACGCGCTGGCTGTCGGGTTTTCGTTGACAGCGATGCTCGACGGTGTTAAAAACATACAACTATGGGCGTGGATAAGCGTAGCTGTAATCGGTATAACCACTTTTGCAATAGTTGTCTGCGGACTTCTGATAGGCGTAAAAGTAGGACATTTATTCAAAAAAAAGACGTGGATTGCCGAACTTATCGGCGGCGTAGTGCTGATATTGATAGGCGTCAAGATTGTTGTCGGATCGTACGTAAAACTTCCTTTTTAATGTTATCGTTGCCGCACTTGACTTGGCACAAGGCAAGCGCGGCTTTTAATTTTCGGTCGTTTAAAAGGGCAAGTATCGAAGCTTGCAGGCTCGCGGGAGTAAGCTCGCTTTCTCTCAATATGCGGCACACACCCAAAGAAGAAAAATATTTCGCGTTTTCAACCTGATCCCCGCGGCTGGCTTTATTTTCGAGCGGTATAAATAGCGTGGGTATTTTAAGTGCGATAAGTTCGTTTGCGGAGTTGGAACCGCAACGCGCAACCGCGCCGTCCGCGCAAGCGTAAATTGCGCCCATATCGTTGATGAACTCAATCTGGTAATAGCCCTGCACGGTAGAAGTTACTTTGTTTCCTTTGCCGCAAATGTGCAGTATATTTATTTTGCGGCATAAAGTTGGTACGAGTTTTCTTATGTTTTCGTTTATTATTTTCGACCCGCTCCCGCCGCCGAATACTATGACGGTGGGGCGGTCGTCAAGCCCGAACTGCGCCTTTGCCGCCTGTCGGTCGCGGTTGAAAAGGTCTTCCCGCATAGGCGAACCCGTATAAACGCCGCGTTTGAATTTTTTGGCGGTGGACGGGAATGTGGTAAGTACTTCTTTGCACCGTGAAGCAATAAATTTATTGGCAAGCCCCGGGCTTACGTCCGATTCGTGAGTTATCACGGGTATTTTGCGCTTTTTTGCCGCAAGAGCGGCGGGAACGCTTACAAAACCGCCCTTACAAAACAATAAATCGGGCTTTTCCGCGTCGAGAATTTTTCCCGCCTCGCGCACGCTTTTCAATAATTTAAAAGGCAGGGCAAGGTTGCAAAAAACCTTGCCCCGCACAAGTTTAACCGCAGGACAGCTTAAAAATCTTACTCCGTTTGCGGCACAAATGCTTTTTTCGATGCCGCCGGTGCCGATATATGCGATATCGAAGCTTTTAAGCTGTTCGATAATCGCGATATTCGGAATGACGTGACCGGCGGACCCGCCGCCGCAGAAAATGATTTTTTTCATAGCTATAATATATTTATTATGGCTATAAAATATGAAAATCAAACAAACCGAATGCTTTGAATTATAATTTGGGTATAGTTGCTGACCATTTTAACCAGATTATCCAAGGTTAATTGATTTGGAGAGGAATGTCCCCATTTTATATAGCAGTCAATGATGCCTCCCGCGGCGAAAGTAAGGGGGTATTCTATTTCGTACGATCTTACGGTGGGGAACCTGTCCAAAATCGCCGCGCGTGTTTTGCTGACGAAGATATCTTTGAGGCGCGCCGCAAAATTTACGCAGTTGGTGGAATAAAGTATATAAGTTTTGAAAATTTCGTTTTCTTCCATTATATTTGAAAGCGAAGTGAACATATTATAAGTGCTTTCGTAAATTTTGGTGATGTCAAACTTACTTAAACAGTCCATAATGTGAGAAGATATTTCGCGTTCGATATCTATAAGAATATCTTTGACTTTTTGGTAATGGAGATAAAAAGTCGAGCGGTTGATATTAGCTTTCGCGGCTACGTCCGAAATTGAAATGTCTTCCAAATCCTTTTCGAGCATAATCTGCATAAACGAATTTTTTATGTTTGTTCTCGTTCTTATAATGCGCTTATCGACCGCCATAATTTCACCTCATTTTTGATATCTTTTGTTTATTATACAACAGTACGATGAATAAATCAAATTAAAACTTGACATTTTTCGCAATTGGTTATAAAATAATCGTATGGATGTAGTTTATATCATAGCAATAGTATTCGGCGGAATATTTTTGCTGTTGTTTTTAATATGTATAATTTTGTGGGGGCTGGCGATAAAGCGCAATACTGCGCGGTTTGCCGCGATTGAAGAAATGTACGCCTCGGACAATCTTAACAAAATGGAGTACGACAACGCTTTTTACGACGACGACGTGGCGGATATGATATACGGCACCGCAGTCGATACGCAAGTTACGATTGACGAAGTTCTGACCGAGCGCCGTGCGAAAGCGGCGGCGTTAAGCGCGGAAGAGTCGGTTTTCGGTAAAATCGAGTCGGAGGGACTTGAAGAAGTTACGGGTAATTACAATCCCGATGACGATAAATAATCAAAAGCCGTTCGGTTTGGGTAAACCGAACGGCTTAAATTTTATTGGGCTTCGAATCTGAAAAACAGTTCTTTATTCATAATTTGCCGCGATATTGTAAACTGACCGTCTTTGATTACGGCGGATTGGCTGAACTTCATTCCGAGTATGCCTACTTCGGCGTGAAATTCCCGCGTTTTCGGGTCAACCGTATAGGGGCAGGTAACCGAGTGCTTTTTTTCGCCTTTCCGCTTTAAACTGACTTCGAGTTCTTTGCCGTTTAAAAAAATCACGCGGATATATTCGTAATTTTTCAGAAAATCCGTGCCGCCGTAGGTCGCTTCGACGCATTCGTATTGCGCAATATAAGGTTTGGTAATCGTCTTAATGCCGCCTTTGTCCGACGCGTTGCAGGCTGTAACCGTAAAAAGCGAGCATACGATAATCAAAAGCGCCGTGCAAATCAAAAACTTTTTTTTCATAACAAAACGAGTTTGCGCAATAAAGCAAAAAATAAACGCGTCTGAAATTTTTCGGCTTGCGGTTCCGCCGTACAAGGCGGAGAGGAAGAGTCAAAAGCGCAAAATAAAAGTCGGGAAAAATCCCGACTTTTTAATTTAACCGATTATGCGCGCAAGATTAAGCCTTGCCGATGCTTCCGAAGATTTCCATCTTTTCCTTGACGGTATCCTTGATGGCTTGCGCGCCGGGAGCAAGCAATTTTCTGGGGTCGAAGCCCTTACCGACAAGGTCTTTGCCCTCTTCGACATACTTTCTCGTCGCCGCCTGAAAGGCGAGCTGACATTCGGTGTTTACGTTGATTTTCGCAACGCCGAGCGAAATTGCCTTTTTAATCATATCCGTGGGAATACCCGTGCCGCCGTGGAGGACGAGGGGCATATTTCCGACTTTCGCCTTGACCGCCGCAAGCGTTTCGAAACTTAACCCGGGCCAATCGGGGGGATACTTGCCGTGAATATTGCCTATGCCCGCAGCAAGCATCGTAACTCCGAGGTCTGCAATCTTTTTACATTCGTCGGGGTCTGCGCATTCGCCTTTGCCTATAACGCCGTCTTCTTCGCCGCCGATTGCGCCGACTTCGGCTTCGAGGCTAAGACCCTTTTTCTTGCACACCGCGACAAGCTCGGTGGTTTTTGCGACGTTTTCTTCTATAGGGAAGTGCGAACCGTCGAACATAATGGAGGAGAAGCCCGCCTCGATACATTTATAGCAGCCTTCGTAAGTGCCGTGGTCGAGGTGCAAAGCCACGGGAACGGTGATTTTGAGTTCCTCTATCATAGCCTTAACCATAGCCGCAACCGTCTTGAAACCGGTCATATATTTACCCGCGCCCTCGGAAACGCCGAGAATTACGGGAGATTTCAATTCTTCCGCAGTCTGCAAAATGGACTTTGTCCATTCGAGATTGTTAATATTGAACTGTCCGACGGCATATTTGCCGTCCCTTGCCTTTTCCAGCATTTCCTTTGCCGAAACCAACGCCATAAAAACCTCCGAATATCATATTTAGCTAAAAAGCTTCTTTATCAATTATAAAGCATAACAACGCAAATTTCAAGCCTATTTATAAAAATAATTTATAAATAATTATGTAAAATCACTTTTCAACCGCCGAAAATATGTTTATAATCATTATGTAAAGAGAAAAATTAATGCTTGCGAAAACAATTGACTTGACCGAAGTTATTTGTTATAATTGAAAAGAATTTAAGCGGATCTAAATTTTAAAATATAAAATATAATTCGGAGGAATTAAAATTTATGGCAAATGTAAAAGTTGCGATTAACGGTTTCGGTCGTATCGGAAGACTTGCTTTCAGGCAGATGTTCGAGGCCGAGGGCTACGATATTGTGGCTATCAACGATTTGACAAGCCCCGCTATGCTTGCTCATCTGTTGAAGTACGACTCTGCGCAGGGCAGATATAAGTACGCCGAGTCCGTCGTAGCAGGTGAAGATTCCATCACCGTTAACGGCAAAACCATTAAAATTTACAAGGAGAAGGACGCCGCAAATCTTCCTTGGAAAGATTTGGACGTAGACGTTGTGCTTGAATGCACGGGCTTCTATACTTCAAAGGAAAAGGCTTCCGCGCATATTACCGCGGGCGCAAAGAAGTGCGTTATTTCCGCACCCGCAGGCAACGATTTGCCTACCGTGGTATTCGGCGTAAACGAAAAGACTTTAAAAGCTACGGATACCGTAATTTCGGCGGCAAGCTGTACCACGAACTGCCTTGCGCCTATGGCGGACACGCTTAACAAGCTTTCCAAAATCAAAAAGGGCTATATGACTACCATTCACGCATATACGGGCGACCAGATGGTGCTTGACGGTCCTCACAGAAAGGGCGATTTGAGAAGAGCAAGGGCGGCTGCCGTTAATATCGTTCCCAATTCGACGGGCGCGGCAAAGGCAATCGGTCTTGTAATTCCCGAACTGAACGGCGTTCTCGACGGTTGCGCACAGCGCGTACCCGTTCCCACGGGTTCGCTTACCCAGCTTATCGCGGTTTGCGAGGGCGAAGTTGACGCGAAAGCCGTAAACGATGCAATGAAAGCGGCTTCCAGCTCGTCCTACGGTTACACCGAAGAAGAAATCGTTTCAAGCGATATCATCGGTATGACCTACGGCTCGCTGTTCGACGCAACTCAGACGAAGTGTATGCCTATGGGCGACGGCACGACCCTTGTTAAGGTTGTTTCGTGGTACGATAACGAAAATTCGTACACCTCGCAGATGGTAAGAACCATTAAGTACTTCGCCGAATTGAAGTAATTAAAATCAATTGAAAATCCCGTCCGAGCGGACGGGATTTTTATTTTGCCTTTTAAGTGTTTTCCGTTATGCGGAAAAAATATTGATAAAAAACCGCCCGACGGTTTGTCGGACGGTAATTTTTTGTCAGACGTTGAAGCGGAAGAGGACTACGTCGCCGTCTTTTATAACGTAGTCTTTGCCCTCCGAGCGGACCTTGCCTTTTTCGCGCGCGCCGACAAGCCCGCCGCATTCCAAAAGCGTTTGCCAATCGACTATTTCCGCGCGGATAAAGCCCTTTTCGAAGTCGGAATGTATTTTTCCCGCCGCCTGCGGGGCTTTTGTGCCGTTGACTATCGTCCAGGCGCGGGTTTCTTTTTCGCCTGCGGTAAGGTAAGAAATAAGCCCCAAAAGCGCGTAACTCTTTTTTATAAGGCGGTTCAAGCCGCTTTCTTTAAGACCGAGTTCGTTAAGGAACATTGCGCAGTCCTCGGGGTCCATTTTTGAAAGTTCTTCTTCGGTTTTTGCGCAGATGACAAGCACTTCGCTGCCTTCAACCGCGGCAAAATCTTTTACCTGCTTTACAAAAGCGATATCGTCCTCGGGCTTACCCATATCGAACTCCGAAATATTTGCCGCATAGATTACGGGCTTTGCGGTAAGCAAAAAGAGGCTGTCCAAAAGCGGTTTTTCCTCGTCCGAACATTCGAAAAGCCGAGCGGGTTTTTCTTCGCTTAAAAATTTTTCGAGCTTTTCCAAAAAAGCGTATTCCGCGGCGGCTTCTTTGTTCGAACCGCCGCGCGCCGCCGCGCGTATTCTGTCCTGACGTTTGTTCACTGCCTCGATATCGGCAAGGATAAGTTCGAGAGTAATGGTATTGATATCGGCTACGGGGTCGATTTTATTGCTTACGTGGGTTATGTTTTCGTCCTCGAAACAGCGGACGACGTGTACGATTGCGTCGCATTCGCGTACGTGCGACAAAAATTTATTGCCGAGCCCCTCGCCCTGCGACGCGCCTTTAACAAGCCCCGCAATATCTACGAATTCGACAATGGCGGGGGTTACTTTTTTGCTTGAATAAAGGGCGGCAAGCTTGTCAAGCCGTTCGTCGGGAACTGCCACAACGCCGACATTCGGCTCTATCGTGCAGAACGGATAGTTCGCGGCTTCCGCGCCTGCGTGGGTAATTGCGTTGAAAAGAGTGGACTTGCCTACGTTGGGCAATCCGACTACGCCTAATTTCATATCGGTTCATCCTTTTTTTGATACTTAAATTATAATATAATCGTCAAAAATAATCAAAACAATTAGACGGTAAACTTGCCAAAATTTTGCGTATATGTTAAAATATTTCCGTTAAGGAAGAATTATGGACTATAAAGCATATATTGCCGACAAAATTCGGTTAGACGGAGTAACAAAACAGGAAATTTACGAAAGCGTCGCCTTGCCCCCGAACTCGGAAATGGGCGATTACGCGTTGCCTTGCTTTAAATTTTCGAAAATTTTAAGGAAAAGCCCCGTCGTTATCGCCGAGGAGTTAAAGGGAAAGTTTACGCTTGACGACGGCGTTTTAAGCGAAGTTTCGGCGGTAAACGGATATCTTAATTTCAAAGTAAACAAATCGGCGTTGACAAAATCCGTGCTTTCGGCGATTTTCGAACAAGGCGGCGGTTACGGTTCGTCCGACGTCGGCAACGGCAAAACAATCTGCATTGATTATTCGTCGGTAAATATCGCAAAGCCCTTTCATATCGGGCATCTTTCGACTACGGTTATAGGCGGTGCGCTGTACCGAATATATAAATTTTTAGGCTATAACGTGGTCGGAATCAATCATTTGGGCGACTACGGCACGCAGTTCGGCAAACTTATATGCGCCTACAAGCACTGGGGCAATAAAGAGGAAGTCGAACGCGGCGGTATTCACGCCGTAAACGATTTATACGTCCGTTTCAACTCCGAAGCCGACGAGCAGATGGAAAACGAGGCGCGCGAGTATTTCAGACTTATCGAAAACGGCGATAAAGAGGCGAACGAACTGTTCGAGTGGTTCAAATCGCTTACGCTTAAATATGTCGGCACGATTTACGACCGACTTAAAATCACGTTCGACAGCTATGCGGGCGAGCGGTTTTACACCGACAAAATGCAACCCGTAATAGACGAATTGAACGAAAAGGGGCTTTTAAAAGAAAGCGACGGCGCAAAAATAGTCGATTTGGAGCCTTACGGAATGTCCCCTTGCCTTATTTTGCGTTCCGACGGCGCGTCGTTGTACGCCACACGCGACCTTGCCGCCGCAATTTACCGTAAAAATACTTACGACTTTTATAAATGTCTGTACGTCGTCGCGTATCAACAGAATCTGCATTTCAAACAGGTTTTTAAGGTGCTCGAACTTATGGGCAAGCCTTGGGCAAAGGACCTTGTGCACGTCGCATACGGAATGGTTTCGCTTGAAGACGGCGCAATGTCCACGCGGAAAGGCAAAGTCGTATGGCTCGAAGACGTAATTTCAAGGTGCGTCGAAAAGGCGAAAGCGATTATCGAGGAAAAGAATCCCCGACTTGAAAATAAGGACGAAACGGCGGAAAAGGTGGGCGTCGGCGCGGCGATTTTCGGCGCGCTGTACAACAATAAAATCAAAGATATCGTATTTTCTTACGATAAAGTTTTGAGTTTCGAGGGCGAAACAAGCGTTTATGTGCAATACACATGCGCCCGCGCAAACTCCGTCCTCGAAAAAGCGGGAGAGGCGGGAACGGCTTTTGAAAATTACGAGGTAAACGCGCTTGAATTCGAGGTAATAAAAGCCCTTGCTTCATTCCCCGACGCCGTTAAGGAAGCCGCTGAAAAGTACGAACCGAGTATTGTCGCGCGTTTTGCCGTAGACCTCGCTCAAAAGTACAATAAATTTTATATCGAATGCAAAATTCTTACGGCGGAGGGAGAGGCAAAACCTTTCAGACTTATGCTTACGGGCGCGACTTTGCAAACGCTTAAAAACGCCCTCGGGCTTCTGGGAATAGGCGTGCCAGATAAAATGTAATGATTAAAGCTGTTGTTTTCGATTTGGACGGAACGCTGCTCGATACCTCACGCGATATCGCAAAGGTTCTGAACGACGCGTTGTGCGAATTCGGGCTTTCCGAGTTACCGCTTGAACAGGTGATAAAAATAGTGGGCGGCGGAGCCGAAAAACTTGTCAAACAAGCGGTGGACAAAGAGGTCGATTATAAAAAAGTGTTAAAAGTTTTTTGCGAAAAGTACGCAAATAACGGTAACGGATTAACGTCGTTTTATGACGGAGAGGAAGAAATTCTGCAAAAGCTTTCCGCCCGCGGAATTAAAATGGCGATACTTACAAATAAGCCTCACCGCGCCACAATGGCAGTTTTTGCCAAATTTTTGGCAAAATTCGGCTTTTGCGAAGTACTTGGTCAGACAGAGTACTACCCCGTAAAGCCCGACCCTGCCTCACTTTTTGCCATTTTAAGCAAAATGAATGTAAACGCAAACGACTGCGTTTTCGTCGGCGACGGCGAAACTGACGTACAGACTGCGCGTAACGCCGGTATGCGCTGTGTTTCCGCACTTTGGGGGTACAGGTCAAAGGACGAACTCAAAGCGGCGGGAGCGGAGGAATTTGCGGAAAACTTTGCCGACTTGTACGATAAGATATGCGGATAAATTTTGTGATTTTGGCCCGTTATTCTGTTGTAATTTCAAGTTGAATATGATATAATTTTTTAAAAATAAAAAATAAATTTTTTCAGGAGTATATATTATGAAAAGATGCGTTATTTGCGGCGAAATCGTTGAAGACGACGTAGACGTCTGCCCCGTATGCGGAGCTAAGAAGTTTACCCCCGTCGAAGAAAAAACTGCTTACGCCTGCGAGCATATCGTCGGCGACGGCGTAGTCGAAGACAAAGAAGTTATGGATGGGCTTCACGCTCATTTTACGGGCGAATGCACCGAGGTCGGAATGTATCTCGCTATGTCGAGAGTCGCTGACCGCGAGGGTTACCCCGAGGTTGCCGAAGCGTTTAAGCGTTACGCTTTGGAAGAGGCGGAGCACGCCGCTAAATTTGCCGAGCTTTTGGGCGAGGTTGTAACTCCTTCCACAAAGAAAAATCTCGAAATGCGCGCGGCGGCGGAAGCAGGCGCGTGCGAGGGCAAACTTGCGATTGCAAAGCGTGCGAAGCAGCTTGGCTACGACGCTATTCACGACACCGTTCACGAAATGGCAAAGGACGAGGCGCGTCACGGCGCGGGCTTTGCGGGTCTTTTGAAAAGATATTTCGGTAAATAATTATAAATAAGTTAAATAAAGAAGCGCGGCTGAAAACATATCGGCCGCGCTTTTCATATAATGAATTATAGGCGCAAGGGGGAAAACTTTTGCGCTACCAAAGATAAAGGAACGATGTACTGATGTGTAATTTCAATAACTGCGGTTGCGGTTGTAACAGCGGCAGAATTTTCAACGGGATTTTGAACTTGTTTTCGGGTAAATGCGGTTGCAATAACGGTTGCAACTGCGGCTGTAACGGCAACGGGGGAAATTCCGGTTTGAATCCTTTTTCCAATTCCTGCGGCTGTTCCAACTACGACCCTTATTACGCCGCACAATACGGCTTGAACCAGACGGGCAATAACGGTTGCGGTTGTTCGTGTAACGGTGGAACGGCTTCGTACGGTTTTTCGGCAAGATTCGGCGGCAACAACGGTAACAACGGTTGCGGTTGCAACGGCTGTTCGGGCTGGAAATCCTGCGGTTGCTGTTCTTATTGGTGGAACGGCGGCCAAAACTGATTTCCACCGATTATCGGGCGTTCCCTCGGGAGCGCCTTATTTTTTGCGGAAATTTGCATATGCGCACATATCGGCGCGTTTGCGTTGGCGTTTCGGCGCGGTTAAGTCGGCTTGTATATCGCAAAACTTTATGCAAAAAATAATGGTATGCGCAAAATCATCGAAACGTACAAATATTTTGCCGACAAGCGGTATTCGACGATAGCGGGAACGCTTGTTTATTTTTTGCTTATGAGTATTGCGCCGTTTATGCTTTGGCTTACACTGTTTTTGGGCGACGTCAGCTTGCAACGCATACTTTCGAACTCGCTTTTTTCGTCGGTAAGCCCGATAATAAATTATCTGCACGCTTCGGCGGGAAGCGCGGCGGGCGGCGCAAGCGTAATTTTGCTTGTCACAACGCTTTATTCTTCGACAAACTTTTTCTATCATTTGAGAAGAAGCGGCGAAATCGTGTACGATTCGCAAAAAGTAAAGGGGGGAATAAAACTGCGGCTTGTTTCGCTTTTGCTTATTCTTTCCGCGCTTTTTCTGATTGCGGTTCTTGCGGCGGTAGGGTTTTTCGGCACCCGCGTACTCGACCTTTTGTTGCCAGAAGCGCTTGCGACCGTTTTTTCCACCGTGTTTTTAACGGCGGTTGCCTTTGCCGTTGCGCTCGTTTTAAACCTCTTTGCGTGTCCGTATCGCCGCAAAGCGTCCGAAATGCTACCCGGGAGCTTTCTTACAACCGCGCTTTGGCTCGCTTTTTTGGTGGGTTTTGCAATCTACGGCAAGTTTGCGCACCCCGAACAACTGTACGGCGCAATCGCGTTCGTCATTGTTTTTCTGCTGTGGTGCTACGTTATGATGAGCAGTTTTGTAATCGGTATGATTTACAACGGCTCGTTCAAGCGCAGAAAAGTGTATAAAAAACTGTTCTGAAAAAATAATTTGCCCGCCGCGTAAAAACGCGGCGGGCATAACTTAAAGTCGTAACTTTAAAAGCGATAATCAATATTTGATAGCGCAAGCGCACGCAAGCGCGCCCGGACCGATATGGCAGGAAACGCTTAAAGAAAGCGGGTCGATTGCCGTAAATTCAGCCTTGGGGAAAGCCTGCATAACCTCGCCCTTGAACTTTTCCGCTTCGGCAAAATTTTCGGTATGCGCGATTGCGACGGTGAGTTTTCCTTCTTCGTATTCTTTCGAAAATCTGGTTTGAATGTCTTTTTTAACAGCGTCAAGCATAACTTCTTTCGCCGCGGAAAGCTTTCTGACTTTTGCGTATTGGTCGAGTTTAAAGCCTTGAATCTGAAGTACGGGTTTGATATGAAGAAGAGTTCCGATAGCCGCGACGGCGGGAGTAAGTCTGCCGCCCTTTTTAAGGTATTTCAGGGTATCGACCATAATGTAAATGCTCGAAGTCATTTTGGTTTCGATAAGCCAATCGGCAATTTCTTTGCCCGACTTGCCTTCTTTTGCCATTTTAATACCGTCCAAAGCGCTTTGACGTTGAGTTACCGAAATTCTTTGGTTGTCAACGACGTAAACTTTACCCTTGAACCTTTCTTCGGTTTCCGCAAAATGCGAAAGCGTATGGCAGGTTTCGGAAAGTCCGCTCGACATAGGGATATAGACGATTTCGTCGTATGTTTCAAGAGCTTTGTCCCAGATTTCAGCCACGTCCAAGGGGTTGGGTTGAGAGGTGGAAACGTTGGCGTCGCCTTTAAGCTTTTCGTAGAACTGTTCCTGCGAGATTGTAAGGTCTTCGTAAAACACCTCGCCGTCGATAAGTACGGGCATAGGAACCACGAATATGCCAAGCTCTTTTGCTTCGGATTGTGTTATACCGCTGTTGCTGTCGGTTATTATCGCTGTTTTCATTTATGCTTTCTCCTGTTAATACTGTTATGGTGACATTATACAACCGAAATTGAGATTAGTCAACGGTTTATGATATAAATGTTGCAAATCACAATTCGGCTATCACTTCGACTTCCACAAGCGCGCCTTTTGGAATATCTTTGACGGCTACGCAACTTCTTGCGGGATTGGACGTGAAGTACTCGGCGTAAACCGCGTTAAAAGCCGCAAAATCCCCGATATCCGCGAGAAAGCAAACGGTTTTAACTACTTTTTCCATAGAGGTGCCGGCCGCTTTTAAAAGCGCGGATATGTTTTTGCATACCTGACGGGTTTGCTCTTCTATCGTTTTCGCCTCAATTTGCGAGAAGGCGGGGTTGACGGGTATCTGACCCGAACAGAATACAAGATTTCCGCATACTTTTGCCTGCGAATAGGGTCCTATAGCCGCGGGAGCCGCGTCTGTTTGAATTGTTTTCATATTATCTCCTATATAAGCTTGAAGCCTTGAGCTTTAAGCTGTTCTTCAATTTGACGGGTGTGCTCGAAGTTTCTCGTTTCAATCTGTATACGCAGATAGCACCCGTTTATGTCTGAACCCTCGTTCGAACGCTCGTGTAAAACCGCGGTAACGTTGCCGCCGCAGTTTGCTATAATCGTGGACACCTGAACAAGCTGTCCGGGTTTGTCCATAAGCTCGATGGTAAGAGTGCAGGTCCTGCCCGACATAAGAAGTCCTCTGTTGATTACGCGCGACAAAATGGTCACGTCGATATTGCCGCCCGAAACAAGGCAAACGACTTTTTTGCCTTTAATATCGGGAATTTTATCGAACATAACCGCCGCAAGCGCGACCGCGCCCGCGCCCTCGGCAATCATTTTCTGCTTTTCAATCAAGGCAAGAATTGCCGCCGAAACCTGGTCGTCGGTGACCGAAACTATGCCGTCAACGTATTTTTCGCACAAATTAAAAGTATTTACGCCCGGTTCTTTTACCGCAATGCCGTCGGCAATGGTGGAAACGGAGTCAAGCGTTTCGATTTTGTTATCTTTTATCGAGTTGAGCATACTCGGCGCGCCCGCGGATTGAACGCCGTATACCCTGATTTTGGGGTTAAGCGATTTTACGGCGAAAGCCACGCCAGAAATAAGTCCGCCGCCGCCGACGGGAACGACTATAGCGTCAACGTCTTCAAGCTGGTTTATGATTTCAAGACCTATCGTGCCTTGTCCCGCAATAACGTCTTCGTCGTCGAAAGGGTGAATAAAGGTGTAGCCGTATTCCTTTTTAAGCCGTTCGGCTTCGTTGTGGGCGTCGTCGTAAACGCCGGGAACCAAAATCACTTCCGCACCGTAGCTTTTTGTCGCTTCGACTTTTGAAATGGGCGCGCCGTCTGGCATTGTGATTTTAGCCTTTATGCCGAATTTTTTCGAAGCGAGCGCAACTCCCTGCGCGTGATTTCCCGCCGAGCAGGCAATAACGCCTTTTGCTTTTTCTTCGGGGGTGAGCTGTGAGATTTTATAGTATGCGCCGCGGACCTTAAAGGAACCCGTAAGCTGTAAATTTTCCGTTTTAAGATAAATTTCGCTGCCTGTCTGTGCGGAAAGTACGGGCGAATAGATTATGTCGGTCTTTCTTACGGCGTCCTTTAAAACATATTGAGCATGATAAACTTTGTCTAAACTTAACATAGCCTTTTCCTTAATATAAATGACAATGAAATTATAGTATTAAAAGGGTTTAAAGTCAAACCAAATGGGGGTTAATTGAGAAATTTGTGCAACCGCTTGAAATTCGCCGCGTTGCGGAGTATAATAAAAAAGCGGAAAAACCGCAGTCAGCGGTACCAAGGAGTAAATTTATGTTCAACACACCCCCAATAAAGGTAGGAATAGTAGCCGTTTCGCGCGATTGTTTCCCCGAAAGTCTGTCTGTTTCGAGGAGAGCGCGGCTCGTCGCGGCGTATGAAAAGAAATACGGCAAAGGACAGGTGTACGAATGTCCCGTATGTATAGTCGAAAGCGAAAAACAGATGGAAGAGGCGCTTGCGGACGTAAAAAAGGCGGGCTGTAACGCGCTGTGCGTATACCTCGGCAATTTCGGACCCGAAATAGCAGAAACTATGCTTGCAAAGCAATTCGCGGGACCGGTTATGTTCTGCGCGGCGGCAGAAGAAGACACCGAATGTCTTGCCGACGGGCGCGGCGACGCATACTGCGGTATGCTTAACGCAAGCTATAACTTAAAACTCCGCAACGTAAAGGCGTACATCCCCGAAAACCCCGTAGGCGACGCGGAACAGTGCGCCGATATGATTTACGGCTTTCTGCCCGTCGCGCGCGCAACGGTCGGTTTAAGCGAACTTAAAATAATCTCTTTCGGTCCCAGACCCAAAAATTTTCTCGCGTGCAACGCGCCGATAAAACAGCTTTACAATCTCGGCGTCGAAATCGAAGAAAATTCCGAACTCGACCTTTACGAGGCGTATTTGAAGCACGGCGGCGACAAGAGGATTCCCGCCGTCGCCGACGATATGATAAAGGAACTCGGCGCAAAAAACGTAAATTCCGCGATTCTTCCGAAGCTCGCGCAGTACGAACTTACGCTGACGGATTGGATTGACGAACACCTCGGCGGCAGAAAATATGCGGCGGTTGCGGGCAAATGCTGGCCCGCGTTTCAGACTACTTTCGGCTTTGTGCCGTGTTACGTAAATTCTCGGCTTACGGGCAGAGGGATACCCGTTTCCTGCGAGGTTGACATATACGGCTGTCTGTCGGAATATATCGGTCAGTGCGTTTCAGACGATATTGTGACACTTCTCGATATCAATAATACGGTGCCGAGCGATATGTACGAAAAAAGTATAAGGGGCAAGTTCGCATACAAACTCACCGATACTTTTATGGGCTTTCACTGCGGCAACACCTGCTCGGAAAAACTTTGCAACCCCACGATGAAAAATCAGAAAATTATGGCGCGTTCTCTGCCGAAAGAGGTCACGTTCGGCACTATCGAGGGCGACATTGCGGCGGGCGACGTAACGCTTTTCCGCCTGCAATCAACCGCAGACAACAGACTTTTGGCTTACGTCGCGCAGGGCGAGGTTTTGCCCGTCGCTACAAAATCTTTCGGCAGTATAGGCGTTTTCGGCGTGAAAGAGATGGGCAGGTTTTACAGACACGTTTTAATAGAGAACGGCTTCCCGCACCACGCGGCGGTAGCTTTCAATCATTGCGGCAAGGCGCTTTTCGAACTGTTTAAACTGCTCGGCGCGGAAAAAATAGGCTATAACAAGCCCGAACACGAAAAATACGGAACGGAAAATCCCTTTTAATGTTTTATATAGGTTTGGATCTCGGCACAAGCGGCTTAAAAGGTCTGCTTGTAGACGGAAAAGGAAAAATAGTAAAAAAGGCGTGCTCGGAATATGCGGTAAGTTACCCGCGCGACGGCTGGGCGGAGCAAAATCCCGCCGATTGGCTTGAAGCCGCGTTGCGCGTTATAAAGGAGTTAAGCGCGGGAATAGAAAACGAGGTTGCGGGGCTTTCGGCAGGCGGGCAAATGCACGGGCTTGTAATGCTCGATTCGGACGACAAAGTTATACGACCCGCTATTTTATGGAACGACGGCAGAGCGCAGCCGCAGGCGGATTATCTTAACAATACTTTCGGGCGCGAAAAACTTTCCCGCCTTACCGCAAATATCGCGTATGCAGGTTTTACCGCGCCCAAAATTCTGTGGGTAAAGCAAAACGAACCGCAGAATTTCGGAAAAATAGCAAAAATAATGCTTCCGAAAGATTACCTTTCTTATATGCTGACGGGCGTTTTCTGTACCGATTTTTCGGATGCGGGCGGCACGCTTCTTCTGGACGTTAAAAACAAAAGGTGGTCGGAAGAAATGTGCCGCGAATGTTCGGTGAAGATATCGCAACTTCCCGAACTTTTCGAAAGCTTTCACAAAGTCGGAAAAATAAAAACCGAAATACTTCCGAACGCCGTTTTGTATGCGGGCGCGGGCGATAACGCCACGGCGGCTGTGGGTACGGGAGCGGTGGAAGACGGCGATTGCAATATATCGCTCGGCACAAGCGGAACCGTTTTTATCGCGCGCGACAGCTTTTCGGAAATAAAGGACAACGCGCTTCATAACTTCGTCCACGCAACGGGCAAATGGCACTATTTGGGTTGCATTTTGTCTGCGGCGGGCGCAAACAAGTGGTGGATTGAAAAAATTCTGGCTTCCGAAGATTATGACGGAGAAGTGAAGGGAGCCGAAAATCTGCTCGGTAAAAATACGGTTTATTTTTTGCCGTATCTTATGGGCGAGAGAAGTCCGCACAACGACGCGTCTGCCCGAGGCGCGTTTTTGGGAATGAACGCGAACACCGCAAGAAAGCAGATGAATCTTGCCGTATTGGAGGGAGTGGCGTTCGCGCTTCGCGACTGCGTTGAAGCGGCGAAAGCGTGCGGAGTCGGAATCAAACGCGCCACGATTTGCGGCGGCGGCGCGGCAAGCCGACTTTGGAAAAAGATTATAGCCAACGTTTTGGGCGTTGAAGTATGTTCGCCCGAATACGAGGAAGGTGCGGCTTACGGCGCGGCGCTTATAGCAATGTACGGGAGCGGCGAAATCGCAAATTTCGGCGATATCAAAAAGCTTGTACCGTTCAAAGATATTATAAAACCGTCGGAAACGCTTTCGGAAGATTACGAAAGGCGTTACGCCGTATACAAGACGTTATACCCTGCGTTGAAAGACGTTTTCGGTCGGTTATAACTTTAAAATTTACTAAAGCGCGGCGGCAAGCCGTGCGCGGGAACTACCAATGAATGTTTACGAAACTTTGGCTTACGGCAAACGGTACGGATTTGTATTTTTGAGATATGTCGCTACGGTTTTTTTCTTTCTTTCGCTGATAGCGACGTATTACATAATAGCCAATGTAATTGAACAGGCAAATTACGCGCTTACCGCGTTCAACGAGGTAGACGTTGTCGGAATAGTCAATGCGCTTACGTCTTTCAAAATCCCGGGCGTATTCGGAAAAATTATCGCGATTATGCGCAGTCTGGGCGCGCTTGTCATACCGCTTTACTTTATCGCAACGGTATCGTTTGTGCTTAATTTAAACCGCGGCGGAATAGGCAAAATAACGAGCCGAACTGCGCTGATGGCGGTTCTGATGTTTGTCGCGGAATTTTTGATATATACCCTAATCGTCGGTTTGGCTATGCTGCTTATAATGCAGGTATTCCTTTCGATATCGGAACGGTATGCCGACGCGCTTGAACTGATTAACGAAATAATTGTAACGCTGAATGCCGAAACAAGTTGGATGCCGGTAGAAAACATAGATGAGGCGATTGAAATTGCGCAAGCCTTGGCGACCGAGCAACTTACGCTTATTTTATTGAGAAATCTGCCGTCTTTCAACATTTTTCTCGACCAGCTTCTGTGCCTTTTAATGTGTCTTTTCTTCTGCTTTATACCGAAGAGGGTAAACACGCGTAAAAAACTTATAATCTATCGGCTTGCGGGGCTTATACCCGTAATGTACATATTGGCTACCTTTGTGCTGAACGGGCTTACGCAGTCAGGTTATCTTGAACCGAATCTGACTTTAATGTGCATTTTCCCCGCGAAACGGTTGCCGCATTTTCTGTTTATCGGGTGTATGATTTTCTGCAACCGTTGCCAACCTATACGCACATTGGATTGTAAAAGCGGATTTACTTGCGTTTATACTTCGAAAAAGGTTTACCGCGCTACGCCGCTTGTATTCGAAACGGCGGGAGCCGCAAAAAAACGCGCTTTGACCGCGGCGGTTTTTTTAAGCGTATGCCTTTTGATTTTAAGCGCAATTGATTTTTGCCTCGGCTATTTGCCGTCCGCGGCAAAGTGGGGGTTGGGCAAATCGTACTATGCAGTGTTCTGTATCCCGTTTTTGTTCTTTTATGACGACCGTAAACCGACGGTTAAAAGCAGGTATTCGCTTTTTTCCGTGTTTTATTTGTTTGTTATTGCGACAATTGTGGCGATTTATCTTTTCCTGTAATCAAAATCACCAAAATGGGCGTTCCGAAAATAAAATTTTATAAACTGCGTGTAAAAACGCTTGAAATTTATTCTGCAATGTTATAAAATTATCAAGTAATGCAGAGGTGGCAGAGTGGTCGAATGCGCACGACTCGAAATCGTGTTACGTAGGAATACGTACGGAGGTTCGAATCCTCTCCTCTGCGCCAAAAAACAGCGTTGCGTTTCTGCGACGTTGTTTTTTTTGCGTGAGATGTGAGAACCTCCGTCTTGCATAGCTGATGAATATATGCGACGAGCTGTGCAAAACTATACAAAAATGGGCGTTCTGATATTCTTTTTATCTTTCAAACGCTTGACTTTGATGTAAAGGGGAAATATAATAACATTAGTTATTAATAAAAGGTGTTATTTTATGCCTGCAAAAAAGAAGATAACCGAGGAGTTTATAATTTCGTCCGCGCTTGAAATTGTCAAAGAGCGGGGAGCGGAGGGGCTGAACGCGCGCAGTATAGCCGAAAAGTGCCGTTGTTCGACCCAACCTTTGTACCGCGCCTTTAAAAATATCGATGAGCTTAAAAACGAAGTATTGAAAAGAATAGCCGACGTTTATTACGAATATATTCAAAACGAGGTAAAAAGCGGAAAATACCCCGAATATAAGGCTTTCGGTATGGGCTATATCCGCTTTGCGAAAGAGCAGAGCGAATTTTTCAAGTGTCTTTTTATGTGCGACAGAAAGGGCAGGTCGGATTTCGAAGACGATGATTTCGAAAAAGTAGTAAATACGATAATTTCTTTGGGATTAAGTCGCGAATCGGCAAGTCGGTTGCATATACATATGTGGATATGGCTGCACGGAATAGCGACAATGTACGCGACGGGGTTTCTCAATTGGGATTGGGATACGGTAAGCGCGATGCTGACGGACGAATTTACGGCTATGAAAGAAAAAATTGTGACGGATGGCAAAAAATGATTATCGAAATAGAAGACCTGAAAAAGAGTTTCAAGGACGTAAAAGCCGTCGACGGCATAACGTTTAAAGTCAAACAAGGCGAGTTGTTTGCCTTTTTAGGCGTAAACGGCGCGGGCAAATCAACGACGATAAATATTATAAGCGGCATTATCAAAAAGGATTTCGGCAAGGTGTCCGTCTGCGGTTACGATATCGACACGTCCGCAGAAGCGGCAAAGGGCAAGATAGGCATAGTTTTTCAGACGTCGGTACTCGATAAAAAGCTGTCCGTATACGAAAATCTTAAATCGCGGGCGGCGTTGTACGGTATTTTCGGCGACGCTTTCAAAAAAAGGCTTGCCGAAATTTCCGAAATGTTCGGTCTGGACGAGATTATGAACCGCGCCGTTTGCAAACTTTCGGGCGGACAGAAAAGGCGCGTGGATATTGCGCGCGCGCTTATCAATAACCCCGAACTTCTTATTTTGGACGAACCGACGACGGGGCTTGACCCGCAAACGCGCATAAACGTCTGGTCAACGCTTGAAAAGTTGCGCAACGAAACGCATCTTACGGTCTTTCTGACAACCCATTATATGGAAGAGGCGGCAAACGCCGATTACGTTGTCATAATCGACAACGGCAAAAAAGTCGGCGAGGGAACTCCGCACGACCTGAAAAACAAATACGCAAGCGATTTTATTCGATTTTACAATAATATCGAAAAGGCGGAAGAGTATTTTTCGGCGCGCGGCTATAATTTGATAAAAGAACGCAATTATTTGCAGGTCGAGCTGAAAAGTACGTCCGAAGTCGCGACGTTTTTCGGCGACGCGCCCGAAATTTTCGACGATTTCGAGGTTCTGAAAGGCAATATGGATAACGTGTTTTTAAACGTAACGGGAAAAGATTTGAAAGAGGTGCTGTATGAGCGAAAGTAAAAAGCTTTTAAGCTTAATCCAACGTAATATCAAGTGCTATTTTAAAGATAAAATGATTTTCCTCGTTTCGCTTATCACGCCGTTGATATTGCTGCTGTTGTTCGTAACTTTTTTAAGAAACGTATATCTGAACAGCATAAAAGACCTCATCCCCGACGGCTACGATATAAGCGGCAGAATAATAGAGGGGCTTGCAGGCTCGTGGCTTATTTCGTCGATAATAGCCGTAAGCTCGGTCACCGTCGCTTTCTGTTCAAATATAGTTATGGTTCAGGATAAATTGGACGGCACGCTGAACGATTTTAAAATTTCGCCCGTTAAAAGCTACACATTAACGCTCGCATACTTTATTTCCAACTTTATCGTAACCTTGCTTGTTCTGCTGTGCGTGCTTGTAATCGGCTTTGTTTACATAGGCGCGGTTGGGTGGTATATCCCCATAGGCGACGGGTTTATGATTTTGGCTGACACTGTGTTGTGTACGCTTTTCGGAACTCTTATGTCGGCGGTGTTTTTAAGCTTTGTACGCTCACAAGGCGCGCTTAACGGTATTTCAACGCTTATTTCGTCCGTTTACGGCTTTATTATAGGCGCGTATATGCCGCTTTCGAGATTTTCGTCGGGCTTGCGCACGATACTGTGCTGTCTGCCCGGCACCTACGGCGTGGGTATTCTGCGCAACCATTTTATGAACGGTTACCTCGACGCCATAGCCGATTGCGGAGTTACCGAAGAAGCCGTGTTGAGAATAAAAGACGGTTTCGACGGGAATTTATATGTCGGTTCAACGCAGATTCCGCTGTGGGCAATGTATGTAATACTTTTGGGCACCTGCCTTGTATTGGCGGCGGCGTTTATCGCGCTTGTTCTGGTAAGAAACGGAAAAACAAAGCTTAAACAATCGGAAAAAAGGGTAAAATAAATATCGAGGGTAGTTATGGAAAGGGAAAAACTGAAAAAATATGCCGAACTTATCGTAAAGTGCGGTCTTAACGTACAAAAAGGACAGGAAGTAGTAATAAGGTGCGGTCTTGACCAACCCGATTTCGTCGCAATGGTGACGGAAGAGTGTTACAGGTGCGGCGCGGAGCGCGTAAAAGCAGAATGGTCGTATATGCCCGTAACAAAGCTTAACTATAGTTACAGAACGCTTGAAAGCCTTTCGGACGTTACCGAAATAGAAAAAGCCGAACTTAAAAGGCGGGTTGACAAACTTTCGTGTCTGTTATGGCTTGATTCTGACGACCCCGACGGGCTTGAAGGCACCGACAGCGAAAAAATTTCGAAAGCGAATATGGCAAGATACCCTGTAATTAAGCCCTACCGCGACGCGCTCGAAAACAAATATCAATGGTGTATTGCCGCGGTTCCCGGCAAAGAGTGGGCGGAAAAGGTCTTTCCCGATATGCCCGCGGACAAGGCTGTCGAAAAGCTTTGGGAGGCAATTTTATACACTTCGCGCGCGGACGAAAACCCCTTAAAGGCGTGGAAGAAGCATAATAAACAGCTTGCCGACCACTGCGCAATGCTGAATAAATACAAATTTACCAAACTCGAATATAAAAGCGAAAACGGCACTGATTTTACCGTCGGGCTTAACCCGCTCGGCATTTTTCAGGGCGGCGGCGAGTATACCCTCGGCAGTAAAATCTATTTCAATCCCAATATTCCGAGCGAAGAGGTATACACTTCGCCGATGCGCGGCGTAGCCGACGGCAAAGTGGTGGCGACAAAACCGCTTTCTTATCAGGGCAAGCTGATAGAAAATTTCTATATGGTTTTCAAAGACGGAAAAGTCGTCGAGGCGCACGCCGAAAAAAATCAGGAAGTCCTTGACAAAATGTTGGCAATGGATGAGGGCGCGTCGATGCTGGGAGAGGTTGCGCTTATCGCCTACGATTCGCCGATAAACAATACGGGTATTCTGTTTTACAATACTCTGTTCGACGAAAACGCAAGCTGTCATATAGCTCTCGGAAGAGGGTTTAACAACTGTCTTGAAAACTACGAAAAATACACCGTAGAGGAGTGCGAAAAACTCGGCGTAAATAACAGTATGATTCACGTCGATTTTATGATAGGCAGTCCCGACTTACAGATTTTCGGCGTAACATCAAAGGGAGAAAGGGTTCGGATTTTCAAAGACGGCAATTGGGCTATATAAAAAATATGAAACAAAAAAACGCGGAATTTTCCGCGTTTTTTGCTGTTTAAGGCAATAATCATAGTACTATGCGTGACATAAAAGGCTTAAATTATCTGTAAAACGTAAAATTTCAGGTATTGAGTTTCGTCTGCGCATAAAAGCGCGGGGTGGTCGGGCGATTGTGTTCTGACTTCGACAAGCCTTACGTCTTTACCGCTTTCTTTGGCGGCTTCGGAAAGCATTTTTTCAAACAGCGTCGCCGACATATAGTGCGAGCAGGAACAGGTAATCAGAAACCCGCCGCTTTTTACAATCTTCATTGCGGTCAGATTTATATCTTTATATCCGCGGTACGCGTCTTTCACCTCGTCGGCGGTTTTGCAAAAGGCGGGAGGGTCGAGAATAACCGTATCGAAATGCCTTTTTTCGCGCCTGAACGAGCGCAGAACTTCGAAAACGTCGCCTTGTAAAACTTGCACGTTTTCAAAACCGTTCAAAACCGCGTTGTCGCGCACGTTTTTCAGCGCGAGCTCGGAAATATCGCACGCCGTCACCTTGTCCGCAACCGTCGCCGCGTTCATCGAAAAACCGCCGCTGTTGCAAAAACAGTCCAAAACTTCGCCGCGGCAATATCTTCTTGCGGCGAATCTGTTTTCTTTCTGGTCGAGAAAATAGCCTGTTTTCTGACCGTTTTTAATGTCCACAAGCATTTTTATGCCGTTTTCTTCGATTTCGCAATAGTCGGGCGCGTCGCCGTACAGCGCGCCTTTGACTTCTTCAAGTCCCTCTTTTTTGCGCACGGGCGCGTCGCTGCGTTCGTAAATTGCTTTGGGCGAAAACAGTTTTACAAGAATTTTGCGGATTTCCCGCTTGCGCATATCTATTCCGAGCGACAGACACTGCATAACAAGGTAATCGCCGTATTTGTCTATGATAAGCGCGGGAAGTCCGTCGGCTTCGGCGAAAACCATTCTGTACGCGTTTTTGTACCCGAGGCGTTTTCGGTAATTGTCCGCCCGCAAAATTCGTTCGGTATAAAACGCCTCGTCGTCGATTGAGTTGTCGCGTATAAAAATACGCACAAGAATTTTCGAGGCGTGGTTGATATAACCCTTGCCGATAAATCTTCCGTCGTAGGAGTAAACTTCGGCAAGCGAGCCGTTTTTGTCCTTGTTTTCTATTCTCGCTACCTCGTTGGCATAGACCCAACTGTGACCCGAAACAATCCGCTTTTCTTCGTTCTTTTTAAGATAAACCCTGTATGCCATAAAACACCCGAAAACAGTGTAACAAATTTGCTTAAAAAACGCAAACGCTTTCAATTGGTTTGCCTTTTTTATATATAAATGGTATAATGTTCCATATATGAGAAAACTTCTGAAATATCTCAAACATTATAAATTACAGACGGCGCTCGCACCTCTTTTCAAGCTGTTCGAGGCGATTTTGGAACTTATCGTTCCACTTGTCGTCGCCGCGATAATCGACAACGGCATAAACGGCGGAAAGGGCACGGGTTACATCGTCGGAATGTGCGGCGTTCTTGTCGCGCTCGGCGTAATAGGTCTTGTAAGCGCGGTTGCCGCGCAATACTTCGCCGCGCGCGCCGCTGTGGGATTTTCAAAAGAACTGCGCGGCGACCTTTTCCGTAAAATGCAGTCGCTTTCCTATGCGCAGATTGACAATATCGGTACGTCAAGAATGATTACCCGAATGACAAGCGACGTCAATCAGATTCAGTCGGGCGTAAATATGGTTTTAAGACTTTTTTTGCGCTCGCCGTTTATCGTATTCGGCGCAATGATAATGGCGTTGATAATATCGCTTTCGATAGGGGGCGTGTTCGCGGCTATTATTTTCGGGCTTTGCGTAGTAGTGTTCGGTATAATGCTTATATGCATACCGCTTTATAAAAAAAGTCAGGCTAAACTCGACCTCGTTACGCAATCTACAAGGGAATCGCTTACGGGAGCAAGAGTTTTGCGGGCGTTCTGTAAGGAAGAAGACGAGATTAAATCGTACAACGAAAGAAACGACGGGCTTTGCCGTTCCCAAAAATTCGTCGGCGCGATTTCCGCGCTTATGAATCCGCTTACCTATGCGGTTATAAACGTAGGCATAATAGTCGTTTTGTATATGGGCGGTTTGCAGGTTTCCGCGGGTTCGCTTACTCAGGGTCAGGTTGTCGCGCTGTACAACTATATGTCGCAGATTTTGGTCGAGCTTGTAAAGCTGGCAAACCTTATAATAACGATTACCCGTTCTTTTGCGTGCGCGGGGAGGGTGAGCGAGATTCTCGAAATGCAACCGTCGCTTAATCACGGGCTTGCGCAAAAAGCCGACGGCGGACATTTTATCGAATTCAGAAACGTATGCGCAAATTACGGACAGGCTCCCGTAGACGCTTTAAGCGAAGTTTCCTTTACGGCAGAGCGCGGCGAAACGATAGGAATAATAGGCGGCACGGGCGCGGGGAAAACCACGCTTGTTAATATGATACCGCACTTTTACGACTGTAAGTCGGGCGAAGTGCTTATAGACGGCGTAAACGTCAACGCGGTCGGCGACGAAAAACTTCGCGAAATGTGCGGGGTGGTGCCGCAACGCGCCGTGCTTTTCAAGGGCACTATACGCGATAACCTTAAATGGGGCAACGGAAACGCGACCGACGAAGAACTGATGCGCGCAATAGACGTGGCGCAAGCCGCCGACGTAATAAATTCCAAACAAAACGGGCTTGACGAAGAGGTTGAACAGGGTGGCAAAAATTTTTCGGGCGGGCAAAGACAGCGGCTTACGATTGCGCGCGCGCTCGTTAAAAATCCCGAAATTTTAATCCTCGACGACAGCGCGTCCGCGCTCGACTACGCTACCGACGCGCGTTTAAGAAAGGCTTTGTCCGGTCTTGAAAACAACCCTACGGTATTTATCGTGTCACAGCGCACGTCGTCAATCCGTCACGCTGATAAAATTATCGTCCTTGACGGCGGTAAAATGGTGGGCGTCGGCGCGCACGAAGAACTTCTGAAAACGTGCCCGCTGTACGGCGAAATACATTATTCGCAGTTCGAAAAGGAGGGAGCGTAAATGGCAACCTCGCAGAAAAGTATTCTCCGCCGCATATTAAAACAGCTTAAAGGCTACGGATTTTGGATTGCGCTGACCGTGATTTTGGCAATAATAACGGTCGCGGGCAACCTGATTGTTCCCATTTTCTTCGGGCGCACGGTAAATCTGATTGTAGGCAAAAACGCCGTTGATTTCGACAAAATGGCGCAATATTTCGTTATTATCGGCGCAATTATAGGCATTACGATTATCTCGCAGTGGCTGATGGGCGTAGTAAATAACAAAATTACCTATAACGTCGTAAAAGATATCCGCGAAGAAGCGTTTGCAAATTTACAGCGGCTTCCGCTGAAATTTATAGACAGTCGTTCTTACGGCGACGTGGTAAGCCGCAATATCGCCGATGTAGACCAATTTGCCGACGGGCTTTTAATGGGGTTCACGCAACTGTTTACGGGAGTTCTTACAATAATCGGCACGCTTGTGCTGATGCTGATAATCAATTGGATTATCGCGCTTGTCGTGTTTGTTTTGACTCCGCTTTCGCTGTTCGTCGCGAAGTTTATCGCAACGCACACATATTCTATGTTTAAAAAATCAAGCGAAATCCGAGGCGAACAGACTGCGTTTATCGAAGAAATGGTGGGCAATCTGAAAGTCGTGCAGGCGTTCGCGCACGAGGACGAAAACGAGCAGAAGTTCGACGAAATAAACGAACGGCTTACTTCCGCGTCGCTTAAATCTGTTTTCTATTCTTCGCTTACCAACCCTTGTACGCGCTTTGTGAACGCGTTGGTATACGCGGCGGTTGCGCTTTCGGGCGCTCTTATGCTGATAACTATGGCGGACGGCGGGGCGCAAATTCTTGCGGGCGCTTTCGATGTGGGGCTTTTAACTACTTTGCTGGCTTACGCAAACCAATATACAAAGCCTTTTAACGAAATTTCGGGCGTGGTGACCGAGTTGCAGAACGCGATTGCGTGCGCGGGCAGAATTTACGAACTTATCGACGAGCCGCCGCAAAAACCCGATTCGCCCGACGCGGTGCGACTTGAAGATATACGCGGCGAGGTCAAATTCGACAACGTATGCTTTTCGTACGCCGAAGACAGAAAGCTTATCGAAAATCTGAACGTCGCCGCAAAAGCGGGGCAGAGGGTGGCGATAGTCGGTCCGACAGGTTGCGGCAAGACCACGCTTATCAATCTTTTAATGAGGTTTTACGAACCCGATTCGGGCAAAATTACGGTGGACGGCAACGATATTTTAAACGTTACCCGCAAATCTCTCCGCGAAAATTACGGTATGGTTTTGCAGGACGTCTGGCTTAAAAGCGGCACAATCAAAGAAAATATCGCCCTCGGGAAACCCGACGCCTCCGACGACGAAATTATCGCGGCGGCGAAAGCGGCGCGCGCGCACAACTTTATAATGCAGACGCCCGACGGTTACGATACGGTGATAAACGAAGAGGGCGGCAACCTTTCGCAGGGACAGAAACAGCTTTTAAGCATAACGCGGATAATGCTGTGTCTGCCGCCGATGCTTATTCTCGACGAGGCGACTTCGTCCATCGATACGCGCACGGAAATTGAAATTCAGAAAGCGTTTTCGCGCCTTATGCAGGGGCGGACGAGCTTTATTGTCGCGCACCGACTTTCGACCGTCAAAGAGGCGGATTTGATTCTTGTAATGAACGACGGCAAGATAGTCGAGCAGGGCGTACATTCCGAACTTTTAAAACTCGGCGGGTTTTACAGTAAACTGTATAACAGCCAATTTGCAATATAAATCTTAAACGAGGAAAAATATGTTACAGGTCAACAACGTTTCGCTTCAATACGGAAGCAAAAAGCTGTTTGAGGAAGTCAACCTCAAATTTACAAAGGGCAACTGTTACGGTATTATCGGCGCAAACGGCGCGGGTAAGTCTACTTTTTTAAAAGTTTTAAGCGGCGAAATCGAACCTAATAAGGGCGACGTAACGCTTGACAAGACCGAAAGAATGTCCGTTTTGCAACAGAACCAGAACGCTTTCGACAACGTGAACGTTCTGCGCGCCGTTATGCTCGGGCACAAGCGCCTTGTCGATATAATGGACGAAAAAGACGCGCTGTATGCAAAACCCGATTTTTCGGACGAGGACGGCGTGCGCGCAAGCGAACTCGAAAGCGAATTTGCCGAACTCGGCGGATGGGAAGCGGAGTACGAGGCGCAAACTCTTCTCAACGAGCTCGATATAGGCGAAGAATTTTATTATACGAAGATGTCTGACCTCGACGCCAAGCGTAAAGTCAAAGTGCTGCTGGCGCAGGCGCTTTTCGGCAACCCCGACGTATTACTGCTTGACGAGCCGACGAACAACCTCGACATAAAGACGACGCGCTGGCTTGAAAATTATCTTCTCGACTTCGAAAATACCATAATTATCGTTTCGCATAACAGACACTTTCTGAATAAAGTTTGTACGCATATCTGCGATGTGGACTACGGTAAAATCTCAATGACTTTGGGTAACTACGATTTCTGGTACGAAACGAGCCAGCTCATTGCCCGTCAGCAACGCGACCAGAACAAAAAGAACGAACAGCGTGCGAAAGAACTTCAAGACTTTATCGCCCGTTTTGCCGCCAACGCGTCAAAATCGCGGCAGGCGACTTCGAGGAAGAAAGAGCTTGAAAAACTTACAATTGCCGACTTTAAACCGTCGCTCAGAAAATACCCGTTTATCGACTTCAAATTCGAACGCGAAATAGGCAACGATATTCTGATGGTGGAAGGACTTACCAAAAAAGGATTTTTCGAGGACGTGTCGTTTACCGTGCAGAAAGACGAAAAAATAGGTATCGTAAGCGACAAAAGTACGGTAATTTCCATGCTTTACGATATTCTTGCGGGAAAAGTTCAGCCCGATTCGGGTACGGTAAAGTGGGGCAAGACCATTTCGGTCAGCTACTTCCCCGAAAACAACTCGGAGTATTTCCAAGGGTGCGATTTGTCGCTTGTGGATTGGCTTAGCCAATTTTCGAAAGACCATTACGAAGAGTACCTGCGCGGCTGGCTGGGCAGAATGCTTTTTTCGGGCGAAGAGGCTTTAAAACAGGCAAAAGTCCTTTCGGGCGGCGAGAAAGTAAGGTGTATGCTTGCCAAAATGATGCTCGAAGGCAGTAATTTTCTGATTTTCGACGAGCCGACAAACCATCTCGACCTCGAATCGATTACTTCGCTTAACAACGGTATGAAAAACTTCAAGGGCTGTATGCTTTTCACTTCGCACGACCAGGAGCTTATGAATACCGTTTCAAACAGGATAATCGAGATAAACGGCACCAAAAAATTCGATAAAAACGTATCTTACGACGAATATCTCGATATAGTTACACAGTGACATTTCGCAAAATACGACATATTATTTTACAAATAGACAAAATTATTGTAAATATTTTGTAATTTATTTTACAAAAATACTTTACAGTATAAATTTATAGTGTTATAATGATTTTACTGTAGAAAAACCACAAAAAAGGGGTAAAACCATGATTAACACCAACGTACTTATTTTTGAAACGAACGGCGATTTTGCGGAAGAATTGAAAGGGCAGTTCGAAAACGCGGAGGGATATGTCGTTTGCGGAACGGCAAGCGACGGCAAAAATGCGATAAGGCTTATCGAAAGCGTGCGTCCCGATATTATAATAACGAATTTAATGCTTACCGATATCGACGGTATAGGAATAATCGACAGAGCGTTGCAGATATGTCCCGAATGTCTTGTTTTCGTTATTTCCAATATTCCGGGCGACATTGTAGTGAACACGGTGATATCGCACGGGGCTACATATTACTTTGTAAAGCCGACGGCGGCGGACGTTATTGTGTCGCGCGTTGTCGATATGTATAACGTAAAGTCGCAAAAAGATTTGCCGTCGCCCGCCGATAAGCGCGAAAAGCGCAAGCCCGCTTCGCTGGACGAGAGGATAAGTAATATCTTTATAACGATAGGCATACCGCCGCATATAAAGGGGTTCACTTACCTGCGCGAGGGTATAAAGATGGCGGTGAACGACAATACGATAATAAACAGAGTGACCAAAGAACTGTACCCCAAAATCGGCGAAAAGTTCGGCACTACCGCAAGCAAAGTCGAAAGGGCGATACGTCACGCAATAGAAGTTGCGTGGAACCGCGGCAGAACGGACGCGATAAGTTCTATTTTCGGCGCAAGGGTGTACATAGGCAGCGAACGCCCGACAAACAGCGAGTTTATCGCGCTTGTGGCAGACAAGCTGTCGCTTGAAAATCTGACTTAAAACGGTAAATACGGCGGCGACCCACGCAAAGTTGCGCGGGTCGCCGTTTTTATCAAAAATATCAATATATATTGTCACTTTTTAAAAACTTAAGGTAAAATCAACGCGTTTATAACGCTTAATATTCATATTTTTACCGATAAAATGCGCTTTTTCCCCGCGCCGCAAAATGCGCGGCGCGGGAAAATTAATCGGGCGAAAATAATCGCAGTTTTTGATTTTTTCGGTCGGATTTCGGGTTTTTTAAAAATTCAATGTTCGTATATGACAATTAATTTTAGTTATTGACAAATTATAAAATAAAGTATATAATGAATTATGAGTATAAAACTCAGATTCTTTTTATTGGGGAAAATATGAATAAAAAAGAAATTAAATCCGAAATGTTGAAACACTTTCCTTATTTCGAC
Organism: uncultured Clostridia bacterium; assembly: GCA_947624005.1. Taxonomy (GTDB): domain Bacteria; phylum Bacillota; class Clostridia; order Christensenellales; family Borkfalkiaceae; genus Coproplasma. Next base: position 127,521 of record CANQHV010000002.1, read on the forward strand.
AACTGCGATCCCGAGCGCTGCTGCGACCCTTTGACCGAAGTTTTCAACAGAGAAACCATCAACAAATATATGAAGTATCTCATAGGCGAGGGGAAGCCTTTTTGTCTGTTCCTCGTCGACGTCGATAACTTCAAATATATAAACGACGGCTACGGTCACAAGGCGGGCGATATGATTCTTACCGCCGTGGCGCAGTTTCTTATCGAAACGCTCGGAACGCGCGGCGTAGTAGGCAGGTACGGCGGCGACGAATTCGTTATGGTATGCGAGGGGATAACCGAGTATAACGACGTATGGAAAGTCGGACACGACATAAATATGTCTATCGGCAATCTCCGCGTACCCGACCTCGACACGCCGTCGATTACCATTACAATGGGCGTATCGAGATTTCCGCTTGACACGACCGATTTCGACGAACTTTGGAATCTTTCGGACAAAGCGTTGTACAGAGGCAAGACGAAAGGCAGAAACTGCTTTATAATTTATCTGCAAAGCAAGCATCAGAATCTCGAACTCCACGGAAAGCGCGATATGATGTTTTCGCCTATGTATCTGCACGCCAAAGTGTTCAACACGCTTACCGAAACAAAAAATCTTTCGCAGGCGATAAAAAATCAGATGCTGTTTCTTGTGTCGTACCTTATGTACGACCATATGTGCATAGAAACTTCTTCGGGTATGAAGTTCCGGATTATACATTCGCTTTCTAAGTATAAAGACTTCAAACCCGTAATCTATAACGAACTTGCAAATGTCGTAGACAATACGGGTCTTGTCCATATAAGCAAAGTAAGCAGTCTTTCGGGCAGCGTTTCCGACAAATTTATGCGCGGACTCGGCGAACAGTGCATAGTTTCCACGCTGTATTGCAGTATAGACGCGTTCGGAAAAACTTACGGCTATATCCGTATCGATATGACCGATACGGTAAGAATCTGGCAGAACGACGAAATGAATCTTATCGTTACTACGGCTAAGGCGATAGGACTTTTATTACACTACAACAAAACCAATATCGACAAACTCGACTTCGGTGGGGTTGAAATAGTAGGTAAAGAATAAATTATTTAAGTTATTTAAGGACGGGGTGAAGTTTTCTCCTCGTCAATGCTTTTGCGGTAAAAGGTGATTAGGTGGCAGCAGTCAAAAACAAAAAACTCAAAATTTTAATTGCCGACGATTCCGAAATGAACCGTGCGATTCTCGTCGACATATTAAAGGACAAATACGACGCGGTAGAGGCGGAGGACGGCGCGGAGGCCGTAAAAATTCTGCGCGCGCACAGCGCCGATATTGCGCTTGTGCTTCTCGATATAAATATGCCGAAACTGAACGGTTTCGACGTACTCGAAGTAATGAACAAAAACAAGTGGATAGAGGAAATTCCCGTTATAATAATATCCGCCGAAAACGCCTCGTATTTTACCGAACGCGCTTACGCACTCGGCGTAACCGACTACATAAGCCGTCCGTTCGACGTTTCCGTCGTTCAGCACAGGGTTATAAACACCCTTATGCTTTACGAAAAGCAGAAAATGCTTATGGACGTAGTTGAGGAACAGATATACCAAAGACAGAAAAACAATTCCATGATGATAAATATTTTAAGCCACATCGTGGAATTCGGCAATGCGGAAAGCGGTCCTCATATTCAGCATATAAGAATAATCACCGAAATTTTACTTAAAGGTCTTAACGAAGTTTCGGACCAATATAATTTTTCTCACGAAGAAATCGCGCTTATATGCACGGCTTCGGCTTTGCACGATATAGGCAAGGTTTCTATTCCAAGCGAAATTCTCAATAAACCGGGCAGGCTTACCGACGAAGAATTCGCCATAATGAAAACTCACTCGGCAATAGGCGCGTCCATTCTCGACAAACTGCCGCTTTACAAAGACGAACCGCTTGTCAAAACCGCGCGCGCGATTTGCCGTTGGCACCACGAAAGGTACGACGGAAGAGGATACCCCGACAGACTGCTCGGCGACGAAATTCCCATTGCGGCGCAGATTGTCGCGCTTGCCGACGTTTACGACGCGTTGACAAGCGAGCGCGTGTACAAGGCGGCGTATTCTCACGAAAAAGCAATTGAAATGATTAAAAACGGCGAGTGCGGCTCGTTCAATCCCTTGCTTATCAAGGTTTTGGACGTCGTTGCGGACGAGCTGTACGCCGAGCTTCACAGCGATACGGGCGAAACCGACGACGTCGAAGTCCGTCAGATTACAGCCGAAGTTTTAAGCCAGAAACAGATTTCCGCTTCGGGGCGTACGATTGCCCAGCTCGAAAAAGAAAGAAACAAGTATATGATTTTCGCTTCGCTTTCCGACGAAGTGATTTTCGAACTTTCGTATTCGCCTTATATGATAACCTTTCTCAACGGCGGCGGAAGAAGAGTGGGAACTTCGGAAATTGTGGTAAATCCTTTGGACGACGAAGGGCTTAACAAGTGTTGCGGTAAATCGAGATTGCAAGACATTGCTCTGCTTTTCAGCCGTACCACGCCCGAAAATCCCACGGTTACTTACGAAGCGGAGATTTTACTTGACAATACGCTTAAAAACTGTAAACTCGTCGCGCAAACTATGTGGTCGGACGACGAAAAACCCGAAATAGTCGGGGCGGTCGGTAAAATTTCGCCCGTTTAAGGAGAAGATATGACGTTAACAGAGTTTTACGATACAATCGGCGGCGATTACGGCGGTACCGTCGCCCGTTTTATGGGCGAGGAAAGGGTAATGCGTTTCGCGTTGAAATTCGAAAACGACCCCTCGTTCGACAAGCTGTGCGAAGCTTTGGAAAACGGAAATGTTTCCGAAGCTTTTATCGCGGCTCACACTTTAAAGGGCGTTTGTCAGAATCTCGGCTTTGACGGACTTTACAAAGTCGCGTCTGAAATTACCGAAATTCTGCGTGCGGGAAAAACCGATTTGGGCGACCGTATGGACGATTTGAAAGCAAAATACGGCGTCGTAATAACTGCGATTAAGTCGCTTAAAGAAAATCAATGATATGAAAAAAATAAACGTACAAGGTTTGTTGCGAAGATTGTTGCCTGCGGTGGCGGTTATTGCCGTAATCGTGGTATTTTTCGTGCTGTTTTTCGTGGATAACAATAAAAGAGTAATCGAGCAGAACGCGGAATATGTTTTCGACGTCGCTCAACGCACCGCAGAAAGAGTGGGAAGCGACCTTACAACAGCCGCGGGAACGCTTATCGACATAGCCGCGCTTTGCGAAGTTCCCGAAGAAAACGACGGTTACCCCGAAAATCTTAAACCGCTTCTTAATTCGACGTTTTCAAATATCGATTACGTGAACAAAGACGGCGTAATTTTCCGTTCTACGGGAGATAGCAGACAGGGAGTGCAGAATCAGGAGTATTATGTACGCGGATTCGAAGGGCACCCCGGAGTTTACGCCGCATTCCGCGAGGATATTCTGGACACAACAAGCGACGAACGCGTGCTTAACTTTTATACTCCCGTAAGAAAAGACGGCGAAATTGTGGGCGTACTTGTCGGCAGGTATAACGAAGAAAAAATCCGCAATATGATAGTTTCGACTTTCTTCAACGAACCGTCGGCAGTATATCTTTACAGACTCGAATACGAGGACGATAACGCAGACAACGAACTTAACGACGTCAAGCTTATCATGAGCACGGAGGAAAGCGAAACTCCCGACAGTATTTTTTCGGGTTTGTCCGAGGATAAAGCTGAAAAACTCCGCCGTCAGATTATAGATTTGCGCGCCTCCGATAAGCTCAACGGAAAACAAGGCTGCATTAATCTTTTGCGCGATACCGAACACGGCAAAGAAAATATCTGTCTTACCTTTGTTCCCGGCGATAACAATGTCCGCCCTTGGCTTATAGTCCAGTCTTTCCCCGCGGCGGTTACGGGCAAGATGATACGGGTGTTCAACCTCGAGGGTATGCAGCTCGGACTCGGTCTGTTCTTTGCGCTTGCATTATATATATGTATAATACTGATAATCAACTATTTCCAGAATAAAAAGCTTCTCCGCGACAATATAGACAAGAGCTACGTCGTCGACGGACTTACCCAACTTTACGACAGATTCGTTTATGTAAACCTCGATGAACAGAAGTACAGGTACATAGCGAATACTCTCCCCGACGGCGCGTCGCTTGCGCCCGAGGGCGAATATAACGCCTTGGTGTCGCACATAATCGGTCGGTTTAAAGACGGATACGACAAAAAGCGGCTTACGAAAAAACTCACGATTGCCGAAATCAGACACGACCTAAGCGCGGATGTCAACGAACTCAAATACGAATACCGCACAATTTCGGGCAATTCGAAGTGGGAAGATTTAAGCATAATCTGCCTTTCGCGGAATGAAGAGGGGCGTGCGACAGCGGTTCTTTTCGCACGTCAGAACATTTCCGACCTTAAAGAGAAAGAGCTGCAAAGTCAGGCGCTTTTGAAAGAGGCGTTAAGCGCGGCGGAGGACGCGAACAGGGCGAAGAGCGACTTCTTGTCGAATATGTCGCACGATATCCGCACGCCTATGAACGCGGTAATAGGCTTTTCCACGCTCCTCGAACGCAACGCCGACAGCCCCGAAAAAGTCAAGGAGTATACCCGCAAAATCAAGGCTTCGGGTCAGCATCTTCTCGGGCTTATTAACGACGTTCTCGATATGAGCAAGATAGAAAGCGGAAAAATCACCCTTAACGTTTCCGAATTCAATATGTCGGAACTCCTCGACGAGGTAAGTTCGGTTATATCGCCGCAGGCAAAGGCGAAGAATCAAGTGTTCCGTATGAACACTTATGCTCTGCGCCACGAAAATTACTTCGGCGACAAATTGAGAATAAGTCAGATACTTATAAACGTGCTTTCGAACGCGGTTAAATATACGGGCGAGGGCGGCGAAATCAACTTTACGATACGTCCCCGCGACAAAGTTTCGGACAATTTCGACAGCCTTGTATTCACCGTCAAAGACAACGGCATAGGAATGAGCGAGGAATTCCTCAAAGTAGTGTACGAACCTTTCGAACGCGAAGATACCACATTATCTTCCAAAATTCAGGGTTCGGGCTTGGGAATGGCTATTACCAAAAACCTTGTAGACCTTATGGGCGGTTCAATCGACGTAAAGAGCAAGCTCGGCGAGGGCACGACTTTCACCATAAACCTCGAACTTCATTTCGCGGAAAAAACGGAAGACGGCGAGTTCTGGAATGAATACGGCATAAAGCGCGTGCTTGTCGTGGACGACGAACAAGACGTCTGCGAAAACGTTTCCGAACTTCTTAAATTGAGCGGAGTAAACGTAGAATACCGCCTTGACGGACATTCCGCATACGACGAGGTTAAAAAATCGGTTGCGGACGGCAATCCTTACGACGTTGTGCTTATCGACCTTAAAATGCCCGAAATCGACGGCGTTGAAACGGCGCGTCTTTTGCGCCGCGAGTTGGGTTCGCGCGCTTCCGTGCTTATTCTTACGGCATACGATTGGGAAAGCGTCGAAATCGAGGCGGGGAACGCGGGCGTTGACGCCTTTATGGCTAAACCGTTCTTCGTTTCCACGTTCAAGCAAACGCTTGCAAGGGTGCGCCGCCATATGGCGACGGTAGTCGAAACGCCGCGCGAGGAAAACGACGTTCTGAAAGGAATGAAATTCCTCGTGGCGGAAGACAACGATATAAACGCCGAAATTATAAGCGAATTGCTCGAAATTTCGGGCGCAAAATGCACGCTTGCCGAAAACGGCAAAGTTGCTTTGGAAAAGTTCGAAAAAAGCCTTATGGGCACTTACGATATGATTCTTATGGACATTCAGATGCCCGTAATGAACGGCTACGAGGCGACGCGCGCAATCCGTGCGTGCAGGCACCCCGATGCAAAGAAGATACCCATTGCCGCTATGACGGCAAACGCGTTTGCGGACGACGTAAAACGCGCGTTAAACTCGGGAATGGACGCGCACATCGCGAAGCCCGTTTCAATGGACGTTTTGCGCGCAACGATTATCAAGCTTAAAGAAAAAAAGCAATAAGCGGGGACGGTAAGACTGTAAATGCAGCTGCAACACTCGGCAAAATTCAATAAAATGACGCTTATGAAAGCCATCGTTGCCCTTGTGGTCATTGTCGCCGTGCTTATTGTGGGAGCGGTAACGGTCTGGTTTTCGGCGCGAACGGCGGCTTTTAACGGTTCGCTCGAAATTTACGGCGGTTGGGTCGAAAATCTTTCCGACGAAGTTTCCGCCCGCGCAGGCGACGACGCGCCCGACAGTTCGGTTTCGACTTCCCGCGCCGAAAGCCTTTTCGCGGGTCAGTACGGCGGTTTCGACGGCGTTGCTTTGATAAGCGCGACGGGCAGGGTGGTGTACGCTTCCGAAATCAACGAAGAAAGGCTTTCTTCCGACGATTTGCCGTCTGACGGCTCGACAACCGTTCTCAAAAAGATAAACGGCGTCGATTACGCCGTTTCGCTCACCAAACTCAACGACGACCTGTACATCGCGGGCTACATTGACTATTCCGACACCGCCGCCGCGCTTAATTCGCTTAAAACCGAGCTTATAGTCGTATATTGCGCCTCGATAGCGGTTATAATCGGCGTTTTCGTGGCTTACGTCATTCTGACGGGTCTTAACGAACGCGGTCACCGCTACGAATACAAACTCGTAACCGACAGCGAGGGTCGCATTTTAAAGGCGAACGCCAAATTCAAAGAAGATTTCCCGCAGACGTTCAGATTTTTCGACAACGTTTCGCGGTTTGACGAAGATAAATTAAGCGCGATGCGCCTTGCGGCGTTCGAAGAGGACCAATTTATCGCCGCGGCGACGAAAAAACTTCCCAACGGCAAAATCAAGTTTGCGGCAAGCAGTCTTGATATGCCTTACAACGCGCAGGCGACCAAACCCCGCGACATAATGCGCGAGGCGTACATTTCGCTTCTTCCGCACGGCAAACCGTTTTTAATGGGTAAAATTTTCCTTACCGACCTGCAAACAATCAAAGATATGTTCGGGCGCGAGTTCGCCGAAACCGTCCACGACATAATTTACGATAAAGTCGCGCACTATTTTGATTACGTTTACGACCTCGAAACGACGGACATAGGCGTTTTGGTGCCCGACGGCAAAAAATTCACCGAAATAGTGCAGGATATGCGCGAAATCGTAGATAGCTTCAACGAGTACATAAAGGTCGAAAACAACGTAGTCAAAGTCAACGTCAAATGCGGTTTTTCGGTTTGCGACAATTCTATGGAACAGCGCAATTTCGAGTATGCAATGCTTGCTACCGAGGCGGCGTTAAAGCGCGCAACCGAAGACAAAATGAAAGATTTCTACACTTTCCACGGTTCCGAAATCAAGCAGTACGACAAATATTTCGTCAACTACGACATACGTCAGATGCTCGCCGAAAACCGTTTCGAAATGGAGTATCAGCCGCAGTACGGCATAAAAGAAAACCGCGTCGTCGGGTTCGAAGCTTTGTTCCGCGTCAAAAAATCGGCGCATATGCAGGTCAATATCTTCGAACTTATCACCTATGCCGAACGTAGCGGCAATATGATGCTTTTGGGCGACTTTATTTTCGAAACGTCAATGCGCTTTGCAAAACGTCTTGAAGGTAAAAACGTGCAAGTTTCGGTAAACGTTTCGCCCATACAGCTAATGCAGGCGGGTTTTTGCGACAATTTCCTCGAAATTTTCAACCGCAACGAACTTCAACCGGGCAGTATCTGCGTCGAAATAACCGAATCTTTCCTCGTCCAGAACTTCGACGACGCGGTTAAAAAGCTCAACGTTTTGCGCGAACACGGCATCGAAATTCACCTCGACGACTTCGGCACGCGCTATTCGTCGCTGTTATATCTCAAAAAATTGCCCGTTTCGGTCATAAAAATCGACCGCGAATTTGTTCTCGAAGTCCACAAAGACGGTATCGACCGCGCCATAATCGAAATGGTTATAAACATATGCAAAACCCAACATTTTTCAAGCATAGCCGAGGGCGTCGAAACAAAAGAAGACTTCGAAATTCTTAAAAATATGGGCGTGGACATAATTCAGGGCTACCTTATCGGCAGGTCGATGCCGTCGGACCAAGCCGTGCGCTTTGCTTCCGAATTTAAAATGTAACCCGCGCGAAAAACCGCGAAACTGCACGAAACTGCGCGAAACTGCGCGCCCGCATTCAGCCCGCCGCGCCCCGCGCCGCAAAAAGCACAAAAGCGCCCCAAAGCGCTTGCAAATCGTTGGAATACAGCAAGATATTATATATAATATTGTATAAATAAACGGAGGAACGCTATGTACTTGCAGACGTTGGCTCTCAAACCCGGTGTTTCTATATTTCTGACAATTTTAATATTACTTTTAAGCGGAGCCGCTATATTTTTCCTGTTTCTCGGCGTGCGCAAGGACAGGGCGCGTTACATAAGCGGCAAGTTAAAGACGGGAACCCTCGATAAAGAGGGTTTTGACGAATATCTTAAAAAGCGTTTCGCCTCGGCTACAAAGCACACTCATTTTACCGTGTTTTACGTCGAAATCAACGATGCAAAGCCCTTGCAGGATTCGTTCGGCTTAAAGCAATACCAAAACGCCGTGGCTACGCTCGAAGACAGATTTTACAAGCTTTTCCCGCGCGGCTCGCGTATCTGCCGTTACGAATACGACGCGCTTGTTATATTCTGCGACGAAGATTTGGGCAAAAAAGAGGTGTCGGACATAGCCTCGTTTGCGCTTGTCGAGGGTCATAAGCCGATAGGTCTTGTCACCCGCGTGCGCGTCGAACTCGACTTGAATATGGGCATAGCCTCGTTCAGCGCGTTCAACGCCGAGTACGAAGGGTTCAAGCAAAGTCTGCAACTCGCCCTTGCCACGTCCAAAAGGAGCGGGCTTAACAAGTTCACAATTTATTCGTCCGACCTTATGGGCAGCGACACAGAAGAATACCAGTACTATCAGGAAATCAAGTCCGCAATCGAGGCGGAAGAGTTCACGTTGTACTATCAGCCCATTGTAGACCTGCAAACAAGCAAGCCCGTCGGGTACGAAACGCTTTTGCGTTGGAATCACAAGACGTTGGGCGTACTTTCGCCCGCGAAATTCCTTACTATTATAGAACAGTCGGGCGACATAAATTGGGTCGGAACGTGGGCGTTCGAAAAAATGGTTTCGACATACGCTTCGCACCGCGAAACGAATATTTCAAACGGCATAGTCTTTTCAATGAACCTTTCGCCCAAACAGCTTATGAACCCCAAGCTTGTAGACGATTTCCGCCGTATTCTGCATAAATACCGCGTAGACCCCTCCGAAATCTGCCTCGAAATCGTCGAGTTTGCAATGTTCGACAAGGTTCCGCAGGTCAAAGACAACATACAGCACTTAACGCAAAGCGGCTTTAAAATGGCAATCGACGACTTCGGGCTTGAAATGAGTTCGCTTAAAATGCTCGAAAATTTGCAGGTTGACTACGTCAAGCTTGACAAATCGTTTGTGGACCAGTCGCAGGACGACTTCCTTATCGGCGGCGTTGTGGATACTCTTGTCGGCTTTGCCGAGCAGAAAAATTTCAGAATCGTCGCAGAGGGCGTAGAGGACGACGTGACGTTGGAATTTTTAAAGGAACGCAAAATACACTGCGGACAGGGCTATTTCTTCGGCAAACCTCAACCGCCCGAAGAATACAACCTTTAATTCCCTTAAACCTTACGGCGCGCCGCGCGCACCGCGCGCGGCGCGCCCATAGAAAAAGTTATAAATTTTGCGTAAGGTTTACCCTTGCCCGCAAACGGCATACAATGTTAATAACTCACTTTTTTTGAAAAACAGTAAACTTTTTTTATAAATTCTCTTGACAATAAAAACCGTCGGTATTAAAATAACTATGTATATAAGTATAACTACACAACGGTAACAGGGGTTTAGCTATGAAATGGTTTAAGCGCCTAAAAATGATGCGCATTTCGAAATACGCCATAATCATTTGTCTGTTACTTGCGATTATATTTGCGGGCTTCACCGTATACGGCGCGCGGACGGGTCGTTTCGTCGTTCACGTCGAACAAGTCGAGGGCGTAGACCTCGCCGTGTATATGAAAGAAGATAAGTCCGATATGCGGCAATCGCTTGAAGTTGACCCTCTGTCGAATTGGACGGACTTCACGTATAACAAACTTGTCGAACGCAGCGATACGCTTGTAAACGGTTTGGGCGTTAAAAACGACCAAAACTACGTGGGCGGCGTGTACAACAGGTATATGTGCTTTTCGTTTATGCTTGTAAACCGCGGGTCGAAGCCCCTCGACGTATTGTTCGAATTGGCTGTAACTCATAATAAAGACGGTCCCGACGGCGGCAACGCAATAAACGCCGTCCGCGTAAGCATTATCGAGGGCGAAAACAGCTTCGAAAGCGGCAGAGTATTTGCAAAAGCCGAACAGACCACCGAAGACCATACCAAGGAAGAGGCGGAAGAGCTGTTAAAATACGAAAGTCACGACGGCAAGTACAGATACGTTCCTTACGAAACAAAGCCTTTTATTTCGGATACGCTTATATGCAGTGAAGAATATCTCGATTTAAAGGTCGGCGAAGAACGTAAGTATACTTTGGTATTATGGCTCGAAGGTCAGGATATCGAATGCGTTGACGACGTGTTCGAAGCCGAACTTATAATGGAACTCGATATCATAGGTATCGTAGGCAATTAAGGTTTTAAACGGGGGAATCCGTTAAAATAATAAAAAAAATTTTTTTAAGGAGTAAAACATGAAAAAAGCAACAAGAAGACTCTTAGTCGCAATCTTTGCGCTTTGCGTCGCAGTAGCTGTTTCGGTTGGCGCAACCTTTGCATGGTTTACCACTTCCGATACGGCAGAAATTGCGGGCATTTCGGGTCAGGTTACCTCTGGTGACGCTTCGCTTGAAATTAAGCTCGTAAATTCTGACGGTACCGAAATCGCCGGTCATGATTGGGGTTATAGCCTCGACTTGACGAATGACATCGCGGCTTTGACAAAGCTTAAATTCGACGCGGTTTCGTACAAAAATGAGGAAATGCAGATAAAAACAGAAACAGCGGCTAAAAAAGTTACCATCGGTAACGCCGAGGACGCTACAAATGAAGGACAGTATGTTGACTTCTATCTTGCTATGCGTTCGGTAGGTAAACTTGACGTTTATCTCGGTGCCGCATCAAAGGTAGAGGAAAACGGCGAAAACAAGGACAAAGGTCCTATCTACGGTTGGGACGAGTTGGCGGATAGTGTATATGGTACGGCTATGAGGAAAGGTGCTCCCATAGACGCCAAAGCAGAAAATGCGGTTCGCGTAGGTTTTCAAGCTGTAAACGACGCTTCGAGTTGGGAAGAGCCTGTAAAGGCGGGCGTTTGGGCGCCCAACGAGGCAGAGCTTAACGGCAAGCCCGTTGATAAAGATACAGGTGCAAATACCAGCGGACATGGTAAGGGTTTCTGGAAAGGCAATCTTGCACAAGATTACGAAACAAGAGTCAGCGGTGATGGTGTTTATACTTATCCTGCATATACCGGTATTGATTGCAAGGGTAAGGACGACGCTGGTTCGCTTGTAGTTCAGTTGTCTGAATTGTCGGGAAGCTATTATATGGCTTACCTACACGTTGCTATCTGGCTTGAAGGTACCGACGGCGACTGCATGAACAATATTTTCAACGATAAGTTTAAGGTAAATCTCGAACTTGTTGCGAAAGTAAATACAGGTGCTGTTCCTGGGGGTTGATTTACATAGGACATTTATATAACGATTAATAAAGGCGAGCCGTAAAGCTCGCCTTTAACTTTTTTTGTTAAAAAACGTCAAATATATGCGTAATTTTTTCGTCAAACTATTGAAAATGAATTTTTGCTGTGCTATAATAGTATGGTAGGCGGTGTATATACTCACCCACACAAAAGGAAGATTTTAAATGGACGCAAATAAAAAGAAAAAGTTGGTTAAAGCAGGCAGTATTATAATCAACGTTTTAGTCGGCATAATTCTTGTGCTTGCAATAGCTTTAACGGTATATAATCTGTATTCCAAAAACAATAACAAGGGCTATACGAATATCGCGGGCAAGTCTTATGTTACCGTTCAGACCACTTCGATGGCTTCCGACCTTAAAGACGGCGGCACTTACGATTTATACGACTCGGACAACGATAAACATTCGGTAAAAGTTTCGGTCGGAAGTTTCGATAAAGGCGATATGCTCCGTATAAAACTTTTAAAGGGCGACGAAAAAAAGAATCTTAAAGTCGGCGACGTTGTTTCGTTTACTTTCAGACCCGAAGGTACGCAACGCGTTGCCCTTAACTCGCACCGCATTGTAGACGTAATCAATCACTACGCCGCTGACGGTACAACCGTCGATTGGGTAGAGTATGTGACAAAAGGCGATAACAATCCCCGAAACGACAGCGAAACTTTAAGCTCGAACAACGAAGATACATATTACAGAATAGTGGGCGTTGTGCAGAAGAACGTAGGCGGCATAGGTAAAGTGTTTATGTTCTTCCAATCGTCCACGGGCTTTTTGTGCCTTGTGGTAATTCCGTCGTTTCTGATAGTGGCGTACTTCGCGTTTAACCTCATACGCGAAATTATGCGCCGCAAAGCCGTTCCCGAGGACGTTAAACGCGCTCGTATGGAGGCTGAAATTATTGAAAAACTCCGCGCCGAGGGCAAACTGAACGACGTAGCGGACAGCGCCGCCGAGGCGCAACCCGCGGAACCTGCGGAACCCACGCAAGTAGCGGAAAGCTCCGCCGCGACGACCGCCGAAGTTGTTGCGCCCGTCGAAGCTCCCGCCGAACCGTCCGCGGAAGTTGCCGAACCGCCCGCGGAAACCGCAGAGGCACAGCCCGCCGAATCTGCCGAGGCTACCGCCGAAGCTCAACCCGAGCAACCCGCCGCGACAAAGAGTGCGGCAAAAACCACGACCGCGAAGAGTACGGCAAAGAAGCCCGCGGCAAAAACTTCGACCGCGAAGAGCACGACGAAGAAGCCCGCGGCAAAAACTTCGACCGCGAAAAGCACGGCGAAAAAACCCGCGGCAAAAACTTCAACTGCAAAGACCACGGCGAAAAAGCCGACCGCTAAAAATACTACTGAAAAGTAATTATAAGCGAGCCGCGCAAGCGGTAACTCATTCAATGGGCTTAAATACTTGTAACTGACCCGCGCAAGCGGAAAACGCTATTGTTTTGAGGAATCTTTATGGGGGAATTTTCTCAATTTTACATAGACTTTTTATGGACGTTGTTGCAAAACATATGGGGCTTTATCAAGTCGATTGGGCTTGCCTTTTATAAGTTTTTCATCGGCGACGTAATAAACTATTTCAAGACCCTCGGCGACGCCGTGCAGGACTTTGACGTGTTGGGTTGGATTTGCCTTATCGTCATTGCCGCCGTAAACGCCGTGCTGGTGTTTTTCCTCGTGTACAGGTTGGTACAGCTTTTACGCAGATACATAATTTACAGAGGGAAAGAGGTCGAAAAAGACAAGTTGCAGGAAGAGGTGGCGCGGCTTAAAGAGCAAGCCGACCAGTTGGTTCGCGAAAAAAGTCAGATTTTTGCCCTTAAAATGGGCGTAGACGGCAAGTACGAACTGCCGTCGTCCGAAAGCGCGAACCCCGACGACGAAGAAAAAAAGCAAGAGGGCGGAGCGTTCGGCGCAAGCCGCTTTACAAAGCTTATAAACCTCGACGAAAAATACGCGCGCGAACCCAATGTAATTTACATGGACGAAAAGGATATGCTTTCGCTCGATCAAATTGTCGAACGCTTCCGAAACTTCGCCGCTTCGCAACTTAAACTTTATTACACGGTAAACACAATACGTTTGTTTTTTGCGGGACTTGCGACTTCGCACCTTTTGATTCTCGAAGGTATTTCTGGTACAGGTAAAACGAGCTTGCCGTATGCGATGGGTAAATTCTTCAACCACAGCACCGCAATTTGCTCGGTTCAGCCGTCGTGGCGTGACCGCGCCGAACTTATAGGTTACTACAACGAGTTCACCAAAAAGTTCAACGAAACCGACTTTTTGACGTGCTTGTACGAAACGACCTTGCGCGAAGACCCCGATTTTATCGTCCTCGACGAAATGAACCTCGCGCGTATCGAGTACTATTTCGCGGACTTTTTGTCCATTATGGAAATGCCCGACACAAGCGAGTGGAAAATCGACCTTATCGCCGCGCCCTCGCCTACCGACCCCAAAAACGTTGTTTACGGCAAACTGCTTGTGCCGCAAAACGTATGGTTTATAGGTACCGCGAACAACGACGACTCGACGTTTACGATAACCGATAAGGTTTACGACCGTGCGATTTCGCTGGGACTTAACGAAAGGGCAAGTTACTTCGACGCGCCAATTACCGAAAGTTATAACTGTTCGTATTCGTACCTCGAAACGCTGTTTGAACACGCGCGGCAGGAATTTAAAATTTCCGAAGAAAACGAGGCGAAAATCAAAGAACTTGATAACTTTATTCGCGAAAAGTTCAAAATTTCGTTCGGTAACCGTATTATGAAACAGCTTCGGCTGTTTGTGCCCGCGTTTATGGCGTGCGGCGGTTCGGAAGTCGGCGGCATAGACTTTATCGTCCAAAGCAAAATTTTGCGCAAATTCAACGCGCTTAATCTGCCGTTCCTTATGAAAGAGCTTAACGAACTTATCACGTATTTCGACAAGCATTTTGGCAAGGGGAATATGGCAATCTGCATAGCGTACGTGCAGGAACTTATAAAAATGAACGGCGGCGTAAACTGATTTAAGCCGCGCACACTTACGGCGGCGTATTTTTGCGCCGCTGTAATACATAAGGCGTTTTCGCCTGAATTACGGGCGTTTGCGCCGAAAAAAGGCGTTTTGCGGGTCGCGCCGCAAGGGGGAAGCTAAATGGAAGCCGAATTTTTGCAGAATTTTATCGGTAAATTCACGTCGGACGGCGATATTTACGATAAATTTTTTACCGCTCTGCGTTCGGGAACGAATAAAATCGTCCATAACACCGTATCCGAAAATTTTCAGCTTGACGAAAATTGGATATACACCATCGAGGGCGGGTTGTACTCTATCGAGGCGATAATCCGCAACCCCCGCAAGTTCATACGCGAAGAAGAGGTGACGGTAGACGTCGCGCGCGCAAAGCGCACCACTTCGAAAACAGTGCGGCACCTTGCCTCGCATACGCAATACGTCGAGGCGGCGGAAGAGGACAACGTGCGCCCCAAAAAAGTGCTTGTCGCCGAAATCGAAGAAGATATCGCCATTTACGAAAACCGTTTTGTTTTCGCGCTTATAAACAAGCTTAACGACTTTGTCGAAAGGCGCAATCACGATATTCAGAACCGTGCGGAAAGCGCGGATTATACCAATCTCAACGTAAATTCCGAATTCAACGTCGGTAAAAACAACTTCAAATGCAACCTCGAAATCAAGGTTAAAGAGCCTACGCACGACGAGGAAAACCTTGAAGTGCAAAACGGGCTTTTGGAAAAAATTTCGCTTATACGCAAGCGTATACAGCTTATAAAGCAGACGGCGTTTTATCACCAACTGACAAAATCGAAGCCCGTCAAGCCGCCCATTCAGAAGACCAACCTTTTGCGAATGAACGTTGACTACCGCAACTGCTACAACCTTTGGCTGTTTATTTCGGCGTATAATCACCTCGGTTTCAGTATTCACGTCACCGAAAAAGATTTGCCCGTAGAGGGCGATTATTACGACGATTTGACCGTCGTCGTCGGGCTTGCCGTGCAGTCGCTTGTCACCGACGGTAATCTACGCCGCGAAATGTACAGCGAAATTCCTATTAAAAAGAAGCAGGAAAAGGACTTCCGACTTGTCACAAACTACAACTTTACGCCCGACTTCGGCGTAGGCAAAGAGAACGTTTCCGAGGGCGAGGACGCCGTAAACGAGTATTATTTCCGACAGATGCGCGACGAGCTTGTACGCGCCACAAAGCGCAAAAACGACGTGGTTGAAACCAAGGACCTCGACCTTAATTTCAGACATTTTTACAGGTCAATTGCCAAAATCAACGGCGAAATGTATAAGGACATAATCTATTCGGAAATGCCCGAAAAAGTCGGCGGGCGCACTGTTATACAGAAGCGCGAACAAGCGGTTAAAAATCAGAAATTGCTTTTACGGCGGTTTGCGCAGCTGTCTAAATTACAGCGTGCGGAATTCGAAAAAACGCTTAAAATGGAAAAACGCGAGCTTTTAAAGCTCGAAAAGCTTGAAGAGGACCTGCAAAAAGCCAAAAAACAGCGTATTCGCAAGCAAGAGGCGGCGCAGAAGAAAAAGTTGCGGCTTAAAAAGATTGAGGATCGCGAGCGCGACGCTATTATTTCGGCGGAGGCGTACGAAAGGGACCTTCGCGGCGTAAAAGCGGCGAAAACCGCCCAAAAAGACGAAGAAAGGCGTTTGCGGCGCGAGGAAGCCAAACGCGAACGCGAGCTGAAAAAACTGCAAGAACTGAAAGATAAATACGATGGAGAAGAATAAGACAAAAAGAATATTTTCGTTTGTCGGGTTTTTCGTTTCGCTTGCCATATTCGCGCTTGCGCTGTCCGTTTTTATACTGTCGTTTACCTCGAAATCGCAAAATCGCCCCGTGGAATTGTTCGGGTATTCGTTTGCGGTAGTTGTCACCGATTCAATGGAGCCTGAAATCAAAGTCGGCGATATGATAATCATTAAGTCGTGCGATATACGCGATATCAAGGTCGGCGACAACGCGGTTTATATCGGTCAAAGCGGCAATTTTGCGGGCAAAAGCATTGTGCATAAAGTAATCGACGTCGGCGCGGACGAAAACGGCGTTTGGTTGCAGACGCAGGGTATAGCAAATAAATTGCCCGACCCCGATTTGGTGCGCGAAAGCTTTTTTATCGGCGTGGAAAAAAGTCATTCGGCGGCTTTGGGCGCGTTTATATCCTTTTTGCGCAAGCCCTTGAATTGGCTGTATATCATTATTATAATCGTTGTTTTGCCGTTCGCCGTCAGACAGATTATTTATATAATCAAAAGAATACGGCGAGGAAAAGGGGAAGAGGCTTCGGACGGTTCGTCCGATACGCCCGAGGCGGTCGCCGACAAAGGGGCGTCAAGCCCCGACGGCACGTTTGACAGCACGCAAAACGGCGTTTCAGACGGCGCGTTAAACGGCGCGCAGAGCGAACTTACAGACGGCGCAAAAAAAGCCGACGAGAGCGAGGCGGACAACCTTAAAAACGGAGAAAACGAGCCTTAAAAGAGTTTGTTAAAATTAAATAAACAGCGGCGCGCGGAATTTTATTCCGCGCGCCGCATTGCATTGTAATAATTTTTGCGGTTCCGAATTATGATGTCGGTTTCCAATCTGCCGCGTTATAATCGCCGTCAACCGTGACGTCGTAGCCATCCATCTGCTGTGCATACGCTTTATCATTCCAATCTTCGGGAAGATTGGTAGTGTAACCGACGGCAATTGTTTTACCATTGCCTGCAATACCGCAAGTTCCGTTTTCGTCACGATAGTAGAGGTAAATAACCGCGCCGTTACCCGTAAACGCAAGCATAACGCCCGTTTCGGTGTAAACTGCGCCACCTTTGACAAAACTTCCAGCAGTAATAGTAACATCATTACTGTTGTAATCTGTCTGCAAAATTGTAACACCTTGATAAATAAAGTCGATTGCGCTTATATATTTTTCGGGGTCGGCTTGATCGGTTTTCGGACCTTCTTCCGCACTTGCGCCTATATCGAGATAAAGGAAACGTACGCCACTACCAGTGTTACTTCCAATTATATATTCAGACTTCAAATCTTTTTCAGTGGTTATAGGAAATTCGAAATAGAACATAATATATTGTGGTAATTTAACATTAATAATAATGTCAGTTGAGGTTGAGGATACCAAACCGGTATCAGCTTGATTATCAGTCCTTTCAATATAAAACGGATTTTCCGACGTGGCTTTTTCTCTATAAACTCTTCGAAGTACTAATTCTTCTTTATCTTTGCGCGCAATCACGACAAATCTCATTGTTCCATAGTGGGCAGGTTTAAACCAAATTCCACTATTCGGTATTGCGACAGGTTCTGTTTCTGTGCCGTAAGTTTTACCCATCCAACTTATTTGACCATGATCTGAATACTGTTGTGAACCACCACCATTAGGATACCAATATAAATCAGTGTAAGCGTTAATTTCGCTTTCTAAACGTATAGATGTATAATTTATTTTTTGATTGACAGGAACAAAAAGATCTTGTATACCTTGCGGTAGGTTTGCTATTTCTGTATCATTTACAGCATACGCTTTGAATCCAGAGCTAGTAGTATAAGAAGAGCTAGTAGTAAGATAATAACCGCTTGTATCGGTATCGTCTATATATTTTTTTTCATAAGTATAAAGCCCACGAGGAACATTGCTACTCCCAGGTGAGTCGCCTGATCCTTTAATAGTCCAATCAGCATAATCATTACTAGGTTGTTCAAGCTCATTATCAAATGTTATTGAAAAGTTATCAAATTTATTTTCACCACCAATAAAATAACCTACATTATTATCGGAAGCAAGTTCACGTGCATCAGCTCCAACATAGGTAGAACCCAAGTTTGGTTGCTCTGAATCTTCTGGTTTAGCGCTAATGGGCATCCATTGACTTTGATCAAGTAGTTTCCAATAATTTTCACTATGGTCAAGTTTTGGTAAATAAGGGGAAACAACACTGGGATCTTTTTCGGTAGCACCTTTATCTTTAACATTTTTAGCGTCAGGGTCAGAAAAGTTAAATTGATTGTCGCTTATTTTTACTAATCTATCGTAGAAAGCTTCGACGTCAAACGATGCGCCGAAATTAGAACCGCTACCGCCTGCGCCGCCTGTTAAGTTATTATTATCTTTATATTCGGGGTTAATGCTACCGATAATACTGTTGACGGTGGAGTAACCGTCTGCACGCAAAACCAACGAACCGCCGATTACGCCTATTGAAGAGGCTTTTTGACCGACATAACCAATGGCAAGCCCGACAGCGGCGGGATCCGTTTCGGTAATATCTGCATACTTTGTGTTTTGCCCGCTTAACGCAGAAGCAACTTCGACGGTGGGGTTATCAAGAATAAAATTCTTGATTTCGGAGTCGGGACCCGTTTTGCCGAAGAACCCTACCGAGTTCGAAAAGGTATAATCTTCCGCCGCGGCATTTGCGTATAAAACGTCTTTATTTGTAGAAATTACAAGGTTTGTTATAGTATGACCATTGCCGTTGAAAGTTCCGTTAAACGGGTTTTCTTCGTTACCGATAGGGGGCAGGATATAGCCTTTACCCATTACTATATCGTTGCCCAATTCAAAATAATAATTCTTATCTTTAAGTCTGCCCGTATTCTGTAACCAAGCAAGATTATACAAATGAGTTTGATTAGTTATTCCGAATGGACCAACTTTTTCGCCGTCGCCTTCTTTAACGGAGGCGCCGTTGCCGTAAGCGAAATATGCGCCCGCCGCCGCGCCGTCCAGATTCAATTGGCGGGTATAAATAGTAAACCACGCAAAAGCAGTGCCCACCGCAAACAGCGCGAGCAGTAAAGACAATATTATACAGAAAATCTTTAAACGTATTTTCATAGTTATGCCTTTTGGGTATTATCGGGTCTGCCTAATGTAAAATAAATGTCTTGATTGAATTCGATTCGCGTACTTAAATTCGCTTTGCCGTTGAACATATCGAGAATGATAGAATAAAATGTCATTACATTATCGTCGATATAGTCCATAATAAAGTATCTTGTAATCAAGGTATCGACTTGGTTTGAGGCGACCTCAAACTCGTCCATACTTATTACAGAGCTTTTCAATTTTGTGTCTTCACCGTAATCGCCTGTATAAAATCCGCCCTCGAAAAAGGTCATTCTGCCGACGGGAACAGACGTGTTTTCGCTTTGAGTAAATTGAAGCGTATAATCTCCCGTAACGGAAGTATCCGCGCTTGTTTTTGTGGCTTCTTGAAAAAATATAACGTTCGACAGATAATTATCCCAAATATTTTCTTTTTCGTCGAAACTTTCACTATCATTTCTGTAAGGGTCGCTGTGATTTA
The DNA here is from genome assembly GCA_947624005.1 of uncultured Clostridia bacterium. Classification (GTDB taxonomy): domain Bacteria; phylum Bacillota; class Clostridia; order Christensenellales; family Borkfalkiaceae; genus Coproplasma. The sequence continues at coordinate 147,669 of CANQHV010000002.1, forward strand.
CGCGGACGTCAAGGTCAAACGTGCCCGAAACGGTTACCTCGTACTGCATTTTCAAAAGTACGGCGGTAGTTGAACCCGAAATACCCGTGCGGGGCATAAAATCGCCCATTTCTTTGAGTACTTCGTCTGTTTCGACGTTGTAAGTTTTGCCGTCGGCAGTGGTGGCAAGGTAGGGTACGACGGTAAATTGTTTGACGTCGCCCGAAGTTGTGACCGCTTCAACGCCGTCGGTATCGGCGCGAAGATTCTGAACAAACCAGGCGTAGCAAACAAAGACGGCAAAAATTGCCGCCAAGACAAGGCAAACTATCGAAAATATCAATCGCGCTTTACCTTTCTTCATACTACACCCATTATATTATAATACAATTATAATATAAAATATTTTCTATGTCAATATATCGGGAAAAAATTCAAAAATTTTGTGAGTAATTTACAACCGTTATGCGTTTTATACAGTGTATGCTTTTACGCGCGGAAACGGGTTTTGCGAGTGAATTATGAATAAAAACGGGGTATTCGACGCGGAAGTGCGAAACACCAAAACCCGCGCCCCGACGTGAAGTTAAACGATTGAAAATAAAGGGGGTGCCGCTGATCTCGCCAAGGCGAGAGCTTCGCCATACGGCTCGCGCGGGGTATTCGACGCGGAAGTGCGGAACACCAAAACCCGCGCCCCGACGTGAAACTAACGATTGAAAATGAGAGGGGTGCCGCTGATCTCGCCAAGGCGAGAGCTTCGCCTTACGGCTCGCGCGAGGTATTCGACACGGAAGTGCGGTACACCAAAACCCGCGCCCCGACTTCACGTCACCGAACAAAAATAAATGTAAAGCCGCTGATCTCGCCAAGGCGAGAGCTTCACCTTACGGCTCGCGCGGGGTATTCGACGCGGAAGTGCGGTACATCAAAACCCGCGCCCCGACGTGAAGACGGGGCGCGGGTTTTGGTGCCGCTGATCGGGGTCGAACCGATATGGTATCGCTACCACTGGATTTTGAGTCCAGCGCGTCTGCCAATTCCACCACAGCGGCAAAACAGCGTTTTCATTATATAATAACACGTCGGAAAAATCAAGCGATTTTGCCTTTTTTAACAATTGATTTTATTTGCCGAATGTGCTAAACTGTTTTTATGGATAAACTTGTACTGATTGACGGCAACAGTCTTTTAAACCGCGCGTATTACGCAACTCCCGTATTTACTACGCAAAACGGAATGCCTACAAATGCGATTTTCGGATTTGTAAAGCTTTTGTTCAAGATTTTGGACGACGTTAAGCCGCAGTATATTGTAGTTGCGTTCGATATGAAAGCTCCGACTTTCCGTCATAAAATGTTTGACGGCTATAAAGCTACGCGTAAACCTATGCCCGAAGAGCTTGCCGTGCAGGTCGAGCCGCTTAAAAACCTTTTGCGCGCAATGAAAATCGCAATTTGTCAGAAAGAGGGTATAGAGGCGGACGATATCGTCGGCACGCTTTCGAATAAATTCGACGTACACAGTTATATCTATACGGGCGATAGAGACAGTTATCAACTTGTAGACAAAAAAACGGACGTATACTTTACCAAAAAGGGCGTAAGCGACCTTGTTAAACTCGGCGAGGACAATTTTAAAGAGATTGTCGGCATTACGCCCGCGCAGGTTATAGATTTGAAAGCTTTGATGGGCGATAAGTCGGACAATATTCCCGGGGTTCCCGGAATAGGCGAAAAGACCGCGCTCGAATTGTTGCAAAAATATTCGTCTGTCAAGGGCATTTACGAGCATATTGACGAATTGAAACCCGCGCTTTCGAAAAAACTCGGAGAGGGCAGGGAGTTTGCCGAGCTTTCGTATAAGCTTGCGACAATCGACAGGTTTTGCGACGTCGGAATCGAACTTTCGCAGTGCGTTGCGCCCGTAAAATACGGCGAAGAAGTTAAAAGTATCTTCAATGAGTTGGAATTCCGCAGTTTTTTGGCTTTGGACGTCTTTGAAAACGACGTTTCCGCGCCCAAAAAAGAGATTTCATATCCCGAAAAAATTAGTTGCGGCGAAATCGGAACGATTATGCCCGATATCGCGCAAAACCGCGAGTTTGCAATAGTTTTAGAGGAAAATTTTGCCGAAATTTATTGCGGCGGCAAAGAATATTCGGTTAAAACCGAGCCTGCAAGTTTGCTTGACGGCGATTGTATGCCGCGCGACGACTTTGTTAAAATTTTAAGCGCGATTTATTCTAATCCCGACAATAGGGTTGTGCATTTTGCGTTTAAGCCGATTTTGCATACATTAAACGCGCTGGGAGTTGCGGTAAACTGCAAGTTTGACGATTTGTCGCTTGTAAAATACCTGTGCGAATTCAATTCGGCGGGATTGACGCTTAAAGATTTATGCGTATATTATCTTTACGATTACGATTTTTGCGCGTTTGACGTTCGCGAGCTGTTTGCGACTTTTTACGAGAAATTGCTTGCGGAAAATATGCAAAGCTTGTACGAAGATATCGAAAAGCCGTTGCTTTTGATTCTTGCCGAAATGGAAGAAACGGGGGTTATGGTCAGCCGCGAAAGGCTTGACGAGATTTCGGCGCGATATTCCGAACTTATAGAAAAATACCGCGCGGAAATTTTTGAAATGTGCGGGCGGGAATTTAATCTTAATTCGCCGTCACAGCTTGGAGAAGTTTTGTTCGAACTTGGCTTGACCGAGGTCAAAAAGAAAAAAACGGGCAAGTATACGACAAACGCGGACGTTCTCGAAAAACTTGCGGACAAGCACCCGATAATCGACAAAATTATAAGGTTCAGACTGTTTCAGAAGCTGTTTTCGACCTATATAGAGGGTTTCAGACCGCTTTTGGATGATTCGGGCATTGTCCATACGACTTATAACCAGACTGCAACGACGACGGGGCGGCTGTCGAGCGTGAACCCGAATTTGCAGAATATCCCCATACGCGAGGACGAGGGGCGCGAATTAAGGAAAGTTTTTGTGCCGCGCGAGGGCAAAATCTTTATCGACGCCGATTATTCTCAAATAGAATTGAGGCTGTTGGCGCATTTTTCGGGGTGTAAAGAGCTTATCGAGGCGTATAACGAGGGGAAAGACATTCACGCCACGACGGCGGCGCAGGTGTTCGGAGTAGGTCTTGACGAGGTTACGCCGAAAATGCGCCGCGAAGCCAAGGCGGTGAACTTCGGCATAATTTACGGCATAAGCGAATTCGGGCTTTCGAAAAATCTGAATATTTCCGTCGGCAGGGCAAGGGAATATATAGACAAATACTTCGAAACATACAGCGCGGTGAAAGATTATATGAATAAAAACGTCGAATTTGCGCGCGAAAACGGCTATATTTCGACGTTGACGGGCAGAAAACGGGTAATTCCCGAGATAAAATCGCCCAATTACAACCTGCGACAATTCGGCGAGCGCGCGGCGATGAATATGCCGTTGCAAGGTTCGAGTGCAGACATTATCAAAATTGCAATGATTAACGTATGTCGGGCTTTAAAAGCCGCAGGTTTGAAGTCGAAACTTATATTGCAAGTACACGACGAGTTGGTGTTGGAATCGCCCGAAGAGGAAAAGGACGCCGCCGCCGAAATTCTGAAAAGGGAAATGGAAAACGCAGTAAAACTTTCGGTGCCTTTGACCGTCGACGTGCATTGCGGAAAAGATTGGTATGACGCAAAATAATATAAAAATCGCAATAACGGGAGGAATAGGCAGCGGGAAGTCAACCGTAGCCGATTTTATACGGCAAGCGGGCTACCCTGTGTTTTCGTGCGACAAAATTTACGCCGAGCTTTTGACTGATTCCGACTTTATTGATATGCTCTGCCGCGAGTTCGGCGACGTAAAACTTGCAGACGGTTCGCTTGACCGTAAAAAACTTTCGAATGTGATTTTTAACAGTACGGAAAAAAGGAAGAGGTTGGATGAATTAACCCACCCGCTTATAATGCGTTCGGCGTTCGGTAAAATGAGCGGTTTTAAGATATCGTTTTTAGAGGTTCCGTTGCTGTTCGAAAACGGTTTTGAAAAACTTTTCGACGGCGTTATAGTAATTTTAAGGGCGGAAGAGGAGAGAATTAATGCAATTGTCGCGCGTGATAAAATCAGTAAAAATAAGGCTGTTTTAAGGCTAAAAAGTCAATTAAATTATAAAAATTTGAGTTTTGCAGACTACTATGTCACACATAATGACTATAATTTGGACTTTTTAAAAGAGTGCGTTGACACCACTTTGTTCCTTATCGAAAAATCTTTTGCAAAACCTTTGTAAATTATATACAATACTTGATTAAATGAAATAATCCACCCGTAAAGCAGGTGGATTATTTTTAATTTTAAGGGCGGTCGGTTAATTTATCTGTGTAGTTTTCGGCTCTGTACTGTTCGTAAATGCGTTTGCCTACCAAAGTGATTGCGCCTTTCGGACAAAGACTTATGCAACGGTAGCACATTGTGCATTTTCCTCGCGGCGAAATCGCGCCGTTTTCGAGGGAAAGATTTTTCATAGGGCAAACGAGTGAGCAGTTTCCGCATCCAACGCAAAGCGTTTTGTCTATTTTCAATTTGTCGCTGTAATTTTTAGTCTTATTGCGGAGCCATAGCCTTTGACCGAATAAACCGCAAAGGTGAGCAAAAACGCCCAAACCGTCGTGCGGAGATTTTCCGCTTTTGATTTTCAAAGCCCAAAGCTCAATTTTTTCTTCCGCGCGGCGAATTGTCTGTATTTTATCTTCATCGCTTTTCTTTAAAAGTTTGCTGTCGCACACGCTATCGGGCATTTTAAGGTGCAGACCGCCCGATACGGAAGCCCCGCATTTTTTCAGAAGTCTTGCCGCACAGCCTGCGCCGTCGCCGCTGAACGCGCCCATCGTCGCAACGCATAAAACGTTTTTACCTTTCCAAAGCTCTTTGTTTCCGATAATAAAATCGCGAACCATTTTCGGAGCGTTGGAAAACTGCACGGGATAACCGAGAACGATATTTTCGTAAGCCCCGACCGTGGAGGTGGCGGCGGCGTCCTCGATTGCGACAATCGGCGCGTTTTCGTCTAACAGTTTTACGAGTTTTGAAACACAAAACTCCGTGTTTCCCGTGCCGCTTAAATAAATTGCGCAATATTTCTTTTCCATTCTATAACTCTATTGTTTCTGTTTTAAAATCGCAATAATATTCGGCTGTAATGCCCTTGAATTTCAATACGCAATAGTCGGGGTCGGTCACGCCTTGTTTATAAAACAGCTTATCGCCGAAGCGCCAAATTTCGTCTTTCGTCGTTTGGTCGGTGCAAACTTGCATTTCACCTATAATCGAAACGCCTTGATACTTGAATTTTCCGCGCTTATAGAAATAGATACAAGCCTTATTGTTTGACAAATACTGCTTTATTTTATTGGACGAGGTGTTTGTGGTGAAATAAATTTCGTTTCCGTCTATCTTACGCGGGGCAAGCATTGCCCTTATGACGGGATACCCTTTATCGTTGACGGAAGCAATAAACGCCGTCTTTTGTTCGGATATAAATTGATAAATTTGCGCTTTATCCATTGTTTAATCTCTCCGTGGAATTGAATTTACTGCTTTTTCATTTTCGGCGTCGGCAGGTCGTCATACATTGCCTCAAATAATCCCGTCAAAAAAGCCTTATCGTCCACATTGTCCACATTGAGCATTTCCTTTGCACCCTCATACGGCAAGGAATACTCCGCTTGGGGCAAATAGGCGACGGCGGATTTCACGGGTTTTACAAGCAACCTGTCATCGTAGATACCGCCGACAAGTTTACCGCGATAGTAAATCAGAAACTCACCCATCATAGGCTTGTAGGTTATGTCTTTTAAGCCTGAAAGTTGCTCTAAAATGAAATTCAAATATTGCTTGCTTGACGGCATAATTCCTCCGCAAAATTTATTGTTCAATGTTTTTATAACTAATCGTAATATGACCTAACCCGAAAATAACGGAACACAGTATAAGCGGAACCGACAGCACCATAATGCCGCTGAACAGAAAAATTGCAGTGGGTGTTATGGATAGCCAAAGCATTTTTGCTTTGCCGCGTCCTTTGCGATATATTATCCAACCTAATAAATATAGCGCGATAAGCGCTCCGTTTACCGATAAATATACCACGAGGGCAAAATCGAACCAAAAATCAAAGTAGGTGTAAGGAATGTTAAAAATCATAAACGCCATACAACCGTAGCGCCCGATTTGCTCTAAAATAACAATAGGCTTATTGCTGAATTTATTTTCCGCCGCGCCATTGTCTGTAACCGCGCTTATTATATTCGGTATCATAATGATTGCAACCGCAATCAAGCCGTAATAATTAAACCAGCCCATAATCACTGAATTGAAATTTATTTCTCTGATTTTTCCAAAACAAACGAAAAGCTGCCATCGTTGCAATTACCGTCTGATTCAATTATTATGTAAATTGTTTTATTGCCTGTAAAAGTTTCGGTTTTTCCGTCAACAGAACCGTTTGTTTCAATTTCAAATAAGTTCAGCTTTTCATCATTAAAATCATAGTAAACGTTTATATTTCCTTCTTCCAACATCGCTTCATAAGTTATAAATACCTCGTCTGCGCTATTGTTTTTCAAATGCATTACGTATGTTCCGTTAAAACTATCAAATGAAACCGAAGCTTTATTTGAGGTATTTGACCTTACCATCAGCGTAGCACTATAATGGCTTACATATTTATTTTCGCAAGCAGACAATGTAAAACAGAATACCAATGTTACCACTGCAATGATTACACTTGCAAATTTTTTCATAATACATTTCTCCGCTAAGTTGAAATATCTATTTTACATTTTTGAAATAGTCCTCGCGCAAAATACCGCGTTCCACCATATCGACGCGCTCCCCTGTCGTGGGAGGGCGGAAGAACTTTCTGCGCGTCCCCTTGTAGGCGAGCCCGCACTTTTCCATGACGCGGGAGGAGCCGATATTCTCCGCCGCATGCTCGCCGTCGATGCGGAAAAATCCCACTTCCTCAAAGCAATAGCGCAGAACTTCGGAAAGAGCCTCCGTCATGATGCCCTTTCCCCACCACGCCTTGCCCATGCAGTAGCCGACCGTGCCGCGTTCCTGAAAGTCGTCCACGAGCAGAACGGCAATGTCGCCGATGAGGACGTTTCCCGCCTTTAAGACAATTGCCCATTTGTAGGTCTGAGGCTCCGCGCTCTGCTGTTCCCATATTTTGAGAAGCGCTCGCGTCACTTCGACGTCCCCGTGCGGCGCCCATGTGAGGTATTTTGTGACGTCGGGGTCGTTCATCCAATGCGCAAACGCCTCTTCGGCGTCGCTTTCTTTCCACCTGCGAAGGAGTAGCCGCTCCGTTTCAAGAATTTTCGTACCCTTGTGTTGCATATCTTTATCCGCTAAATTACTGTTTATCATTTCAATTATACAATAAAAACAAGAGAAACGCAAGTGGGGCGACGATAGCAGATAAAAACAAAACCGAACCGATTACCCATAACTGGTAATCGGTTCGGTTTATCGTATCGGTGAAAACTCATCGTTTGTACCGTAGGGCATACGGAACTTATGAAGCGAAGCGCAATAAGTATAGTGTGCTATACTATGCTATACTATGGTATAGATGCCCATCGTCCGTGGGTGTAGTCTAATGCTTTCAGAATAGATATCTCAATGCAAAACTTTATTACCGACTCGCAGAGTATAATTATTTAATGTAAAAATGCCGACCCTTAAATTTACTTTTTCTCCATCCAAATCACATTCCATTGGACTTGCTCCCCACCAAGAACCAGTATGCTTATCAACAATTTCATCGTCTAAAATCAAATAATCACACGTCCAACCTAAATAGAGACTAATTTCATGATTCTTGTATTTGTATGTATGAAATTTGACTACTGCTAATGTGCAAAATAGAAATACTAAACAGAAAATATCCGCAACGCCTACAAAAACAAAGAATAACAAGTACATGCCATCGTCTTTTATTGCGTATAAACAAATAAACCAAATAGTAATCGCAAGAAAAAACAAAAACGAAATTGTCCATGCCGTTTTTACGTTGCGTTTTTTCTTCATAAAGCGTTCTTTATTTGACATGTTTTCTCCTTGAATTTCCTTTTATAAAAGTAAATCGGTTGCTTTGTAGCATTGCAATTATAGCATAAAAACATAGTAAGCGCAAGTGTTAAACAATGCTTGCGATAAAAAATAGCCTGAACACATAGGTTCAAGCTATTAAGACTTGGTGCACTCAACAGGAGTTGCGCCTTTGGCGGCGCGCCCCGACGAACAGCGCACTGCGCTGTTCGGTTTGCGATACAACTTTTCGGTGTTTATACTTATCTTCGCAAACCGCTCGCTCCCGCTCGCGTCTCCACCCTCAACTCCTGTTGAAAATAAGTTATAAAACAAACACAATGGGCGATTAAATATCGCCCACTGTGTTTGGTGCACTCAACAGGAGTTGAACCTGCATGGTCTCCCACAAGATCCTTAGTCTTGCGCGTCTGCCAATTCCGCCATGAGTGCAAAATTCAAAAGCAAATTGATTTTATAATATTTGGAATACAATGTCAAGCCAAAATGCAATGCAAAACGAAAATTTTTGTTTCATTATTTTTGCGGTCGTTCTTTTTTGCGGTTATGAAAAATAGATTAAATTATGAGTTTGTCCTTTCTGCCTTCGGAAATTTTTGACGCGGTAAGCAATCTTAATCAGAATTTCTTAACCGAAATTAGATTGCGGAAAGGTCTGCCCGTAATAGTGGAGTACAAGGGGAAGTATTGTTATCTTACGCGGTCGGGAATTTCTGACGACAGGTTTCCGATAGTGGCGAAAGACATTTCGCAGGTATTGTTCAAGGCTGTGAACGGCAGTTTTTACAGCTATTCCGAGCAAATGAAAAGCGGTTTTATAACTGTCGGACACGGTGTAAGAATAGGAATTGCGGGCGAATACGTTACCCAAGGCGGCGTTATAACCGCCGTCAGGTGCGTTACTTCAATGAATATCCGTATCCCGCACGAGGTTAAAGGGTGTTCGGACGGCGTGTATTCGGAATTGTTTTCGGACGGTGTTAAAAGCACGCTTTTAGTATCAAAGCCGGGGTACGGGAAAACTACTATGCTGCGCGACCTCGCCGCGAAGTTTTCGGAAAAATTGCATTTAAATATATTGATTTTCGACGAGCGCAACGAGATTGCGGCTATAAATTCCGACGGCGACGGCTTTTATATAGGCGAAACGGTGGACGTTGTAAGGTGCGCAGATAAATTCGGGGCGATATCGAGCGCGATAAGGGCTATGAAGCCGCAACTTATAATCACAGACGAACTGTACGGCGACGACGACATAAAGGCGGTAAAATATGCGGTCGATTGCGGAATTTGCGTAATTGCTTCGTCGCACGTTACTTCAAAAAGCGAACTTGAAAAAATGCCGTTCGAGTATTTCGTAAAACTGACGGGGATTGGGCAAAAGCCCGAAATTTATGATAAAAATTTTAATACTTATAGGTGTGGTGGGGTTGACGACGGCGATAGGCGTGTTTGTATCGGCGGGTAAAAAAAGGCGAATGCAGATTTTTGCCGAGCTGTACGAATTCAACGAGCAGTTGCTTCTGAACCTTAAATACGCGCAAAACCCCATTGACAAAGTCGCCGCGCCGTTTAAATTTGTGCCCGATATTATAAGCGGCAAAAGCCTGCTTGACGGAAGCGACGGCGAAGTTTTAAGGGATTATGCCGAAAATCTCGGCAAGACGGACGCGCTTTCGCAAATAGATTATCTGAACGAAAGAAAGGCGGTTCTTACAAAATACAGGGACGAAAGTCAGACGGATTATAAAAAATACAGCTCGCTTTATATCAAAATTTTCTTTCTTGCGGGCGTTTTGATGGCAGTTTTGCTTGCTTGAATGGATATCAGTATAATTTTCAAAATAGCCGCCGTCGGCATAATAATTACGATAATCTGTCAAGTCCTTAAAAAATCAGACAGAGATGACATAGCTACGCTTGTAAGTTTGGTCGGGCTTATAATCGTACTTACAGTCGTAATTTCAATGATTGCCGATTTGTTTTCGCAGATAAGACAGCTGTTTGATTTGTTTTAAATGTATGTTTTTCGCTTATGCTGTATCGCCGTCATTACAGCGGTATGCGCCTTTATTTTAAAAAGCCATAAATCGGAGTTGGTTCCGCTTTGTCTTGCCGCGGGCGGCATTATTATTTTTCTGTATACTTTCGATTATCTTACCGAAAGCGTCAGATTTATAAAAGAATTTACTGAAAACGCGGGAATTGACAACGAGGTTGTTCGCGCGATATTCAAAATAGTGGGGATAGGATTTCTTGTCGAACTTACAGCGTCGTCCGTAAAAGACCTCGGATTCGAAAGTATTGCGGACAAGCTTATTTTGTGCGGGAAAATCATAATTTTCGTCGTGGCGATACCCATACTTTCAAGCACATATAAAATTATTGTTTCGCTTATTCGTCTGACATGAAAAAGAAGATAATTTTCGCTTTTTTGCTTACATTATTGCTTATTTTGCTTGTTTCGGGCGGAATTTCCGCGCTTGCCGACGATAAAAGTGAAAGCGGGGGCGGCGAAATAAACGAAAACATACAAAATCTGCTGTCCGAACTTGACTTGTCGGAGTTGCAGGAATACCTGAACAGCCATACGGACAGTTTCCTTTTGAACTTCGGCGACACCGCGCGCGATATTATAGAATATCTCATAAGCGGCGATTTGAAGTCAGATTACAAAAGTTACATTACAGAAATTCTGTCGGTGATTTTCGGCAACGTCGCCTCGCTTATTCCCGCATTCGCCACCGTAACGGCGATAGCGTTGCTTTCGGCAATCGTAAGCGCCGCCGAGGGCAATGTTCTCGGGAAGTCCACGGCAAAAATAGTCCACCTTGCGTGCTATTCGCTGATTATCCTTATTGTAACCGCCATGCTTACGGGCGTGGTGTCGGGTTGTTTGAAGAGTATAAGGAGTATAAAGCGGCAGATTGAGATAATTACGCCTATACTTGCGACTTTGACCGTACTTACGGGCGGGACAAGCGCGGCGGCGATTTATCAGCCGTCCGCGATATTCCTTTCGGGCGGCGCGGTCGAAATCGTCAGCGGCTTTATATTCCCCGCGACTATCGCCGTAGTCGTTCTTAATTTTATGTCGAAGCTGAACCCGCAGATGTCTTTTTCGGGGGTCGCAAAGCTAATCAAAAATATAATGAAATGGGTGATAGGAATAACCGTTACCGTTTTCAGTATTTTCATTACTATGCAAAGTTCCGCGGCGTCGCTGTTTGACGGCATAATTTTTAAGGCGACGAAGTACGTCGTGGGCAATTCGGTGCCTATTGTCGGAAACTTTTTATCGAGCGGATTCGATATGTTGGCGTCTGCGGGGCTTCTTATAAAAAGTTCTGTGGGCATATGCGGGCTTTTATTGTTGCTTTCCGAAATTCTGCAACCCATAATTTTGCTTGCGGCATTTTCCATAATATTGAAATTCGTAGGGGCGATAGTGCAGCCGATAGGCGAAAACGTTTTGTATTCGCTGCTTTCGGACCTTTCAAAGGATATCGAGTTCTTTATCGCGGGCTTGCTTACGGTTGCGTTTATGTACGCGCTTGTGATTATGCTTATAATCAACTCGGCAAACAGTTTCGTATGACGGCTTATCTTTTGAGTGCGACGGGAGTTATATTTTTGTCGGTTATCGTATCGCTGATAATTCCCGAGGGCAAGCTTAACAAAACCATAGTTTTTATAATGCGGCTATGCTGTATTTTCGTCCTTATAAGACCGATTACGGGCATTTTCAAAACAGAAAGCGAGGCGACGCGGGAATTTGTGGATTACGGTTTTGTCGGCTCGGTTTATTCGGAAAATCAAAGCGAACAGCTTGAAAATCTTATTTATGAAAAGTTCGGAAAAGAGTGCGGTTGCGAAGTGACGGTGGAGTATTCGGACGGGGAATTTTCGGTAAGCGGCGCAAGCGTGGAGGTGTATGAAAATAATGATGATTTAATAGATAAAATTTACGCATATTTAAAGGAGCTGGGCTATATAAATATATCAGTATATGCGAAAACTGTTTGATTACGTGAAAAACAACAAGAAAATCATTATTGCGGTGGCTCTGCTGATAGTATTGATTTTCGCTGTTTTTCTAATCAACAAGAGTAACAAATCTTCTTCAACGACGTCGGCTTTGACGGAAAAAAGCGCGACAGAGGTAAAACTGTGCGATATTTTAATGTCGATAGACGGGGTCGGCGAGGCGGACGTAATGATTAACGAAAGCGAAAACGGTATTCTGGGCGTAATAATCGTTTGCGACGGAGCAGACAATATTATGGTCAGAAACGATATTCTCAACGCGGTTTCAACCGCCCTCGGCGTACAAAAGAGTGCGATAGCTATTTATTCAATGAATTAAAAGGAGAAATTTATGTCAAAGAAGAAAAAGATTATTATCATGTCCTCACTCGTATTTTTACTTGCGCTGACCGCCGTTCTGAATGTCGTGCTGGCAAACAACCGCAAAGCTTCTGGCGACGTGGCTACGACTACGGCGAACTATTTCACGACTTTCCGCTCGGAAAGAACTGCAACGAGAAGCGAAGAACTTTTGCAGCTTGACAGCGTTATTGCTCTGTACGAAGAGGGAAGCGACAAGTATAACGAAGCGGTAAATCTCAAACTTCAAATTGTGGAAATTATGGAAAACGAGCTTATGCTTGAAACGATGATTAAGTCGCGCGGCTTTTCAGACGCGGTCGTTTCAATCGGTATGGACTCGGATAACGTAAACGTATTTATAAATTCGAACGAACTCGATATGAATACCGCGCTTGCGATTTATACAATGCTTAAAGACGAAGTGGGCGTGGCTCCCGGCAACATAATTATAATGCCTATATATTCGGAAGTTTAAATATAGTTGCAAATTCGCAAAATATGTGTTATACTACTTCCAAGGAGTAAAAAGATGGCACATATAAGACACGATCCGACTTCTACCCAGAAAGGAAACATAACCTATAATTCAGGCATAGTAAGCGGAATTGTCGCGCTTGCAATAACCCAAGTGGACGGCGTATCGCTTCTGAATGCTAAAAACAAAGGTATTAAACTGAGTTTCGAAAAGCAAGGTATCATTGCGGATATCAGCGTCAAAGTCGAATCAAGCTATAATGTTCCTTCGCTTGCGTTCACGATTCAGCAATCAATCAAACATAATGTCGAGTCGATGACCAAGTATAAGGTAGATAAGGTAGACGTTCATATACAGGACGTAAATTTTTCCGATAGTCCGGTAACATATTAAACAAGTATTCCCTTACTCAAAATAAGGGAATATTTGCATTTTTAAAGCAAAATGCACAGTACTATGCGTGACATAATCAGTATTTTTCGGGTGAAATATGAGAACAGCGGCAAGAGAAACCGTATTTAAAATTTTGTTTTCGACGCAGTTTGTGGACGACGTCGCCAAAGGGTTTTGCGACGCGATTTTCAAAGAGGACGGATTGAATAAGCAGGATATCGAATACTGCAACAGGGTTTTGTCGCTTGTGAAAGAGCATAAAGACGAAATAATTGCTCTTTTGGACAAGCATTCGAGATTGTTCCCCGAAAGCAGGCTTTTTGCCGCGGATAAAAGTATTCTTACGCTTGCTTTGACCGAGATTCTGTATATGGACGATATTCCCGACGTCGTTTCCGCAAACGAGGCGGCAAATATCGCTTCGAAGTATTCCACCGACAAAAGCGCTTCGTTCGTAAGCGGAATTTTAGCCGAAATTATCAAGGAGAAAGGCAATGTATAAAATCATAGACGGCAAGGCGCTGTCTGCCGAAATCAGACGCGAAATAAAGGAAAAAGTTTCCGCTTTCAAAGAAAAGTATAAAAAGGAAATCGGACTTGCGGTTGTGCTTGTCGGCGATAATCAGGCGTCACAGGTCTATGTGCGCAATAAAATCAGGGCGTGCGAAGAGGTCGGAATCAAGTCTTACGCGTATTATCTGCCCAAGGAAACAAAACAAAGCGAGCTTAACGAATTGATTTCGGGGCTTGCCGCCGATAAAAATATCAACGGAATTCTGGTGCAATTGCCTCTGCCCGCTGGTCTTGACAGCGAATCGGCGTTAAAACTTATACCGCGCGAAAAGGACGTAGACGGTTTTTCCGCCGAAAATATCGGTCAACTTTGTATGAACGGCGAAAGTCTTGTGGCGTGTACGCCTAATGGCGTAATGCAGATGTTCAAACACGAAAATATCGGACTTAAAGGCAAGCGCGCGGTCGTTGTCGGCAGGTCGAATATAGTCGGCAGACCTATGGCGATGCTTTTGCTTAACGCAGACGCGACGGTGACCGTTTGCCACAGCAAGACGGTCGATTTAAAGGCCGAGTGCCTTAAAGCCGACATTTTGGTCGCGGCTATCGGCAAAGCGAAATTCATTACCGCAGATATGGTTAAAGAGGGCGCGGTCGTCATAGACGTAGGTATGAATCGCGACGAAAACGGCAAACTTTGCGGCGACGTCGATTTCGAAAACGTCAAAGACAAATGTTCGTACATTACCCCCGTGCCCGGCGGCGTGGGACCTATGACTATAACGATGCTTATGTACAATACCTTGATTGCGGCTGAGAGGGCGGTATAATTGGCTGATTTTTCAAAAAAATACGGCGAATATCTCGACGAGTTCAACTCATACCTGAACAAATTTTGTTCGCAATTGAAACTGCAACCGCAGATTTTGGACGAAAGTCTTAAATACAGCCTTTTGTTGGGCGGTAAAAGGGTTCGCCCCGTGCTTGCGCTTGCAACCGCCGACCTTTTGGGGCTTGCGCACGAGGAAATTCTTGATTTTGCGCTTGCGATAGAGCTTATACACACTTATTCGCTTATTCACGACGACCTCCCCGCAATGGATAACGACGATTTCCGCCGCGGGAAGCCGACAAACCATAAGGTTTTCGGCGAGGGTAACGCGGTGCTTGCGGGCGACGGGTTGCTGAATACGGCGTATTCTACGCTTATCAAAGCGTGCTATAAGGGCAAAAATTACGTTTCCGCCGCCGAATTTATTTGCGCCTGCGCGGGCGTGGAGGGTATGATTGCGGGGCAGTCTGCCGACCTGTTGCACGAAAACGACATTTCGGTAAACGAAAGCGTTCTGAATTTC
Source organism: uncultured Clostridia bacterium (assembly GCA_947624005.1). Taxonomy (GTDB): domain Bacteria; phylum Bacillota; class Clostridia; order Christensenellales; family Borkfalkiaceae; genus Coproplasma. Next base: position 162,894 of record CANQHV010000002.1, read on the forward strand.
ATATACGAGAACAAAACTTCCAAACTTATAATGGCGCCCGTTGTTTCCGCGTCGATTTTGTGCGGCGGGAAATATTTTTCCGAACTCAAATGGTATGCAAGAACGCTTGGGTATCTTTTTCAGCTTACCGACGATATTCTGGACGTTGAGGGAAGTTTTTCCGACCTCGGCAAAAGCGTCGGGAAAGATAAAACCGAGGGAAAATATACGGCGGTGCGGCTGTTCGGGCTTGAAGAAAGCAAATTACGCGCGGATATGACCTGCGAAAGCTGTAAAAAGTATCTCGAAGGCATAAAGGGCGATTTTTCGTTCCTTGCCGACTTCGCGGATTACGTCAAATCCCGAAAAAAATAAAAATTATTTGACTTCTGAAAAGATTTGTGCTATAATACAATAAATTAATATAGTGGTGCAGTATTCTAGTCAATCTCCATTGATACGAGGACGGGGGTAAAATACCGTTAAAGGGCATATCGATGAAGTTTTTGGTATGTGCTCGCTTTGCCAAAAGTGGGTGGATGCTGAGAGTAAAGGTTTATGGGAGCTTGGTAACGGCATACGCAAGCCCGACCCATTTACCGTGGAGGTCCTATCGGAGCAATCCGATGGATATAAACCTGCTATCAGGCGTAAGCTTGGTACAGAGTAGCCTGCCTTGAGCGGAAACGGCGGATAATAGAACACAACACCGATGGTTTGGCCAAACGTCGGCTGTCTATTGCTATTTGAAATTGTTTCTGCAAAAGAGGATAAGCTCATTGGAAATTGTCAAGGAAAGCTTCTAGACTGTTTTTATATTAGAGATTACGGTGTGGATTAAGTGGCGATTCGGTTATGCTTATGCGTCGGAACTCTTAAAAGGAAACTGCTTCTACGGCGACGGGAAGTGAGTTTCGGGGAAATCCTACCGAACCTAAACCGCAAAGTTTATTTAATATAAACCACTATATTATTTATTTACGCACATAGTTTGTGCGTAATTTTTTTAAAAAAGCTTATGGAAGATTATCAACAGGAAAAAACATCTACAGACGACGAAAGTACTCCGTCGGCCACAGTAAGCAACGATAAACCAGAAAAAAAAGAGCGCGAGAAAAAAAACGTAAAGAAAAAGCGCCCCCCGGCATGGCTTACCTGGGGGCTTTTCGTGCTTTTTCTTTCGTTTGCGCTTACCGTGCTTTTCAGCTTTCTTACCGAAATCGCAATAACCGAAAACAGCCCCGCGTTTGTATGCGTAATCGTGCTTTTTGTTCTTCTTATTTTGAATATAAGTTGCGATATTCTCGCGAACGCCATAATTTCCTGCAAAGCGGACGCTTTTCATGCTATGGCTTCGAATAAAATACGCGGCTCGAAGAGGGCGGTGACTTTTTGCCGCAACGCCTCGAAACTCGGAAGTATTTTCGCTGACGTTATAGGCGATATCTGCGGTATTGTCAGCGGTGCGGCGGGCGCGGCGCTTGCGATTATCATAGCGGCGGGCGGAGGAAGTACGATAGAACTTATTTCCGCAATAGGCGTGAGCGCGGTTATAGGCGCACTGACGGTCGGCGGCAAAGCAATGTTTAAACCTTTTGCCATCAAATACAGCAAAGGCATAGTGTTCGGATTTGCCAAATTTACCACCCTGTTTATAAGGGAAAAGAAATAATGCTTGAAGATATAACCGACGTAAAAATAAAAAATTCAAGCCTTGAACAGCTTAAAGAATTGGCGGAAGAGGCGCGGCAAAAGATTATTTCCACCGTAATGAAAAGCGGCGGTCACCTTTCGTCTAACCTCGGAATGGTCGAATTGACTATTGCGTTGCACTACGTTTTCGATTTTCCGCGCGATAAGGTGATTTTCGACGTCGGGCATCAATGCTATACGCATAAATTGCTTTCGGGGCGTTACGATAAGTTCGATTCGATACGTCAATTCGGCGGAATTTCGGGGTTTCCGAAGCGCGAAGAAAGCGAGTTTGACTGCTATAATACGGGACACGCGGGAACTTCCGTTTCCGCGGCGCTCGGTATTGCCAAGGCGCGCGACGTCAAGGGCGAGGATTTTGCGGTTATCGCCGTAATAGGCGACGGTTCTTTCAATAACGGACTTATTTACGAAGCTTTTAACAGCCTGCGCCTTTTAAATACCCACATTCTGGTGATTTTGAACGACAACGGAATGTCTATCGCGCCCACTGTAGGCAGTATGCACGAATACCTCGAAATTTTAAGCGAAAATATCGAACAGAAGCAAAAACGCGACCGCCACGCGAAAATTTTCGAAAGATTCGGTTTTAAATACGACGGCGTTTATAACGGCAACGACCTCGGCGAGATGATTGACAAATTGACCGAAATCAAAGAACGGCTGAAAACAGAATCGGTTATTCTTCACGTCGCGACAAAAAAGGGCAAAGGGTATGCTTTCTGCGAGGAAAATCCCGAAATTACCCACGGCATTTCTGCTTGCGGAAGCAATGGAATTTGCGAATATTCCTCGGTTTTGGGCAAAAAACTCGTTGAAATGGCAAAAAACGACGATAAAATCGTCGCCGTAACTGCGGCGATGACTTCGAGCTTGGGGCTTTCGGAATTTTTTGAAAAGTATCCCGAACGCTCGGTAGACGTGGGAATCTGCGAAGAACACGCGACTATACTTTGCGCTTCTATGGCGGCGCAGGGTATGAAGCCGTATTACGCCGTTTATTCGACTTTTTTGCAGCGTTCGTTTGACGAAATTGTTATAGATATTTGCAGTCAGAACTTGCCCGTGACAATTTGTATCGACCGCGCGGGCGTATCGGGTGCGGACGGCGAAACCCATCAGGGCGTTTTCGACCTGTCGTTTTTAAGTATGATTCCCAATCTTACGATTGCCGTTCCCAAAGACGTTGCGGAGTTCGAAAGAATGCTTGAATTCAGCGCGACGTTTAACGCGCCGCTTGCAATAAGATACCCGCGCGCGGGCAGAAAAGTATTCCGAGAAAAATCCGAAATCGTTTCGGGCAAGTGGGAAACTCTGAAAAAGGGCGGCGGAAAATATGCGATTCTGGCTTGCGGCGAGCGTGCGATAACCTTGGCGTTGAAAGCTTCGAAAGTCCTCGGCGAAAGTAAAATTGAAGTATCGGTCGTCAACGCAAGGTTTGTAAAACCGCTTGACGAAGAGCTTTTGTCCGAGCTTAAAGAAAGCGTGGTAATAACGGTAGAAGATAACGTTCTGATAGGCGGATTCGGCGCGCTGGTTGCGGCATATCTTTCCGAAAGCGGCAAAATAGTCAAAAATTTTGCATTTCCCGACAAGTTTATACCGCAGGGCGGAATTTCGGAACTTATGGAAAATTTCGGGTTAAGCAGTGAAAACATCGTCGGTTACATATTGAAAAATGAGAATAGATAAATACGTTGCCGACAAATTCCGCTCGCGCACGCAAGCCGCCGAAGCGGTGGAAAAGGGGCTTGTTACCGTAAACGGTAAGCCCGTTGCGCCTTCGTATGAAGTTAAAGACGGCGATAAAATCGAAATCTCCCGTCCCGAAGTTTCGTTTGTGTCGGCGGGAGGCTATAAGCTCGACAAAGCTTTACGCGAATTCGGCTTTTCGGTAAAAGACAAAGTTTTTGCGGATATCGGAGCGAGTACGGGCGGCTTTACCGATTGCCTTTTTCAGCACGGCGCGAAAAAAGTGTACTGCATAGACGTAGGGGAAAGCCAGCTTGACGAAAGCCTTAAAGATAAAAATATCGTAGTTATAGATAAATTTAATGCGCGCAATATTGAAAAATCGTTGTTTTGCGAAGTACTATGCGGCGTAGTAATCGACGTTAGTTTTATTTCATTGACTTACATTCTGGGCGGCGTTTCTTATGTTTTGGAAGCGGGTGCAAGCGTGCTTGCGTTGATTAAGCCGCAGTTTGAATGCGATTGCAAAAACGTAGGGAAAAACGGCGTTGTACGCGATAAAAATATTAGGTTGCGGGCTATAAATAAGATTTATGATTTCGCCGCAGGTTGCGACCTTGCTCCCGTACAGCTTTGTAACGCGCCGATTGTGGCGGGAAAGAATCTCGAATATGTAATCCGCCTTGAAAAGGGCGGCAAAGCCGTTGACAGACGGGAACTGTTAAAGTCCGTAAAATTATAAAATTTACGGACTTTTTATTGCATAATTATAGATTTAGCTGTATAATATTTGTGTTTGAGAGGGAAAAATGCAGTTCGGCGTATATTACAACAAAAATTACATAAACGATAACCGCTTGTATCTCGAAAAAATCAGGTCGTTTATCGAACAGCGCGGATTTGCTTTCCGTGAAGTGAATAACGCTTCGGATTTAGACGGGCTTGACGTTCTGTTTGTGCTCGGCGGCGACGGCACCATTTTAAATGTCGCCGCGGAGTGTGCGAAGCGTTCGGTTAAAATTATGGGAATAAATTACGGACACGTCGGTTTTTTGGCCGAATTCGAACAATCCCGACTTGACGACGCGCTGAAACTTGTTTGCGACGGTAATTTCAAAACTCAGAAGAGAAGTATGCTTAATATCAGTTACGGCGGGAAAGAGTTTCTCGCGTTAAACGATTTGGTCGTTCAACGCGGAACTTGCGGAACGGATTTTTCGAATACCGTTGAAATCCGCGCCGAAATAGACGGTTCGCTTGTGGATAATTTTACCGCCGACGGAATAATCGTAAGTACGCCCACGGGTTCGACGGCGTATTCGCTTTCCGCGGGCGGTTCGGTGCTTACTCCCGACATATCCGCATTTATTATGACCCCGATTTGCGCCCATTCGTTACATTCGCGCCCCGTCGTGTACAGCGACAATTCGGTTTTGGATATTTATGCCGTTTCCGCAAAAAAGCAGTTGAATATCGTCGTGGACGGCGTTGTTTCGGGCAGTCTGAACGCGGGGGAGCGCGTAAGGGTGCAAAAGTCGCGGTATTTCGTCGAATTTATAAGCTCGGACAAAAATTTTTTCGGCGAGTTGCTGTTAAAGCTGAATAAATGGAGCAGATGATGCAAAGAAATAAACGACAACAGGCAATTCTCGAAATAATAGCACGCAAAGAGATAGATACGCAGGAAGAACTGTGCGCTGAACTCAACCGACTTAATTTCAATGTCACGCAAGCTACGATTTCGCGCGACGTAAACGATTTGCGGCTTTGTAAGGTTGCGGGTTCTGTAAAAAAGTACAGGTACGCCTGCCTTGACGTTGACGGCGAGGCGGGAAAAATGAAAAATCTGTTCCGCGAATGCGTTACGGGAATAGATTTTGCAAATAACCTTATTGTGATAAAGACTATGCGCGGAAACGCAAATACGGCGGGCGCGTTTGTCGATTCGCTTGGTATAAGCGAAATAATAGGTAGCGTTGCGGGCGACGACACGCTTTTGATTGTGGTTGATAGCAACGAGCATACGCCGCCGATAGCCGACAGCCTGCGCGAGTATATTAAATAGTTTAAGGCGATTAAATGTTATCGAGATTATACATAAAAAATATTGCGCTTATAAGCGAAGCGGACATAGAATTCTGCGACAGACTTAACGTTTTGTCGGGCGAAACGGGTTCGGGCAAATCGGTCATTCTCGACTCGATTAATTTCGTACTTGGCTCGAAAGCGGACAAAACTATGATACGCCACGGCGAAACCGAGGCGCAGGTGCGTGCGGAATTTACCGTTTCGGCAGATTCTCCCGCCGCAAAAGCTCTCGAAGAATACGATATCGAGTGCGACGGCGATATTATAATAACCCGCAAATTCAATGCGGACGGCAAGGGCGCGATAAAAGTAAACGGCAATGCCGTGACCGCGGCGATGCTTAAAAATCTTACGCAAAAACTTGTTGACGTCCACGGGCAGAGCGAGCACTTTTTTTTACTGAACGAAGATAACCAACTTAACGTAATCGACGGGCTTCTTGACGGTGGCGCGGCGGGAATTAAGGGCGATATCGCAAAAATTTTAGCCGAAAAGCGCGAAATCAAATCGAAAATCGCCGAACTCGGCGGGAACGAAAGCGAGCGCGAGCGCACCCTCGATTTGCTTAAATACCAGATTAACGAAATCGAATCCGCAGGCGTGAAAGAGGGCGAGTTCGAAGCTTTGAAAGCAAGGCAGAACGTATTGAATAACGTCGAACGCATTATGACGGCGTTGAACGCCGCAAAAAATCTGCTTGATGCGGACGGTGGCTGTTGCGACGGGCTTGCTTCGGCCGCAAGGTGCATTGACGGCGTGTCGGACGTGGGCGACGAATATGCGCAGATTTTAACGCGACTTGAAAGTTTAAGCACCGAAGCTTCGGATATTTCCGAAACCATAACGGATTTGGCGGAAAATTTATCGTACGACGAGGGTGAAGCACAGACCATAGACGAAAGATTGTCGCTTTTAAAGGGTCTGATGAAGAAATACGGCGCCGACGAAGCCGGGATTATCGCGTTTGCCGATAATGCGAAAGCGAAGTACGAAACGCTTTCGGACGCCGCCGCCGCGATTGAAAAATACGCCAAAGACCTTGAAAAGTGCAACGAAAATATTTTTGCGCTTTGCAAAAAACTTACAAAAGCGAGAAAAGACGCGGCGCGCGCGTTCTGTTCGGGGGTAGAAAGCGAACTTAAATCTTTGAATATCCCGAACGCGAAGTTCGAAGTAAAATTTGCAGATTACGACGAAAATACGGCAAACCTCAATTCGCCGAACGGCGCTGATAAGGTTAGTTTCGAATTTTCCGCAAACAAAGGCGAGCCGCTGAAACCGCTGAATAAAGTTATTAGCGGCGGCGAAATGAGCAGGTTTATGCTTGCGATAAAGACGAGGCTTAAAGGTCTGAACGGCATATCGACTTATATTTTCGACGAAATAGACGCGGGGATAAGCGGTTTTACCGCAAAAACCGTCGCCGATAAGTTCGTAAAAATTTCCGACTCGACGCAGATAATCGCCGTGTCGCACCTGCCGCAGGTCTGCGCGGCAAGCGACAGCCAATACCTTATATATAAATGTGAAGAGGGCGGCAAAACGCTTACGAAAGTAAAGCGGCTGACCGCCGAGGAGAAAATAGACGAAATCGTGCGGCTTACGGGTAACGTAAAATCTGCGGCGGCGCGCGAAAACGCCATAGAACTTATTAAACAATTCGAAAAATAAACGGAGGTAAAACGCCTCCGTTTTTTGTATAATTCAACTTTCGTTGCACACAATACTTTTGTTATGTTTAAGACAAAAAAAGTATTAAAAGCTTTGCTTTTATTTGCGCTTGTTGTATTGTGCGTAATGTCTGCTACGCCGTTTACGGTATCGGCGGACGAAAATTCGCTGTATTTGGGCGGTTTTCCCGCGGGTTTTATACTTAACACTACGACGGTTGAAGTTATAGGGATTTGCGACGTAATGACGGAGGACGGAATGGTTTCGCCCGCCCGCGAAAGCGGAATCAGAACGGGCGACGTCATAGATAAAATCAACGGCGAAGAGGTCAATAAAACTTCTGATATCAATTCCATTCTGGCAAAAGATTACAAGGATTTCGTTTTAAGCGTAATCCGCGGCGACGAACAGCTGTCAATCGAGGTGAATCCTGTTAAGGAACTGACCTCGGGCGGCAAAAGAATAGGCGTTTTGGTAAAAGACAGCATTAACGGCGTGGGTACGGTAACTTATATCGACCGCGCGGCAGGCAAATTTGCCTCGCTCGGACATCCCGTAACCGACGGCAACAATAAAATTGTCGAAATTAACGGCGGCAGTATATACGGTTGTATGATTTACGACGTTAAAAAGGGAGTAAGAGGTACGCCCGGCGAACTGAAAGGGGCGTTCGAAAACGGTAATATGATAGGCAAAGCGGCGATTAACTGCGAATGCGGCGTTTTCGGCGACATATCGAGCGAAACCGATTACTCGAAACTTATAAAGGTGCGTAAAGGCAGTATCGACGACGTAAAAATAGGTACGGCGTATATATACACGACATTGAACGGAAACACGCCGAAGCAATATAAAATTTCTATAGCAAAGGTTGACAAAGGCAATAAGGACAACAGAAATTTCGTAATCAAAATCGACGACGACGAAATTATCGAAAAGGCGGGAGGCATAGTTCAGGGAATGAGCGGCAGCCCGATAGTGCAGGACGGCAAGCTTATAGGTGCGGTTACTCACGTATTTATAAACGACCCTACCCGCGGGTTCGGTATTTCCGTAGATAAAATGCTCGGTTCATATTAATTTGAAATTCCTCATATAATTGTATATGAGGAATTTGTCGTTTAACGGATTTAAATACGATAAGAAGTACCTTTATGCGTTTATTTTGACGGTTATTGCCGCATTTATATGTGGCATAGTACTATGTATAATAGTCGATAGTAGTATTTACTTTAACAAATTTGCCCAAAATTACGTTTATTTTGTATATAACTTTAAAAACGGCAAGCTTATTTTTTCTCACGTTTTAAGCGAAGTTTTATACCTTTACGCCGTTTTTCTGATTGCTTATTTTTGTAAAATCAGATATTTTACTTTAATTATAGTTTTTTTAAAAAGCGTTTTTTTCGGACTTTACACCTGTATTCTTTTTACCGTCAGCTCGTTCGGCGGAGCTATGGTTGCAATTTTCGTATTTATTCCCACGTCGCTTGTTTCTCTTGCGCTGTGTTATTGCGCGGCGCAGTTCTGCAAATGTTTTAAGAACATTTCGTTTATTATTCCTATCATTTTTGCCGTTGCGGATACGGTTGTTCTGCTTATTTTGGTCAATCTTATATTCAGACTTGTCATTATAATAGTATAGTTTTACTTAGTCGTGGCATACTAACGGTATGAAAAAAGCTTTAATGATTATGGCTTGCGGTTTTGCGCTTGCCTCGGGCGCGGCGTTTGCGGGGCGCGAGTCCGTAAAAGCCGATACCGACGGTTTGGTTACAGGCTGTAAATCCGCATACCTTATGGATTACGATTCGGGCGAGTGCGTTTACTCACTGAACGAAAACGAGCGTATGCCGATTGCAAGCGTTTGCAAGGTTATGACGCTTTCGCTTTGTTTGGAGGCTGTTCACGGCGGTAAACTGAATTTCGACGACATAATTACGGTAAGCGAAAACGCGTCTTCGATGGGTGGTTCGCAGGTGTTTTTGGCAAGCGGGAGCGAGTATAAGCTTTCGGAACTTGTCAAAAGCATTATTGTATGTTCGGCAAACGACAGTTGCGTGGCGGTTGCGGAAGCCGTCGGCGGAAGCGAAAGTACGTTTGTTGCCGCTATGAATAAAAAAGCGGCGGAATTGGGCTGTAACGACACGTTATTTGCAAATTGCACGGGTTTGCCCAAAGAAACGCAGTATTCCTGCGCACACGACGTGGCTTTAATGTTCGGAAATCTTCTGCAATACGAAGAATACTTCGATTTCAGTAAAATATGGCTTGAAGATTTCGAGCATCCCGACTCGCGGACCACGCGCATAACAAATACAAATAAACTTATAAGACGTTATCCTGCGTGCGACGGCGGTAAAACGGGTTTCACCAACGAAGCGGGTTTCTGCCTTGCGGCGACGGCAAAAAAGGATAATCTCAGGTTTATTTCCGTTGTGCTTGGCGGCGATACAAGCGCAAACCGATTCGATTCGGCGGCGCGGCTGTTCGATTACGGGTTCGCAAATTACAGAAATAAGGTCGTTTTGGACCAAAACGTTACCTTAAACGACGATTTTGCCGTTCGCGGCGGTAAAAGCAAGTTTGTCGCCGTAAGACCCGCAAGAAACGTTTATATTTTCTCGAAAGCAGACGAGGCTCCCAATGTGACGTACAACGTCAAAGCTTACGATATAAAGGCGCCGATTGCGGAAAATCAGACTGTCGGAAAAATTGAAGTATACAAAGACGGCGTACTTTGCGACGAGGTTGACGTAGTTGCGGCGGAAGCCGTGGAAAAAGCGGGTTTCAATGATTATCTTAAATACAATGCGGAAAATTGGGCGATTTAAGGTCCGATAAGTACAATTTCAATATTTTGCGGCGCACGCGGTTGGCGTGCGCCGTATTTTGTGTGTTTTATCGGTAAAATTTAACAATTTACTTGACTATTTTCCCATACTTTGTTAAAATATCAGTATAAATATTCAGAGGTATACAATGAACGAAAGAGCTACGCTGAAAATCAACGGCAAAGGACATCTGGAAATAGGCGGCATGGACGCAGTGGATATTGCTGAAAAGTACGGCACGCCGCTTTATGTTTTCGACGAAGAACACATAAGAAATATGATGCGCGTTTATCGCGACACGATTGAAAAGGAGTACGGCGGCAACGGGCTTGTGCTTTTTGCCTCGAAAGCTTTTTCGTGTATGGCGATATATAAAATCGCCGCGGAAGAAAAGATAGGCGTAGACGTGGTTTCGGGCGGCGAACTGTATACGGCGGTAAAAGCGGGTTTCCCCGTAGAAAAAGCCGTTATGCACGGCAACAATAAACTTCTTCCCGAGCTTGAACTTGCGCTTGATAATAAAATAGGCGTGGTTGTAATCGATTCGTATAAAGAGGCGGACGTTCTGGACAAGCTTGCGTCGGAAAGAAAAATTGTTCAGAAAGTTATGCTGCGAATCAATCCCGGCGTAGAGGCGCATACGCACGCGTTTGTTCAGACGGCGAGAACGGACAGTAAATTCGGATTTTCTATTTCGGACGGCGCGGCGAAGAGTATCACCGAGCATGTTTTAGGCAAGAAAAACTTAAAACTTTTGGGCTATCAATGCCATATCGGCTCGCAGATTTTCGAAAAGCAGTCGTTTGTGCTTGCAGTCGGAAAAGTTATGGATTTTATGTCGGAAATCAAGTCTGAACTCGGTTTCGAAGCCGAAGCGTTGAACGTTGGCGGCGGTTTCGGTATATGGTACAACGACGAAGACCCCAAGCTTAAACTTTCCGATTACGCCGATTTCGTTAAAACAATGATTGACGCGATAAAGGAAAAAGCGGCGCGCAATTCGCTGAAATTGCCGTTTTTATATATGGAACCCGGTCGGTCGATTGTCGGCGAGGCGGGCGTAACGCTTTATACCGTCGGCGCGATAAAAGATATCCCCGGCATTAAAAAGTACGTCGCAATCGACGGTGGTATGTTCGATAATCCAAGGTATGCGTTGTATCAGTCGAAATATTCCGTCATTCTTGCAAACCGCGCGACGGAAGAATGTACCGAAGTCGTAACGGTTGCGGGCAAGTGTTGCGAAAGCGGCGACCTTATAGCCGTCGACGTGCCTTTGCCCGAAGCGAAAAGCGGCGACATTATGGCGGTATTTTCCACGGGCGCATACAATTATTCGATGGCAAGCAATTACAACCGCAACTTTATTCCCGCGGCAATACTCGTAAAAAACGGTAAGGCGGACTATATAATCAAGCCGCAGACCTACGACGACCTTATAAGAAACGACGTTTTACCCGACAGACTTAAATAACTCCGGTAATTTTATGGACTTAAAGAAATACGAAAATTTCGAATCTGTAGTTGATTACAATACGGTTCTTGACGACTTCGAAGGACCGCTCGATTTATTGTTGCATCTTATAAATATAGCGCAGATAAAAATCGAGGATATTTTCGTTTCGCAGGTAACCCAGCAGTTTTTGGATTATATCGAGTATATGAAAACCCAACCTCGCCGCGATATCGACAAGGAAAGCGAATATCTTGCAATGGCGGCGCAGATTATCTATATTAAGTCTAAAAGCCTTGTGCCGCCGATAGAAGTTGCGGGTGAGGAAATGGGCGGCGCGGAAGAGGAAAAGCGCGAGCTTATCGAACAGCTGAAACAGCGCGAGTACGAACTTATAAAGGGCGAAACTCCGAAGCTAAAAGACCTCGAAACGCTCGGATATTATTTCAAACAGCCCGATAAAGAGCTTGACAGCGTTCGCATAGTCTACCGTGATTTCGACGTAAGCGCGATGCTTGAAGCGTTTGTCAAACTTATGCTGAAAAACGAAAGTTTACAGCGCGAAAAAGAAAATATAAAAGAAATTCCCAAAGACGTTTATACGGTCGAAGAAAAAGTCGGCTATATACGCGACCGACTTGTAAAAGACAAAGAAGTTGTTTTCGATAGCCTGTTTACGACCTTTTCGAGAAGTGAAGTTATAACGACGTTTCAGGCGCTTTTGGAAATGCTTAAACACCAATACATAATGGTCGAACAGGTTGATTCTTTCGGCGCGATAAATATAAAACTTAATCCCGAGTGGGATTTGAAGGACATTGCAAGTGAACAATTTGACGAATATAATTGAAGCCATAATTTTTGCTTCGGGCGAAGCCGTTCCCGTAAAATACATAGTGGAAAAGCTCGGTTGCCAGCTTAAAGAAGTAAACGCCGCGGTCGGAGAGCTGAAAGACAGATATTCCGACGATTGCGGCATACAGCTGTTGACTTTCAACGGCAAATTGCAATTTGCTTCAAACCCGAAGTATAAACAGCAGATTGCGGAAGTGCTTATTCCCATTAAAGAAAAGGAATTTACCAAAACCATTCTCGAAGTCGCCGCGATAATAGCCTATAAACAGCCCATTACCAAGCCCGAACTCGAAGATATAAGGCAAGTCAACTGCGATTACGCCATACATACTTTATTGGAATTGGAAATGATTGCGCCTTGCGGCAGAAAAGACGCGGTAGGCAAGCCTATTTTGTATGCTACCACCGATAATTTTTTAAAGCGGTTTAAGCTTAATTCGCTTGAAGAACTGCCCGATTACGACGACCTTATGAACCAGATTGCCGAAATCAACAGCTCGATTCTGACCGAGGATATGGAAGACGCGAATTACCTTTACAAAAAGGACGAGTACGTCGAAAAAGCGGAAAACGAAGTCGCGGTTGCCGACGCAAACGAGAAGAAAGAAAAGCCCGCGGTCACCGAGGACGGCTACGAACTTCCCGAACATCTCGGCGATGACGACGATATAATAAAAATAGATTAATCTTATCTTGGCAAGGCGCCGCCGACAGGAAGTCGGCGGCGCCTTTTGTATATTTAATTTTACGTTACAAATAATAATTGTGTGGGAGAGGTAATAGTTTATCTGTCGGCGGGACTTGCTTTTTTAAGTTTCTTTCCGCTGCACGTTTACAACTACGTCTATTTTAACAGCGCGCGAAGCTATTTAAGCGTTAATATTGCCTTTTTCCGTTATATAAAGGTTTACAACATTAACACGGTAAAAAATAAACCGGGCGAAATGCAGGTCAACGGTAAAAGCAAAAAGATAAATGCCGAGGCTATGCGACGGCAGGGATATAATATATTCAATCAGCTGTGCATTTATAAAATCGTGCAATTGACCGACTTCGGAATGGAAAAAACGTCAAACGCCTATATAGCTCTTACGCATAACGCTTTGACGACGGCGGTTTATAAATTTTTACAGATAAACGGCAATTATTCGAAATTGCGAAATTACACCGTTTTAAACGACGAACACGACGAAATTCACTATTATATGAAAATGGTTACGGTAGTAAACGCATTGGTCATATTCAAAATATATTTAATTTATTTATGGGGGAAGTTACATGCAATCAAAAATCAAAAGGAACAAGGAAAATGATTTCGACGCGCCTGCGGTGCATATCGACAAAGTCGCAAAAGCCGATACGGTTATCGGCGACCCTATTATAACCGTAAGCGGGTCGCAGGTCATTCCGCTGTCAAGCGTGGTGGTCGTAAATTTAAGCGGTGGGGGAGAATACGGCGACGTTAAACTCTTCAAAGAATCCGACGGCTTTAAGCTTGCGGGCGGCAACGGAACGGTGATTTCGGTTAAGCCGCGCGGCTTTCTTGTAGACGACGGCACGGGTTGCAAACTTTTGAAAATGGAGGAAGGGGCGATAGATACCCTGATTGACAAGACAGGTGAACTCGTTAATAAAATTTCGGACAGCGTTTAAAATTTATTTGCCGCTGATTTTGCTTATAATGATTTTTTGCGCTATACCGTTTTTTAAAAGCGTTTCCGCTTCGGCGATTGCCGAAGCGGAAATTGCGATGGAATTGACTACGGGCAAAGTGCTTTCGGAAAGCAACGCCGACGAAAAATTGCCAATGGCAAGCACTACAAAAATAATGACGGCTATAATCGTAATAGAAGATTGCGACCTCGACGAAGTTATCACCGTTCCCGACGCCGCTGTCGGCGTAGAGGGTTCGAGCGTTTATCTTAAAAAAGACGAGCAGATAGACGTACGCGACCTTTTATACGGGCTTATGTTGAGGTCGGGGAACGATTGCGCGACCGCGCTTGCCATACATCACAGCGGAAGCGTGGAAAAATTCGTTAGCGTGATGAACGAGAGGGCAAAAAGTATTGGCGCGGTAAATACAAATTTTAAAAATCCGAGCGGGTTACCCGATAACGGGCATTATACAACGGCGCGCGATTTATGCACGATTGCGCGTTATGCAATGAATAACGAAACCTTTAAAAATATCGTAGGAACAAAGAGCTATCACGGCAAATTCAGAAGTTACGCAAACAAAAATAAAATGCTGTATAACTACGACGGCGCAAACGGAGTTAAAACAGGTTATACCGTAAAAGCGGGCAAGTGTCTTGTTTCGTCTGCGGAAAGGGACGGTATGGACGTTATTTGCGTTGTGTTGAACTGTCCCGATATGTATGAAAGGTCAAGCGCGATTTTAAATTCTTGTTTTTCGGCTTATAAACTTATAACAATAGACGAAAACCGTGTGTTTATTTCAGACAAAGTACTATGCAAACCTAAAAATTCGTGCAATTTTGTGGTAAAATCAAGCGATAATATAAGATTTGAAATAGAACGCAGTAACGCGGCGGCTGACGTTGAAAGCGGAGAAGCAGTAGCCAAACTTAAAATTTATACTCAAAATGAGTTGATTTTTGAAGAAAATTTATATAGTATATAAGTTACTTACAGGTACTATATATGAGGATAAACAAATATCTCGCGGCGTGCGGTATTGCCTCGCGCAGAGATTGCGACAATCTGATAAAAGACGGAAAAGTAAAGGTAAACGGTAAAACCGTCGCTTTGGGTTACGACGTTTTGTCGGACGACGAGGTGCTTGTCGACGGCAAAAAAGTTGCTTTAAAAGAAAACGAATATTATGTTATAAACAAGCCGAAAGGTTATATCAGCGCCGTTTCGGACGACAAGGGAAGAAAAACCGTGTTGGATCTTCTGCCGAATAATATCGGGAGGGTTTATCCCGTGGGTAGGCTTGACTATGACAGCGAGGGGCTGTTGATTTTAACTACCGACGGCGAGCTTGCGCAGCACCTTACGCATCCGTCTAACGAAGTTCCGAAAACCTACCTTGTAAAAATCGAGGGCACGGCTACCGAGGCTACTTTGAATCCCATAAGAAGCGGAGTCGAAATCGACGGCGGGTACATTACGAAAAAGTGCAAGGCGCATATCGTTGAAACCAATAAGTCGTATACAAAAATTCACATTACGATAACCGAAGGAAAAAACCGCGAAATAAGGAAAATGTTCGAAGCGATAGGCAGGGAAGTTTCGTTTTTAAAGAGAATCAGGATAGGTGAAATAGACTTGCGGGGACTTGACCGCGGGGCTTTCAGAAAGCTTTCGAAAGAGGAAGTCGCATATCTTAAATCGTTATAAAAAACGGCAGGTATTAAACCTGCCGTAATTTTATATGTTGCGCATA
The DNA here is from genome assembly GCA_947624005.1 of uncultured Clostridia bacterium. Classification (GTDB taxonomy): domain Bacteria; phylum Bacillota; class Clostridia; order Christensenellales; family Borkfalkiaceae; genus Coproplasma. The sequence goes on from CANQHV010000002.1 coordinate 178,594, forward strand.
AGTCCGATTACCTTGCCGAGGATTTGCACGTCGTCGAAGATAAAATCTTCCATTTCGTCGTTTTCGGGGTGCAAAATCACTTTGCTGTCGCGCCTGAAAAGCCTTTTTACGGTGGCGCTGTCGTCGACCAGTGCGACGATTATGTCGCCGTCGTCGGCGGTGGACTGTTTTCGGACTACAATTTTATCGCCGTCGAACATACCTATGTTTTTCATTGACGACCCTTTGACAGTCAGCATAAACAGGTCTTCGCCCGAGAAAAAGTTGCCCGGAATGGAATAAAAATCTTCGTAATTCTGGGTTGCGAATATAGGTTGACCTGCGGCAACCGTACCAAGCAGAGGAACTGTCAGCGAATTGCCGTTTAAAGCGACTGCGCGGCGTTTATTGCCGCCGACGCGCTTTATAAGCCCGCGTTCGGCAAGTCTGTTCATAATCTGGTGCGCGGAAGCAGTGGAAGCGATTTCGCACGACTTGCAAACTTCGCGGACGGATGGCGCGTAGCCGTTTTCGGTTATGTAGTTTTGAATAAACCCGAATACGAGTTCGTCTTTGTCGATTTTGCTTTTCATAAATCTACCGTATCTATTTTAACATATCTGATATAAATAATCAAACGTTTGTTTGCTGTTTTTTATTTGATTTTTTAAAAAATGTGTAGTAAAATCCTTATATATAATATTTAACGCCAATTCTTTGCCCGAAATGTTTACAAACGTTGTAATTAAAAGGGCAACAAATACAACCAAGCGGGGTTTAAAATGAGCGAAAAAGTAAAAAAATGCGTTCTTTACGACAGAGATTGTATAGGTTGCCTCGAATGTGAGATTTGCGACCTCGACCCGAATAAAATTTGCGATAATTGCGGCAAATGTCTTGATATACGCGACGACGCGGTTATCAAAATCGACGCGATTATTATGAATGAAGATAAGTAAACAGTAGTAAAGCGCCCCCGAACGGTTAAAAAGCCGTTCGGGGGCGTAGTTTTTAAATTTCGGAACGGAAGAGGGTTATTCGTCTTCGGGTTTAAGCTTAACTTTTCCTACAACCGAGCGGCGGTTATCGTCGGAAATAGCGGCGTAGTGCTTACGCGTAGTATTGACGTCTTTATGCCCGAGAATATCCGCCACGATATAAATATCGCCCGTCGCTTTATAAAGTTGCGTGCCGTACGTCGAACGTAATTTATGTGGCGAAATTTTTTTGAGGGGAGAAACGATTTTTGCGTACTTTTTAACGAGATTTTCGACGGCGCGGACAGTGATTCTGTTTTTGTTATTTGAAATGAACAGCGCGTGCGGTTCGTTCAGTATTTCGGGATTGTGTTCTTTATATTCCAAATAACGCTTTAAAGCCGCCGCAACGTCGTTGTCAAAGTAGAGAATGGCTTTGTTTCCGCCTTTTCGGGTGACGACAAAGGAATTATCTTTGAAATTTATATCTTCGTTGTTAAGTCCGACCAACTCGCTTATACGTATGCCCGTACCTAAAAATAGCATTAAAATGGCACTGTCGCGGACTTTGTTTTTTTCGTGATAGGCTTGCTGATGGCGGGTAAGGCCCGCGCCGCTTTCGGCAATGTCGATTATGCCGTAAACTTCGTCGGAATCGAGGCGGATTATGGGTTTTTCGTGCAATTTGGGGGTTGAAACCTTGGCTGAATTGTCTACGCTTATAAGATTTCTGTTAAAGAAAAACTTAAACATCGCGCGAACGGAAGAAAGCTTACGCGCTTTGGCGCGTTCGTTGCAGGTGTGCAGTTTGCCGTCGTATGTATAGCGCGACAAAAAGCCCAAAAAATACTCGATATCGTTGCTTGTAACTTCTTCAAGTTCGCTTAAAGTCATTTCCTGCACGGTTTTTTTACCGTGGAATTTACGCTCTTGGAGGAAGTAGAAGAAGATTTTAAGGTCGTGAGCGTAATTCAGGCGCGTTAAAGTGGAGGTTTGACTGTCAATAGCGAGAAAATAATCGTAAAGAAAAGAGGGCAGGCAGTCGTTTAATAGCCTGTCGATTGTTTCGAGGTTTTTATTGTTGCGTTGAGCGTAGAAATCGGAATTGTTCGCCATACTTAAATTATAAAATAACTGACAAAATATGTCAACGAGATTTTTTGCAAGAGGTCGGTCTGAAATTGAATTAAACTTGCCGAGCGAAGGTAAGATAAGTGAGATTTAAACGGGTAGGGCAATTTAAATTATAAATAATGTTGCGGTCGGGTTAAGCCGAATTTATGAAAATCTTATCTGAAAAAATAGCGGGGAGCCGCTTGTTTTTTTTCTGTCCGAAAACGGAAATAGGGTTTGAGTGGTAGTATTTAATATGAATGAAACTATTCGTAAAACACAGCTTTTACGAATAGTTAGGGCAGTTTAAAGCACAAAAAGGGGCGGTTTTGATATATTTTCGGCTAAATTTACGAAAACTACAATATATTATGAAAATTAAATTCCGACAAAAAGTTTGCAAAATTTAATTGTGAGAATCCGTAATTTAAATAAATTTAAATTACGGATTTTGTTTCGGTCGTCGGTTGAGCCGAAAAACGCCGTTAACAAATTGCGAATTTAAATCGGTTTTGCCGTATATTCGCTTATATTTTAATAAAAATTGCTTAAAAACGGCGATTTTCAGTAAAAAACCGCATTTTTATGCCTGTTTTATGGTCGGCTTTTATTTGATTTTAGCCAATTTAGGGGATTTTCAATCGTAATTTCAGCCGATTATGTCTGACATAGTACCGTTTAAATATGAAAAATCGGGGCTGTAAAGCCCCGATTTTATCGTATTTGATTATTTTTCGGTTTTCAGACTTTTAAGATGCCAGATATTTTCCGCATATTCCTTTATGCTTCTGTCGGCGGCGAATATGCCCGACGCGGCGATATTCCTCAAAGACATTTGATTCCATCTTGTTTTGTCTTTTTCGTAAATTTCCGAAATCTTATGCTGAGTCTGACTGTATGCCGCGAAGTCCGCCATACACATATACGGGTCGGCAATCGGCGAACCCGTCAAAAGATAATTTGCCATATCGGCAAACGATTCGCCGTTGAACCCGATTATAAGCGCCTCGATAATACGTCTTAACTTGGGGGATTCGTTGTAGTACTTACTTGAACTGTAACCGTTGCGCCATATCTCGTCGACTTCGTTTGACTTGTAGCCGAAGATAAATATGTTATCGTCGCCCACCGCCTGCGCCATTTCGACGTTTGCGCCGTCGAGCGTACCGATGGTCAACGCGCCGTTTATCATAAACTTCATATTGCCTGTGCCGCTCGCTTCTTTGCCTGCAAGGGAAATCTGCTCTGATATTTCCGACGCGGGCATAAGTTTTTCGCTCATCGTCACGTTGTAATCTTCCATATAAACGACGTTAAGTTTATCGTTTACGGCGGGATTTTTGCGAATATCTTCGGCAAGGAAGTTAATGAGTTTGATAATCTTTTTAGCCATATCGTATCCGGGCGCCGCTTTTGCACCGAAAATGTAGGTTTTGGGAACCATTGGCATATTGGGATTATCTTGTAAGTCGAGGTAAGTATCTATAATGTTAAGTACGTTTAAAAGCTGACGTTTATATTCGTGAAGTCTTTTCGCCTGAACGTCGAAAACCGTATCGGGATTGATTACCACCCCTTGCTTCTTTTTTGCGTATTCGGCAAATTGCCGCTTTTTTATCGCTTTAATTTCGTTAAGGCGATTTAAAACGGTTTTGTCGTTTTCGAACTTTTTAAATTCCGCAAGCTGTGCGCCGTCGAGCACATAGCCGTCGCCGATACATTGATTTAAAAGTTCGGCAAGCTCGGGGTTGGACTGATTAAGCCAACGTCTGTGCGCAATACCGTTTGTTACGTTGGTGAATTTTTCGGGCGAAAAATCGTAGAAATCTTTGAAAATCGAATTTTTTATTATTTCGCTGTGCAGTGCGGAAACGCCGTTTACGCTGTGACCGCCGTATACCGACAAATTCGCCATTTTAATACGGTCGTGTTCGATGACGGACATTCTCGAAATTTTGCTCCACTCGCCGGGGAATTTATCCCAAAGTTCTTCGCAAAGTCTGCGGTTAATTTCCTTGATTATCGAGTGGATTCTGGGAATCTGGCGGGCGATAAGCCCCTCGTCCCACGTTTCAAGCGCTTCGGCAAGAACCGTGTGGTTGGTGTAAGCGCACGTTGATGTAGTAATCGCCCACGCCTTTTCCCAATCGAAGTAATATTCGTCGATAAGTATACGCATAAGCTCGGGTATAGCCATCGCGGGGTGCGTATCGTTCAAGTGTATAGCCGCAAGTTTAGGCAAATCCGAAAGGTCGCCGTATCTGTGTCTGTGGTCCTCTATTATATTCTGTATAGAAGCGGAACACAAAACGTATTGCTGTTTCAAACGGAGAGATTTGCCGTGCAAGTGGTTGTCGGCGGGGTAAAGAACTTTTGTAAGTATTTCGGCGTCGTTGTCCTCGGTCATCGCCTGATAATAATCGCCCTGCGAGAAAAGCTTCATATTGAATTCCTGCACGGGTTTTGTTTTCCAAAGGCGCAATACCGACACGGCCTCGCTGTCTTTACCCGAAATCATCATATCGTACGCGACGGCCTGAATTTCGTTCGCGTTGACATAATGCGTTTCAAGTCCTTTTTCCGTCCACTTTTCCTCTATCTGACCGCCGAAACGCACGATAAAGGTTTTATCTGTTCTTTGAGTAAGCCAAACTTCGCCTCCGGGAAGCCATACGTCGGGCAGTTCCATCTGCCAGCCGTCAACGATTTTCTGCTTGAAAAGTCCGAACTCATAGCGAAGCGAATAACCCATTGCGGGGTAATTGCCCGTTGCAAGCGCGTCCATAAAGCACGCCGCAAGGCGACCCAAACCGCCGTTTCCAAGACCCGCGTCGGGTTCCAATTCGTAGAAATCCTCCAAGGTAAACCCAAACGACGAAACAGCTTTTTCGAACACGTCGGTCGCGCTCAAATTGTAGAGGCTGTTTTTAAGTGACCTGCCGAGCAAAAACTCCATACACAGGTAATACACTCTTTTTGCGCGTTTGGCTTTAATCTTCTTTGCAAACTGTTGTCTTTTTTCAAGTAAAATATCCCTTACGGACATAACAACGGCTTTGTAAAGCTGGTCTTTGGAAGCTTCGTTGGGGTTCACGCCGAAATATCTGGCGAGCTTGCCTTTAATAAGCTCCTTTACTTCCCTTTCGGTTATAGTTGTACTCATTACGTTCTCCTAATTCAGTAAAAAATTATTTTAGCATATCCAAATAGAGCGACTCGTACTGCTTTGCGGAGTTGCCCCAACTGAAATCGGTTGTTGCAGCTCTGTACATGAGTTTTGTCCACTCTTTTTTGTTTTTATAATCGGCAATAGCCTCGCGAATGACGTACAGCATATCGTGCGCGTTGTAATTGGAGAAAGTATAACCGTTTTGAAGCGGTTTAATGCTGTCGTAAAGACCGCCCGTTTCCCTTACTATCGGCACGGTGCCGTAACGGCACGCTATCATTTGCGAAAGTCCGCAAGGCTCTGATTTCGAGGGCATAAGGAATATATCCGAACCCGAATAAATCTTCCTCGACAAATCGCCGTTGAATACTATATTCGCGCTGAGTTTGTCGGGATATCTTCTTGCCAAATCCGAGAAAAATCCCTCGAAATGCGATTCGCCCGTACCCAAAACGACAAACTGTATATCTTCCTGCAAAAGTTCCTCGATTATGTTTGTAACGAGGTCAAGACCTTTATGCGAAACAAGGCGCGAAACCATCGAAATGATGGGCACGTCGGGCTTTTGGGGCAAGCCGAGCATACTCTGCAATTCCTTTTTGCAAACGGCCTTGTTCGAGAAGTCGTCGGGCGTGAAGTTTGCGAAGATATGACTGTCGAGCGCGCAATTGTAGCTTACGTCGTCGATACCGTTTAAAATTCCGCAAAGTTTGAATTCGTTGTTGCGGATTATGGGGTCAAGACCGTGCGCATAATATGCGTGTTTGATTTCTTCGGCGTATTTGGGGCTTACGGTCGAAAATCTTTCGCAGCACTCGATAGCGCCTTTCATAAGGTTTATGCTGTTATTATACTCGACAAGGTATTGATAGCTGCCGTAAATATCGAACAGGTCGCTTAACAAGTCAAGCGAATACTGCCCTTGATATTCTATGTTGTGAATGGTGAAAAGCGCGCGTATAAACTGGTACTCTTCTCTAAAACAGTAGTTGGTTTTAAGATAAATCGCCGCAAGCGCCGCCTGCCAATCGTGGCAGTGCATAACGTCGGGATAGAAATTGAGGAAAGGCATAATTTCGAGAACGCTTCTCGAAAAGAATGCGAATCTTTCGCCGTCGTCGTAATAGCCGTAGCAGCCCGGGCGTTTGAAATAGAACTCGTTATCGATGAAATAGAACGTTACGCCGTCCTTTTCATACGAGAAGATACCGCAGTACTGGTTACGCCAAGCAAGATGGACGTACAAGTTGCCGAGGTAGGTAAATTTATCCCTGTATTCCTTTTTGATATCCGAATAAAGCGGAATTACAACTCTTACGTCGAATCTGCCCGTTGCGGCGAGCGCTTTCGAAAGCGAGCCGATTACTTCGGCAAGTCCGCCCGTTGCGATAAAGGGCGTCGATTCGGAAGCGACAAATAAAATTTTCTTTTTATCGCCTGTCTGAACGGTCGCTTTTGACTCGGTAACTTTTGCGGCGGACTTTGCCGTCGTCTTTTTTGCAGTTGTTTTGGTAGTTGCCATAAATGTCCCCCTCCGAAATTTTATATAAGCGAACCTTTATTTATGAAGTAAGGCTGAACTTCGCATCCCGCAAGCACTCTTCCGTCGCGTATAACCGAGTTTTTGTCGCTTACTACAAAGCTGAGCTTGCAGTTTTCGCCGACTATGTTATCGGTCATAATAATGCAGTTTTTGACTACGGAGCCTTTGCCTACTTTAACGCCGCGGTACAAAATGCAATTTTCGACCGTGCCTTCGATAAGACAACCGTCGGAAATAAGCGAATTTTTGACTTTCGCGCTTTCGGTGAATTTGGCGGGCGAGCTGTCGTTTACTTTGGTATAGACATCTCTGTCGCCGAAGATTTCCTGCCTTACATTCTTGTCGAGCAAATCCATATTCGCGTCGAAATATTCGTTGAGCGAAGAAATCGCCTTGTAATAGCCGTCGAATTTATAACCGTAGATTTTAAGGTTTTTAACGCCGGGGCTTAAAATGTCTTTGCCGAAGCTTGTATAGCCGTGCTGAATCGCGTCCTGAATAAGTCTTACAAGGAACGACGTGCGCGCAACCATAACGTTTATGTAATTTTTCTGCATACCGCCCGCTACGGGGTTTATATCTATGCTTATAATTCTGCCGTCATTTGCGGTATCGAAAGTCATATAATAGTGCGACTTTTTAACCTCGTGTTCGTGGTAAACAAGCGTAATGTCCGCGTTGTTTTCGATATGAGCGGCGATAACTTTGCTGTAATCGAGCTTGTAAACCGCATCGCTGTCCGCAAGAACTACAAAATCTTCGGTTGCCTTGCGCAGGAACGCCGTAGCTCCTTTCAATGCTTCGAGTCTGTTTTTATAGAGTATTTCCGAATCGTCCGAATAAGGCGGAAGCAGAATAAGTCCTCCCTGCTTCCTCGCCAAATCCCAGTCTTTGCCCGAACCGAGGTGGTCCATAAGCGACTGGTAATTGTTTTTGGTTATCATTCCGACGGTCGTTATGCCGGAGTTAACCATATTCGAAAGCGCAAAGTCAACCAAGCGGTATCTTCCGCCGTAGGGGATTGAACCGATTGATCTGACTTTGGTAAGCTCGGGTACGTTTTCTTCGTTTATACTTGAAAATATAACGCCAACTGTTGAAGCCATTTTTAATTTCCTCCCTTATACGTTTTTATCGACGATATCGCCTGCGGCCACTTTGCCGCCCTTACTTACGGTTACGCCTCTGCCGAGAACGGCTATGCCCGCCGTCTTGCTGTCGAGTTTAAGAGCCTCTTCGCGGTCCGCGCCTATCTGCGCCTTTTCGCCGATGACTACTTCCTCGTCCACGATTGCGTAATTTACCTTTGCGCCCGCTTTTACGACTATGTTACCCATAAGTACGCTGTCGATAACTTCCGCGCCCTTTTCGATAATGCAGTTGGTGCCGACGACCGAGTTTACAACCTTACCCTCGATTTCGCCGCCCGTTGCAACGATTGAATTGACAACTTCGCCCTCTACGAACGCGGGCGGAGCCAAAGGACTGCGGGAATGAATTACGCGCTCTCTGTCGGCGAGTTCGAAGTTGGGAACTACGCCCAAAAGGTCCATATTCGCTTCCCAGAGAGAGCTTATTGTGCCGACGTCTTTCCAATACCCCTCGAAACGGTAAGAATACATTTTTTCGCCCGCGTTGAGCATTGCGGGAAGAACGTTTTTACCGAAGTCTTTTTCGGAGTTGGGATCCGCCTCGTCAAGTTCGAGATACTTGAAAAGTTTGGACGCGGTGAATATGTAAATACCCATAGAAGCCAAATCGCTTTTGGGTTGCTTGGGTTTTTCTTCGAATTCGTAAATAGTGCCGTCGGGGTTGGTATTCAAAATACCGAAGCGCGAAGCCTCTTTCATAGGTACTTTCATACAAGCTATGGTGCAGTCCGCGTTTGCGGCTTTATGTGCGGCAAGCATTTTATCGTAATCCATTTTGTAGATATGGTCGCCCGAAAGGATTAGAACGTATTCGGGGTCGTACATCTTCATAAATCTGATATTCTGGTAAATGGCGTTTGCGGTGCCTTTATACCACGAAGTATCTTTCTTTGCCTCGTAAGGCGAAAGAATATGTACCCCGCCGAAAGTTCTGTCCAAATCCCAAGGCTGACCGTTGCCGACGTACTCGTTAAGCACCAGCGGCTGGTACTGAGTAAGCACGCCTACGGTATCGATTCCCGAGTTAATGCAGTTGGAAAGCGGGAAGTCGATAATTCTGTATTTTGCACCGAACGACACAGCAGGTTTCGCTATGTTGCTTGTCAATGCAAAAAGTCGGCTGCCCTGTCCGCCTGCGAGTAACATTGCCACGCACTCTTTTTTTCTGAGCATTGATTAATCCCCCAAAATTATTTTTCTTTTATTAAATACACGCAAGTCAGCTTCGGAATATCTAAACTAATAGAATAATCTTTGCCGTTGCTTGCCTGTTTTACCGTATTGAAAACCCTTTTACGGATTTTGCCGTTTCCGCCGAACGCTTTATCGTCGGTTGTAAACGCCGTTCTGTATTTGCCCTTATGGATACCTATGCGGTATCCGCGTAAATCCACGCCCGAAAAATTTATTACCGCCGTAAGATTTTCGCCGCTTGCCGAATATCGGTTAAAAGCGATAAGATTGTTGAATTTATCGTCTACTACCAACCACTCGAAGCCCGACCAACCGTCGTCCACTTCGTAAAGCGCGGGGCAATTTTTATAAAAAAGGTTCAAGGCTTTTACAAAAGCCTGCATTTTTGCGTGTTTTTCAAACTTTGTCAGAAAAAACTCGATACCCTCTTCGAAGTTCCACTCTTTAAACTGCGCCACTTCATAGCCCATAAAATTGAGCTTTTTCCCGGGGTGCGCGTACATAAACCCCAAAAGCGCACGTTCGCCCGCAAACTTATCGTCGTATTCCCCGGGCATTTTGTTGACTATCGAGCCTTTGACGTGCACCACTTCGTCGTGCGAAAGCGGCAAAACGTATTTTTCCGAAAAGGCGTACATCAGCGAAAACGTAAGTTTTCCGTGATGGTGGTTTCTGAAATACGGGTCTTGTCTGCAATAAAACAAAACGTCGTTCATCCAGCCCATATTCCATTTATAATCGAAACCCAGCCCGCCGTATTCCACGGGGCGGGTAACTCCGTCGAAAGAAGTAGATTCTTCCGCCACCGTTATTGCGCCCGGAAAATGCGATTTCAAAGTCGAATTTAACTTTTTGATAAATTCGATTGCTTCGAGATTCCGATTGTCGCCGTAAATGTTCGGCGTCCAATCGCCCGCGCGCTTGTCGTAATCGAGGTAAAGCATCGACGCCACCGCGTCTACCCTTATTCCGTCTATTGCGTATCTTTCGAAAAAGAAATGCGCGCTCGATAGCAAAAAGCTGTCGATTTCGCCTCTGCCGAAGTCAAACTTGCGCGTTCCCCAACCGCTGTGCTCCATTTTATCCCACAGCGGGCATTCGTAAAGCGGCTGACCGTCGAATTCGTAAAGCCCGAAATCGTCTTTGGGGAAATGCGCGGGCACCCAATCCAAAATAACGCGTATGCCGTTTTTGTGAAAAGCCGCTATAAGCGAGCGGAAATCTTCGGGCAAGCCGAGCCTGCCCGTCGGGCAGAAATACCCCGTTACCTGATACCCCCACGAACCGTCGTACGGGAATTCGGTTATCGGCATAAACTCGACGTGAGTATAGCCCATATCCTTTACATAGGGCACAAGTTCGGCTTCGAGTTCTTTGAAGCTGTAATAAGATTTATCTTCGTGGCGTTTCCACGACAATAGGCTTACTTCGTATATGTTAAGCGGTTTTGCGTAGGCCTCGGAAATCTGCGTGTAGGGATTTTCGCATTTTGCGACGGGGTCGCAGACGACAGAATAAAAATCTTTTGAAAAGTCCGAGCGGAACGAGTACGGGTCCGATTTAAGAATTTTTCTGCCGTCGTACGTGTAAATACAAAATTGATATTTATCGCCCGCCTTTGCGTCGGCGGTGATTTCGAAACTTTCGTTGTCTTCAAGCCTTTTAAGCCGAAGATTTCCGTCGTCCCAACCGTTGAAAGTTCCGACAAGCGTTACCGATTGCGCGTGGGGCGCCCAAACGCGGAAAACGTAACCGCCCCCTTTATGTCGGTGGCAACCGTAAAATTCATAGGCGTTACAGCTTGTACCGTTATGAAAATCCGTAAGCGAAAATTTTACCGACATATTCACACACCATACCTAATATATTTTATCATATCACTTATAATTTTTCAAGACCGTAAACAAAAAAAGTCAAATTATTTTGTTGATAAATACAAACTTTTTGTGAAGGCAGTCGGCAGTTTACCGCCGCCCCGTAAGTTGCGGGGCGGCGGTAAGAATTTGTTTAATAAAAAATGTCCCGAGCGCATTTGCCCGGGGCGTAAACGTTTGTGTAAATTATTTGATATATTCGCTTAACAGCGTCAGATTGTTCTGAATGAATTTGTCGAGTTCGTCGGGTTCGAGTTTTTTGAAAGACAAAAGCGCAAGCGAGTAAACGAATTGTGCGGTAAATTTCTGTTTCTCTTCGTCCAGCTCTTTAACTTTGGCAATTATGGGGCTTGCGGTATTCAGAACAAGCGTTTTCGAAATATCTCCCTCGCTCATACCGTAAAATTGACCCATTTCGCTGTAACGGCGCATATATTCGTCCATTATAATGACTGCGGGCACTTTTTCGCCTTTGAGTTTTTCGCATTTGACGGTAAGCTTTTCGTCGCCGATTGCATTTTTGAAGATATCGACAAGCGCGCTGTCCTCGCAATTTTCTTCGCCTTTCAACGCGCCCGCCACGTCTGCGTCTATTCTCATAAACTTGACTTTATCGGGGCATTTGTATTCGAGGAAGCTCAAAAAGTGCGGGTCGATGAAGTTATCGCATAAAATAGCGTTCAGCCCCTGCTCTTTGAAAAGTTTTATATACTGCGCCTGCTGTTTTTCGTCCGAGGCATAGTAAACGGTTACGGGCTGTTTTTCTTCGGCTTTTGTCTGCTCTTTTTTAGCTTCTTCGTCCGACTTTTCAGAGTTTTCGGCGGGTTTTTCCGCGGTAAGCTCGGTTATACTGTCGAATTTGCCGTTGATATCTTTATAAATTATGATATCTTTGACCTGTTCGTAAAAGTCGTTTTCTTTTATGCAGCCGTATTTGATAAAGTTGGCGATATCTTCCCAACATTTTTCGTATTTGGGTCTGTCTGTCTTGAAAAGCGAAACAAGTTTATCGGCAACCTTTTTGGTGATGTGTTTGCTTATTTTACGAACCTGACTGTCGTTCTGCAAAAAGCTCCTCGATACGTTCAAAGGGATATCGGGGCAGTCTATAACGCCGTTTAACAGCATTAAAAATTCGGGAATTACCTCTTTTATATTGTCGGCGATAAACACCTGATTGCAGTAAAGTTTGACTTTGCCGCGTTCGAGTTCGAGCTTGTTTTTAACTTTCGGGAAGTACAGTATGCCTTTAAGTCTGAAAGGATAATCCATATTCAGGTGAATACGGAAAATCGGCTCGTTATAGTCGCTGAAAGTATCGGTATAAAATTTATTGTATTCTTCGTCCGTGCAGTCTTTTACGGGCTTTGCGTACAAAGGCAAAGTCGTGTTCAACGGTTTGTCCTTGCCGTCGCCCTTGAAATTCACATAAATATTGTAAGGCATAAACGAGCAGTATTTGTTTACAAGCCCTTTAATAGTGCCCTCGTCGGTGAATTCTTTTTCGCTCGCGGCAATATGCATAACGATTTTGGTGCCGCGGCTTTCTTTGTCGCATTCTTCTATGGAATAGGTCGAGTTGCCGTCGGATTCCCAATGTACCGCGGGTGCGCCGTTATACGATTTAGTAAATATTTCGACGTTTTCGGATACCATATATGCCGAATAAAAGCCCAAACCGAAGTGACCTATAATTCCGTCGCCGTTGGCTTTTTCGTATTTTTCCAAAAAGTCCGACGCGCCCGAAAACGCAATACGCGTAATATAGTTTTCGACCTCTTCCTCGGTCATTCCTATGCCGTTGTCCTCGATGGTAAGCGTCTTATTCTTTTTGTCCACCGAAATTTTAACGCAGAATTCGTTGCCGTCGTCCGCCGCTTCGCCCATAGAAATCAATTTTTTAAGCTTCGTTATAGCGTCAACGCCGTTAGCGACTATTTCGCGCAAGAAAATATCTTTGTCGGAATAAAGCCACTTTTTTATAATCGGCATCATATTTTCGCTTGAAATCTTAATATTGCCCTGTTTTTTCATTTTAGCCTCCAAACAATTAATATATAAACGCTATTTTTACGCTTTAAACGCAAAAAATAACCCCCGCAGAATTGCGGGGGCTGAAAATTTTATTTATTGCTTTCTGCGTTTTTAAGAACGTCCGCAAGCGAAGTGCCTACTATGCTGCCCTCGCTCCAATCGGACATTTCTTCGTCGTTCTTTCTCGGAGCGCGCGACCTTCTTGCGGGAGCTTCGCCGTCCTCGCCTTTTTCGGCGCGGGGTCTTCTTCTTTCGCCCTCGGGAAGCAAAGCTCTTATCGAAAGGTTCATTTTTCTTGCCGCGGGGTCGATTGCGATTATCTTCGCGTCAACTTCCTGACCTACGCTTAACACGCTTGCGGGAGTTTCGATTCTTTCGTTGCTTATCTGCGAAACGTGCACAAGTCCGTCTATGCCTTTTTCGACTTCGACGAACGCGCCGAAAGGAACAATGCGCACGACTTTGCCGTGAATCACTTCGCCTACCGCGTATTTTTCGGAAACAAGGTCCCAAGGTTGAGGCTGTAACTGCTTATAACCTATCGAAACCTTTCTTGCTTCCTGCTCGACTTTAAGCACTTTGAAGTTATAAACTTTGCCGATTTCAAGGACGTCGGTTACTTCGTTTACTCCCGTCCAGGACAAATCGGAAATATGCGCGAGGCAGTCGAAACCGTTTACCGAAACGAACGCGCCGAAGCCCGTTACTCTTTCAACCTTGCCCTCTACGACGTCGCCCACCTGAATGTTTGCGAAGAACTCGTCTTCTTTTGCCTTCTTTGCGGCTTCGCGTTCCGCGCGCTCTTCTTCGAGAATTACGCGTTGCGAAGCGATAATTTCTTTTCTGCCCGTTTTTCTGATTTCCAGAGCGCGCAGTCTTAACGTCTTTCCTTCATATTTGGTAAGGTCTTTAACGAAACCGTGACGGATTTCTCTTGCGGGAACGAAAACCGAATAAGTACCGAGCTGACCTACAAGTCCGCCCTTATTCGTGCCCGTGCAGACGACGGAAAATTCTTTGCCGGATTCGATATCCGCGCCGAGCGCTTCCTCCTGTTGCAAAAGTTTTATCATTTTCTGCGAAAGTTTAAGGCTGGGCTTAAGTTCGACGACGAGCAAATCGATTGTATCGCCTACTTTCGAGGCGTAATCGGCGGGATTGTATTCTTCACAATCGAGTTCCGATTTGTCGAGCGTAACTTCCTTCTTCGAGTAAGGCAGAAGTATTTGCAGACCTTCGTCCGTTGCTTGGGATATGGTCGCCTGAACTATCTGACCTTTCTTGAATTTGGACTCGTTGTCGATTTTGTCGAGTACTTCGTCCATTGACTTAACTTCTGTGCTTTCTTCCATCTTTAAGAGAACCTCCCGGGTTTGCGCGTTCGGGGTGGATGCCCCCGAAACAATTCCTACACTTTTAAAATTTTTCAACCTCTCGAAATCGAGGTCGTCGGCGCACGAAAGCCTGAAAACGTTTTTGCAATATCGCGCCGCCAAATCGTACAGTTTATTGGTATTACTGCTGTTCAGTCCGCCGACTACGAGTATTGCCTCGCACCGTTTTGCAAGTTGTTCGGCTTCAATTTGCCGTTCTATAGTAGTATAACAAATCGTCTTGAAAACAGCAACTGTTTTTTTACATACTTTTTGAATATTTTTTATAATTTTTTCAAATTTCTCGGCTGAAAACGTAGTTTGACATACGACGCTTACGTCTTTTTGAGCGAGGTCCGACGGGATATTGTCGGGGTCGTTTATAACCGTGGCGTTCCGAGCGCACCACCCCAAAAGTCCAACGACTTCGGGATGGTCGGGTTCGCCGACGATAACTATATGCCGACCCTTCAAACACTCTTCTTTTACAGTCTTTTGCGTTCTGCCGACGAAATTGCAAGTGCAATCAACTACGTTTATATTGCGTTTTGCACAGATGTCGTAATAATTTTCGGGTACGCCGTGACTTCTGAAAATAACCGTCGCGCCGTCGGGCACCTCGTCAAGGCTGTCGACGACTTTAAGCCCCTTGTCCAGTATCTCTTTGACAACGCCCGCATTGTGAATTATTTCGCCGAGAACGTATGTGTTCGGCGTATTCGAATTGAGCGCCGTGTTCACAGCCCGTTCAACGCCCGTGCAAAACCCGCTGTGACGGGCTAAAATTATCTCCATTTTAAGCTTTATTCGCCCTTTTTTGCTTTTTTACGCTTTTTGGTGCGTTCGTCGTTCAGCCGATTATACAATTCAAGCATATGAAGCCGAAGTTTTTCGTCCGCCTCGGCGATATCTTCCTCGGTGAGTTTTTTGTCGTAATATTCGGTGAGTTCGAAAGGTTCGCCGTACATAATGTGATGACGTCTGAATGCGCGTATCTTTTTAAGACCGATTACGGGAACTATCGGCGTTTTCGTCTTAATCGAAAGCGCGGCGGCTCCGCTTTTGAACGGTAAAAAAACCTCTTTTGTTTTGTTTCTGGTACCCTCGGGAAAAATTACCACACTTTCGCCGTTTTTCAGGTACTTCATTGCCGTCATAATCGCGCGGACGTCGTTTCCGTCGCGGTTTACGGGGATACACTGGCATTTTATGACGAATTTTTTCATCAGACCCTTATTCCAAAGCTCTTTTTTAGCCATAAAATGCACGGGCTTATCGGTGGCGACAGCCGCGGGGATTACGTCGAGTAAACTTCTGTGATTACCGACGAAAATATAAGCTCTGTCGTTAAACGGTTGCGTATGCCCGTGCTTTTTATAAGGATATACGATTTTTACGATATGGTGCGTCCGATGCATAAAGCGGAACCATTTTTCGTATTTTGTCAGTTTCCGCTTAACTTTTTTATCTTTTTCGGGCGCTTTATCGTTATTCTGCTGTTCCGGATTTTCCGCCATTTATATTTTTTCCTGTATTTTTTTGATTATAAGGTCGCAGACCTCTTCGATATTGAGGTCGGACGTATCGATTTCGATTGCGTCGGCCGCCTTTTTTAAAGGCGCGATTTCGCGCGTTTTGTCCTGCTCGTCGCGAAGAGATATATCCTTTAAAATAACGTCGTAAGGCTGATTTATGCCTTTAAGCTTGTTTTCTTTCATTCTGCGCTCTGCGCGGACGGCGGGTGACGCGGTAAGATAAAATTTAAATTCCGCGTCTGGCAAAACGTTGGTGCCGATATCGCGCCCGTCGAGAACGCAACTTTGTTCTTTAGCGATTTTACGTTGGAGGTCAACCATTTTTCCGCGCACGAAAGCATATTTCGAAACGGTCGAAGCCGCCATCGAAATATCGGGAGTTCTGATTACTTCCGAAACGTCGTCGCCGTTTAAAACCGTCGTTTGACGTCCGTCCGAATATTTTACGGCTATATCGGCGGCGGCAATCGCGCCCTCGACCTGTTTTTCGTCCGAGATATTTATTCCATTTTTTATGCACGCCAAAGCGCACGCGCGGTACATTGCGCCCGTATCGAGGCAAAGAACGCCTAATTTTTTGGCAATTATTTTCGAAACCGTACTTTTTCCGCTGCCCGCGGGTCCGTCGATTGCAACGTTGAATTTTTTCGTAAGGTCGCGACGTAAATTTATCGCTTCGTTGAGGTAAACGTGTTTGGGCGCGGTTTTAAGTTCGTCGCACACGACCATAACGCGTATACAGTGTTTAAGCGAACCGTCAATATGCGGTTCGGCGGCGGAAAACAGCGAGCAAACCGAAAATCCCGCCTCTCGCGCCGCCTTCGCAGGGTAATACGAACGTAAATCGTCGGTATTTGAAAATAAAATAAACTCAATATCGCCTTCCGAAATGCCGTTTTTTGCGCAAATTTCACGCAAAAGTTCAAAAACCGCCGTCTTGATTTCGGCAGGCGAATCACATTTAACGGTTGTAGCTCCTCTAATCGCTTTCATTTTTCAGTCCTTTATCGCGTTTCCCGCCGCGTAACCCGTCGAAAACGCAATCTGTAAATTATAACCGCCCGTAAACGCGTCCAAATCAAGCGTTTCACCGCAGAAATACAGACCGCTTACAAGCTTGCTCTCCATAGTTTTGGGATTGATTTCTTTGACGTCAACGCCGCCGCAGGTAATAACCGCCTCGGTATAATCGCGCAAAGACATTACAAACATATCAAAATTTTTAATATTTGTCAACAAAGACCGCCTTTCGTCTTTTGTTATCGAATTGACCTTTCTGTCGCAGTCAAGTCCGCTTCTTTTGATTATTTCGGGAATAAGCGATACAGGCAACAATTCTTTAAGGCAATTGGACAAGGTCTTGTTTTTATAATTTCCGAAGTCGCGCAAAATACGCTTGTCAAGCTGTTCGTCCGAAAGAGCGGGTTTTAAATCGGTTTTCAGAATAACTTTGCTTAAATCAAGGCGGTTTATAAGGCTCGAAGCGGAAAGAATTATCGGACCCGACGCGCCGTAGTGCGTGAAAAGCATTTCGCCGAACAGAGTTTTAAGCGTTTTTCCGCCATAGATTACCGAAAGACTGACATTTTTAAGCGTAAGCCCTTGCAGACTTTTATAAAAATCGCCTTTCAGATTAAGCCCGCAAAGCCCTTGCTTGGGTTCGATTACGTTATGTCCCGCCTTTTTCGCAAAAACGTAACCGTCGCCCGTCGAACCCGTCGAGGGATAGCTTTTTCCTCCCGTGCAGACTATTACGCAGTCAAAACCGTAACTCGATTTTTCGGTTATTATGCCACGCATAGTACTATTCAAAATGGTTAAATCAAGTACTTTTTCGTTAAAATTGAAGTTTACACCTACGCTATTGCAATAATTTACAAGACACTTTGTAACGTCGCTCGCTTTGTCCGATTGAGGGAATATCCTTGCTCCGCGTTCTGTTTTCAGCGGCAAACCGCCCTCTTCGAAGAATTTACACGTATTTTCCGGGGAGAACGAATATATGGCGCTTGTCAAAAATTTAGGGTTTGCGACTACATTTTCGAGAAATTCCTGCGGGGTACAATCGTGGGTAAGATTGCATCTGCCTTTACCCGTGATATAAATCTTTTTGCCGCATTTTTCGTTGCGCTCGAAAACAGTTACCGAATTTCCGCCCTTTGCGGCAAAGTACGCCGCCGTAAGTCCCGCCGCTCCGCCGCCTATTACTGCTACTCTTTTCATAATAAAACCTTACGGCGTGAACTTTCCGTCCACGCCGTATTTATTTTATACGGGATAAACTTTATCGGGGTTCGCCGCCAAATCGGTATCCACTCCGATATTTTTTGCTTTTCGCCACTTGAAGAAGTTGGTCGCAACTTCGGGGAAAAGCGCATAGCTCAAAACGTCTTCTTCCTGTGTGAAAAATCCGTCGTCTTTAACCTTTTTGGTAAGCTCGGCAAATTCGGGTTTCAGAAGGTCCGCGGGTCTGCAAGTAATAACCTCTTCTCCGTTCTTTGTACACATTTGAAGTACGTCGTCGTTGATTTTCCCGGGAACTGTGCCGTATTTGCCCAAAATCATATCTTTGAACTGCGCGGTAATGGTCTTATATCTGCCCAAAAGAACATTCCAAACGGCCTGCGTGCCCACAATCTGGCTTGTCGGCGTAACAAGCGGCGGGTAGCCGCTGTCCTTTCTGACTGCGGGCACTTCCGCAAGGCAGTCTAAAAGCTTTTCTTCGTGACCCGCTTGTTTAAGCTGGTTCATAAGGTTTGAAAGCATTCCGCCCGGAACCTGATAAATAAGCGTATTTATATCTATATTTTTAACTTTCGGGTTAAGGAATCCGTCCTTTTCAAGCCGCGCCGCCACTTTTTTGAAGTGTTCGACAAGCGGAAGCAGTTTCTGAATGTCAATGCCCGTGTCGTAAGGAGTGCCTTGAAGCGTTGCGACAAGCGGTTCGGTTGCGGGTTGCGAAGTTCCGTTGCCGAGAGGCGACAGCGCGCAATCGACGATATCGACTCCCGCAAGTATCGCCATAATATTAAGCATATCGCCCGTTCCCGAAGTGTTATGCGTATGCAGGTGAACCTTTGTTTCGGAGCGCAACGACTGTTTGAGTTTTTTGATAAGGTCGTAGGCGTTAAAAGGCAACAAAAGGTTTGCCATATCCTTTATACAGATATTGTCCGCGCCCATATCTTCGAGTTCTTTCGCGAACTTTACAAAGTAATCGTCGGTGTGCACGGGGCTTGTCGTGTACGAAATAGCGCATTCGCACACGCATTTACCGCCTGCGCCGTATTTTTTAATCGCTTTAACAGATTCTTCGAGGTTTCTCGGGTCGTTGAGCGCGTCGAAAAGCCTTATTACGCCTACGCCGTTTTCAATCGACTTTTCAATGAATTTTTCGACTACGTCGTCTGCGTAATGGCGATATCCCAAAAGGTTCTGACCGCGCAAAAGCATTTGGATAGGCGTCTTTTTGAGATATTTTTTAAGATTTCTCAACCTCTCCCACGGGTCCTCGTTCAAAAATCTCAAACAAGAGTCGAAAGTCGCTCCGCCCCACGCTTCGAGGGAATAATAACCTATATCGTCGAGCATGGGCAAAATGGGTTCCATTTCTTCGAATTTCATTCTCGTCGCGGCGTGCGATTGGTGCGCGTCGCGTAAAATTGTATCGGTAATTAAAACTTTTTTGCCTTCCATAAAGCCTCCGTTATGCGGTTACGCTACTGCGGCAGACGCGGCTTGAACTACCGCCGTGCCGTCCACGTAGCCCGAGAAACAAGCTATCAATATGCCCGCGGCAATTGCCGAGCCTATTACGCCTGCGACATTTGGTCCCATAGCGTGCATAAGCAAGTGGTTTTGCGGGTCGTATTTTCTGCCCATATCTTCCGATATCCGCGCCGCCATCGGCACTGCGGAAACGCCCGCCGAACCGATAAGCGGATTGATTTTGCCTTTCGACAGTTTGCTCATAATTTTTGCGGTAAGCAGTCCGCCGACCGTGCCGATTATAAACGCAAACAATCCGAGTAAAATTATCTTTATTGTATCAAGCGTAAGGAATATATCTCCCTTTGCCTTGCAACCTACCGCGACTCCGAGGAATATCGTAATTGTATTCATTAAACCATGCTGCGCCTGCGTTGACAGTCTGTCAACCACTCCGCTTTCTTTGAACAGATTGCCGAGCATAAGCATTCCCAACAGCGCAATAGATTGCGGCAGAATAAGCCCGACGACAAGCGTGACGACAAGGGGAAACAGTATTTTTTCGACTTTGCTGACCTGACGGAGGGGTTTCATACGTATTTTCCTCTCCTTTTCGGTCGTCAGAAGTTTCATAAGCGGCTTTTGAATTATCGGTATCAAAGCCATATACGAATAAGCCGCGATTGCAATCGTAGGTATATATTTTTCGGCGAGAATTGAAGTAGTCATAATCGCCGTAGGACCGTCCGCGCCGCCTATTATCGCAATCGACGCCGCTTGGGCGACTGAAAAGCCGAGCAGAATCGCAAGTATAAACGCGACAAATACGCCCAACTGCGCGCCCGCGCCTATAAGCATACTCTTGGGGTTTGCGATAAGCGGACCGAAGTCGGTCATCGCGCCTATGCCGAGGAATATCAGCGGCGGGTAAATGACTTTGTCTACGCCGTAGTACATATACCAAAGCAAGCCCCTGTCCGTCACCGCTTCGTAAGAAGTCAAATCGTATATAAGTTCCGAACTGCTGAACACTGTTCCGCCGCCGCTTGTAACCGTTCCAGCGATAAAGCCTTTCAAAGCGTACAGCGAATTGAATTCGTTTGCGTCCATTGTAGATATTATGTTATTTACAAGGTCGTCAAAGCTTTGGTAATACACAATTTTTCCTTCGAGTGCGGAAAAACCATATCTTAAATAAATATCCGAATTACCGTAAGCGTATACGCCGACATATTCGGTCGAACCGTTTACGCCTATCGTAAGGTCGGTTACGGGCGTTTTATGGGTGCCCCACATTACCGCCTCGGCGCCCGGTATGTTAATCAAAAACATACCGAAAGCAATCGGCAGTAACAGCATCGGCTCGAATTTTCTGACAATAGCGAGATACATTAAAACGAACGATATCAAAATCATTACGTAATTTTGCCAATCGCCCTGAACGAATCCCATCGACTCGTAAAGGTTTTTGAATATCCCGCCAAAGTTTACGAGTAAACTTTGTAGCATTCTATCCTCCGAATCAGCCGATTACCGCAAGAACAGCGTCGCTTTCCACATTTGCGCCTTTTACGACGTTTAAAGTTATAACTCCGTCGCAGGGCGCGGTGATTTCGTTGTCCATTTTCATCGCTTCAAGCACGATTACGGGCTGATCCTTTTTAACTTTGTCACCGCTCGCGACATAAAGATTTTTGATAAGTCCGGGGAAAGGCGACAAGATTTTTTCGCCTTTTGCCGCAGGAGCCGCCGCGGGTTGCGCGGGCACGCTTTTTACGGGCGCGGGAGCCGCCGCGGGCGTCGAGGGGTGAACGTCGGCGCTTACGCCTGTTTCTTCAACTCCTACCGAGTAACTTTTTCCGTCAATGGTTACAATAAAATTACGCATAATAAACCTTTAAATCCTCTTTATTCTTTTGACTTTGAATTCGCACTGCGGCGCTTCTTGTTCAAGATACGATATAACCGCCGAAATAATCGCCGCCCTTACTTCGGGTGAGATTTCTTCGTCAGTAGATTCGGTTACGGGAACCGACGGGGCGCTGACGTCGGGCTTTTTTTTGCGTTTGAACGAAATCTTTGAAAGAAACGCAAGATTGTTCGTTTTACGCATTAACAATCCCAACAGCCAGATAATGAAAATTATAAGAACTATTCCGACAAAAACGACGACAAAGCCGATAAGCGCGTAAATCAACGCCTCGCCAAGACCGTTCACTTTACCGTCGAAATAATAATTTCCGTTCTGATTGGCTACTATGTCAAGCAAAGAATTAATCATTTTTTCCTCACTTTAAAAGCATTTGGAGCGACGCCGTAAGATATTGCTTGACGAAAGCGGGTTCGATTATATTGTCGATAAAACCGCCCCTCGCCGCATTTACGGGGTCGGAATTTTCGTCCGCATATTTTTCGGCAAGTTTTGCCTTGTCGGCTTTTTTATCGTGCGCAAACTCAATTTCCGCGCCTTGCACGCTGTCGAAAAGCGCGATTTTAGCCGTCGCGAACGCATAAGTGTAATCGTAACCCATAGACTTCGCGGCAAACAGCGTGTAGCCGAGCCCCACCGCTTTTCCGTAAACAACGGAAATTTTTGCGGCGTCTATGCAGTCGAGAATATTTACGTACTCGGAAATTTCCTTTAAAACAAGACTATCCGAAGTTTCGAGGTTTTCGCAAATTCCCAAAGTATTGACGAAATTTATATAAGGAAGATTGTTAAAACTTGCAAATTCCGCAAAGTCCTTTATTTTTCTGACGTTTTGAACGTTGAGTTTAACTCCGTCGCCTCCGTCGAAAATCACCGCCGCAACCGCAATGCCGCCTATTCTGCCCAGAATACATTTTATTTCGGGCGAAAACTGCGCGCCGACTTCCAAAACGGTATTCTCGTCGAAAATCTTTAAAATCTCGGCGGCGGTCTGACGGTTGTTCAACGTCGGGTGCGACGTGTTCAAATCTTCGCAATCGATTACCGAAAGTTCCAAAAGCTCGCAAACGGCGCTGATTTTGGATTTGATTTCGCCGAAATCTTTTACGCTGAAAGCGCAGAGATTGGCGTTTTTCAATCCGTTTGCCCCGCAAACTTCGACGGGCGCGGCTTTTTTATTACTGCCCGCGGCAAGCACCAAAGGACTTACGGGCGCAAGCGCGCTTTTTTTGTCGATAAAAAACGTGAAATCGCAGATGGCCGCAAGCGCGGAAATCTGACCGTATACCTCTCCGTTTACGATAAGATACTGCTGAACCGACCCTTTGAGCTGCGCGGCTTTCAAAATTAATTTTGCAAGCCCTTCCAAAACCGCAACGCCCTCACCCGTCTGAACGCCGAGCGACGAAAGCAAATAGATTACGGGTGTAGAAGTTTTTTCCGCCTGTTCGAGGCACTTTGCGATTTTTTCGCAATTAGCCCGACTTACGCCGCCCGAAAGAACCGCGCTGTTTTGCGCGACGATATAAAAAGGATAGTCGCAAACGGTGGCAAAGCCCGTTACAACGCCCTCGCCCTCGGCATTTTCGCCGTAAAATTCGTTTTTGGAAAAACTGAACGACGAAAGCTCGACAAAACTGTCTTCGTCGATAAGCGATTTTATGTTTGCGCGTACTTCTTTTCCCGCGTCGGCAATCTGTTGCTTACGCGTTTGCAATAAGCTGATTTTGTCCATACGAAATCTCCTGAAACGCCTAAATTCCTACATATATCATTTTAACAAAATTTTACAAAAATAGCAAAGAAAAACCGATAAATTTTTATCGGAATATTTTTTGTTTATTTAAAACAAAAAGATGACATTTCAGTCATCTTTTCAGGTTAAGTTTTGACTTTATGAAACTGTCAATCCTGTCGGAATACTTGACTACGAGGTAAAACGCCAGAACTATAAGCGCGGCGATAAGCGCCCAGATAAGTATTCCCCACCACGTATTGAACGGAATAAGCCCGAACGAATAAGCGGTTGACGCCACCGATATCGCGCGGGTTATTATTATCATAATAATAAAGTACTTCCAGGTCATAGACGACAAGCCCGAAACGAAGCACAAAATATCGTCGGGGAAAAGCGGCAATAAAAACATTATCGAAAGTATCAGATAATCTTTTCCTTTAAGTTTTTTAAGCCATTTGTCAAGGTCGTCCTTGCCTATTATCCAGCTTACGGCTTTATACCCCACTCCCCGCCCTATCGCAAATGCGGCAATCGAGCCGAGTGTTATACCTATAAAGCTGTAAATCATACATAAAAACGGACCGAACAACGCTACGCCAGCGGCAACGGAAACCGAACCGGGTACGGGCAAAATTACAACCTGCAAAAACGAAAAAACGATATACAGCGCCGCCGCCATTTTGCCGAACTGCGCAATGTATTCTCTTAACGCGGAAATACTGTTAATCTTGACTATAATTCCCGTTGCGCACAGCGCGTAAAAGGTAATCGCCGCGAGGTCAAGACATACCAAAACGCACAAAAGCAGTCTGTAAGCCGATTTTTTTTCGAAAACGTAAAGTAAAATACCCGTAATGGCTAATCCAGCGCAAACGGCGGAAGTCGCTCCGACAAGCGCGGTCAGGTGTAATCTTATATAGTCGGTACTGCGGAACAGCAACGCGTAAGCGGTAAAAAGCAAAGCAACCGCACTTAAAAGTACGGTTGCGAGTATGTTGACTGCGTGTTTTAAAGTCGATTTACCGTCCATTACTATATATTATATATAATTATGGCGGATTTTATAAATTCATTTTGAAATTTTTGACGGCGGAAGTCGCCAGCTTGTCGCATATATTGTTGTACTCGTCGTCGGCGTGCCCTTTCACCTTGTTGAAGTGAATTTTATGTATGCGCGTAAGTCTTAACAGTTCTTCCCACAAGTCTACGTTTGAAACGGGCTTGTTATCAAGACGTTTCCAGCCGTTTTTAAGCCAATCGAAAACCCAGCCGTTTAAAAATGCGTTGACCACATACGACGAATCGCTGAAAATTTCGACTTCGCAACCCTCTTTAAGGCATTTAAGACCCTCGATGACCGCCGTAAGTTCCATTCTGTTGTTCGTCGTGTCGTTTTCCGCGCCCGAAGCCTGCTTTTCGTGCTGTTTGTATTTGAGAACGTATCCCCAGCCTCCGACGCCGGGATTGCCCGAACAGGCCCCGTCGGTATAAAGCGTAACTTTTTTCATTTTTGCGACAGCTCTTTACTGCGCTTTACGCACGCGTCTACGGCTTTATCTACTATGCCGCGGAAGTCGTTGTCTTCAAAGACTTTCACCGCTTCGATTGTCGTACCGCCTTTACTGCAAACGCGCATAATAAGCTCGGAAAGCGGTTTTTCTTCGTGCTGAACCATCTCCGCACCGCCCAAAACTGTTTGAACCGCAAGAATTTTCGCTTCGTCCTTGGTAAGACCCTGCTTTACGCCCGCGTCAATAAGGCTGTCGATAAACATAAATACATACGCGGGGCCGCTGCCGCTTATGCCCGTGACTGCGTCCATTTTGCTTTCGTCAACGCTTAAAACGGTGCCCATACAGTTGAAAATACCGCTTATAAAATCGGTATCGTCGGTAAATTTGTTGAAATCCGACATATCAACGCCCATAGCTCCGCTACCTATCGAGCAAGGCAGATTGGGCATACAGCGCGCCACCCTTATAGTACCGATGCCGAGCGAGTTTTTAATCGTGTTTTTCTTAACGCCCGCCATTATAGAGATAACTTTCGACGGACAGAACCCGCCTAAACTTTTCACTACGACGGGAAATGATTGAGGTTTGACGGCAAAAAGCAGAAATTCGCTGTTTTCGGCGACGTATTTGTTGTCCAAAGTTGTATATACTCCGAGGTCGGAAACCGCGTCGAGGCATTCCTCCGACGTATCGCTTACGATAATTTTTTTCTCGCGGATAAATTCGGAAAGAACCACGCCGCGAAGAATCGAACGCGCCATAAAACCGCACCCGATTACGCCGAGTTTGAATTGTTTTTTCATAAAATATATCTCCAAAAACAGTTGACTAAAATTTAGCGATGTTATATAATTTATTAGCTTTTAAGCCTTAGGGGAGTAGCTCAACGGTAGAGTCGCGGTCTCCAAAACCGTCGGTTGCATGTTCGAATCGTGTCTCCCCTGCCA
>CANQHV010000003.1 GCA_947624005.1 uncultured Clostridia bacterium
AATCTATTCTAACACAGTTGATTTATATGAACTACTTTTTTACCCTCACCCGTTGCACTTGTTATGATAATTCACCATAAATTTAAAAAATGTTAACATATTTATAATATGTTGACATTTTCCCCATAAACAACTTTTTTATAAAAGATTCTAATGGCGTTTAGCTCAACTATCGTTAAACTAGGTACTTTTATAAATTAGAATCAGAAAAGCAATTAAAAATCTTTGAACATATCATCTATAATGTTTTTTTCATTATCGTGTTTATCGTGCTTATCTTGATAATTATCATCCTCATAATAATCATCTACATCGCGATATGTATAAATTGCATCTTCAACATTCAATATGTGAAAGTTTAGAGAGCTACTATCCAATTTATCAAATATTATATCTGGCAAACTAGACATTATTCCTTCAAACTCATTTTTAAACATCATCTCTAATGCTTCTTCTAACTCATAAGTTGCGGCTTCAAAATCAATACTTTCATCTTCATCTGTGTTGTTATCAATAACTTCAGAAACATCACCTAAAAACCGATAAATACAAATTAGTGCGATTTCAACCCATAATAGCGCATTAAAGCCATTTTTTGCGAAAAAAATTGAGCTTATTTGCTACATTTAAGATAAATTGTAACGCCCAAATTTCTTTGACAATAATCCTATTATCGGCACGACGGTCGACTGTGCGGTCGCCGTGCAAGAGGCAATGCCGAAGTAAAACCACAATATATTGTATTAAAAAAAGGGCTCACGTACAAACGAAATCACCTTTTATCAGCGCACTTGTCTACGAGAATAGTACCTGCAAAGAAAAAGTTATAGAGATCAAAATTGTTAGGCCGTAACCCCAAAATCTAAATAGCTAAATAGCAAACATGTTGTCTAGCGGTGCTAATGTATGATTAATACTTCCTGCTACAATTTAATTTTTTGCTATTGCAAAAAGAAATTTTTAATTGCGGCTTTAAATATTCCAACTTCCTTTGAGTACCTACTGGAACTTTCTTCAGTTTCTTTTGCCAGATTTTCATTAATATCACATTTATAGTAGAGATAAAAATATTTATCTTGAATGCTTTGAGTTACATTATAATTTGAAGATAGTAAATTTATTTGGCTTATAGGTAAAATTTGGTCTACCATATCCAAGCAAACGCTATTGGGGTCCAATTTTTTTTGTTTAAACTCGGTGACAACATACAAAAGTTCTTTTAAGAACCGAACCTCTGTTCCACTTTTTTTTGCCTCATCTCTTATACATAAATTTATTTCATTTAAAGTCTTGCTCGTTACATACCCTGCAGTGTACATCTTCTTTTCGCCTAAAAACGGTTTTAATGTATCCGTTCTACTTCGAAGCTTCTTTAATGCATTTAATCTTTGTTCTATGGTAAATGAATCAAAAACAAGTTCAAATTCAGCAAGAGATTTATATAAACTCTTATTGTATACTCTTGAGAACAGTTGTTCTGCCAAATCCGTATATGGCTTTTTAAATTTAAATTCTTTTGAATAGCTATTTATATACTTAACGGCAGTCCAAATATAATAATCGTCAAGATAGTTTAAATTATCATAACAAAGTTTCCATGAAGGGAAGCCCCTCCTTTTTGTGTCACCACAACAAGCTGAAATTTGTTTTGCAATTACGGGTATAAGAAAATTTGCATAATAAATAACTTTATGATGGGCATATACCCACAAATATAAGTAATTCCTTGCTTCTAAAACATTGGCAATAACATTAATAGCTTGTTTTCTGAAGCCTATAGAGTAAGTATTATATCCATTTTCTGATGGCTCTTTATTAGAAGTAAAGTCTTGTTCAAACGTATTACCTAAAATTTCCACTTCAGAAATTGTTCCTTTAAGGGTATCTAAATGAAACAATTTTAATGAACCCTTTGAAAAAAACGGTCCTTTAATTTTAAATTTACAACTTTCAATTGTGTGAATTTCTAAAGCGCTTTTAGCCTTAATCTTCAACGGCTCAACCAATTTCCCCTCTGAAAAATATAAACTAAAAGACTTCTTATGTTGAGGTGGACCTAAAAATTTTATTTTGTCCGTATAATTTTCGCTTTCATTCTCTTCTATCCACTCGCCGTCCTGCTTTAACTTTGTAGTGACTGAAAAATATGCATAATCACCTTTCAAATATGAAACTTCTGCATATTCATGTTCAACGCCTTTAAAAAGCTCAATATTGCTACCTCTATCAATTTCTATTTCTGCGCCCTTTTCTACTTCTATAATCCCCTTAAATCGCCCATCAATTTCAAATTCACCAGTTTGGTTATTACAAATTTTTGATATTGTCAAATTGTTTATGTTACTCTTTTCAAGTTTTTTATTTAAATGTTTAGTTTTTGTAACAATGCATAATGAACCTAATAATCTTTCAACGTCAACTGATACATTATTAATGCCCGACATATGAGTATCCCGAACAATATAATCTAATTTATCAACATCAAAATTATCACCATTCAAAAGCTCAATAAAACAATTGCGTTCTTGACGGTCTTTTGAAAATTCCTCATATTTGATTCCCATAATCATTCTAGCAATGAAACAGATGTCATCACGAAGCGCAGATTCATCTATAAAAATATTAACGCTTTTCTCAATATAAATTAAGTTATTATAAAACTTTTCAAAAATAAGAAATGCCCCAAACATCTCATGTGGTGCGGCGTGAATTTTTGTTATCTTTTTCGGTTGAATAGAGTTTTTAACACAAAATTCATATTCATATTTATAAATTGATTCAACTAATACTTCTGCAATTTTCTTTTTAGGTGTATTTCTCACCTTTTGTCCATTGGGGTCATATGAAACAAGGCTATTATTTAAAATCAATTCTTCTAAAGAATGAGAAAATGGTGTGTGACCAATATCATGCAAAAGACAAGCAGTTAAAAATAATACTTCATATCTATTAAAATTGTCAATAAAGTAGCCGCCTTTCCTTAATGCTTCCATTGCTTTTTGACCAAGATGAAAAACACCCAATGAATGACTGAATCTATCATGCTTGGCAGATGGATATAGTACCCTCATTCCGGTTTGATCGATATTGCGAAGCCGCTGAAAATAATTAGTATCAATTATATTTTTAATATAATATTCAGGTACATTAATATAGCCATGAACAGAGTCTTTAAATATTTTTACTTTTGTTTTTATCATTTTAGCCCCATTTTACAGTAACTTTATATATTATAACGTATTGATATTAAAAATTTTTGCCAAAATTTATACATAATGATTCCAAAAAGCTGTGGAAAGTAAAGTATTGTTTGTTTGAACTCTCACTACAGACTGCGTAAAATGTTCTTTTAATAAATAATATCCAGGTAAATTTTCCTTTTGAATAAGGTCATATTGCATCTTGTTTTCCACAATACGTTCCAATGTATCTGCAACTTCTTTATCTGTAGTACATACCACAACACCGCCCGCAACGCCGGTTTGAAAATTTACCAATCGGCTGAGGGGGTGTACATCTCTGAAAAATTTATTTTTCTTGAACTCCTCGGGGCAATAGAAAATTGTGGGCTTCCCAAGGCTCAATGCCATTGCCGCTTCGGCGTCCTTTCCGTAGCTATCTCTATCCCCGGAAGAATACACTAAAATACGAGCTGATTTCACCATAAGGCACTCAATAAGACCTTTATCTTCGTGACTTTTGGCTGCGCTGATTGTGGGGTCGAAATACCTAAGCGTGAGTCCCCTTTCTTTAAGCATGGCAAAAACGCTCTCGCAAAAATTTGCCATCTCAATGAAATTCTTTTTGATTCGCATACTTGTCGCGACATAGACGTCTAAATCATTGCAAAGCGATAGATATCTATCTGTATTGGAGAGAGCTTTTTGATGAGCGCCCCAGAATCTATTTGCCAAATCTCTCGCTTTTTCTTTAGCATCTTTTACGGAGTCTACTTCATAAGTATTTGTTTCGTCTTCGAAAAAGCCCAGCTGTACAGCTTCCGGCTTCTCCAAATTGTATTTTCCACTTAAAATGTCCTTAAAAAGAGGTCTTTTTACGCCTTGCGCAATGGCATTTTTATAGGAATCCACTACAAATTGTATAAATTCTTCTTTATTTTTGGTAGTAGCAAACGTTTTACACGCCATTTCCGAAATCAAATATCGATCTTCTTTTTCGATATTTTCGAACCCCAATGTTTTACCACGCTCTTTTATTTGTTTAGTATTGATTCTAAACTTTTCATATTGTTGTTTAAGCTGTTCGTGCGTTAAACGAGATAAAGCATCATATCCTCTTTGGATATTACCGAACATTAAAAGACAATCAATAAAAATTCTTTTAAATCCCCATTTTAATTGTTCCACAGAGGCAATACCTTTATCATCAAACCTAAAAAAACGTAATTCTACTTCATAAATTGGCGTATCTGGCATATTTAACCAATAATAGGAAAAAAAGTCGTCTGAAATGTTTTTCTGTTGATGAAGTATTAGCAATTGATCAAGTTGAACCTTTGAAAGAGGCTTGCTTTCAATATTTTCAAGTAGTTCAAAAAGTTCTTGCGGACCTGTTTCAGTGACAAAACTACATATTGTCTTTTGCTCGGTCTTATACATTATATCGGCAAATTCTTTAATCACCTCGTCTTTTGTCATATATTATACCTCCTAAAATATACTACCTTTATGGACGAATTAAGAATAAAAAATGTTACACGAAATACAGATTTTTTTAATTTTTAATAAATTTTACCTCACCCCCACCAAGAGTCAATTTAGAAGTAACCATAGCTTTTGCTAGAAGAAATAAGTAAAATTTAGACTAAATGGTCAAGAGCTTTATCACAAAGAGAAGAATCTTTCTCATATTGCGAAATATACTCTCCGATAAAGTTGCGTGTCATTTTTTGGAATAACTTTAATCGTTATTAGCAGCACACAAGTGCGCCGAAGAATGGGCTGACAGCCATACTTTTGTTACTTGCTACCCTTGAAAGGGTCGTTTGGATCAAACATGCTCAATTGGTATTTCTTTATCTTTTAACTGGTTCGCTATGTAGTTTCAAGCCTTATCGATTAGCCCATTTTGAACCCCGCCACCATGGCGGGGTTTTCATTATACAATAAAAATCCACCCGCATAGCGGGTGGTTCTTCAATTTTTGACAAATCAAAGCGTCGCAAGCTCGCGCGAGCATAGCCCTTGTTTACTAGCCGCGAGCAACGCTCGCGTATGACGACCTGGCGGTCTTTGCGTTTATCGCTTGCTACCCGTAAACGGGTCCTCGGCATAATCTATGCTTAATTGCATTGCCTCTTTATCTTGTTTTAACTGGTTGGCTATGTAATTCTTTATTACCTCGGTATTCTTGCCCGTCGTGTCTACATAGTAGCCACGACACCAAAATTCTCGACATCTGTACTGAAACTTTGCCTGCCCAAATTTTTGATATAGCATTAAACTGCTTTTCCCTTTCAAATATCCCATTACTCCCGAAATAGAAAATTTGGGTGGTATACTTAACAACAGATGTACGTGGTCTATTGCCATTTCTCCCTCTATTATTTCTATCCCTTTCCACGTGCATAATTCTTTTATTATTTTCATTATTGCTTCACGTTGTTCGGCATAAAACATTTTGCGCCTATATTTCGGTGCGAAAACTATGTGATACTTGCAATTCCACTTCGTATGTGCTAAAATTTTACTATCATTCATTTGAATGTCCTCCGTTTGTGTTTTTTATTACAACCGCCAAGTCGTAATTCTATTTTACACAAACGGAGTGATTCTGTCATCTTTAACGGCATTAGCCTTTACTGAACCCCCAGACTATCTGGGTGTTTTCGTTATACAATAAGGGCGCGCGCCGATTGGCGCGCGCCCGCACGATTACATTATAATCATTGCAAAATCTTTTGCTGCGGTTACGGTATTTTCGCCGTTTGAATACTCCACCGCCACGCCGTATTTGCCGTCGCCGAGGGGTATGCTTACCGCACGCATAGGCGTTATATCCTCGCAGACCGCTTCCGCTTGCGCAGAAGGTACCATATGTATAAATTCGCCCTGAGGCGTAAGGTAGAACAGCTCGGCGTCGTCCGCGCCCATAATAAGCCCCGCGGGGCGTTGGCTCGCAAGAAAATCTTCGGTAATTATCGCCGCCGCGCAAGAACTTTCCGCCTCCGTCGAAAATTTAAGCGGTATAAAAATGCAGTTCTTCGTATTCAGTTCAAACGTCCTGTTAAGATAGAACGGCAAATCCTCTACGTCGGGCGCGCATTCGTTATATCTGCGCCAATAAAGATTCCAGAGTTCTTCCAGATTATCCCCTTCGGAACAATCTTTAAGATTTCTCATTGAAATCTGTATAAGGCAGGGCAACGACGACTTTTCGAACTGCATTCCTTTATAACGGAACACGCCGCGATATACGTCCCAATCCGTCGCGGGCAACGCTGCTTTTATGCTGTCGTCGGGGCGCAGATGATAATAAGGGTTGAATGTAGTGCCGCATATTTCAACCGTCCTCTCGTTTAAAAGACACAATTGACAATCGCAGAATTTATGCCATTTCTTCCCAAGTAACGTTACTGCCTCCGCACAGACATTTATTTTTGTAGCGTTGGCAGGCAGTCTTATAACTTCCTTGAAGCCCACAGTAAGCTCCTTTCCGTTTTGGTCCCAATATTTATCCGTTACGATTTCGTTGTCGTTCTCGTCGAAGTTTATTTCCTGCCAACCGATTTTAAAACGCGCAACATATGCGCCGTTATGCACGATTTTAAGAGTGCCCGTTGTGTATTCGGCGATATCTTCCAAAATATACTCGGTCGTACCGCTGATTCGCGTGATTGCATTATCTTTAAGAAAAGCAATAGTATACGCAAGCGGTTCCGCGGGGTTGTCTTTTCTCAAATCATAACCGCTATTTATATATTCTTCGACTTGTTTTACGATTTTTTCGTCGAACGTTCCGCAAATACTTTTCATTCTTCCGCCGACAACCACAAGCTGACATTGTATCTGTTTGTTTATTTTTTCGTGTTCGGCGTCAAATTTGGCGTCGATTTTTTTATCCTTGACTTTAAATGACGCGTCGAGATGCGCTTTTAATTTATTACTGCTTAAAGTCGAAGTGCATAAAAGATAAATTTCTCTGCCGTACGATACGTTTTGCACATAGCAAGGCGGGGTTTTGGCGTTTATCTCTTGCTTAAATTCATCATTAAACTCCACTTCGTCCGTAAAGACGTCAGCGGGGTAATCCGGATTCTTTACCGATACATTATAAAAAATCTGACGGAAATGCACAAGATAAGAGGACTTCCCCTCTTTTTTCAAATCATCTATTTTAGCATGCACCTGATTTTCAAAAGCTTCCGCGTCTATTCCGAAAGCCACCGAAAGATCTTGTGTGCAAGTGACTATATCCTGACGGTAAGTAAGATTCGACGACAAAACGTAACTCCCATCGTCCAGCCATTTATGTAAAATACTGTTAATTGCGGACGAAACGGCGCCGTATTCGCGTTTTACCGTAGTGGTATATTGAAAAGGACCGGTTAAGTCTACGGTGATTTTACAATCCGATTTCTCAAAACCGAGCGCAGTCGGATAACCTTTGACTATATTCTTATCTCCTTTGAGCAGCGCGCCGGGATAAATAATATGTTTTGTATTATTTTGTACGGCTATATCGTAGTTGACGCTTGCGCTACACTTTTTACGTGTTGTTACGATAAATTTATCGTCTTCGAATTTGCCGCTTTTTCGATGGAAGTTCTTTACTTCGGTGCCTTTTAACGCAATTATGTCGTCGGGATTGTATTCCAAATGACTTAAGTATTCGTTCATTTCATATGTTTTTTCACTGAGATTCTGCATCATTTTCCCCTCCTTAATTTTTTTTGCAGATTGCCGAAACTTAATGAATGTTCTTATGTAAATCTTTTACAGCTTTAATTATACGGCCTTCCCCTCTGCAAAATTTTTGTTATTATGTTGCAAAATCCCAAAAAATGTCCGAAATCCTTTTACAAAACAAAATACCCGTCGGTTATCTGCGCAGATTTGCTGTTATACGCTTTTAATATTGACAAGCTTATATGCCAAAACGGGCGGGCGTTTAGAAAAAAGATAACGCATTTTGTAAAAGAGCGGCAAATAAGACACTTTTAATATAAACTGTCGATTTTAATTTGATTTTTGCATATCGCGGTGATAATATATACTTGCATTATAAAAAAGCGAGGCTTATATGAAAAACATTTTCAGAATTATTCTGCCTGTCTGTATTGCGGCGATTGCGACGACGTGCTTTGCCGCGTGCGCTTCAGACGACGGAAAGGATATGCGCGACGGCGCCACCGTGACCTTGTTTACGACAAACGATATTCACGGCAACGTGGCAAACAATCAAACCGTCATAGGCTTGGAACAGGCGGCGGCGATAAACGCTTCATGCGATAACTCGATACTTATCGACGCGGGCGACGCAACTCAGGGTGCTTCGTTTGCTTCGATATCGAAAGGCGAGGACGTAATTTATGCTATGAACGCCGCGGGCTACGACCTTATGGCGGCGGGAAACCACGAATTTGACTACGGCGCGGAAGTTTTAAGCCACAACGCCGAAATTGCGGAATTTCCCATTCTTGCCGCCAACGTAAAAAACGACGGCAAGGCTTTTCTCGATTCTTCCTGCATTATCGAAAGAGCGGAATACAAAATAGGGTTTATCGGACTTACTACCGTTTCGACGTCCACTTCCACAAACCCCTCTCTGCTCGGCGGAATAACGTTCGAGGACGAAATTGCGACGGCTAAATCCGAGATAGCCGAATTGAAAGACAAAACCGACGCGATTGTGCTTGTATGCCATATGGGCGACAACCAATCGGCTGTTTCCTGCACAAGCGAAAAGCTTATAAAAAGTCTTTCGGCGGACGAATGGAGCAGCGTTGCCGCCGTTATTGACGGACACAGCCATACGGTGGAAGACAAAACGGTAGACGGTATTCCCGTCGTTCAGACGGGCGTGAACTTTGCAAACCTCGGCAAAATTACCATTTCGTTCAAAGAAAGTAAAAACGGCGTAAGCTTCAAAGCCGACGGCGACGTTCTTTCCTATGAAGAGGCTATGGACTATACTTTAAACGAGGCGGGCGAAAACAAAGCCGCGCAGTGCGCCGCAAAGTTGGAGGAATTAAACGAAAATCAAAACCTTGTTCTGCAAAAGCAGCTTTGCACGCTCGGCTCTCCCCTGTTCGGCGGGTATGTGTGCTATAACTTCGTAGAATCGCGTATCGTAGAAACGTCTTACGGCGATTTCGTGACGGACGCTTTCCTCTATTACGCAAAGGTATTTGCGGAAAACAACGACCTCGGTTTGCCCGTTATCGCAGTGGAAAACGGCGGCGGAATTTCGGCAAGTCTGCCCAACGATTCCGAGGGCAGCGACAAAGTAACATACGGCGATGTAATTACCGCGTTCAACCACGGCAATTTGGTGGAAGTTCTGAAAATTTCGCCCGCCGAATTGTTCCTCGCCCTCGAAAGCGGCTTAACATCGACGGGACAGGACGATACGGGACTTATTATAAGGGAGCGCGTAAGCGGCAGTTTCCTTCAATGTTCGGGCTTTACATACACCTACGACCCCGCCGCCGAAAGCGGAAGCAAGGTAGTTGAAGTGCGGCTTGCCGACGGCACGGTTCTGCAAAGGGACGATTCCGAACGCAAACTTCTGCTTGCGACAAACAACTATGTTTCTTCGTGGTTCCCCGCAGACGAAAAACTCGGCGAGCTTGGCGGCGAAGATATGATTGTAGAGGACTATATACTTCTTCAAAGCGGGCAAAACGGCGGCGTGCTCGATTATCAATGCAATTACGACCGCATATTTATAAAGGACGACAAGTCGCCCGAAACCTATACGGTTGAAATTGCGGTCAAAGAAAAAGTTACGGATGACGAATATGTCGGAATGGGCAAGAGCGGCGCGTATCGCCTTTCCGTGGACGGCAAAGAGGCCACAGAAGTAACTTCCGACGAAAACGGGATTATTACCGTCACCCTCACAAAGGGCGCGCATTACCTGAAAATAGACGAGGGCGTGAACTACGTATACGTGAACAACTATTCGGGCACGGGTACGACGTACACGCAAGCGGGTTATTTCGAATTTTTCTTCATACTTGAAAAGCAATAAGTTTTATGATTGCGGGGGTCGGGCAAACCGACCCCCCTTTTTACGCCATTTTTATTAAACTTCAAATATATTCTGCGTTTTTTGCGAATAAAGCCCCGCCGCGGCAATCCGCGGCGGGGCTTTAAATCAGCTTATATTTAAGATATTCTGCGCCGAACTTTTACGTCAGTCGTTTTCGGTTTGCTCTTCGGGTGCGGCGGGCGTATCGGAATTATCGGACGTCGCGGCAACTTCCTCTTCCGCGGGTTTATTATCGGTAGCGGGCGCGGCGGCGGGCGTTTTTATAGCCTCGGTTTCCGCGACGGGCGAAAACTGCAAACCTTTCTTTTCAGCCGCAAGCATTTCGCCGAGGAGCTTTCTGACTGCGGGGATTCTGCCGCGATACAGCGTGCCCGTAAGGTCTACGGCGTAAAGGCGCAACGTTTTAAGCGTTCTTTTGCCGTTGTTTTCTATCAGAAGCGCGCGGAGTTCGTCGCAGGAGAGATTAAAGCTTATCGAACTTCTCTGCTCGACGACAATACGCGAATCGGCGCGCATTCCGTTATCTTTTTTATATTTTTCGGTAAGCGGAAAGTTTACCTTGCCGTTCTGCACACCGAGTTCGTCGATACCGACGTCGTTCAGCGATTTGTTGCCGATTGTGCAACCCGCATAGCGGATTTTTGTATCTTTGTCAATTGAGTAAAAGCCGAGGAATTTAAGCCTTTGCACCGCTATTTTGCTGTGCAGACGGACTAAAAGCCATACGGTAAGAGCGGCAAGTACGATTATTATAATCGACGTTACAAGTACTATTACGCCGCTGTTTTCGTTCAACCAATCCATATTTTTACCTACCTTATATAATTATACAGAATAATATCACGTGACAACCGTTTTGTCAACCGTTGCATTATAATATATACGCGCCAAACAAAAAAATTCGCAAACTTTCCGACTTTGCGGACGGAAAAAGCGGGAACAAAGTTTTACGCTTTGTTCCCGCTTTGACTGTTTTTGTTAAGATATATTGCAACTTTTTATTATTTTTAGGTTATTCGGCAGTCGCGGGCGCGTTGTATACGCGTGCGGACAGCTCCTGATTGAGCATATAAAGTCCTTTGGGTTCCGCGCCGAAAAGCTGCATCTTTTTAATAAGGTCGTCGGCGTTTTTCTCTTCCTCCATCTGTTCCTTTACGAACCAATCGAGGAACTGCATTGTCTTGAAATCCTTTTTGTCGAAAGCCGCCGCATATATTGCGGTTATAAGCGAAGTTACGTATTTTTCGTGTTCAAGCCCCGCCTTTAAAGGGTCCATATGCGACGTAAACTTTTTGTCGGGCTTTGCGATTTCGCCGAAAGTTACGCGGTAGCCGTTGTCGATAAGATAGCGGCGAATCATAAGCGCGTGGTCGCGTTCTTCCTGAGCCTGAATTTCGTACCAATGCGCGAAACCGTCAAGCCCCTCGTCCTCGAAATAGTTCGCAAAATCGAGGTAGAGGTAACCCGAGTAAAGTTCCTTGTTTATCTGGTCGTTCAAAAGTTCTGC
The DNA here is from genome assembly GCA_947624005.1 of uncultured Clostridia bacterium. Classification (GTDB taxonomy): domain Bacteria; phylum Bacillota; class Clostridia; order Christensenellales; family Borkfalkiaceae; genus Coproplasma. The sequence continues at coordinate 11,744 of CANQHV010000003.1, forward strand.
AATTTTTTTATCAAGCATAAAAATCTCCTCCGATTTATTTATATTTTTATGAATTACCCAATTTAAAGCCGCCCCGAAAGCGGCGTAATTTTTGCCGCCGATTGTCAGTATGCGCGGGCAAAAATGACGGTATATATTGCGGGTTTTCCGCAGCAAGCGCATTTTTTATGCGAAAGTTTGTCGTCAATTATGCGCGCCGTCGCCGCTGTTTCGGCTTTTATTTTGTCCTCGCATTCGCGCGATGCGCACCAGCCTGCTTTTACGAAATTTCCGCTTTCGACCGCCTTTAAAATTCCGTCTATTCCGTCGGCGGAAGTTATTCTCGCGTCGCGGCGCTTTCTTGCCGCTTCGAGCATATCTTTCTGTACTTTTTCAAGAAGGTCTTTCACCTCTTCCACTACTCCCGAAAGCGCGTATTCGCCTTTTTCAAGGGTGTCGCGGCGGAAAATCAAAGCCTTGCCCGCCTCGATATCGCGGGGACCGAGTTCTATGCGGAGAGGCACGCCCTTCATCTCCCATTCGTTGAATTTCCAACCCGGGGAGTTGTCCGTATCGTCCAACACCACGCGCACGCCCGCCTTTTCGAGGTCGTCCTTTATCTTTAAGCAGGTTTCGATAACGCCGCCTTTTTTCGCCGCGATGGGTATAATAACCGCCTGCGTGGGAGCTACTTTGGGGGGAAGAACAAGTCCGCGCGCGTCGCCGTGAGCCATTATAAGCGCGCCTATCATACGGGTCGAGGTTCCCCAACTCGTCGTGTAGGCGTATTTCTGCGAGCCGTCTTTATCGAGGAATTTGATATCGAACGCCTTTGAAAAATTCTGACCGAGAAAGTGCGAAGTGCCCGCTTGCAGGCTTTTGCCGTCTTTCATCATAGCCTCCATACCGAAGGTGGCGACGGCGCCCGCAAACTTTTCTTTTTCGGTTTTTCTGCCCGTCAGAACGGGAATTGCAAGCACGTTTTCGGCAAACTCCTTATAAACGCCCAGCATTTTCATTGTTTCTTCCATCGCTTCCTCTTCGGTGGCGTGGGCGGTATGCCCCTCCTGCCATAAAAATTCGGAAGTGCGCAAGAAAGGGCGCGTCGTCTTTTCCCAACGCATTACGTTAGCCCATTGATTTATGAGTATCGGAAGGTCGCGGTAAGACTGCAACCATTTCGCATACATATTCCCTATCACGGTTTCGGACGTGGGGCGGATTGCGAGGGGTTCGGCAAGTTCTTCGCCGCCCGCGTGGGTCACCACCGCCACTTCGGGCGCAAAACCCTCGACGTGTTCCGCCTCTTTCGTGAAAAAGCTCATAGGAATAAGCAGAGGAAAATACGCGTTTACGTGACCCGTCGCCTTGAAGCGCGCGTCCATTTCCTTTTGTATGTTTTCCCAGATGGCGTAACCGTAGGGGCGTATTACCATAGTGCCCTTTACGGGTCCGTAATCGACGAGGCGGGTCTTTAAAACGACGTCCGTATACCACTGCGGGAAGTCCTTTTCTATGTCGGCAATCTGTTCGACGAAATTTTCTTTCAAGTGAGTTCTCCGTTTCGGTTATTTCGGAATTAGTATAGCACAGTCTTTTGCAAACTCAAAACGTTTTAACGCACGTTGCCAAAAATTAGTCCGAAGTTTGCCCGTTTAAAATTTATTTTAACGCCGATATTTACTTGAAAAGCGGGATAAAATATAGTATAATTGTCTTTGTATGGAAATGGGCTTGACAAAACTCAAAAGCGGTACGGATATCCGCGGCGTGGCGACGGGTGAAAATATCACTCTTACCGACTTTGCCGTAGAAAGAATTTGCGCCGCGTTTGCCAAATGGTTAAGCCTTAAAAAGGGCAAAAGGCGGTTTACCGTCGCGATAGGAAACGATTCGCGCCTTTCCGCGGCGAGAATTTTCAAAGCCGCCGAACACGCCTTTCTTTCAAGCGGTTGCGACGTGGTGTATACGGGGCTTTCCTCTACTCCGTCTATGTTCGTGCTTTTAAAGAAGCGACCCGAAATAGACGCTTCGTGTATGATTACGGCAAGCCATATGCCCAAAGACAGAAACGGCTTGAAGTTTTTTACGTCCGACGGCGGGCTTGACGGAAAAGATATCGACGATATAATAAGAATCGCCGAAAACGGAGATTTTCTGCGCGGCGCGGGCACAACGCGCAATATGAATTTCATGGACGAGTATTCCGAAATTCTCGTCGGAAGCGTGCGCGCGCGTTGCGGCTCGGAAAAACCGCTCGACGGCAGAAAAATAATAGTTGACGCGGGAAACGGCGCGGGCGGGTTTTTCGCCGAAAAGGTGTTGAAACCGCTGGGCGCGGACGTTTCGGGGAGCCTTTACCTCGAACCCGACGGCAATTTCCCCAACCATATACCCAATCCCGAAGACAAGGGCGCAATCGACGGGTTCGCGCGCGAAGTCGTAAAGGCGGGCGCCGACCTCGGCGTTATTTTCGATACCGACGTGGACCGCGCGGGGTGCGTAGATTGCGACGGCAAAGAACTTAACAAAAGCGCGCTTATCGCCCTTATTTCTTCGATACTTTTAAAAGAAAAGCCCGGCGTTATAGTGACCGACAGCGTAACAAGCGAGGGGCTTACGCAATTTATACAATCGCTCGGCGGCGAACACCTGCGCTTTAAACGCGGTTATAAAAACGTTATCGACAAGTGCAAAGAACTTAATGCAAACGGCGTATATTCCCCCCTCGCAATCGAAACGAGCGGACACGCCGCGCTTAAAGAAAATTATTATCTGGACGACGGCGCGTACCTTGTGACGAGGATACTCGCGCTGTTTTCCCGCCTTGAAAAGGGCGAAAGCATATGCTCGGAAATAGCGGGGCTGAAAACGCCCGCAGAAGAAAACGAAATAAGAATTTCGTTTTCGGAAAAAAGCCGCAACTTCAAACGCGAGGGCGTGTTTGTAATAAACGAGCTTAAAAAGGTCGCCTCCTCCCGCCCCGACCTGCGGCTTGCGGAAACAAATTTCGAGGGAGCGAGGATTTACTGCGACGGGTTAAAAGGTTGGTTTATGCTTCGTCAAAGCGTTCACGACCCCGTACTGCCACTGAACTTCGAAAGCGACGAAAAAGGCGGCAACGTCAAAATGGCGCGAATACTTTTTGAACTGCTTGAAAAATACGAGTTTCTCGATTTACATAATCTGAAAAAATTTTCGATAAACGATTAAGGAGTAAATTATGCCCGATACCAAAAAATGCGTAGACACCATCAGAATACTTTCGGCGGAAGCCATACAGCGTGCAAATTCCGGACACCCCGGTATATGCCTCGGCGCGGCGCCGATAGGCTTCGAGGTGTTTGCCGATTTTTTGAAATTCAGTTATAAAAATCCCGATTGGGATAACCGCGACAGATTTATTCTGTCCGCAGGACACGGCTCGATGCTTTTGTATTCGCTTCTGCACCTGTTCGGCTACGACGTCACGAAAGAGGACATATCGAATTTCCGTCAGCTCGGCTCGAAAACGCCCGGTCACCCCGAATACGGCAAAACGCAGGGCGTTGAAACTTCGACGGGTCCCCTCGGACAAGGGCTTGCAAACGCGGTAGGCTTCGCGCTTGCGGAGGAATATCTCGCGGCGACTTTCAACCGCCCCGACTACCCCGTCGTAGACCACTTCACATACGTTTTATGCGGCGACGGCTGTCTTGAAGAGGGCATAAGCTACGAAGCGTGCAGTTTCGCGGGCAATCAGAAACTCGGAAAATTAATACTTTTATACGATAAAAACAATATGACCATAGAGGGCGATATCAACTCGACCTTTTCAGAGGACGTCGGCACGCGCTTTGCGGCGCAGGGCTGGCAGGTTATACGCGTAAACGACGCGAACAACCTGCTTTCGCTCAAAATCGCCATTCAGCGCGCGAAAGCCGATATCACCCGCCCCTCAATCATAATTTGCCGAACGGTTATAGGTTACGGCTCGCCCCTTGCCGACAGCGCGGACGTACACGGCGCGCCTATGGGCGTGGAAAACCTCGAAAAAACCAAAAAACACTTCAATTGGAATGAAGAGCCTTTCTGCGTTCCCGCGGACGTAAAGGACTACTGTATGAAAATCGCGGACGAAAAGCTCGAATACGAAAGAAAGTGGAACGAATTGTTCGCGCGCTACGAAAAGGCTTACCCCGAACTTGCGGCAAAGTACAAGCAGTTTATGAACGGCTACACAGTAGACCTCGACGATTTGCAGTCTATTCTGGCGTTCGAAAAACCCGAGGCGACGCGCGCGTCGGGCGGCAAGATTTTAAACGAACTCGCAAAGAAAATGCCCAACCTTTTGTCGGGTTCCGCGGACCTTTCACCCTCTACAAAAACCGAAATAAAGGGCGCGGGGTATTTCTCGGCGGAAAACAGGCTCGGGCGTAATATTCACTTCGGCATACGCGAACACGCAATGGCGGCAATCTGCAACGGTATTCAACTGCACGGCGGTTTGAGGATTCTTTGCAGTACGTTCTTCTCGTTCTCGGACTATATGAAAGCGGGCATAAGAATGAGCGCGCTTATGAGCGTTCCCGTAATTTATGTAATGACCCACGATTCGATAGGCGTAGGCGAGGACGGTCCCACCCATCAGCCTGTCGAACAGCTTATTGCGCTCCGCTCGATACCGGGGCTTAAAGTGTTCCGCCCCTGCGACGGAAAAGAAACCGCGGCGGCGTACCTTTCGGCGTTCGGCGGCTCGGCGCCCACCGCGATTGTGCTGTCAAGGCAGAATCTTCCGCAGAACGCGGGCAGCGGACTTCAAGCCGTAAAGGGCGGCTACGTCCTGTCCGACTGCGCGGGAACCCCCGACGTAATACTTATAGGCACGGGTTCGGAAATCGCGCTTTGCACCGCGGCGCAGGCACAACTTGCAACCGAGGGAATCAGGGCGCGCGTCGTGTCGATGCCTTGTATGGAAGAGTTCGAAAAGCAGAGCGAACAATATAAAGAAAGCGTGTTGCCCAAATTCGTTAAGGCGCGCGTTTGCGTGGAAGCCGCAAGCCACTTCGCGTGGTACAAATATTCGCGCGATTACGGCGAGGTTATCGCGATGCAGTCTTTCGGCGTTTCGGGACCCGCCGACGTGCTTTTCAAGCACTTCGGATTTACCGCGGAAAACGTCGTCGAAAAGGCTAAAATTTCGATAGCGAACGCAAAAAATTCTTAAAAATATCGGAGTATATTATGACTTTGGAAGAATTGTTTTTAAAAAGACAATCTACGAGGGAGTTTTCTGACGTGCCCGTTACAGACGCAGAACTCGAAAAAATTTGCCGACTTGCAACGCTTGCCCCCTCCGCCATCAACGGTCAGCCGTATATGCTGTACGCCGTCAACGGAGAAAAAGCAAAGGCGTTCAGAAAAAACATTCAGATCAACGGTGCGAACGGTTGGGCGGACACGGCTACTGCGTTTATCGTAATCGAGCAAACGGCGGAAATTTCGGTAACACGCGGCGAACGCACCGTTTCGAACGCGCAGTTCATCGGAAACGACATAGGAATACTTGCGGCATACATTGCGCTTGCCGCAGAAGATATCGGCGTGCAGAACTGCATAGTAGGGCTTCGCGACGAGGCGGCGATTGCGGAATTCTTATCGCTCCCCGCGGGCACGAAGTTCCCGCTTATTATAGCTTTGGGGCACGCCGCAGACGGCTGCCCCGTGCGCGCGAAAAGGCGCAAGCCGTTTGAAAGCGTGTATAAGCTTATAAAGTAATACGTTAACATTTATAAATTTCGCGCCGCGCGGCATATCTGCCGCGCGGCGCGTTTAATTTCGGTTTCAATTCGGGTTTTCCGTATATTTTCTTTTTTACGACGGATTAATTGTCTTCCTGCCTTTCCCTTGCGGTGGCGAGCATAAGTTTTATTCTGTTCTCCTGATTTACGCGCGTGGCGGACGGGTCGTAGTCCACCGCCACTACGTTTATATCCTTATAAAGCTGTTTGACGGCGCGAACCGCGCCTTTACCCGCGATATGGTTGGGCAGACAGCCGAAAGGCTGGGCGCAGACTATGTTGGGCACTCCCATTTCGGCAAGCGCCGCCATTTCGGAGGGTATAAGCCAGCCCTCGCCCATTTTTACTCCTTGGTTTATAACCTTGTCCGCAAGCTTTCTTAAATGTTCGAAGTCGTGCGTAGGCATAAAAACGCCCTCTTTTTCGAACTGCTTTTTGACGTTAAGCTGAATTTTGCGCAGAACCGCGTACACCAACTTATATATAAGCGTGCGGAATTTCGAATGACCGTAATATTCGCCGTCGTTTATGTTGTTTACTACCACATACATTACGAAATCCATAAGCGTGGGGACTACGGGTTCGCAATTTTCCGAAAGCAGGAATTTTTCGAGGCGGTTATTGCCGAGATAGGAATATTTGACGTAGATTTCGCCCACTATTCCCACCTTTATTTTGCGTTCGCCCGTGCGTTCGACGGCGGCAAATTTATCTATTATATACTTGTTTATTTTTTTGTACTTTCTGTAACCGCCGTTTTCAAACTTGTCTAAAACGTAACTTACGATTTCGTCGCAGACCTTGTCCGCCTCGCCCGCCTGTTTTTCGTACGGGCGGGTCTGATTATAGCACCACATTAAAGTGTCGCCGTAAATGACCGCGTATGCGAGTTTTAAAAACAGCCTTGCAGATATTTTCAAAGACGAATCTTTTTCAAGCCCCGTAAAATTGACCGAGATTACGGGAACCTGCGGAAATTCCGCCTTTAAAGCCTTTCTTACAAGCGGAAGATAGTTCGACGCCCTGCAACCGCCGCCCGTCTGGGTTATCATTATCGCGGTGCGGTTCAAATCGTACTTTCCGCTTTTCAACGCGTCGATAAACTGTCCGACGACACAAAGGCAAGGATAGCACGTGTCGTTATGGACGTGTTTAAGCCCCTCGTCTATTACCGTGCGGGAATCGTTTTTGAGAAGTTCGACGTCGTAGCCTTCGCTTTTTAACAGCTGTTCGAAAAATTTGAAGTGCCACGGGAGCATATCGGGTATAAGAATTTTATACCTCGACTTCATCGAATCGTCCCACTTGGTGTAGTTGTCGCGGTAGTCCTTAATTTCTTCCATCTTTCGTTTTCGCCTCTTGAATTGCCGCAAGCATACTGCGCAGGCGGATTTTAACTACGCCGAGATTGTTTATTTCGTCGATTTTTATCTGTGTGTAAAGCTTGCCGTTCTTTTCCATTATGCTTCTTACTTCGTCGCCCGTTACCGCGTCGATGCCGCAACCGAACGAAACAAGCTGTACAAGGTTGCAGTTCGGCGTTTTGCATACGAAGTCGGCGGCACGGTAAAGCCGCGAATGATACGTCCATTGGTCGAGAACGTTGACTTTCAGTCGCGCGCCCTTTTCGAACACGCTGTCTTCGGACAGAACGGCTATACCGAGAGATGTTAAAAGCTTGTTTATGCCGTGGTTTATCTCGTTATCCAAATGATAGGGTCTGCCCGCAAGCACCACTATTTGTTTATCTTCCCTGTCGGCGCGGTAAATTATTTCGTTGGCTTTTGCGCGAATGTCGTTTTGATAGCTTTCGAGGCGCGAAAAGCCCTCGGCAAGCGCCTTTGAAATCGCGCGACCCGAAAAATTATAGCGTTTAAGCGCAACCCCGAGCCGTTTTACCGCATTTTTCTGCATATTCAAATCGAGGTAGGGCATTATGAAGTTTTTATCGGTAAGCCGTTCGTTATTGGCTTTGAGCAATTCGGGGTAGTATGCGACGACGGGGCAGTTATAATGATTGGCGGAATAGTGTTCGTCTATATTATAGCTTTCGCAGGGCATAAATATAAAATCGACGCCCTTGTCTAACAGACTTTCGATATGCCCGTGCATAAGTTTCGCGGGGTAGCAAGCCGTGTCCGAAGCCACGGTGTGCTGACCTTTGAAATACAGCTCGCGCGAGGACTTGTCGGACAGCGCAACGCGGAAACCGAGGCTTTCGAAAAAGCCCGCCCATACGGGGAGTTGTTCGTACATACCGAGTTGCAACGGAAGCCCCACTACGCCCTTGCCGCCGTCCGTACCCTCTATGCACTGCAAAAGGCGGGTCTGCTTGTAGGCGTAAATATCGAGGTCGGAGGGCGCGGGCTTCATTCCCGCTCCGCGTTCGCACTTATTGCCCGAAATGAATTTACGCTTGTCGGCAAACGTTATGATATTTACGTTGCAATTGGACGTACAGCCGTGGCAGTTGGTTGATTTCGAGGTATACGAAAAACCGTCGAGTTCTTTGCCGCTTATTACGGCGCTTTCGCCCTTTACGTTTTCCATAGCGAACAACGCCGCGCCGAACGCGCCCATAAGCCCCGCGATACCGGGGCGAATGACATTCTTGCCCGTTTCGATTTCGAACGAGCGCAAAACGGCGTCGTTTAAAAAGGTGCCGCCCTGCACAACTATATTTTCGCCGAGTTCGTCCACGCTCTGCGCGCGGATTACCTTGTATATTGCGTTTTTAACTATCGACGACGAAAGCCCCGCGGAGATATCGGCGACGCTTGCGCCCTCTTTCTGCGCCTGTTTGACGGCGGAATTCATAAAGACGGTGCAACGCGAACCGAGTTCGACGGGGTGTTCGGCAAACAAACCCTCTTCCGAGAATTTATTTATCTCCATTCCCATCGCGCGGGCAAAAGTCTGTATAAACGACCCGCAACCCGACGAACACGCCTCGTTGAGCATAATCGAGTCTATCGCGCCGTTTTTGATTTTAAAGCACTTTATGTCCTGCCCTCCGATATCTATTATAAAGTCTACTTTGGGATTGAAATGAAGGGCGGCTTTGAAGTGCGCGACCGTTTCGACAATGCCGAAATCGGCTTTTATCGCGCTTTTTATAAGGTCTTCGCCGTAACCCGTAACCGCCGCGCCGCGTATTTTAAGCCTGCCGCCGCCGAGTTTGTAGATTTCTTTGAGTTTTTCGATAACGATGTCGAGCGGCTGACCGTTGTTGGACTGATAATGGGAATAAAGTATTCGGCAATCGGGGGTAATAAGCATAAGCTTCGTAGTCGTACTGCCAGAATCTATGCCGAGATAACAGTCGCCCGTATAGCCCGCGATATCCGCGAATTTAAGGTCGCGGGCGCGGTGACGCGCGACAAAACTCGCGTATTCTTCCTTGCTTTCGAAAAGGGGCTTGCCCGTTATTTTTTCAGAACTTTCGGGCGCGGACTGCACCTTATTTATGATTTCGTCTATACTTTCGCTTTTTACGTTAGCCGAGTACAACGCCGCGCCTATCGACATAAAGCACGGGGCGTTGTCGGGGAAAACAGCGTTTTCGTCGGAAAGCTTCAAAGTGGTTTTGAAAGCTTTGCGGAGGGCTTTCAGAAAGTATAAAGGACCGCCCAAAAACAGTACTTTGCCCTTTATGCGCCGCCCCTGCGCAAGCCCCGACACCGTCTGGTCAACGACCGCCTGAAAAATCGAGGCGGAAATATCCTCTTTTTTTGCGCCTTGGTTTAAAAGCGGCTGAATATCAGACTTTGCAAACACGCCGCAACGCGAAGCTATGGGGTAGGTTTTTTCGGCGCGCAGTGCAAGTTCGTCCATTTCGCTTACCGATATATTCAGAAGAGTCGCCATCTGGTCGATGAACGCCCCCGTACCGCCCGCGCAGCTGCCGTTCATACGCTGTTCGGTGCCGCCCGTAACGAAGATGATTTTCGCGTCCTCGCCGCCGAGTTCGACGGCGACGTCGGTATCGGGATAGAATTTACGTATGGCGATAAACGCAGCCTGTACTTCCTGTACGAAGTTCAGATTGCTGCGTTGCGAAAGCCCCAGCCCCGCGCTGCCCGTCACGGTTACCGAAAAATCGCCGCCGAATCGTTCTTTGATTTCGGCAAGCTGTGCAAGCACCGTTTCTTTGACTTTCGAAAAATGGCGCACATACGAGCTGTATAAAATTTTCTCTCCGTCTATTACCGCCGCCTTTACGGTGGTTGAACCGACGTCTATGCCTAAAAGTTTAGCCATCGTTACCGTTAGTTGAAAAGGTATAATTTTTTATTATTATATCACAACTTTTCCGCCGTTTCAAATTTATAGGCGCATATTTTTCAATTTTTATTGAGATATTTGTTTTTCGTCGCAATCCCTCCGCGAATATGGCGTTCGGAAAGATTTTTGTCAAGTACTTCGCGCACTGCGGAAAACAGCTCGCCGTCAACGCATTTCAACCGTTCGGTCACGTCCTTATGTACGGTGGATTTGCTTATATGAAAAAATTCAGCCGTGGCACGGACCGTGCTTTGAGTTTCGATAATGTACGCGCCCTCTTTCCGCGCCCTTTCCGATATATAATCGACCATTTCCGCCTCGAAAATTGAAGTAATTTATTGAAGTAATAAATTATATGTCGGAAATTGTCGCCGTATGACGGATTATTACACTTTCGGGGTTCAAACTTTATACCCGCCCGCAAAAAGCGGGAAATACTAAACCCGCCGAATAATCGGCGGGTGAGTTTTCTGCATAAGTTCAACGGCGGACGACGCCGTCGAGGACGGAAAGAATTTTGTCAAGACCGAAGCGGGTTTCGGACGAGGTGGGAATTATATCGCCCGCGCCGCATTTGAGCGCGGCGGCAATCAAGGCGGAGTTCCTCGCTATCGCCGCCCTTGAAAGTTTGTCGGCTTTGGTGGAAACTACGGTAAAAGGCATTGCGTTCGAGTAAAGGTAATTTACCATAGTCAAGTCGTTCGCGGTAGGCTCGTGACGACCGTCTACAAGCAAAAAAACGTGAGATATATGTCCACTTTCGGCAAAAAAGTCGTCCATAAGCTTTGCCCATCTGTCCTTTTCCGCTTTTGAAACCTTCGCGTAACCGTACCCCGGGAGGTCGGCTAAAACAAAATCGCCGAAATCGAAATAATTGACAAGCCGCGTCCTGCCCGGTTCTTTCGAAACCTTGGCAAGTTTTTTCTGCCCCGCAAGCATATTTATAAAGCTCGATTTGCCCACGTTCGATTTTCCGCATACCGCAATCTGCGGCTTATCGGACTGCAAAAACTGCGATTTGTTCGCCGCCGACGTTATGAATTGCGCGTTTATTTTAAGCATATTACAGACCTATAATCGCGTTTCTGAACACGGCGTCTACGTCGGAAACGGGTATAAAATTGAGGTTTGCGCGCACCTCTTCGGGCACTTCTTCGAGGTCTTTGCGGTTGTCGGCGGGGATGATTACGTCCTTTATGCCCACGCTGTACGCGGCAAGCGCTTTTTCCTTTAAGCCGCCTATGGGCAAAACGTTGCCGCGCAGAGTTATTTCGCCCGTCATTGCAACCGACTTTCTGACGGGCTTTTGCGTGAACGCGGAAAGGATAGCCGTCGCCATAGTTATGCCCGCGCTCGGTCCGTCTTTGGGGGTCGCGCCCTCGGGCACGTGGATATGAATGTCGGTGGTTTCAAACGCTTCTTCGTCGATGCCGTACTTACCGCTTTTGCTCCTTATATAACTTATCGCCGCGCGCGCGCTTTCTTTCATCACGTCGCCGAGTTTGCCCGTAAGCAAAACGTCGCCCTTGCCGTGCATTGCCGACACTTCGATTGTCAGCGTAGTTCCGCCGACCGCAGTCCACGCAAGCCCCGTCGCCGCGCCTACCTCGTCGCGTTTAAGCGCTTCGCCTACGCCCTCGTATTTTTCCGCGCCGAGAAAATCGTGCAGATTCTTTTCGGTGACGGAAAGTTTTTCGCACTCGCCGCCCGCGATTTTCACAGCCGCCTTGCGGCAGAGCGCGTCTATCTGTCTTTCAAGCCCGCGCACGCCCGCTTCCATGGTATAGCCCGAAATTACGGCGTTTAACGCGCCGTCCGAAATTGTAATCTGACCCTTTTTAAGCCCGTTCGCCTCCCTGCGCTTGGGAAGTAAAAACCTCTTTGCTATTTCGCGCTTTTCCTCGCGCGTGTAGCCGCCCAGCCGTATTACTTCCATTCTGTCGTAAAGGGGCGCGGGTATGGTATCGACGGTGTTTGCCGTCACCAAAAACAGTACTTTCGAAAGGTCGTAAGGCACTTCGAGGTATCTGTCGCGGAAAGTCGAATTCTGCGCGGGGTCCAGCACTTCGAGAAGCGCGCTTGCGGGGTCGCCGCGCATATCGGACGAAAGCTTGTCCACCTCGTCCAATAAAAACACGGGATTTACCACCCCTGCCGTCTTCATCGCGGTTATAATGCGCCCCGGCATAGAACCTATATAAGTCTTTCTGTGTCCGCGGATTTCCGCCTCGTCCTTTACCCCGCCGAGGCTCATTCTGACGAACTTTCTGCCGAGAGCGCGCGCGATTGACGAAGCTATCGAGGTTTTCCCCACTCCGGGAGGACCCACAAAGCACAATATGGGCGCGTTAAGCCCGCCCGTAAGTTGCAAAACGGCGAGATATTCCGTTATTCTTTCCTTGATTTTGTCAAGGCCGTAATGGTCCTCGTTGAGTATTTTAACCGCTTCTTTAAGGTCTTTCGAGTCCTCGGTTTTTTCCGTCCACGGTATGTCCAAAAGCCAATCGAGGTAGAGCTTTATTACGTTGTATTCGGGCGAGGACGCGGGCATTTTGCCCATACGCGAAAGCTCTTTCAAAGCCTTTTTTTCGACCTCTTCGGGCAAGCCGCGCTCTTTGATTTCGGCCTCTAACTCGTCTTTTTCCTCTTCGTCGTCGCCGAGTTCCGCGTGAATGGCTTTAAGTTGTTCGCGCAGGTAATATTCCTTTTGGTTTTTGTCTATGTTCTGCCGCACGACGGCGTTGATTTTGCGTTCGAGGCGGGAAATTTCCTGCTCGTTGCGTAACAGATTTTCGAGGATTTCAAGCCTTTGCGCAACAAAAACGGTCTGCAAAATTTTCTGTTTGTCGGCTGTTTTGAAAGGCATATAATGCGCCGCAAGATTGCAAAAAACGTCGGCGTCGGAGCAATTCTGCATTACGGACGCCGCCTCCTTGGAAATTTTGCCGTCGTCGGAAGCGATATCGAGCGCAAGTTCCTTTACCGTGCGGAAATACGCCTCTTCGAGAAATTCGTCCTCGTGAACGGGCGCAATGCGTTCGACGTCCGCGAAAAATGCGCCGTCGTCCTGTCTGAACTCCCGCCCTTTGCCGCGGAATACGCCCTCGACCGCAAGGCGTATGCTGTTGCCGGGAAGGCGCGACACCTGCTTTATTCGCACGACCGTGCCTACCGAGTACATATCGGAAGCGACTATTTCGGTCTTTTCGGGGTCTTTTTGGGCGCAGATAAAAATACGCGAATCTCCGTCGGTCGCGCATTTTATCGCTTTAAGCGACGATATCCTGCCCGCGTCGAAGCTTGCGCCGACGCCGGGGAATATAACTCTGCCCCGCAATGCCACTACGGGCAGACTTTCGATTATCTTCTTCGACATTGTAACCTCCCGCTTAAAAAATCAGCCGCGAAAAATCGCGGCAATTTTCAAGCTGTCTTTTTGTAAATTATCTTCGGCTCCGCCTTGTCCACTATGCATTCGCGGGTAACTATTACCTCTTCGACGTTGCTTTCGGACGGCAATCTGTACATGACAGGGGTCATAAAGCTTTCGATAATCGTACGCAGACCGCGCGCGCCCGTCTTTAAACGTATCGCCGTGTTCGCTATTTCGCGCACGGCTTCGTCGTCGACCGTAAGCTTTACGCCGTCCATTCCGATAAGCTTCTGATATTGCTTGATTATCGCGTTTTTGGGTTGCGTCAGAATATTTACAAGCGCCTCTTCGTTCAAAGGGTGCAGACTGACGAAAATGGGTACGCGCCCCACAAATTCGGGTATAAGACCGAATTTGGTCAAATCCTGCGGCTTTAAGTCGGAGAGGAGTTCGTACTCGTCCGCCTCGGTGTTTTTAACGGTACCGCCGAAGCCGAGCGAGGAATTGTCTACGCGTTTTTGGACTATTTTATCAAGTCCGACGAAAGCGCCGCCGCAGATAAACAGTATATTCGTGGTGTCTATTCTCAAACATTCCTGTTGAGGGTGCTTTCTGCCGCCCTGCGGAGGAACGTTTGCGACCGTGCCCTCAATTATTTTCAAAAGCGCCTGCTGTACGCCCTCGCCCGAAACGTCGCGGGTTATGGAAACGTTTTCGCCTTTGCGCGCGATTTTGTCGATTTCGTCGATATAAATTATGCCGCGTTGCGCTCTTTCGATATCGTAATCGGCGTTTTGTATAAGTTTAAGAAGGATATTTTCGACGTCCTCGCCGACGTAGCCCGCCTCGGTTAAAGTGGTGGCGTCGGAAGTTGCGAAAGGCACGTTCAGAATTTTCGCAAGCGTGCGCGCGAGCAACGTTTTACCGCAGCCCGTGGGTCCCAAAAGCAAAATATTGCTCTTTTCTATTTCGACGTCGCCGTCGGCAGCCGCCGCAAGGTTGTTTATTCGCTTGTAATGGTTGTATACTGCGACGGAAAGAACGCGCTTTGCCTCTTCCTGTCCGACGATATATTTGTCGAGTTCCGCTTTGAGTTCGGCGGGTTTTTTAAGGGGTACGGGTTCGAGCGCGTCCGAAACGACGTCGCGCACCATATCCGAACATATTTCTATACACTCGTCGCATATACATACGCCGTTCTGCCCGCTTATAAGCCGCCTTACGTCGGCTTCGTTTTTGCCGCAGAACGAGCAAAATCTTTGTTCCTTCATAAAAATTCCTTATTTAACGCTTGAAAAATACCTTGTCTATCAAACCGTATTCCTGCGCTTCCTGCGCCGAAAGATAGTTGTCCCTGTCGGTATCGCGCTCGATATCGGCAATCGACCTGCCCGAATTCTGCGCGAGAATTGCGTTTAATTTCTGTCTTGTTTTCAATATGTGTTCCGCGGCGATTTTTATGTCGCTTGCCTGCCCCTGCGCTCCGCCCAGAGGTTGGTGAATCATAATTTCGCTGTTGGGAAGCGCGAAACGCTTGCCGCGCGCGCCGCTCGAAAGCAAAAACGCGCCCATCGAAGCCGCCATACCTATGCAGATGGTCGAAACGTCGCATTTTATATAGTTCATCGTGTCGTAGATTGCAAGTCCCGCCGAAACCGAACCGCCCGGGCTGTTGATATACAGCGAAATATCTTTCTGCGGGTCTTTCGCTTCGAGGTAGATAAGCTGTGCGACAACCGTATTCGCAACCGCGTCGTCGATTTCGCCGCTTAAAAATATGATTCTGTCTTCTAAAAGTCTGCTGTAAATGTCGTACGAACGTTCGCCGCGCGACGTCTGCTCGACGATATAAGGTACGAGCGCGCTTTTTTCTATGTCCATTTTAACCTCTTTTTATTCCTTATCGGTCTTTTTGCCCGTCTTTTTCGCGGGCTTCTTTTCGTCTTCGGTGTAAAGTTCGTTATTTGCTTTAAGGAAGTCGAACATCTTCGTAATCAGAATATCGTTCGTGATATATTCGACCTGTCTGGGGTCGATGGTCTTTTTGTATTCTTCCAACGTCTTGCCGAGCGACTTTGCCTGCTCTTCGATTTTCGCGTCGAGTTCGCCGTCCGCAAGCGCGAAATTTTCGGTCTTCATTATCTTATCGATGACAAGCTGGCTCATAACCCTCGGGCGAGCCTGTTCCTTGAACTGCGCGCGGAACTGCTCCATCGTCTGACCCATATACTTCACATATTCTTCGAGTTTTATGCCCTGATACATAAGGCGGTAGGAAAGTTCCTGCATCATTCTGTCGATTTCCGCCTCTATCATAGCGTCGGGGATGTCCGCTTTCGCGCCCTTTGCAATAGTTTCGATAATGCTGTTTTCGGTTTCGTCGCGGCTGCGGTTTTCGGCGTTGCGCACAAGGCGTTCGCGGCACTTGTTTTTAT
This sequence comes from uncultured Clostridia bacterium, assembly GCA_947624005.1. Lineage (GTDB taxonomy): Bacteria > Bacillota > Clostridia > Christensenellales > Borkfalkiaceae > Coproplasma. The sequence continues at coordinate 27,595 of CANQHV010000003.1, forward strand.
AGTCCTCCACCGTCGCTTCGCCCGCGTTCGCCTTGACGTATTCGTCGGTGAGTTCGGGAAGTTCTTTCGCGGTAAGCTTATTGAGCTTTATCGCAAACACCGCGTCTTTGCCGCGGAGATTGTCCGCCTGATAATCGTCGGGGAATTTGACGGTTATATTCTTTTCTTCGCCCAAATTCATTCCGATAACCTGGTCTTCGAACCCCGGAATGAAACTGCCGCTGCCCAAAACGAGGTCGTAACCTTCGGCGGTGCCGCCCGCAAACTTTTCGCCGTCTACCGTGCCCGAAAAATCTATATTCGCCGTGTCGCCGCTTTTTGCCGCTCTGTCGGTAACTTCGACGTCCTTTGCATGAGATTGAAGAATTTTTTCGGCTTCTTTTTCAACGTCGGCGTCTGTAACATTATACTCAAACTTTCTGATTTTTAAACCCGTGTACGCGGCGATTTCAACGTCGGGTTTTACGGGAACGACCGCGGTAAGCACGACGCCCTTGCCCTCGGTCATATCTTCGACGTTAAGGGTAGGTTCGCCGACCGCGGTGAAATTATCCTTTTCCTTGTCGATAATCGCAAAGTAATGCTCGGAATAAAGCGTGTTGAAAGCTTCCTCGAAGAACGCGCCCTTGCCGTAGAAATTTTCGATTACGCCCTTGGGGGCTTTGCCCTTTCTGAAACCGGGCACGGTGTAACGCGAGCGGGTTTTGACAAACGCCTTATGAAGCGCGTCCTGCCATTCTTCCTCGGTAAATGTGATTGTCAGCTTTACTGTGCTTTTTTCGCCGACTGCCTGTGTATACTTCATAAAAATCTCCTAACTTGTATAAAAACTTTTTCGTACAGGGTATATTTTAACACAACTCATTTGTTTTGAAAAGCGTTTTGAGGGCGGGCAAACAATTTACTTTTGAATTTTTTTGGTTTATAATTATCGTAAAATAAACTTATGCGGCGCAAACGCCGCAAAAAGGTAACTATGCCTCAGGACGCGTTTACAATCGGATACGTCGCCGACGAACTTTCAAAACGGCTTGTCGGCGGAAAAATTTCGAAAATTTTCCAGCCGTCGCGCGACGAGCTGTCGTTTATTATATACACGCGTTCGGGCAACGTCAAACTCGACCTCGGACTTTCGGCGCAGAATTGCAGGGCAAGCCTTTCGTCCGTCGAGCGCGAGGCGCCCCTTGTCGCGCCCAACTTCTGTATGCTTTTGAGAAAACATTTGCAGAACGCAAAAACGGTTGCCGTCGAGCGCGTTGGCTTTGAAAGAATAATACGTTTCGACTTCGAATGTTCGGCTGATTTCAGCGACGAAAAACTTTCGCTGTACGCCGAAATTATGGGAAAATATTCAAACGCGATACTCTGCCGCGACGGTATTATATTGGGCGCGCTTAAAACGAACTCCATCGGGGAAAACACGAAAAGGCTGCTGTTTGCGGGCGTGAAATACGAACTGCCCGCCCCGCAGGAAAAAATTTCGCCCGACGATTTGCCCGCGCTCGAAAAAGCGGAATTTACGGGCGGCGACCTTGCGAAATTCATCTCGGACAACATACGCGGAATAGCCTATACGACGGCGCGCGACATTGCCGATTACTGCGGCGGAAAATTCGACGCAAAACGCGTTAATTCGTATATATTCGGGGGGCAATCGGCCCCTTGCGTGATTTACGAGGACGGAAAACCCAAGGACTTCAAAGCCGTTTACTTCGGGAAAAACGCGAAAAAATTCGACAGCGTTCTCGATGCGCAAACGGCGTATTACGACGAAGTTATAAGCGAAAAACTTTTCGACGGCGAAAAAAAGAGGTTGGTTTCCGCCCTTATGTCGCACATAAGAAAAGCCGAAAAACGGCTTTCGATAATAGGCGACAAACTGCTTGAATGCCGCGACGCCGAAACGGTGAAATTAAAGGGCGAACTTTTAACCGCAAACATATACGCGATGCCGCGCGGGGCGCAAGTTTTCGAGGCGGTAAACTATTACGATGAAAACGGCGGCAAGATTAAAATCGCGCTCGACCCCCATCTTACGCCCGCGCAGAACGCGCAAAAATATTATAAGCGGTACGCGAAATTAAAGCGCGCCGCGCAAGCCGTATCGGTACAGAAAGAACAGACCGAAAGCGAATGCGATTATCTTTACAGTCTTTTGGCGCACGTCGAGAGCGCGGACTCGCCCCTCGACCTCGGAGAATGCGCCGCGGAACTTATAAGCGCGGGTATTCTTAAAGCCGAAAAAAAAGAGAAAAAAAAGGCGCCCTCCCCTTTCAGAACTTACGAATGCGGTTCGTTTAAAATTCTTGCGGGGAGGAACAATATTCAGAACGACAGACTTTTGAAAAGCGTTTCGCCCGAAGACATATGGCTTCATACGCAGGGCTACCATTCGGCGCACGTGGTAATAGTCACGGGGGGCGCGAAAATCCCCGCAAACGTTCTGGAAGTCGCGGCGCAGATATGCGCGCACTATTCCGACGCGAAGTCGGGAAGCAAAATACCCGTAGACTATACAAAGCGCAAATTCGTTAAAAAACCTCCCGCGCGCGCGGCGGGCTACGTCGTATACACCGATTACAGGACGGTGCTTGTGGACCCCGACCCGCACGCCGCGCTTTTGAAGGAGTGACAATGAAAGACTTAAAAGAAGAAAATATTCAATCCGAAGAACAGGAAACGCGTAAAATCTGGTTTTGGACGGGCGTGGGCGTACTCGCCGCCGCCGTCGTCGCGCTCGGGCTGATGTTCACCGTACTCGGCATTTACGCGCTTATATCGTCGGTGGTGCTGTCGATAGCCTCTCTCGCGTTTTTCCGAACGCAGAAAAAGCGCAATAACTTCAAGGCGGTGTTCGCGCTGACGGTTGTATCTTACGTCGTGCTTGCGGCGGGGATTGCCTTATTCGTCGGCGGGCTTATATACTCCGCCCTCCAACCCGCGTAACGCGGGCTTTTTTTTGCTTTAAATCGCGCTCGCGGGTATAAATCCGAGCGAAAAACTCCATTATTAATATAAATGGACAGAATTTGCAGCGCGGTATTGCAGAAAACCAATTCAATGGCTACCCTCGGCAGGTACGTAATAATTTCCGACGACGAATTTTTCGAAGCTTTCCCCGACGGCGAAGAAAAATCGGGCGCAAGCCTGTTGCACGCCCTCAACTTTCTGCGCGAAGAGGGCTTTATCGATTTGAGATATTCGCACGGGAATATGTACTGCGTTGCGCCGCTTAAAAATTACGAACCGCCCGCCGACGAGCAGAACGCGCCGCTCCGAATACCGCCGCCCGCCGTACAGAGCGCGGTCAAAGCGGGAAAATTCAATCTCCCCGCCTTTTTCGCGGCGTTTGCGGGGGGCGCGGCGGGAAGTTTTATAATCTCGCTTATATTCGCGCTTATAAATGCTTAACCGCAGAGAAAACGAAGTTATGGCGGCGGTTTACGGGCTGTGCGACGGCACGGACGGCTGCCTTGTTTCCCCGATGGATATTCTGTCCGTTCTTCCGTCGCGGAAAAAATACACGCCCGACGACGTGGAAAAAATTTTGCAGGACCTGAAATGCGACGGCTATTTCGATTTGATTCTTTCCGAGCGCAAGGGCGAAAAAATGTACGTTATCAACCTTAAAGAAAACGGGTTTCAGTACAAGCGCACGGCGAAGCAGAAACAGCGCGACGTGGCTTTCAAAATCGTACTCGCCTTTATAGGCGCGGCGGCGACGTTTGTATTCGGCATAATTTTAAGGGGGCTTTTCGGCTGAAAACAAGCCCGCCCGCGCGTTTTGACGCGCGGGCGGGCTTTCGTTTATTCTTAACCGTCTTTTCACTGCGGTTTTACGCCGCAAAATCACTTCATATACTGCTGTTTGACTTTTTTGTCAACGACGTGGCGTTTTTTAAGCTCGTCTATTATATCCGCGGTAGTTATCCCCGCCTGCACCATAAGCACAAGCACGTGATAACATAGGTCCGAAATTTCGAAAACCGTTTCGGGCTTATCCTCGTCCTTTGCGGCGATTACCACTTCGGTGCACTCCTCGCCCACTTTTTTGAGAATTTTGTCAAGCCCCTGTTCAAAGAGGTAAGTCGTATACGACCCCTCCTTTTTTTCGGTCTTTCTGCCTTTGATAAGTTCGTACAGGTCGTCTATCGAAAATTCTTTAAGCTCGTCTGACTGATAAACGTAGTCGTTGAAACAGCTGTCCGTGCCGAGGTGGCACGCGGGTCCGTCCTTTACGACTTCGACGGCGAGCGCGTCGCGGTCGCAGTCGGCTTTTATTGCGACGACGTGCTGATAATTGCCGCTCGTTTCGCCCTTTCTCCAAAGCTTATTTCTGCTCCGCGAATAAAAGCAGGTTTTGCCCTCTTTCAAGGTAATTTCAAGGCTTTCTCTGTTCATATATGCGACCGTAAGCACCTTTTTGGTGTAAAAATCGGTTACGACCGCGGGTATAAGCCCCTTTTCGTCAAATTTCAGTTCGTCTGTTTTCAACATATCAAATCCTCACTTCCACAGAGTTGTTTTTTAATATACGTTTTAAGTTTTCAATTTCTATTTCGCGGTAATGAAATACCGAAGCGCCGAGCCCCGCGTCCACGTTTACCGATTTGAAAAGCGTTACGAAGTCGTCGATACTGCCCGCGCCGCCCGAGGCTATGACGGGAATCGTCACCACGTCGCACACGGCTTTAAGCATTTCGAGGTCGAAGCCTTTTTTTACGCCGTCGGTGTCTATCGAGTTTACCACTATTTCGCCCGCGCCGCTTTTCTGCCCGAATTTTGCCCATTCGAGGGCGTCTATTCCTCTGTTTTCGCGCCCGCCCTTTGCAAAGACGGTAAATCTGCCGTCCACGCGCTTGACGTCCATCGAAAGCACGACGCACTGGTCGCCGTAGCGGCGAGCCGCTTCGCTTATAAGCGAGGGGTTGTTCAGCGCGCCCGTATTTACGCTTACCTTGTCGGCTCCGCATTTAAGCACGCGGTCGAAGTCGTCCACCGTATTTACGCCGCCGCCCACGGTCATAGGAATGAATATGCTTTCCGCAACCTTTTTGAGTATTTCGGTAAACAGCTTTCTGCCCTCGAAACTTGCGGTTATATCGTAAAAAACGAGTTCGTCGGCTCCGCTTTCGGAATATCTGCGGGCGAGCGACACGGGGTCGGAAACGTCGTTAAGCCCCGTAAAATTTTTACCCTTTACAACCCTGCCGTCGCGCACGTCGAGGCAGGGGATTATTCTTTTCGCAAGCATCAGCCGTCCTCCGCAATTTTTACCGCTTCCGACAAATCGAGCTTGCCCTCATAAAGGGCTTTGCCGAGAATTGCGGCGTAAACGCCCATATCTTTGAGGGCGCGCACCTCTTCAAGGTATGTTATTCCGCCCGAAGCGGTTATTTTAAGCCCCTTTATTCCGACAAGCCGTTCGTATGCGGAAAGGTTGGTTCCCGAAAGCATTCCGTCGCGCGAAATGTCGGTATATATTACCGAATTTATGCCCTCGTCGGCAAGTCTGCGGCAAAAATCGACCGCGTCGATACCGGTTATTTCGCGCCAGCCCGAAATTGCGACTTTTCCGTCGGCGGCGTCTACTCCGACGGCGATTTTTTCGGGGTATTTTTTTGCGGCGCGCTTTACGAAGCCGAAATCTTTTACGGCGACCGTGCCGAGGATAACCCTGCCCGCTCCCGCCGCAAGATAACTTTCGATTTGCGCTTCCGACCTTACCCCGCCGCCTATCTCGACGTAGCATTGCCCCGCGGATATTATGCGTTTAACGCAATCCGCGTTTTCGGCTTCGCCCGATTTCGCACCGTCCAAATCGACGGCGTGAATATGGCTTGCGCCTGCCGCGCGGAAAGATTTTGCCGCCTCTTCGACGGACAGAGAATATTTTTTAACCGCGCCGTAATCGCCGCGTTCGAGCCGCACGACCGAGCCGCCTATAATGTCTATCGCGGGAAAAATAATCATAATTCACCGAACGCCTTTAAAATTCTCATACCCACGTCGCCGCTTTTTTCGGGGTGGAATTGCGTGCCGTACACGTTGTCATACCCGACGGCGGCGGTGACGTCAACGCCGTAACGCGAAGTGGCGATAAGGCTTTCTTCGCAGTTCTTCGCGTAAAACGAGTGTACGAAATAGACGTATTCGCCCTCGCTTACATACTTGAAAAGCGGGCTTTTTGTAACGAAATTAAGGCTGTTCCAGCCCATATGCGGAATTTTCAGTCCGCTTATGTCGTCCGACAGCGGGCGCACCTCGCCCCGTAAAAGCGACAGCCCCTTATGTTCGCCGTATTCGAACGATTTATCGAACAGAAGCTGCATTCCGAGGCATATGCCGAGCAGAGGAACGCCGCCGCGCGCGACTTCGAGCACCGTGTTATACAGCCCCGCCCCTTCAAGCTTTTCCACCGCCGCGCCAAACGCGCCGACGCCGGGGAGAATTACCCTTTTTGCCTTTAAAACTTCGGATTTGTCGGAAGTCACGACGGCGTTGAGTCCGAGGGCTTTAAGCGAACTTTTAAGCGAAAACAGATTGCCTACGCCGTAGTCGATAATAGCTATCATTACAAAACGCCTTTCGAGGACGGAACGCCGCCACCCACTACTTTGCACGCAGCCGAAAGGGCGCGCGCAAACGCCTTGAACACGCCCTCTATGATGTGGTGCGTGTTTTTGCCGTAAAGTTTTTTGAAGTGTAAAGTTACGCCCGACTCGCGCACGAACGCCGCGAAAAATTCCTCGACGAGTTCGGTATCGAAAAGTCCGCATTTTTTGGCGGTTACGTCGTCGCTGTCGTCGGTGACTTTTGCGGCGGGCAGTTCGACGTCGAAATTGAGATATCCCCTGCCGCTTATGTCCAATGCGCAGAGAATAAGCGCCTCGTCCATAGGCAAAGTTACGTCGGCGTAGCGCGCGATTCCGAGTTTTTCGCCGAGCGCCTCTTTGACGGCGCGCCCCAAAGCTATGCCGATATCCTCCGTGGTGTGGTGGAAGTCGACGTCGGTATCGCCTACGCATTCAACCGAAAAGCCGAAGCCAGAATGTACGGCGAAAAGTTGCAGCATATGGTTGAGAAAACCGCAACCCGTATTCACGTTTTCGCCGCCTTCGTCGGATTTTACCGAGCCGTCGAGGTCGAGAAAAAGCGATATATCCGTTTCGGCGGTTTTTCTTTTGATTTCGGAAGTCCTCATTTTTGCGCCTCCATAATGTTTTTGATTTTATTAAGCAGAATTTTAATCTGCGCGTCTGTGCCTATCGTTATTCTGACGAAATTATCTATGCGTTTATCGGAGAAATGGCGGACAAGCACGCCCTTTTCTTTAAGTTTTTTATACAGCTCGCCGCCCGAAATTCTGTCGCTTTGCGCGAGGACGAAATTGGCTTTCGAGGGCAGAACTTCAAAGCCGAGTTCTTTAAGCCCCGCGGTAAGTTTTTCGCGCGTTGACATTATCTTTTTGCGGCAGGCTCCGAAATATTTTCTGTCCTTTATAGCCTCGGTTGCCAAAGCGGCGGAAAGTCTGTTCACGTTATAGGGATTGAACGAATACTTCACGCGCTGCAAATCGGCTATAAGCTCTTTGTCGGCGACAGCGAATCCCACTCTCGCGCCCGCGAGCGAACGCGACTTCGAGAAAGTCTGCACCACGACAAGATTTTTATAATGTTTTATCAGCTTTACCGCGCTTACCCCGCCGAAATCGACGTACGCCTCGTCTATTACGACCACCGACTTGGGGTTGGACGAAACTATCGTTTCGATTTCCGCAAGCGGAAGATACATACCCGTCTGCGCGTTGGGATTAGCAAGAAAAACCGTCTTGTTTTTATCGAGATAGTCCTTGACGTTTACCGAAAAGTCCTTTTTTAGCGGAATTTCCGTGTACTTCACGTCGAAAAGCCCCGCGAAAACCTTATAAAAGCCGTAGGTTACGTCGGGGAACACAGCCCCCTTGTCGCCGAACGCCGCAAAGCAAAACGCAAGCGCTTCGTCGCTGCCGTTTACTGGCATTACGTTTTCGCTCGTTACGCCGTAATATTCCGCGATTGCGCGGGCAAGTTCGCCGCTTTCGGGGTCGGAATAAAGGCGGAGCTTTTTCTTCTCTGCGGAATTTATGCGGGCAAGCGAATACTTCGACGGAAAGTACGGGCTTTCGTTGGTGTTGAGTTTTATGAATTTTTCAGACGACTGCGGCTGTTCGCCCGGGGTATACGGGGTGAGCGATTGCAGTCTTTTATCGAGATATATGCTCATTTTCTCGTCCTCACGGCGACGCTTTCGGCGTGCCCCGTCAGTCCTTCGCTCTTTGCGAAGCGGACGATATCTTCCGCCGCCGAACAAAGCGCCGCGCCGTCGTAATACACATATTGGGTGGTTTTTATGAAATCTTCTACGCTCAAAGGCGAAGAAAATCTTGCCGTGCCGCTTGTGGGAAGGGTATGGTTTGCGCCCGCGTAATAGTCGCCCACCGCCTCGGGCGTGTTATATCCGAGGAATACCGAACCCGCATTCACAACCCCGTCCAAAAGCGGGAAAGGGTCGTTTACGCACAGTTCGAGGTGCTCGGGCGCATACGCGTTGGCAAGTTTTACCGCCGTCGCCATATCCCCTACCACTATGACTTTGCAGTTGTTTTCAAGCGATTTCGAGGCAATTTCGCACCTTTCGAGCTTTTTGACCTGCTCGCAAAGCTGTACGCACACCTCGTCGGCGAGTTTTTTGCTGTCGGTTATCAAAAGCGCGGAAGCTATAACGTCGTGTTCTGCCTGAGAGAGGAGATCGGCGGCGACGTGAACGGGATTCGCCCCGCCGTCGGCTATCACCAGAATTTCGCTGGGTCCCGCTATCATATCTATGCCGCACGCAACGCCGTACACAAGCTTTTTCGCCGTGGCGACGAAATCGCGCCCCGGACCCGTGATTTTATCGACTTTGGGAACGCTTTCGGTGCCGTATGCGAGCGCGGCAATCGCCTGCGCGCCGCCCATTTTGAACACGCGGTCCACGCCGCACAGTTTCGCGGCGCACAGAACTTCGGGGCGCACCTTGCCGTCCGCCTTGACGGGGGTCGCCATTATCACCTCTTTTACGCCCGCGATTTTTGCGGGGATAGCGTTCATCAGAACGGTCGAGGGATACGCCGCCGTGCCGCCGGGAACATAAATCCCCGCGCGGGCTACGGGCGTGACTTTCTGACCCGTAACTCTGCCGTTTTCCCTTATTTCGAAACCCTGCCTTACCTGCCGTCTGTGAAATGCGCGTATATTTTCTATCGAGGCCTTCAAAGTGGCTTTATATTCCGCGGATACCGCCCTTTCCGCCTCGGCGAACTCCTCGGCGGAAACCTCTAAATCCGCGCCCTTGTATCCGTCGAATTTTTCTGCGTATTCTTTAAGCGCGGCGTCGCCGTTTTTTCTGACGTTCGCTATTATTTCCTTTACCTTTTCTTCGACGTTGCCCGTTATTTCTTCACGCTCGCCGAAAAGCTGTTGCGCGCTTTCACCTGCATATATTCGGGGGGTAATTTTCATTTTATCGCTCCTTTAAGCCGTTCGGTCAACGCGAGAATATCGGCGTTTTTGAATTTATACGACGACTTGTTGGCTATCATTCTGGTGCTTATCGGGTAGACTTCGGTTATGACGTGAAGGTCGTTTTCTTTAAGCGTTACGCCCGTTTCCACTATATCGAAAATGACGTCGGAAAGCCCGAGAATGGGCGCAAGTTCAATAGAGCCGTTAAGCTTTATCAGCTCGATTTCTCTGCCTATCGAGGAATAGTATTTTTCCGCGCTTTTGACGAATTTCGTCGCGACGCGCAAAGGTCGGGTGAAGTCGTCGCGGAAGTCCTTTTTCGCGGCGACGCACATACGGCATTTACCCATATTCAAATCGAGCAGTTCGTATACGTCCGCCTGCGCCTCGTCGAGGATATCCTTGCCGCAGACCCCCACGTCCGCCGCGCCGAGTTCGACGTAAATTGCCACGTCCGACGGCTTGACCCAGAAGTATGAAACGCCGTTTTTTTCGTCGCGGAATATAAGTTTTCTGTTGTTTTCGGAGTACTCGCTGCACTCGTAACCTATCGAGGAAAGCAGGGCGTAGACCTTTTCGCCCAACCTGCCTTTCGGCAAAGCTATGTTTATCATTAAAGCTCCTCCGCGTAAATTGTTTTTTCGGCTGTTTCCGCGGGTTTTCCCGAGGAAAGCAATACTTTTTTGCCCTGTTTTCTGAACGCTCTTGCCGCGGCGAGGGCTTTTTCGCCCGTCGAACGGTCGTAAACTATAATAACGTCGGGGTTAGCGGGCGGATTCGAAAAATAGCGTTCGAGTTCGCCGAGATATACCGCAAACCCTACCGCCTGCCCGTTTTTGCGGAATTTTTTCAATAATCTGTCGTATCTGCCGCCCGACAGCACCGCCTGCGGCACGCCGTTTATATAGCCTTTGAATATAAGCCCGTTATAGTACTCCGCGTTGCCCACTATCGAAAAATTTATATTTATCGTGGACTTGTCGGCAAGCAGTCCGATAAGCCTTTCCGTTTCGTCTATTTCGTGACCTATTTCGGGCGCGCGCTTGATTTTTTCAAGCTCGGCAATCGCCTCGTCGGGCGTCGGAGGCAACGTCATAAGCTTAACAAACACTTCGCTTCTTTCTTCGGGAATGCCTTTCTCGCGCGCAAAACGCAGAAAATCGTGCGAATTTTTGCCCGTAAGACATTCGACGGCAAACTCCCTGTCGCTGCCCGAAACGCCTATATAGTTAAGCGTTTTTTCGATAATTCCTATATGCGAAACGTCTATAAGGTAACTTTTCGAAAGTTTCGAAAGGCTGGACTGCATAAGCTCGACCGTTTCGGCTTCGGCGACGATATCGACGTCGCCTATAACCTCTACGCCAATCTGGCTTACCTCGGCAAATTCGCCGCCCAGCCGCGGGCGGTAAACCTTTTCGTCGTAAAACAGTTTCTGCGTGCCCTCTTCCGCTTTCACGTTTTTGACAACCGAAAGCGTCACGTCGGGGCGGAGCGCCATAAGCTTGCCGCCCGCGTTGAAAGTTATCATATCCTTGCCCGAAAGAAAACTTTCGTTTTCGGCGTAAAGCGCGTACTCTTCGAAAGACGACAGCTTATATTCTTTGAAGCCGTAACTTTTGTAAAGCGACTTCAATTCGAGCGCGACCGCCTCTTGTTTTCTCAAAAATTCAGTATCCATTATTTTTCGCTCTCTTCGATAAATTTTCTGTAACCGCCGCTGCCGTGTGTTACGCAACGCGACACCCGCGACACTGTTGCGCTTGAAAGCTTTGTTTCCCGCGTGATTTCGGCGTAGGTTTTGCCCTCTATGCAAAGTTTCGCCGCGTACGCCCGAAGCGCCATAGACTCGACCTCTTTATATGTGCAAAGGTCTTCAAGCAGAATTTTACAGTCCTCCGCCGTTTCAAGCTTTAAAAGAATTTTATACAACTCGTCTATATGTCTGTCGAGAATTTCGCGCTCCATTTCAGCTCCTTTTTACCCATTATACTTTACTTCGCTAAATAAGTAAAGTGTTTGCGGCAAAATTTTTTAAAATTTTTCTTTTATTTTTTTGCGGTTTTCCACGCGGTAAAGCCCGTCCACCCCGCGCGAGGAAAGAAAGTTTTTGACTTCTTCGCTGCGATAAAGGTATTTTGCGGCGCGGTGCGCGTCACTTCCGAAAGTCAGGTACTTGCCGCCGAGTTCCAAAAATCTGTCCAAAACGTCTACGTCGGGTATGAACGTCGCGCCCGATTTGCCCACCGAGGTATTGATTTCGAGGCACACGCCGCGGGCGATTGTTTCCTTTAATATTTCGTCAAGAATATCTTTGAATTGCGAGTATATAATGCGCCTTTCGTCGTAAGGGGCGTTGCGCGAAACGTAGCCGACGTGACCCAAAATATCGAAATCGATGTCGGACCGAACGCTTTCAAGGACGGCTTGGAAGTAATCGGTATACGCGCGGCGGGCGGAAAGCCCCGCGAAAAATTCGGGGAAATAGCAATCCCCCCTGCCCGACAAAGTGTGTACGCTTAAAATTGTGTAATCGAAAGCGTAGTCTTTAAGAATCTGTTTGTACTTTGCGACCGCGCCCGCGGAATAGCCCAACTCCGCGCCCTTTAAAATTTTCACGTCGGCGGTTTTTTGCAGTCCGTCGATAACCGAAAAACAGCCGCCTATGTCCGCAAGTCCGATTTTTCCGCCGTCCGCAATAACGTCGTAGTCGTAATGCTCGGAAAAGCCGAGATATTTTTCGCCGCGCTTTTCGGCTTCGGCTATGTAGACCGCGGGGTCCTCTTCGCTGTCGAACGAGGCGCGGGTGTGAATATGCAAATCGGTCATAATCTTCTCCTTTAACAATTATATCATAATCCGTAAAAATATCAAGCGCTATAATTTGCTTTTTTCGAAAGGGTTTGATAAAATAGGGTTATGAAACATAAGAAGCTTTTTATTGCGCTTACCGCGGTGTTTACGGTAATAGCCGCGCTTGCGGTTTTTCTGGCGACCTGGTTTCTGGCGGACAGGTACGAAGATTTTAAGGGATTCCGCAAGGAATTCGCCATTCCCGGGCTTAAAAGCGGCGCGGTGCCGCAGGGGCTGGGATATTACGGCGGCGTATATTTCACAAGTTCTTATTACGACAACGGCGCGCCCTCGCGCGTGTATGCGACCAAACACACCGCCTCGGAAAGCAGGTATTTGGGCTATTTCACAATTACCGTGGACGGCGAACCGTATACGGGTCACTGCTGCGGCGTGGCGACCAACGGAAGATATGTGTGGATAGCTTCCGACGGAACGGTTTACGTCCTCGACTATAACGAGGTGAACGACGCGGTTTTGCAAAACGGTACCGTCGAAGTGAAATCGAAGTTCGACGCAATGTGCGGCGCGGATTTCTGCTATTATTACGAAAAGAGCAACCGCGGCTTACTGCTTGTCGGCGAATTTTACCGTCCGAAGAATTATGAAACGGACGAAAGCCATCACCTTGCAACTCCCGCGGGCGAAAGCGAGGTAAACAGAGCGGTTATGTATCAATACCACGCGCTTGCGTTGGGTCAGGATAACGACTACGGGCTTGAACTGCACACAGAAGCCAAACTGCCCAAAGTGGAATTGGCGTATTCCATACCCTCGAAAATTCAGGGCGTGGCGACTACCGATTCGGGGTTTGTGCTGTCGCAGAGCTGGGGGCTTTCGAACAGCAAGCTGTACTACTTCAAAAACGACGACGTAACAAAGACGAAAGAGGCGGCAAGCAAAAACAAACTGCGCATAACGTATAAGTACAACGACGTGCGCGGCGACGAAAAAACGCACAGGGAGTCGGTTGACGTATACTATATGTACTCTGGCAATCTCGCGCGGACGTATTCCATACCGTCGATGAGCGAGGGGCTTTGCGCAAGCGGCGGAAAAGTTTTTGTGCTGTTCGAGAGCGCAAGCAAAAAATACCGCGCTTTCGTGCGCGAAAAGCTTGACAGCGTTTACAGCTTTATACCCTCGGAAAAAGACTGAAAAATTTATAATATTAAAGCGCGCCTACGGACGTCGGCGCGCTCTTTTTTCGCTTAAAACGTATTTATTTTTTGCAGAACGCGAGCATCGCGGTGTACAGCGAGTAAACGTCGGCTTTGGAAACGAGTTCGAAAGGCGCGTGCATCGAAAGCACGGGCACCCCCACGTCTACCGTGTCTATGCCGAGGTTTGCGATATATTTCGCGACCGTACCGCCGCCGCCGAGGTCAACCGCGCCGAGTTCGCCTATCTGCCAGATTACGCCGCAGTCCTCGAACGCGTCGCGTATAAAGCCCATATATTCCGCCGAAGCGTCGTTTGTGGACGACTTGCCGCGCGCGCCCGTGTACTTGGATACAGCCGCGCCGCAGGAAATATAGGTTGAGTTGCGCTTTTCGAAAACGCTTGAATATGTCGGGTCGTAAGCCGCGGTAACGTCTGCGGAAACGCACTTTGTGACGTGCCTTACAAGCACGGGATTCGCGCCGAGGTTCGCCGCGACAGCCTCTAACATATCGCAGATAATCCTGCACTGCATACCCGTTACGCCGTCCGAGCCAACCTCTTCCTTATCGGCGAAAACCGCCATTACGGTATGAGGCGAATCTGTTTCGAACAGAGCGCGCATTTCGGGGTAGGCGCATACCTTGTCGTCGTGTCCGTAAGCCGAAATAAGCGAGCGGTCGAAACCTACGTCGCGCGCTTTGCCCGCGGGAACGAAGCACAGCTCCGCGCATTGGAAATCGGCTTCCGTAAGCCCGTATTTTTTGTTCAGAAGATTTAATATAGCAGTTTTGACCGCGTCCTTTTCCTCTTTTTCGCCCTCGCCTTCGCCGACCGCGGGAAGCCCGCCTATAACGGCGTTCAGATTTTCAGCCTCGATTGCTTTCGACATAGGCTTTTGTACCTGCTCCTGCGCGAGATGGGGTAAAAGGTCGGTGATATAAAATACGGGGTCGTCCTCGTCCTCGCCCACGCAGACCGTCTTTTTTTCGCCGCCGCGGAGGACTATTACGCCGTGCAACGCAAGGGGTATCGCCGTCCACTGATATTTTTTGATGCCGCCGTAGTAGTGCGTTTTAAGATAGCACAGCCCGCCGTCCTCGTAAACGGGGTTGGGCTTTAAGTCGAGGCGGGGCGAATCGACGTGGGCTATCATCATTCTGACGCCCTCCTTTGCGATATCGTCGCTTCCGACCTTTAATAAGAATATGCTTTTATCGCGGTTTATAAAATACCGCTTGTCGCCTGGGCTTAATTTTTCGGTGAACGAAAAGGGCGTAAACCCCTCTTCTTCGGCGAGTTTCAAAGCCGTTGCCGACGCGCCGCGCTCGGTTTTCGAGGTGTTGAGAAAGTTTTTATAGTCCTCGGCGAAAGAATAGATTTTTTCGAGTTGTTCGCCGTCCGCCTGTTTGTATACGTTTTTGCGGGTATATTTTATTTCCATAAATTGCCTCCGATATGTACACCTTGAATTATAAACCGACAAAATATCAATGTCAAGAATACGGGGTATTAAAAATTTTAACGTATAAACGAAAAAAATTAACAATCCGCTATTTACAAAATGATTATATATATGGTATAATTGAAGTGTATGGACGAAAAAGAGCAAAGGTTGGTAAGTCCCGCGCGCAAAATCGCGACGCTTGGCGTGCTTACGGCTTTAAGCCTTATAACCTTTATCATCGAAAATCAGTTTCCGCCGCTTATTATACCGGGGGCGAAAATGGGGCTTGCGAATATTTTTTCGTTCGCCGCGCTTATTATCTTTTCGCCTGTCGAAGCTTTTGTCGTGGTTGCCGTGCGCACCGCGCTCGGCGCGGTTTTCGCGGGGAACTTTTCGGCGGTTATATACAGCTTTTCGGGCGGCGTGATAAGTATGGGCGTTTCGTCCGTCCTTTTATACCTCGTCCACCCGCGCGTGTCGGTAATGGCTGTGTCGGTGGCGGCGGCTGTGGCGCATAATATCACTCAAAACTGTATATTCGCGCTTATGTCGGGCACGGCGCTCGCGTTTTATTACATACCCTATCTTATACTCCTCGGCATAATTTCGGGCGCGATTGTCGGAGCCGTAATTATGTTGTCGGTTAAAAAGATTCCCTCACGCGTTTTCGGGGGTATGATTTTCAAAAGGTAATATGCCGTAATCTTACGATTGCGGATTTAATTTATAAAAGGAGAAAAATTTTGAAGGCAGTAAAAGGCAAATTTTACTTCGGGGGAGTGCATCCGCACGACATGAAGGACCTTTGCAAGGGCGCGCCCATCGAAGCGTTGCCCCCGCCCGCAGAGGCGGCGATTTCGACCGCGCAGTCTTTGGGCAAGCCCGCCGCGCCCATAGTCGAAGTGGGCGCAAAGGTTAAAATCGGCACTAAAATCGCCGAGGCGCAGGGTCCTATATCTTCCGACGTATTTTCGAGCGTTTGCGGCGAAGTGACCGAAATAAAGGAAATGACGGGCGCAAGCGGCGGAAAAGAGCAGTTTATTATCATCAGAAACGACGGCTCGGACGAAAAGGAGTATCTTCCCCCTCTCGACCACCCGACTTCCGACGAAATCAAGGCGCGCATAAAGGACGCGGGCATTGTCGGGCTTGGCGGCGCGGGCTTCCCCGTAGCCGTAAAGGTTGCGCCGAGAACGCCCGTTGACACGCTTATTATAAACGGCGCGGAGTGCGAACCGTACCTTACCTGCGACTATCGGCTTATGCTTGAAAAGACAGACGAAATCGCGCGGGGCGCAAGGTACATAGCGCAGGCTTTGGGCGTAAACGACATTATAATAGGTATCGAGGGAAACAAGCCCGACTGTATAGAAAAGTTCGAGCCGTACCCCGATATAAAGGTCGTCATCCTTAAAAAGCAATACCCGATGGGCGGCGAAAAACAGCTTATTTACGTTACGACTGGTCGGCGCGTAGGGCTTGGAAAACTGCCCGCGGACAGCGGCGTTGTAGTTCAGAACGTCGCGACGGCGTTCGCCGTATGCGAAGCCGTGGAACTCGGCAAGCCCCTGTTCGAGCGCGTTCTGACCGTTTCGGGAAAAGCGGTAGTCACGCCCAAAAACCTGCTTGTAAAGCTTGGGACAAGCATAAAGGATATCGTCGCTTTCTGCGGCGGTCAGTCCGAAAACGCCGAGCTTGAAAAGATTGTTCAGGGCGGTCCTATGACGGGCGTCGCGCTTGCAAATTACGACGCTTATACGCACAAGACGACCTCGGGGGTATTGCTTATGACGCCCGAGGAAGCCGACACGCGCGCTCCGTCGAACTGTCTGAACTGCGGAAAGTGCGCCGACGTGTGCCCTATGCATTTGATGCCTATGAATACGGCGTTTTACGCAAACGCGGGCGACTACGACGCGGCGGCGAAGTACGGCGGCGTGCTTGCGTGTATCGAGTGCGGCGCGTGCGAATATACCTGCCCCGCCAAACGCCCGCTTATTCAGGCGATAAGAAAAGCGAAGTCGGAACTTCGCAAAAAGAAGTAAGGAGAGTTATATGGACAAATCAGTTGTTGTTTCCACACCTCCTCATGTAAAATCGCGGCGGACGACCCGCAATATAATGCTCGACGTTATAATTGCGCTTATACCGTGCTGTATATGCGGTATAGTCTTTTTCGGCTGGAAAGCGGCGGTTATCGAAATAATTTCGGTTATCTCCTGCGTAGCCGCCGAGTTCGTCTACTTTTTCATTGCGCACGGCGGCTTTGCGAAAAAGTGCAAAAACGCCAAAGAGGTGTGCGTAAATTGGATTAAACAATTCGACTTCACAAGCATTATCACCGGCATAATTCTTGCCATGATAGTGCCCGTACCCGAAACGGCGAAATATTTCGGGTATATGATTGGCGGAATTGTAATAGGTTCGGTTTTCTCGATAGCGGTCGTAAAAATGATTTTCGGCGGCACGGGCAAAAACCTTGTAAACCCCGCCGCCGCGGGCAGAGTATTTATGTTTTTAAGCTTTACCGTGGCGATGACAAGCTATTCCGCCCCGCTTTTCGGCGCGGTTTCGTCCGCGGACGCGGGACTTCTTCAATCGGGAGCCACAAACCTTTCGGGCGAGGGCTTCCTGCTGTCGGACGGATTCAGCCCCCTTTCGCCGCTTGACCTGTTCCTCGGCTCGGGAGTTTACGGCTGTATAGGCGAAACCTGCAAAATCGCCATAATCGTCGGATATCTTTACCTCGCAGTAAGAAAGGTTATAAAATGGTGGCAACCCGTACTCTTCCTCGGAATTTTCGGCTTTGTCGCCGTATTCCTTTCGGGTTTTACTTTCGATAAGTACACATTCGATATGGGGCTGTATCTCCCCCATGTACTTTCGGGCGGCGTAATGTTTGCGGCGGTGTTTATGTTCACCGACTACGTTTCTTCGCCCAAAGGCGTGTACGGACAGCTTGTGTACGTGATAGTCGGCGCGGTTCTTCTTGCCGTTCTCCGTCACTTCACGGGAATCGAGGTCGCAAGCTTCGTAATACTGTTTATGAACCTGTTTGTACCCCTTATCGACAAATATATAAGAAGAAAGCCCTTCGGCTACGTCAAAGAGAAAAAAGTCAAAAAGGAGGGCAATTAAATGACGGCGAAACAGTTTTTCAAGTCAACGGCGTTCAAGTGCATAATCGTGCTTTTGTCCGTACTTTTGGTTTGCGGCGTGCTTTTAACGGTCGCCTACTCTTTCCTTAAAGTCACCGAGGGCGAAAGACTGCAACGCGCAATCTCCGCGATTTACGGCGGCGAGGAAGTAACAATCTACGGCGACGACGCGGCTAACCCCGTGACCGCCGACATAGACGAACCCGTTGACCTTACCAAAAACACGAAAATCGCTATGGACAACGCCGACATTCTCGCGGCGTACAAAATAGAGTTTGCGGACGGCGGGCTTAACTACCTTGTGCAGTCGCAGGGCAAAGGCGGCTTTTCGGGCGGCTCGGTCACCTGCTGGATTGCCATTAACGTCGAAAACGGCAAGGTCGCGGGAATCGATAAAGTAAATATCGCTTCGAACGTAAACCAATCGTTCATAAGCAGAATAACCGACGCGTTTTTAAACGGATTTACCGAAGATTATGCCGACGGAGTCAAGTTCTCGTCCGACAAGGGTTCGCCCGACGCGCACCTCGTTTCGGGCGCGTCCAAATCCTCGACGGCAATAAACAACGCGGTAAACGCGGCGGTCGCATTCGTTGAAAATTATCTGGGAGGCGCGGCGCAATGAATAAATACAAAAAAATCACGCTTGACGGTCTGATATTCCAAAACCCCACTTTTATGCTTGTCCTCGGCACCTGCCCCACCCTCGGACTTATTTCGTCGGCGTTTTCGGCAATGGGAATGGGGCTTACCGTAGTAGTCATTCTTACTTTGAGCAATATACTTATCTCCGCGCTCCGCAAGGTTATTCCAAACGAAGTGCGCATACCTTGCTACATAGTAATTATCGCTACGCTTGTAACTTTCGTCAGAATGTTCCTCGAAAAACTCGTGCCAAATTTGTACGACGCTTTGGGCGGGTTCCTCGTACTGATAGTCGTCAACTGCATAATCCTCGGCAGAGCGGAAGCGTTTGCAAACAAGCACACCGTGCTCGAATCGGCGTTGGACGGCGTTTCGACAGGTCTGGGCTTTACCGCGGCGCTGACGTTTATGGGCGTTATCTGCGAAGTTCTTGGCAGCGGCTCGCTGTTCGGCTTTAAACTTTGGGACGGCTTTACAATCGGTATGCTGGCAACTCCCGCGGGCGCGTTCCTCGTGTACGGGCTTTGCATTGCGGGATTTACTTCGGTTATAGACGCGTTTATGCGCGCGAAAAAGGTCAAGGCGAACAAACTTGCGCGCGAAAATCTTTTAAGGGAGGCGGCGTAAATTATGGGAACGATTATCGGTATAGTACTTGCCGCAGTCCTTACGCAGAACTTTATCACGGCTAAAACTTACGGCATATGCCCTTTCCTCGGCGTTTCGAAAAAGACTTCGTCCGCAGTCGGAATGGGTATTGCGGTTACCATTGTAATGGTGCTTGCCACGCTTGTCACTTACCCCGTATACGAATACGTTATGGTGCCGCTCGGGATAGACTTCCTCGAAATAATCTTCTTCATCTTCATCATAGCTTCGCTTGTGCAGATGCTCGAAAAGATAATTCAGAAGCTTTCCCCCACTCTTTATAACGCGATGGGCATATATCTTCCGCTTATCACTACAAACTGCGCCGTGCTCGGCGTAACCGAACTTGTAATAGGCGATATGTCCTCGATTATAGGCACGGCGAGTATGAATATAGGCTGGGCGGCGCTTTACGCGCTGTTCTCGGGGCTTGGGTTTATGTTCGTTATGGTTATAATGAGCGGTATGCGCGAAAAACTCAACTGTTACAAGGTCGGCAAAGCAATCGCGGGCTTCCCTATCTCTATGATAACCGCTTGCTTTATCTGTATGGCGTTTATGGTATTTACCTATATACAGGTTTAGGAGGAAACATGAATTTACTTGCTTTTGACGCCGTCGAAACCTTAAAGACGGTCGGCATAGTCGTCGGCATATTTGCGGGCGTTGCCATACTTATAGGAATACTTATACTTATCGTCGGCAAAGTATTCAAAGTCGATGTGGACGAAAAAGTCACAAAAATTCTCGAAAATCTTGCGGGCGCCAACTGCGGCGGTTGCGGCTGTTCGGGTTGCAGCGGCTTTGCGGCTAAACTTGCGTCGGGCGACGGCAACCTTTCGGACTGCCACGTTACAAGCGACGAAAAGAAAGCCGAAATCGCGGCAATTCTCGGCGTTACTCTGACCGCGGAAGAACGCACCGTCGCCGTTGTCAAATGTATGGGCAACGCAGAAAACTGCGGCGAGGCGTTCGAATATCACGGCAACCCCACATGCGCGGCGTGCGCCTCTGTTCTCGGCGGCAACAAACTGTGCAAAACGGGCTGTCTTGGCTGCGGCGACTGCAAAGACGTCTGCAACGAAAAAGCAATTACGATAGACGGGAAGCTGTCGCGTATTGACCCCGACAAATGCGGCTCTTGCGGAGCCTGTATGTCGGCTTGCCCCAAGAACATTATCGAACGTATACCCGCAAGCGCGCCCGTGTACGTCGCGTGTTCGTCGCACTGCCGCGGCAAAGACGTTTCGTCAACCTGCAAAGTCGGCTGTATAGCGTGCGGACTGTGCGCAAGGGCTTGCCCCCACGGCGCTATTACGATGGTTGACAACCTCCCCGTATTCGATTACAAAAAATGTACGGGCTGTTTGAGCTGTATGAACAAATGCCCGAGGCATATAATAATAAAGCGCGACGTTCCGGCCGCCGAAACTCCCGCTCCCGAAGCGCCCGAGGCGCAGTCGGAAAGCGCGCAGGCGGCTCAATAACAAAAATTTTCGCGCCTTGCGGCTGTGTGCCGCAAGGCGCGATTTTTTTTATGCGTTTATAAACTTCTACTGTCTGAAACTGCCGCCGTCAACGGGATTTAAAGGAGTGATTTTCAACGAATGAGGCATACAGTAAATTACTCCCGAATTATCGCGTATGGCGGGCGTATGCACGCAGTCTTTGCGGTTGGAACAGTTTGCCTCGGTCACCCGCACCGTTTTGTTTTTCAAATCCGCCTCCACCGTGTTTACGCCGCCGCCCGCCGTGGAAATTTCAAGTTTTAAAATATCGCCGTCCGTCGAGCTTTCAACCCCCTCTCCGCAGACCGTTTCGCCGTCGGAAAAGGAATAGCTGTATATAAGGTCGCCGCCCGAATATACCGAAAAGCCCTTTATGCCGCCCTTGTCGCGGCTTAAAAACACGGCGGCAAAGGCGACGGCGACGGCAAGCAATATCACGCCGTATATTATAAGGTCGTAAATTCTGAACCCCTTGTCGCGTTTTACCTCTTCCACCTTTTTAAAGGACATATTCCACCCCGAAAGGCGATTTCAACACGCCCTGCGTATCGTTGGTCGCCGCCTTTAAATTCCCGCCGTCGAGGTACGAGAAAAACGCTATGCGGTCGCAAAGCACGGTTTTTATAAACTCTTTCGCCTCTTCCGTTTGCATTGCCATTACGGCGGTGGCGTAAGCGTCGTTTTCAGCCGCTTTCCCGCCTATAACCGAAGCGGACATTATATTTTTGCCGCTTTCCACGCCCACGGGCTTACCCGTCGCGGGGTCTATTATATGGCAATATCTTACACCGTCCACTTCGTAGTAGTTTTCGTAATCGCCGCTTGTGGTGACCGACGTGTTTTTTACGTCAGCCGTCATATAGTCTTCCCCGCCGCGCGGGTGGGTGAACGAAAAGGAATATTCGCCGTTTTCGGCGTGTTCGAGGCAATATATACTGCTGCCGCCGAAATCGAAATAACCGCAGGTAAAGCCGTATTGTTTTATAAGTTCGGAAACCTTGTCGACGGCGTAGCCCTTGCCTATGCCGCCGAAATCGACTTTGAGTCCGTCTACGGGCTTAACCGCAATATACTTGCCGTCCTTTTGATAAATTTCGATATTTCCGAACTCGGCGTAAATTTTTCTGTACTCCCCTATTTGTTCGTCCGTGGGCATAACCTCGGGCTTTTTCGCGCCGCCGAGGTTGAAGCCGTAAGCGCGCACGCAGTCGTACACCGCGGGATTGTATGCGCCGCCCGTCTTTTCGAATACTTCGAGGGCGGTTTGCATAACGCCGTAAAAATGCCCGTCAACCTCGACTTCGCCCGCGGGCGCGGCGTTGAAACGGCTTGTGCACGACGTTTCCGAGGTCGCGCTTAACGACGCATCGATTTCTTTAAGCGTTTCTTCCACGGCGGCAAAAAGCTTGTCCGCTTTTTCGCTTTCCGAGGACGAAAATTTACCCGTTACGGAAACCGTCGCGACGGTATTCATTGCGTACATTGTCTTTTGCCGCGTTTCGTTTTCGGAACAGCCCGCAAAACAGCACACGGCGAAAAACGCCGCAATTATTGTCAGTATTGCAAAAAACCTTTTCATACATTACGCTTTTGCGGCGGGCATACGCCCGCCGCAAAACCTTTTGTTTATTCCGTTCTGAGGGCTACGACGGGGTCTTTCTTCGCCGCCGCAGAAGCGGGGATAAGACCCGAAACAAGGGTAAGCCCGACGCTGACAAGCACCATTATTACGGCTTGCCACCAAGGCAGAGCCGCTATTGCCGAAATGGCGGCAAGCGAACTTATAACGAGGTTCAGAATAAGCGAGAGAATATACGTTATTATTATTCCCACCAAGCCCGCCGCAAGACCTATAATAAAGGTTTCGGCGTTGAACAGCCGCTTGATATCTTTCTTTCTTGCGCCGACGGCTCGCAGTATGCCTATTTCCTTTATTCGTTCCACAACCGAAACGTACGTGATAATTCCTATCATTACCGTCGAAACGACAAGCGAAAGCGCGGTAAACGCGACAAGGGCTATGGTTATCATTTTAATCATCATATTTATCATATTGATGATAAGCCCTACCATATCGGTGTACTGTATCGCAAGCGAATCGTCAAGACCGCTTACCGTCACGGTTTTGCCGTCGCGGTTGACGTACGTAAAATCCGTTTTGTGTTCGCAGGCGTCGTTCCAGTCGTCAAGCCAATCGGTTACAAAGTCTTTGCTGTCGAAACTTAAAGGATATATGGCGATATTTATAGGCAAATCGTCGCCGCCCAAAAGAGCGGGTCCGAAAGCCGCCTCCGAAATGAACGATATAAGCGGTCCAGACGAGGCGTCCTCCGAGCCTGCGCCCATCATAGACATCATAAGCGTAGCCATAGCCGAACTGCCCTGATTGATATAACCCGTGGCGGTTTTGGAATAAGCCTGCTTTCTGCCCGTGTCGGGGTTGGTTTTTATATATGTATAATCGTAGTTATACGGAAGATAGGCTATCTGCCCCTCGCCGACCTTCTGGTCCAATACAGCCAAACGTTCCGGCATATTTTCGCCGCTCTTCATATCCCGCACTATATTGCTTGCCATCGAGGTTTCAAGCATATGGCGGGTAAGCGCGTTGGTGTAATACAGCCCCGAAGAAAGGCAACCGTAGTTTACTCCCTTTTTACGCTGTAAAATAACCTTTACGCTCATATCTATCTTGCCCTCGTCGGGCAGATTTTCGGCTCTGTCCTCGTATACGTATGTGGGCGCAAGCGGTACGGGATAGCCCTCTATACTGTATGTTTCGCTTTTATCGTCAAGAGTATATATGCTGTCGTTGGGGTACCATGTGAACGTTTTTGCGTTGTCGCCTACGAAATACGAAAAATCTTTGCCGTCGAGATATTCTTGTATCCACTCGGATTTATAGTTCCGCAACGCCGATTCGTTTTCGGGTTGAGCTTTAAGAAGAGCTTTATACGCAAAGTCCAGAAACTCTATTTCGGACATATACCCGAACTGACCGAGCGCTATATCGGTTATCGCATTGTCCGCAACGACCATAATAAGGCTGTCTTTGCTTTCGAAAATTTCCTTTAAGTCGTTGTCGGTCATTTCGTCGGCGGATTTGCCGTTGCTTGTCGCAATAATGTCGTACTGCGAAAGGACGTATTCGTAGTTATTCGGAATCTCGCCGAACGACCCCGCCGTGCCGATAAGCGGCGCGTATTTTTTGTATTCTTTTTCCTCTTCGAGAACGGAAGTGTACATCTGTCTTAAAGAGGTTATCGACACTCTGCCGCCCTTGAACGTGTCCTCGGTTACGCCGTAATCTTCTATGTTTATATCGTCCTCGTCCGCAACGCGGAAATCGGTGTATATATTGTTGGCTATATTGAAAGAATAGCCGTACTGTATGGCGTTGTAGTACTCCGCGGGCATATTATCGACGTATTCCACATAATCTTCGGTTATAGTGTTTGTAGTAAACGCGCCTCCAAGCCCCATAAGCGTTTCGAGAACGGAATCGACGTAAATTTTTTCGGGCTTTCTTTTGCCGTCCGAATTTTCGTTCATAGAATTGGACAAATCCATAAGCGCATTGAAGTCGAGCGCGGTTTCGGCAACCGTGAGGGGATTGCCCGAAAGCATATCGTCCTCCATTACGTCTATGTAATTCTGCACGCCCGCGGAAATCGCAAGCACCATCGACACGCCTATAATGCCTATACTGCCCGCAATCGAAACCATCGCGGTACGCTTTCTTTTCGAAAGCAGATTTTTGGCGGAAAGCCCGAAAGCCATTCCGATAGACATAGACGACTTCTTCTTTTTGCCCTTGAATTTTTTGGGCGGTTCGCCACTTCCGCCGTCCGAAATACCGCTTCCGCCGCCGTTCCCGTCCGCACCGCCCTCGCCGTCGGGAGCGCCGACCCCGTCCGCCGCGCCGTTTTCGGCGGCAGGCGTTTCAAAAGCTTCGTCCGCGCCGTCGTAAGGCATACTGTCGTCGGTGACTTCGCCGTCCAAAAGGCGGATTATACGGGTGGAATATTTTTCGGCAAGCTCGGGGTTATGCGTAACCATAATAACAAGCCTGTCTTTGGCGATTTCGCTTAAAAGGTCCATAATCTGGACGCTTGTTTTGGAATCGAGCGCGCCCGTAGGTTCGTCGGCAAGCACTATTTCGGGGTCGTTTATAAGCGCGCGGGCAATAGCCACCCTCTGCGCCTGACCGCCCGAAAGCTGATTGGGGCGGTTGTTTATTTTATCTTTCAGTCCGACCTTTTCCAAAGCTTCGATTGCGCGCTGTCTGCGCTCTTCACGTCCCACGCCCGATATGGTGAGCGCAAGTTCGACGTTCTGCAATATCGTCTGGTGGGGGATGAGGTGATAGCTTTGGAAAATAAAGCCTATCGAATGGTTTCGGTAAGTATCCCAATCTCTGTCGCCGAACTGTTTGGTGCTTTTGCCCTCTATTACAAGGTCGCCCGAGGTGTACTTGTCAAGCCCGCCTATAATGTTCAGAAGGGTGGTTTTGCCGCAACCCGACGCGCCGAGTATGGAAACAAACTCGCTTTTTCGGAATTTGAGGCTTACGCCGCGCAGTGCGTGCACGGCTTCGCCCGCGACCTGATAGTCCTTTTTTATGTCTATTAGTTCAAGCATAATAACTCCTTATAACATTTACGGCAATATTAAGTTCCGCTTCCGTCCGCCTCTTCGTTTGTTTGGGCGGGAGAGGTATTTTCACGCTCGTATGTTTCGAGGTGTTCTTCAAGTTGGCGCGGCGACCTGAACGGGAAGACGAAGCTTGCCCTTTTATGCTCGAAGCGTTCGAGTACGTCGTACACGCTTTCTTTCAATTTCTCGAAAGACACTACTATATTATGACTTTTCGCAAATTTGAATATCTTTGCGGACAGATTGACCGAATGTCCGAGGTCGACTATGAACACCCCGAAGAACAGTCCGACGATAAACGAAAATTCGATATGGTTTACAAACCAGACCACCGCGTCTATGACGTAGGGGTTTATGACGAAATAGTAAAACACGCTTACAAGCAGCCAAAGGAAGGAAAACAGCGGGCAGATTATGCCCTGTATGTTGCCCTTTCTGTCAGAATAGTCCCAAAGCTTGATTTTCAGACCCTTAATGAATATCAGCCCCGCGATATATTCGACCAAAGTCATCGCGCAGCCCATTATCAGAATGACGAGAACCGCGTCGAGCCAGCCGTAACCCGTCTTTATGGGCAAAAACGAAAGCGCGAACAACGCCGCAACTCCGAAGCCGTAAAGCGGCAGATACGGACCCGTCAGAAATCCGGGATTTATCCATTTTTTCGCGGTGAAGAACCGTCGGAACAGAACTTCGATAAGCCAGCCGAGCATACTGCCCGTAATAAACAGAAACGCCGCGACAAGTATAAACGTATAAAACGACATAGCTTACCTCTTCGCCGCGGCTATACGCGCAAGCGTGCGCTCTTTGCCGAGAATACCCATTACGGTACACAAATCGGGGGAATTGGGACTGCCCGTTACGGCAATTCTCAAAATTTCGGCGACGTCGGAAACGTTGCCGCGGTAAGCTTCGGGATTTTGTTTGTATTCCGACATTTCCGCCGCGAAACCCACGCGGGGAGCAATGGCTTTAAGCTTTGCAAACCACGTCTGATTGTCGTCGGACGGGTCGTAACTTTCCGCAAACAGCGACAGAACTCTGTTTACCGTTTCGTCGTCCTGTCTGAAAGAATATTCGGGCGAAAACGCGTCGTCGAAGAAATAGTCCGTAAGGCGTATAGCCTGCGGAGCGGTTTCGAGGTCCTTGCGGCGTTTTTTGCCGCCCGTTCCCATTATAAGCGCAAGTATTTTTATTATATATTCGCGGTTTTCAAAACGTGCTTTGTCCGCTTCCGACCCGAACTCGTCCGCCCAGCCTTTCAGAAAGGCGAAACACTCGTCCTCGGAAAGTTTGGAAATTTCCGAACGCGAAACGTCGGCAAGTTTCTGCAAGTCGAAAAGCGCGCCGCTTTTGCCCATTTTGTTTATTCTGAACTTGAAATCGCGGTAGTCCGCCGCGGGATTTTTCATTTCCCACTCTTCGAAATCGGAGTTCAGTAAGGTCATAAGATATTTCACGACCGCGGGCGCGAAATATCCCGCCGCGCGGTAATAATCGAGGGATAGTTCGGGGTCTTTGCGCTTTGAAAGCTTGCGTTTTGTATCGCCGTCCATTTTCATAAGCGAGGCGGTGTGCGCGTATCTCGGCGGCTTAAACCCGAGAACCTTGAAAAGTTCGAGGTGAACGGGCAGGCTCGCAAGCCACTCTTCGCCGCGTATTACAAGCGTGGTGCGCATAAAATGGTCGTCTATGGCGTGCGCGAAGTGATATGTCGGTATGCCGTCCGATTTCAATATAACCACGTCCTGGTCGTTTTCGGTTACGGTTATGTCGCCCTTTATCGCGTCGCGGAATGTGAATTTTTTCGATATGTCGCCCTGCGATTTAAGGCGTATTACAAAGGGCTTTTTCGCCGAAAGCGCGGAATATATCTCCTCTTCCGACAGATTGCGGCACTTTGCCCACTTGCCCCAATAACCGGGGGTCTGCCCCTGCGCCGTCTGCTCTTCACGTATTTCGTCCAGCTCTTCCGCGGTGCAAAAACAAGGATATGCAAGCCCGCGGGCGATAAGGTCTTTTGCGAACGCGCGGTAGATTTTCGCGCGGGCGCGCTGGTAATAGGGTCCGTACTTGTTCAGCGGCGAGGCTATCTCGGCGCCCTCGTCGAATTTCAGACCGAAATAGTCGAGGGAACGGATTACCGACTCTACCGCGCCGTCAACCTTGCGCTTGTCGTCGGTATCTTCTATGCGCAGATAAAAAATTCCGCCCGTGGTGTGCGCCGCGCGTTCGTCGGCGAGCGCGGAATAAAGGTTGCCGAGGTGAATAAACCCCGTGGGCGAGGGCGCAAGGCGCGTAACCTCCGCGCCCGCGGGCATATCGCGCGGGGGATAAAGCTGTTCGTACTCCGAAACCGACAAAAGGTCGGTATCGGGAATAAGCGCTTTTGCAAGTTTTTCCAGATTCATATTCTCACTTTCTCCGTTTGCTTATATAGCGGAACGTAAACCACAGAATTATCAGAATTTCGAATACGCCTGCGACTATATAAATAAAATAAATTTTGGTGAAATCCATAAACGTGCGGACGAACATGTGTATAAGAAGCGCGCCGCAGAAAATTATAAGCGTACAGCAGATTGCGTTTGAAAGCGCGTTGCCCCACTTAACCGAAAATACGGTGCCCACCACCGCCGAAACGAAGGGCGCGACGAGGTAAACGAGGTATGCGTATTTTGCGGTGCTGTTCACGAAAAACAGAATCATAAAAAGCCCCGTCGCGATAAACCAGACAAGCGCCACGGACAAAAGCGAAATCAAAAGCCGCTTTTTCGCGACGTTCATTTTGGGGCGGACCTTGCGCGACGGCTCGCTTTTAAGAATATCGTCTACGGTGATACCGTAAATTTCGGCGAGCTGCATAAGAACGCGCACGTCGGGTATGGCTTCTCCCCTTTCCCATTTGGAAACGGCTTTATCGGAATAGTTCAACATTTCCGCAAGCTGAACCTGCGTTAAGCGGGCTTGCGTGCGGAGCTGCACCAAATTTTTGGATATAATGTCTTTCAACTCTTCCATACTTGCCATTATAGCACTGCAATTCAAAAAACGCAAACATATTTGAATATTCTACTGTGAGTAGAGCGTGAAATTTATATGGTAGAGCCGTTAAATGTATCAGTTTAGCGATTTCAGGCAACCGTGGAGCCGTTACAGGCGTTTTTAGGTTGTAATTTCGGGCAAAAGTGTAATACTGTATTTACAGGCTACAAGCCTAAGGAGATGTTATGTTCGATATTTACGTTGATTCGTCGGCGAACATACCCGACGAACTTCTGGAAAGACTTTCGATAAACGTCATACCCTACCACTGCCTTATAGACGGCAAAGATACGGTATGTTACGAAAAAGGCACACCTTTCCGCGAGTCGGCGCGCGAGTTCTATAAAAAATTGCGCGCGGGCGCCGAGGTAAAGACCTCGCTTATAGGCGAGGAAGCGATAATTTCGGCGGTTACGCCCACCCTCGAAAGCGGGCGCGACGCGCTTATGATTACCATTGCCTCGGGAATAAGCGGAACTTTCGCTCAGGCGAAACTTGCGGCGGAAGAACTCAATAAAAAGTATTCTTCGAAGCTCTACGTATGCGACAGCGCAAACGCCTCTATGGGACAGGGCTTACTTGCGATAAAAGCCGCAAATCTCAGGGATATGGGCGAAAGCTGCGCGGCGTGCGCAAAGTGGGTTGACGACAACGCCTATAAGATAAACAGCTTTTTCACCGTCGAGGACCTTAAATATTTAAGGCGCGGCGGCAGAATTTCGGCTACGCTTGCAATCGCGGGTTCCATTCTTAATATAAAGCCCATTCTGACGGCGGACGGCGGAATTAACGCAAAGCTCGCTTTCTTTTCGCGCGAACGCGGCAGAAAAAGGGCAATACTCGCGCTGTTGAAAATGTTCGACGAAAAGGCAACGGACCCCGCTAACAATCAGGTTGCGATTACCCACGCGGACTGCGAAGAGGACGCGCTGTTCCTTGCCGACGAGCTTAAAAAACGCGGCGTTAAGGATATCATAGTCGAATACTACGATATCTGCACGGGCAGTCACGCGGGACCGGGAACGCTTGCTCTGTTTTTTACGGGCAAAGACAGGCGCGCAAAGTCGCCAGAAAGCAAGAAAACACGTCACGGCAAAACCGCCGAACAGAAAATCTGAACTTTAAAGCTAAAAGCCGCGCGCGTTTCCGCGCGCGGCTTTTTTTAAAACCTGCAATATATATTGATATTTTTTGTGCGTTCGGGGCATAATGTTTACAAACCGTGCCGCCTGTCGTAGGCGAACCCCTCCGCCCTGTCGCTTTTAAGATATTCCAAAAACGCGCGGCAACCGTCAAAGATATCTTTGTACGCCCGTTCGAAATCGAGGGTATACCAAGGGTCGGCCACGTCGCGCGGGTGTGTGCAGAAATCGCAGAGTTTATATATCTTTTCGGAATACATTCCCGCGGTCAGCCGTAAAACGTCGAACTTGTTGCCGCTGTCCATACACAGTACGAAGTCGGCGTTTTTTATATCGGCGAGGGTGATTTGCCGCGCAACGTGTTTTGCCTCTATGCCGTGTTTTGAAAGTACGCGCACGGCGGGCGGGTACATTTGCGACCCCTCTTCCCAATCGGACGTTCCCGAAGAAGTTATCGAAAAGGACGCGGAAAGCCCCTCCTTTTCAACCATATCGCGGAATATCCACTCCGCCATCGGCGAGCGGCATATATTGCCGAGGCATACGAAATTAACCGTTATCATCAGTCGCCTATTTTGAGTTTCTGCCAAGGCGTGCCCTGCGGTCTGTAATTTTCGATATAGTCCGCGACCGCGTCGGCGGAATCGAGGTATTTGTAAAGCTTACTGCACTCGAAAGTAATGAATTTACGTTCCTTGACGTTCTGCATAAATTTTTCGAGGTCGTCGAAGTAGCCCGCGATATTGTAAATCGCTATCGCCTTTTCGTGTCTGCCGAGCTGTTTAAGCGTAAGCACCTCGAAAAATTCTTCGAAAGTGCCTATGCCGCCGGGCACGATTATAAAGGCGTCCGCCTCGTCCTCCATTGTCTTTTTGCGCTCCGCCATTGTGTCGGTATAGATTATCTCGCAGTCGGTATAGATTTTTTCGATACCTTCCTCTTGGAAAAATTCGGGAATTACGCCTAAAATCGCGCCGCCGCCCGCCTTGAAACCGCGCGCCGCCGCGCCCATAAGCCCCGTCGCTCCGCACCCGAATACAAGCGAGTGCCCGCGCAGGGCAAGCTTTTTTCCAAGCTCTTCCACCGCCTTGATATACAGATCGTCTATATGCGCGCTTGACGCGCCGAATATACAAATTTTCATTCCGACTCCGATTTTTTGCTCTTATATCATTATATCTCAAATTACGAATATTGTCAATATCCGACGTAAATATCTTACGTGCACGGGCGCGCCGCGCTTTCTGCTCTTGACAAAATATGCCAAATAATATATAATCTTTGTAATAACTACCGTGTTTTCGGTATTTTAAGGAAGGAGAAGATGGGAATTTTCAATTTGTTTTTCGGTAACCGCTACGGAAATATGTCCGAGGAATACCGCGCGGCGTTGCGCCAACTGCGCAAACAGCGTTCGGCTTATTACCGCGGCGTGCGTATTGCGGTAATTTTCGCAAGTATTTTGTCGATTGTACTGCTTGTACTGTGTCTTATCGTAGAGGACTTGCGCAAACCCGCGCTTGTCAAGTTCTGCTTTGTGGTACTTGCGTTAAGCTTCGGCGGCGCGGCTTGTCTGCCCTGGATTACGCAAATCGAGCGCGATAAAAAGCGCAGGAAAAACGGCGAAGCGGTAAAAGGCTGGCATTTTTATCTGGCTTACGCCTTCTTCGCTTTTATCGGCATATGCACAATACTTTGGGTTATCGCGGTTTTCGTTGTAGGCGACAATATTATCACCAAAGTTTCGGACGGTAACGATATCCCGAAAAATGCGTTCACGTTCCTGCGCGCCGCTATAATAATAACTATTCAGGCTGTTTACGGCTCGGTTATCGCAACGTCCATTCTCCGCCACGGCAAAAGCTATCTTGTTCTGCATATCATAATGTTCGTAACATTGGGTTACCTCGACTTCTGGCTCAGCTGGGTTGCGGGCGGCATAACCGTAAATAAAC
The DNA here is from genome assembly GCA_947624005.1 of uncultured Clostridia bacterium. Taxonomy (GTDB): domain Bacteria; phylum Bacillota; class Clostridia; order Christensenellales; family Borkfalkiaceae; genus Coproplasma. The sequence continues at coordinate 59,361 of CANQHV010000003.1, forward strand.
TCGAAGCGGGCAACTTCCCGCCAATTAACAACCCCATTCTTTGGGTGCTTGCGGTTCTGACGGGCGTGGCGCTTATAATCGCCGCCTCGATACTTTCGTCGCAGACAAGGCGTAAGGAAATCGAGCTTATAATGAAAGGCGACGTAAAAACCCTTACCGAGGGCGACGCAGACCTTATCGACGCAAAAGCCGCGACCGCGAATATGTACCGCTCGGACGACGAAAAAAAGCCGAGCGACGTAAAATCGCCCGAAGAACAGCTTGCCAAAATCGCAGAACTGCGCGACAAGGGGTTAATCACCGAAGAAGAATACGCCCAAAAACGGCAAGATATCATAAATAAACTTTAATAAAAAACAGTACAACGCCCCGCGCCGATTTTCGGTGCGGGGCGTTGTTTTATATCCGACGGCGCGCTCGCTTTCGGGCGCAGTTCCGCGCCGCTCCTCCCACCGCCTTTCGGGCTTCGGTACGACGGGACAAGTCCCGACATCGGTAAAAATCCGCGTCGGTGCAAAAATGCACCGACGCGGATTTGATGTGGTCGTTGGCTTCAAACCCGACCCTCTTCTGCCGCAGAGATGCAAGCAAGACAAGGAAAACGAGCATTGCCGAAGGGGAGTTTACTTTCCCGTAAATGACCCGAGGCAAGCGGAATTTGACGCCGTATTGCGCCGCATATATGCGGCAGAACTATGGTGGACGAGTAAGCCTTTCAGGCTTCGGTACGACGGGACAAGTCCCGACGTCGGTAAAAATACGCGCCGGCGGCAAAAGCCACGGGCGCGGTTTTGGTGGACGAGTCGGGACTTGCACCCGAGTCTTACGCACATCACGCGGGGGTTCTACATACTTATTCCGCCTAAAACTTTACGCGTTGCGGCGGCGGACTGCCGAAAACGCGCGCATGCCGCTAAAATACTGTTAACCCGCGCGGCAAAGCGGATTAAAAGTCGCCGTCAGATTAACGCTCTGCGCTCCGCAGACGGCGTGCGGGCGCGAACGGACTGCCTGATTCAGGCAGCGCAAGCCATCGCGCCGCCGAACGACGGGAACGCAACGACTTTTTCAGATTTTTTATCTGCGTTTAAATTTAATTTTCCGTTTTTACAAAGCCGAGCCTTTGGTATGCTGTCCCCGTACTCCGCACGCAATCGAATCTGAAACTCGCCCGTATTGCCCGCAGTAACAGGTTACATTATTATAACCTGCGCCGAACAAAAAAATCAAGCGTTTAAATTTATTTTTTATTGACAAATTTTATCAAAAGTAATAAAGTGTAATTGATGATTTATACGGTTACGTATAATCCGAGTCTGGATTATTACGTTCAAGTGAATATGCTGAAAAGCGGGGTCGTAAACCGCACTTCGGCGGAAAGGCTTGCCGTCGGCGGAAAAGGGCTGAACGTTTCGCTCGCTTTGAAAGAGCTGGGCGACGACAATATGGCGCTCGGCTTCGTCGCGGGTTTTACAGGCAAAGCCATATGCGAAAAAGTCACTGCTCTCGGGCTTAAATTCGACTTTATCGAAGTCGAAGGGCAATCGAGAATAAACGTAAAAATCAAAGGCAATACCGAAACCGACATAAACGGTTCGGGCGCGCAAGTGTCCGCAAACGACGTAAACAAGCTTGTCAGAAAGCTTAAAAAACTTCTGAAAGAGGGCGATTGGCTGATAGTCTGCGGAAGCGTACCCTCCACCCTAAACGAAACGGCGTACTCCGAACTTTTCAGAAAGCTGAAAAGCATAAAAGGCGTAAACCTCGTAGTGGACGCGTGCGGCAAACTGCTTACAGAAACGCTTAAATACAAGCCCTTTCTGATAAAGCCGAATATCTTCGAACTGTGCGAAATTTTTTCGCTTACGACCGTACCCGACACCAAAGGCGTAGCCGCCTGCGCGAGAAAGCTTCAATCGCTCGGCGCGAGAAACGTAATAGTTTCGATGGGCAGCGCGGGCGCGGTTATGGTTACCGACACAGACCAGGCTATGTATATAAGGGCTGCGCGCGGACAGCTTGTAAACTCTGTAGGCGCGGGCGATTCGATGATAGCGGGTTTTATTCACGAATACCTTAAAACGGGCAACTACTTCAAAGCCCTCAACTATGCCACCGCGGCGGGTTCCGCCTGCGCTTTCACAAAAAATCTCGCCACAAAGGAACAAATCGAATATATCGAGAGCCTTATGTTATGATTGACATATACGAGCTTGAAAACAAGGACGTTTACGGCGCGCTTAAAAGGCTTTTGTCGCGGTATATTCCCGCTCCGATTGCGATTTCGCGCACCGAAAAAGGCAAACCTTTCATAGAGGGCAACCCCCTCTATTTTTCTATATCGCACTCGCAAAACTCGGCGGTTATCGCCGTCGCTTCGCGCCCCGTCGGCATAGATATCGAATTGGTCGGCGGAAAGAAGTTCGAACGCGTTCTGGCGCGGTTTTCGGAACGCGAAAGGCGGTATATAGGAAATTCCGCGCTGAAATTCTGCGAGAATTGGACCGCGAAAGAGGCGTATGTGAAAATGAACGGCGGCTCGATATTCGAAGAGCTTGACCGCCTTGAATTTTACGACGGCAAGATAACGGAAAACGGCGAAGACAAGACTTGCGCCGTAAAAGGCTTTTACCGCGGCGAAAGCGTTGTCACAGTGTGCGCGCAACTTCCGCGCGAAGAAGTTTCAAAGGCGGAATTTCTGCATATATAAATAACTTTTCGCGCCGAAAGGTCTAAATGCGCGCAAAGCGTAAAATATTTGCTATTTTAAAAGCCGTTTGGTATAATAAGATTATGAAAGTTTTCGTGATTGCAATGACAATGGAAGCTCGCCCCGTCCTGCGCGAAATGGACGACGTCGCCGCTATGAAATTCGGCGATATTCCCGCTGTTATCGGCAGACTTTACGGCGAAAAAACAGCCGTCGTTACGTGCGGCGTAGGCAAAGTGAACGCCGCTATGGGCGCGCAACTTGCAATCGACAAGTTCGGCGCGGATGTAATTATAAACCTCGGCGTTGCTGGCGGGCTGAACGACGGAGTAAAAATAGGCGAAATTTACGCCGTAAGCGAAACGGTGCAATTCGACGTTGACCTTGTACAGATTAACGGCACGCCGCTCGGCACCTTAAACGAATTTCAAACGCCCTACCTTCCCCTTACGTGCGGGGCGGGGTTCGAACAGAAAAAGGTTGCCACCGCGGACAGATTCAACGACGACAGGCGCGACTATCTGCTTTTGAAAAACGTTTTCGGCGCGGATATCCGCGATATGGAATGCGCCGCAATCGCGCAGGTGTGCGCGCACAACAAAAAGACTATGTACGCCTACAAGATAATTTCCGACCTCGCGGGAAACGGCTCGTCCACCGAACAATATAAGCGCAATATCGAAACTTGTTTCAAAACCGAAGCCGAACGGCTATACGATGTTTTAAGCCGTTCGGAGAAAGCATGAAGCCCCTCGGCGGGGGGTGGGACGAACTGCTGAACCCCCTCTTTTCGGACGAAAGATATCAGAAAATACGGCAATTTCTGATAAACGAATACAAAAATCACGTCGTATATCCCGATATGTACGACCTGTACAACTGTTTCAGATATACTCCGCTCGGCAATCTCAAAGCCGTGATTTTGGGTCAGGACCCCTACCACGAACCCGGTCAGGCGCACGGACTTTGTTTTTCGGTGAAAAAGGGCGTCGCCCTCCCGCCGTCGCTGCAAAATATTTTCAAGGAAATAAAAAGCGACCTCGGAATAGACGAACCCGACTGCGGCGACCTTACAAAGTGGGCGCGCGAGGGCGTACTGCTTTTAAACACCACGCTTACGGTGCGCGAACACCTTGCAAACTCGCACTCGAAATGCGGCTGGGCGTGGTTCACAGACAGCGTTATAAAACTCATTTCGGAAAACACGCAAAACACCGTGTTCATACTTTGGGGCGGCAACGCAAGGAGCAAAGCCCCGCTTATCGATGGTAAAAAACACCTTATTCTGCAATGCGCGCACCCCTCGCCGCTTTCGGCGTTCAACGGGTTTTTCGGGTGCAAATTCTTCTCGAAAACAAACGATTATCTCGTTTCCGTCGGCAAAAAACCGATTGATTGGGATTTAAACTATTAATATATGAGGTTATTTTTATGAAATACGTTACGGTACTCGGCGACGGAATGGCTGACTGGGCGATTGAAAAGCTCGGCGGCAAAACCTGCCTCGAAGCGGCAAAAACGCCCGTTATAGACGGGCTTGCACCCTTTGCGGAAATCGGGCTTTGCAAAACCGTTCCCGACGGTATGAAACCCGGCAGCGACGTTGCGAATATGTCGGTTATGGGCTTCAATCCAAAAAACTATTACACGGGGCGCTCGCCCCTCGAAGCGGTGTCGATGGGTATTCGGCTTAATCCGACCGACGTAACTTTGCGGTGCAACCTTGTCACTCTTTCGGGCGACGGACAATATGAAGATATGGTTATGGCGGATTATTCCGCGGGCGAAATCACAACCGCCGAAGCCGCCGAACTTATAAATTTCCTCAAAACAAAGCTCGACGGCAACGGGTATACGTTTTACCCCGGTATTTCGTACCGCCACTGCCTTGTGGTCGAAAACGGCGAAACGGGTCACGATTTAACCCCTCCCCACGACATTTCCGACAAAAAAATCACCGCCTACCTTCCGAAAGGCAAAAATGCCGATATATATATCGGATTTATGAAAAAAAGCTACGAACTTCTGCGCGACCACCCCGTAAACAAAAAGCGGATTGCGGCGGGCAAAAACCCCGCTAACTCGATATGGCTCTGGGGCGAGGGCACCAAACCCGCGATGGGCGACTTTAAAGCCGAACACGGTTTAAAGGGCGGCGTTATTTCCGCCGTTGACCTTGTAAAGGGCATCGGTATGCTTGCGGGAATGAAAGTCATAAACGTTCCTAATATTACGGGCAATTACGACACCGACTTCCTCGGCAAAGCCAACGCCGCCGTTGACGAACTTTTGGGCGGACTTGACTACGTTTACATTCACATGGAGGCCCCCGACGAGTGCGGTCACCACGGCGATATACAGCACAAAATATACTCGATAGAGCAAATCGACGGCGTGGTAATAAAAACGCTTATCGACAGATTGAGCGCGGCTGGCGAGGACTATGCTATTTTGGTCTGCCCCGACCACCCCACGCCCGTCAAATGCAAGACCCACGTTTCCGACCCCATTCCGTATATGATTTACACAAACAAGCAAAATCTGTCGAACGGCGCGTCGCGCTACACCGAGCGCGAGGCGGAAAAGACGGGGCTTTACCTGCCCGAGGGCAATAAGCTGATTGCGCGCTTGCTCGCGATTAAATAACAACTTCCGTTACCCCGCCCCGCCGAGGCTTCCCGCCTCGGCGGGGCTTTTATTTTGATTTAAAGCGGTTCGGTTAAGGCGGTTCGGTTAAGGTTGAACAGAAAAGGGCGCGGCGCGTTTTTAATTTATTTCGTTTTCTCGCCTCAACCCCTCTTTACTCCAAATATTCCCCACTGCGGCGCGCGTTGCGCGCCGCAGTGGGGAATATAATTATATAAATATATAGCTGTAAAATATATTAAGCGTAAGCGCGCGCACTCTTACATTTTTCCTTATCGGCGCGCTGTGCACGCCGATAAGGAAAAAATAAAAGCACAAACGCGTCAACTCGCGCCCTTCCAACCTCCCATCTTTCCCGCCGAGGCTTTCAGCCTCGGCGGGGAAGATGGGATATATGAATACAAACAGTTTCTCTACCTCTATACCCACTCTCCGCTCGCCCGCAGACTGCGGGCGAGCATCAAAGGTCACTTTCTATCCGCCGCGCGCAACGCGCGCGGCGGATAGAAAGATTTTTATACAATAACATATAAAGTGTGTTGCGACCTTTATTATATATAAATAAAAAAAAGAAGGAGAGCCCGCGAGCTACTGCTCGCGGGCTCTCATATTACATTATGTCTGAATACCGCCGCGCGTTTCTTACGCCGCCTACCATATACCTCTCACCTCCACCAATTACATATAGCCGCCGAGGCTGAAAGCCTCGGCGGGAAAGATGGGATATATTAATACAAACAGTTTCTAAACCTCTATACCCACTCTCCGCGCGCCCGCAGTCTGCGGGCGCGCACACATTTTATTATTTTAAATAACATACAAAGAATATCGCGCGACAACTGTCGCGCGATACTCCTCACCTACGGGCACGCCGCGCAACGCGCGGCGTGCCCGTAGAATCTATATAAGATGTTAATTTTTTCACTTTGCTTGGAACGACAAAAGAACTCTTGATGCGTGGCTGTTGCCGCGCACCGAGAGTTTTAAATCTTAATAATAAAATTTTAAATATAAATTATATCCCCCTTGCCGCCCCGTATCGGGGTGGAAAGGAATATGAAGTAGAGTGTATACGGCGCGGTTATTATTATAAAATAGTATGCCAAGTTTCTATTATATATAAATAACAGAATAATGAGTGCTCGCCCGCAGTCTGCGGGCGAGCATCAAAGGTCACTTTCTATCCGCCGCGCGCAACGCGCGCGGCGGATAGAAAGATTTTTATACAATAACATATAAAGTGTGTTGCGACCTTTATTATATATAAATAAAAAAAAAGGAGAGCCCGCGAGCTACTGCTCGCGGGCTCTCATATTACATTATGTCTGAATACCGTTGCGCGCTACTTACGCCTCTTATCATATACTTCTTTCTACCAATCACATATAGCCGCCGAGGCTGTAAGCCTCGGCGGCTATAAGCCTCGGCGGCTATATGTAAGTTAGATAACTATATTATATAAAGCTCCTCAATTTTTCAAAGCACAGTCGTAAAACACCCCCTAATTTTTTTACGGTGCGCGTTTGTAAAACGCGCGCTTGTAAGAAGAATTTAATTATCTCGCCGCAATTTTGAAGTAATTTTCGCCATAACAGAACCTTGCGCCCGCGGCGGTAAGCCGCGGGCGCAAGGTTTCAGCACTTCGCTTTAAGCAAGTTTTTCTGCTTTTTATAGGTGTCGTTTGTCTGGTCAATCTGCATTTTGTTGGCAGGTTGAGGTTCGTAATACCCGCGCGAGGACATTTGCGTAAACAGCGTAAACTGGTTTTCGGCAACGCCCAACAGGTTGGATGAAAAGTTTTTCCGTATCGAGCGGGTGCTTCCCTCGAAAAGCGCTGTCGTGTACAGCGTCATAAGCTGTTTTTCGCTTTCGAGCATATCTTGAAGCGCGTCTTGTTCGTTTAAGGTCGTGTCGCTTTTCGTCAGTTTCATTTGCCGCCTCCTATTATCGCCAGAAGCGAATTGAAACGCTCTTCGTGTTCGTCGGCGATACCCGTCATACACTGCGCCAAATCCATATCGGTCAACGTGTTGGAATACGCGCGCGCCTTTTTGCAAATCAGACCCTCCGCCGTCAAAGCGTCGGATATGAGTTGAAGTTCTTTTGCCGTTAATTCTTGCATTTTTATACCTCCGAAAGAGGTATTGACATAAAAGCGGCAATATATTCTTACTTTTTGTTCAATTTATCGAAGAGGTCCACTTGTTGCGCCGAAACGTTTTTTATCAGCTCGTAATACTCGTCGCCCGAAAAATCGCGGGGTTTTGTGTACTCGCCGCCGAGCGATTCTATCGCAAACTTCAATTCCTGAAATTCGACGAAAGTTATATCTTCCTCGTCGATTTTTTCAAGCAGTGCGCCAAGCGCGCGCTCGTCGCCGTAAGCGGCGAGAAAGCTTGCGTGCATCGGTATATCGTCGCCCGTCAGAAATTCGTTTATAAGTATATTGTAAATTTTGTCGTTTTTTACGACCGAGCGCGAAAGAATTTCGAGCATATATTCACGTTCTACGCCGTTTTTATAGTTTTCTATCGCCTCGTCCGAAACAAGGTCGGCTTTTTGCTTAATATTATCGACAAGGCGGTTTTTCATATCCTCGTCGTCCGTTCCGACAAGCATTGCCATATACTTTTTTATCGCCGAGTCGTCCGCGCCTATCAGATTTACGGCGTATTCGCGTTCCGCCTCGCTTCCGTCCAAAAGGGGCATTAAAAGGCTTACGGCTTTGCGCGCCTCGATTGCGGAACAGAGAAAATCTGAAACGGGCACGCCCTGTTTCAAGTGCGCGCGTAGCGTTTTTACAAGCGTTTCGTCGTCCAGCCCCGCGTAATACGCGCGCGGACTGCAACCGAGGGGCGGAATCACCGCGTCGCCGAATTTTCGGTAGAGCTTGGGTATTACGTCCTCCCACTCTTCCTCGGTATAGCGCGAGGGGTTTGCCGCGATATACTCGGACAGTTTTTTGTCGAACATTCCGTCGAAGTCGTAAAGTTTCATATTATTCCTTAATTATAAATTTTTATATGTGGGCGGCGCGTACCGAAAGCGCAAGCCGTTCAGTGCAAACCGTCAAGAAATTTTTCGATTTCCTCGTCCGAAACGCCGAAAAACGCCGAAACGTTGGGAATGTCAAGCTTTTTCGCGCTGTCGGAAAGGTTGAAAATCGCCGCAACCAGAATTCTGTCGTCGTCGGAGAGGGCAAGTTTTCCCTTATCGGCAAGAAAGGCGTACAGCGTTTCGCTTGCCGTGGCGAAATTTCCTGCGACGCTCGGGTCGATGAGTGAAAAGTGCCCGACAAGACTTGCGTAAGCCGACACGAAATTTTTGCGCTTTAAGCGACCTATGTTGAGCTTCGGAAGCAGGACTTCTTTATACATATGGCAAACCACCACGCCGAACGAATTTTCTTCGTTGCGCTCGCAAAGTTTGGTGAGAATACGTATTTTGAATTCGTCGGGCGCGAAAGCGTCGAGCAGGATGTCACGCACGATATCGTCGTACCTCAATTTTACCGCGATTTCCGCGCCGAGCGATTGAAGTTCGGGCGCGGCGCGGTTGTCGTGTCCGTCAAGGCACCAATACAGAATATCGAGTACGTCGATTTGCGAAGCGAGCTTTCTCGCTTCGGCTACGCTTAATTTAAGAATAGCCGCCATAAGTTTAAGGCTTTCTTCGCGCATATCGTTGGGCAGGAGGTAAAAATAGGACATTTCTTCCGTCTTGCCCTCCTTTTCGTTTTCGCGCGCTTTATTCAGAAAATAGCGCGCCGTAACCGCGTGGGGGTCTATCGTAAGAAGTTTGTCGAAATATTCGTAACATGTGCGCATATCGCCCGAGTTATAGGCGGCGACCGCGATAAAATACAAAAGCGAGAAGTCGTAGGGGCGTTCTTTCGCGACTTTTAAAAACATTTTTAAAGCTTCGGCGTGCATATTGTTTTCACAGCACACGGTGCCTATGCGGTACATATCGTCGGGGTCTTTGCAATTGAGGGAAAGAAGTTTTTCCGCAAGCGCAACGCTTTCGGCGCGGAAGCCCGCCGCTTTGACCTGTTCTTCGGGCTTTTCCGAACCCTCGCACTCGGTCGCGCGCTCGATTTTTATGGCGGCGAGGTTGGTAAGCGCGTTTACGTCGTCGGGGTGGCGCGAAAGCATAGCCGCACATTCCTCCTCCGCCTTATCGTTGTCGCCGTTCATAATATGGCACATAGTTATATAGTTGCGCGAAGCGGTAAATTTTTCGTTGCCCTCTTCCACCTCGGACAGAACTTCGATGGCGGTTTTCAAATCGCCCGACTTAATTAATTTAACGCCGCTGTTTATTATTTCGCTGCAATCGGCTTCCTCGGGCGGGTAAACGATTTTAAGCGGGTTTTCTTCGACGGAAAGAAGCGTGCGTATTATCTCGGCGCGGCTTTCTTCGTCGCAGTCGTCGCCCTCGGAAAGCATTTTGTCGTAGTAATACGCCGCCACGTTCTGCATTCCCGCGTTCATATATGCTACCGCAAGCCCCTCGTAACAGTCGTAGAGGTCGTCTTTGTCGGGAAAGTCCTCGGCGTCGAGAAAACGGAACCAATAGTTAATGCACCGCTCGTTAAGCTCCATATCGTCGAAAGTTTCGGCGTAAAGCATATACGAGTCGGCGTCGTCGCCCCACATTTCGGCGTTTTTGTTGAGCATTTTCAACGCGCCCATGTAATTGTGTTCGTCGAGCATATCGGCGGCTATCGAAAGCAATCTGTCGCCGCTGAAATCGATTTGATAATTCTTTTTCATTTCAGAACATTTTTTCTACGTCGTCGCGGGTAAAAACGTAGTCGGTATTGCAATAGTGGCAGTGAATTTTTACAGAGCCTTCTTCCTCGGCTATTTTAATGAGTTCGGCTTTGCCGAGCGAAGCCGCGACGGCGCGCAGTTTTTCGCGCGAGCAGTTGCATTTGTATTCGGGAAAATACAGATAAAGTCCGCCCTTTTCGACGTCGGGAAAATATTCGCGTATAACGCCGTCCGCGCCGAAATTCTTTATGACTTCGGCGGCGTTGCCAAACGGCTGCATTGCGTTTTCTGCCGCCTGTGTATTTTCTTCGGTCGCGTCGGGCAGAAGTTGCATAACCACGCCGCCCGCGGCTTCGCATTTGCCGTCGGGGGCGAGTTTTACGCCTATCGAAACGGCGGTCGGGATTTGCTCGGACGTGTCGAAATAGTGCATAAGATTGCGCGAAACGTCGTCGGAAATAAGCTCGGTCGCGCCTACGAAAGGACGCGAAAAGCCGTCGTCCTTTATGACGGTGAGATAGCCGCCTTTAAGCCTGCCCTCCTTTTCAACGTCTATATACCCACGGATATGCAGGTCTTTGTCGCCCGAAACGGATACCGTTCCCGCGTCGCCTTCGGCTTTAACGGTAAGCGATACCGCGCCGCGGTCGCTTTTGAGACACCCCGCCATATACGCCGCGGCGGTAAGCATATTGCCGAGCGTTACTGCCGCCGCGCCGCTTAAATTGTGAGTTTTTATGGCGGCGTTTACAAGCTCGGTGGTTTCGAGAACGGACAGCGATACCTGCTTGTCGAATATAAGCGATTTATACAGTTTGTTCATAGCTTTTTACAGATAAAATTTATCCGCTCCTTTTTGCTTTTGCCGAGGTGACCTTCTACCGACGAAATAAAACCCGCCGCTTTAAGAGCCGCCGATACCGATGCTTCGGTATGGATATACTGAATGTGTTTTTCGTCGGCGCGCGTATATTTCCCGTCGTCGCCCCGCGAAAAAAGGGTTATTTCCATTTCAACCCTGTCGGAAAACAGCCTGTTATACCAGATATAGGTAAAATCTTCGCCGTCGTCTGCAAAAAGATTGTTGCCGAGAACGTTTTTAAGCTTGTATTCCGTGCTGATATCGAAGATAAAAACCGCGCCCCGTTTTAAAATTTTCGCCGCGTTTTTAAAAGCGCGCGCAAGATTTTGCGGCGGAATATAATTGAAACAGTCGTTGACGCTTATTGCGAAGTCGAACTTTTCGCCCGCAATTTTTAGTTTGGTTATATCGCCGAGTAAAAATTCCGCGCGCACGCCCTCGGCAAGCGCGAGTTCCTGCGCCCGCGATAACATTCGGGCGGAAACGTCCACGCCCGTCATCGGATTTCCGCGCTTATAAAAAGCCCGCGTGAAATATCCGTTGCCGCAACCTATATCGATTCCGCGCGCGCCCGTAGGAGCCGACACCTTTTCAATTAAATACTGCGACCATTGTTCATAGCCGCAGTCTTGGTTCAAATATTCAAACAAGCCGCCTATGGCGGAATAAGCGTCGCCCATTATTTTCCCGAACTTCCCAGCATATTGTCTGCGGAAATCTTCTTTTTATTCTTCTTTTTGCCCTCGTTTTCTTTAAGCGCGCGCTCGTGGTCGGCAAAAAGTCTGTTGTATTCGACGAACTCGGGGTCGTTTGCGTGTTCCGAGCGGTACGCCTCGACGTCGCCCGAAATCTGCTTGCGCCTGTCCTCAACTCCCGCAAGCTGACTGCGGGTAAAGGTCATACCGAGGGCGGAAATTCTGTCGTCTTCGGTTATGGGCTTTATGGGGCTTCCGATAAGTTCGCTTTTGCCCGAGGCGATAATTTCGTGCGCGCGCATGCGGTCTTGCTCGTACTTTTCGCGGGCAAGCTCTTTATCGGTTTTCTTTGCGTTGTTGCGTTCGGTTTCGGCTTTGACGGCGGGCGTGATATACATATCGAACACCCACTGCGTAAAGCCCAGCCACGAAAACAGTATAAAGGTAAATCCTATGAAAATAAAGAATATATAGCCGATTATCTGTATAATCCGCACGGAATTGCCTATAAGCAAAAGCCATACGGGTATAAGCGCGAAGCCTGACATAAACAGAGTATGAACGGGACTGCCTATCATAAGCATAAAGGAATTTTTGAAAAGGTGGAAAAACTTTACTTTATAGCTTATTCCCACCGCAAACAGCCACGCGCAATATACGCCTATTATTACCGTTACGATAATCATAATGACGTACGCCGACATCGGACCCGCGGATTTGCCGCCCTGCGCTATGACAAGGTCTTTCCAATCGCCTATAAGCACGCAGGAAATATAGAACAGCAAAAATATGGTAAGCGGTAAAACGGTATTGAAATAGCCTACCTTTACGCCGTGGAAAAAGCCTTTAATCGTAAATTCGCCGTTGGTGGCAATCATCTTTTTTATAGAATAAGCCGCGCCCGCGACGCCTACGGAAGCAATAAAGCCCGCGATAAGCAAAAGCGAGAAAAATATCGCGTCGGTCGAAAGATAAATCCCCTCGGCAAGACCCGCCGTTTCGGGGTACACGGGAAAAGGTATCGAGCCGTTTACGGGCGCCTGCAATCCCAGCGACTGCACCGAGATATTGCGGAAAATCACAATTACTATTCCCGGCACGAAAAATATAAGCGTGAATATATTTATTAATACGGTTTTGAAAAAGTTGCCCTTGAAAACGTCCCAGCAGTGTCCCCACATTCCCCTGCTTTTGGGGCGGCGGACATAATCGTTTGCCGCGATTTCGTTTCCTTCGAGCGTTTTTACGTTTATAGGCATAATTTATTTTCCTTTTCGTACTGTTGCCGTTTTATTATACAGCATAAGCGGAATAATTTCAATTATTTTAAATGAAAGTTTACAAAATTTCTTTACATTTTAACGTCGGTATGATATTATAGGCTTGCATATTAGAGGAGCGGACGGGCATAAGTACCCGCAGGGTCCGAAATTGTAAGGGAATTTCAACGGACCGCGGCGAAAGGGCGCCTCCGCCGAGATGCGGACTTCCTTAACCCGCGTCGGGCGTACGGGCTAAAACCCGTGCGACTGTCACTTATTGTGTTGCGCTAAGTGCTTTAATCCGTTTTCCGGGCAGTACGGCGTTTGCGTACTGCCTTTTTAATCAGCGAGGTTTTTATGAAAAAGTACAATGTTGGAATTATCGGCGCGACGGGTATGGTCGGGCAAAGGTTTTTGACCTTGCTTGCAGACCACCCTCTTTTTAACGTAGTCTGCCTTGCGGCAAGCGCAAACAGCGCGGGAAAGAAATACAAAGACGCCGTAAAACTCTGGCAGGTGCCCGTAGCAATGCCCGAAAAATTCGCGGACGAGGTGGTTTTGGACGCCACGGCGGATATGAAAAAAATCGCCGAAGCCGTCGATTTCTGCTTCTGCGCCGTCAATATGAAAAAAGACGAAATACGCGCCCTCGAAGAAGCTTACGCAAAGCTTGAATGTCCGATAGTTTCGAACAACTCGGCGCACCGCTTCACGGACGACGTGCCTATGATTATACCCGAAATAAACGCCGACCACCTCGAAGTGATAAAGGCGCAGAGAAAGCGTTTGGGAACGAAGCGCGGCTTTATCGCGGTTAAAAGCAATTGCTCGCTTCAATCCTACGTCCCCCTTCTGCACCCCTTAAAAAAATTCGGAATAATCAGCGCGGCGGTATGCACCTATCAGGCGGTTTCGGGCGCGGGCAAAACTTTTACCACAATGCCCGAAATACTCGACAACGTAATTCCGTATATCGGCGGCGAGGAAGAAAAAAGCGAGAAAGAGCCGCTTAAAATATGGGGCGAAATAAAGGACGGCAAAATTATTCCCGCCGCCTCCCCCGCCATTACGGCGCAGTGTTTAAGGGTTCCCGTTTCCGACGGGCATACCGCGGCGGTGTTTGTAAAATTCGCACAAAAACCTTCGAAAGAGCAGATTTTAAAGGCGTGGGCGGAATTTGAGGGCGAGCCGCAAAGGCTTAATCTCCCCTCCGCGCCCAAACGGTTTATTCACTACTTCGAAGAAGATAACCGCCCCCAGCCCAAGCTTGACAGAAATCTCGAAGGCGGTATGGCGGTTTGCGCGGGCAGGCTCCGCGAGGACATAGTTTTCGACTATAAATTCATAGGTTTTTCGCATAACACCCTGCGCGGTGCGGCGGGCGGCGCGGTGCTTCTTGCCGAACTGCTTGCGGCGAAAGGCTATTTCGATTAATCGGAGGTATTTATGACAGGGTTTGTAAGCGGCGTTATTACCGCAATGGTTACTCCTTTTTCCGCCGACGGCGTAAACTTCGGCGAATTCGGCAGAATGCTCGAATACCAAATCGAGGGCGGCGCGGACGCCGTTGTGGTTTTGGGTACTACGGGCGAACCCGCCACTATGACCGAGGAAGAAAAAACCGAGGTTATAAAGTACGCGGTTAAAAAAGTCGCGAAAAGAATTAAGGTAATTATAGGCACGGGCAGCAACTGCACCGCAAAAGCCGTGGCGCAAAGCGTTCAGGCGGAAAAACTCGGCGCGGACGGCATACTCGTCGTCACCCCCTACTATAACAAATGCACGCAGGCGGGGCTGTTCGAATATTACAAGACTATATGCGCGGCGGTGAAAATCCCCGTCATAGCCTACAACGTGCCCTCGCGCACGGCGGTAAACATTCTGCCCGAAACGGCGGAAAAACTCGCCTCGATTCCCAATATGGCGGGAATTAAAGAGGCGAGCGGAAATATGGCGCAGGTCGTCGAAACGATGAGGCGTATACGCGGAAAGCTCGACCTGTTTTCGGGCGAGGATTTCTTGAATCTCCCGATGCTTGCCATAGGCGGCAAGGGGCTTATTTCGGTAGCCTCGAATATCGCCCCCGCGATGATGAAAGAAATGTTCGACCTTGTCGAGGCGGGAAAGATGGACGAAGCGAACGCCGTGCAGGATAAACTCCTCCCCCTCGAGGACGCGTGCTTTTACGAGGTCAACCCCATTCCCATAAAGGCGGCTTACAATATGCTCGGCTTCGACGCGGGCGTTCCCCGCTCTCCCCTTACCGAAATGACGGAGGAAAACAAGGCGCGTCTTTTTGCAGAAATGAAAAAAGCGGGGTTGAAAACGGTATGATAAAAGTTCTGGTGTGCGGCGCGAACGGCAAAATGGGCGCGAACGTAATTTCACTGCTTTCGGGCGATTCCGAAGCGCGGGCGGTTTGCGGCGTGGATATAAAGGGCGGCGGCGACATACCCGTTTACGGCTCGTTTTCCGCCGTAAAAGAAAAGGCGGACGTTATAATAGATTTTTCGTCGCCCGCCGTTTTACACGAAGAACTCGAATGGGCGAAAGCGAACGGCGTTCCCGCGGTGCTTGCCTCGACGGGCTATTCCGCGGACGACCTTAAATACATAGACGAATGCGCAAAAAAGACGGCGATTTTCAAGACGGCGAATTTTTCGCTGGGCGTAAACCTGCTTGTAAAGCTTGTAAAACAGGCGGCGGAAGTCCTCAGCGAAAATTTCGACGTCGAAATTATCGAGCGGCACCATAATCAGAAAGTGGACGCACCGTCGGGTACCGCACTTATGCTTGCCGACGGCGCGAACGAAGCGTTCGGCGGACAAAAAACCTATCTGAACGGACGCGAGGGTCAGGTAGGTAAGCGCGGCAAGGAAATAGGTATTCACGCGGTGCGCGGCGGCACAATCGTGGGCGAACACGAAGTAATGTTCGCGGGCGAGGACGAAATAATCACGCTGTCGCATTCGGCGCGCTCGAAAAAAGTGTTTGCCGCGGGCGCGATAAAAGCCGCAAAATGGATTGTCGGAAAGCCCGCGGGCAAGTACGATATGTCCGATATTTTATAAAACCTGCAATATATGTCGATATTTTAAACCGCGGCGGGACCGAAAGTCCCGCCGCGGTATATTTTTTATTCAAAACTATGCAAGCGAAATTTTGTCCGAAACCGAACGCACGAACACGCCCGCGCGCACGCCCTCGTCAATGCACGCGTACACAAACTGCGACAGTTTGTCGGTCGCGCGCGGCACTTTAAGTTCTTTCAGAACCTGCGGTATAAGCTCGTCGGCGTAAACGCTTACGCGGTTTATAAGTATCGCCCGAACAAGCGAAATCACGTCGTAAGGCGTATAATCCGAATCGGTCGAGCGCAACTGCGTGCCCTCCTCCACGCGGTAGCGGTCGAAAGAGTAGTATTTAGCCGTCCTGAAATAATAGACCCCCACCGACGTTTCGCGGCTTTCGAAGCCGCATTTTCCGATAAGCTCGCGCAGTTTCGATTCGAGCTTTACGCCGTATTTCTGTATGCCGTACAAAGACAGCGCGCGCTTCATTAAAAACTGTTCGGAAATGGGTTCTTCGGCGGCGACTACGGCCTTTAAAGTCTTTAAAACTTCCGCGTCGTTCGCGCCGCTTAAAATATAGTTTGCGTCCGCCGACTTTTGCTCGGTTGCCGCGACCTTATAGGGCTTTTTGAACGCGAGGGCGCGGTTTGTATCACGTCCCGTAAGCCTGTCCAAAAGGTCTTTTATCTTTTTTATCTCGCGCTTGGGATTGTTGAAAAAGTTTATCGCGTACAGCCTTATTACGTTCCAATTGTTGCGTTTAAGCGTCTGCACCTGCATTACCGCGCGGTCTTTTATTGAGAAATTGCTTACGCCGTCGCAGAGTATTGCGAGAATGAAGTTGTGTTTGTTTGCGGGGTCTACCACGGCGACGTCTATTTTGAAGTCCGAAACGCCCACGTCGCTGCGGCAATCGTAGCCGTAGCCCGAAAGCTCTTCGGAAATAAACTTGCCTATGCCGCGCTTATTCAGAATAATTTCGTCGCTCTTCGCGGAGATATTCGTCCTGCCCTTTTCGGCAAATTCCAGAAAGGCTTTAAGCCCCGCGACTCCCCTCGACGTGGTGCGCGAAAGGTCTATCATAGAATAGCGCATCGACGAGAAAACGACCATCTCTTCCCTTGCGCGCGAAACGGCGACGTTCAGCCGCCTCCACCCGCCGTATTGGTTTAAAGGTCCGAAGTTCAAAGAAAGTTTGCCCTGCGAGTCGGGACCGTAGCAGACCGAAAACAGAATTACGTCGCGTTCGTCGCCCTGCACGTTTTCGAGGTTCTTTACAAACAGCGGTTCTTCCCTGTCGTAAGCCGCATCCTCAAGCCCGTGCTTCGAAAGCTGTTTCGAAAGCAATTTTTCCACGAGGAGCTGTTGCGGGGTCGAAAAAGTCACTATACCTATCGACGAACGGCGCAGTCTTTCGTCTTTGAGCCGCCGCACAACCTCTTCCACAAGTTCTTCCGCTTCGAGCTTGTTGCATTTGCTCGCGCCGCGGTCGTAAACTCCCTTTTCGATAAAGCGGAGTTTGACTTTGGAATCGAGCGCGTCGGGCGAGGGGAACGTGCACAGCCGCGAGGAATAATAGGTTATATTCGAGAAAGCGATAAGGCTTTCGTGTTTGGAACGGTAGTGCCATATAAGGTGCTTTTCGGGCACGCCGAGCGCAAGGCAGTCTTCGAGTACGCTTTCAAGGTCCTCCGCCTCGGGGTGTTCGTCGTCCGCGCCCGAGCCCATAAAGAACGAAGTGGGCGGCATCTGCTTGGGGTCGCCTACTATTATAGCGCTCTTCGCACGCGCAAGCGACGGCACCGCCTCGCAGGTGGGCATCTGCGAAGCCTCGTCGAAGATAACAAGGTCGAAAAGTTCGGCCGCAGGGAGATATTGCGACACGGTTATGGGGCTCATAAGCATACAGGGCGCGACCACTTTCATAAGTTCGGGTATTTCGGTAAACAGCGACCTTATGTTGAACCCGCGGGCGTTGCCCTTTATACTGCGCTGGAACACCGACATTTCGAGCGCGAGCGGACCCTCGGTTTCTTTCTGCGGCAGGCGCGAAATCAAGTCGGCGCGTATTTTTTCACGCGTGAGCGATAAAAATTCCTCGGTAAGGCGCGAAAAATTCAGCGCGGTTTCGTCTAACACGCTTGCCGAGAACGAAGCGAGCGCCTCGTCCGCGGGGATATTCGTCTGCACGAAGTTTCTGTACACGTTTTTGCGGAAAGACGAAAGTATCTGCGCGCCCGAAATTTTGCCGTTTTCCATTGCGTCGGTTATAAACGTAAGCCCGTTGTCGTTAAGTTTTTTCGCCGTCGCCTTGTACACACACCAACCCGCAAGCATATCTATATTGTCGAGAAGGGACGTGCATTTTGCGGAATATATTTCGAATATATCTTCGTCGGCGTAAACCGAACGGTCGATTTTAAGAAGTTTGCAAAGGTGTTCGGTGCTTTTCAGAAACGAAGTCGCCGCCGAGATAAAGCCCGAAATCAGCGGTTTAAGCCCGCCCTCCGCCGCGGCGCAGCATACCGAATTGAACGCGTCGGCGTTGTAGTCCATAAACACTTTGGCGCACGCGTGGTGCAAATCGTACAGCGGTTTTAAAAATTCGTCGCGCTTTTTGTCGTTTATGCCGCCGAAACCCGTGAAGTTCTGCGAAAGCGTGGTGGAAGAAAGTATCATCTGCCGCGCTTTTTCTATTTCGTAAGCGCGCTTTATCCATTCCGCCTCTTCGCTTTCTTTCAGCGGCTCGCGCCCGCATTTGTTTATCCTCTTTATTACGGCGAGGAGTACGCGCGACGAACGGTGATTTTCGCCCCAATTGTCCAACTCCGCCTCTATCTGCGGATAAAACTTTTCGATGTCGGGCAAAGTTTTGAAGTGCGAAAGCCAATGCCTGACCTCGCTGTCGTAACGCAGGTTCGCGTTGAAAAAGGCGTAAAATTCGTCCTCTTTGCAGCCGAAAAACACAGTCAGCGCGTCGCCTTTAAGCGTGTTTGCGATTTCGACAAGCGTTTCGAGCTTTGCGCGCGTGAATTTGGAGGTCTTCTGGTTGAAAGTTTCAAGCAGCAGACCGAGATAATTTTTAAGGTGTTTGAGTTCGGCGAGCACCACTTCGGCGGAGCATACCACCGCGCGCTTTACCGCGCCGTCGCAGGACGTCAGATTGACTCCCGCAAAAGGCGAACGGTAAACGCCGCCGCATTCCTTTGCCGCCGCCTGCGCGACGGTAAGCATATTTTCGTATTCCGCAAGCTTTTCCGCGGTAAGCCCGTCGTAGAACGTGCTTTCGATATTCATAAGCTCGGGCGCGGATTTGTTGCGCAGATAGTACAAAATACCGTCGTAAACCGAAACGCCGAGCCGTCTTTTTTTATGAAGCGCCGCAAAAGGCGCGCGCAAAAGTTCGCGCGTGTCTATAATAGCCGCGTCCGTCGCCTTGAATTTTTCGTCGTCTGCGGACGAAACAAGCGAAAGGGCGGTTTCGATGGATTGAAGAATTTCGCCCTTTTCCGCGGACTTGCCCGAGGCGAGTTCGAGGCAGAATTCGGAAATCCCTATTTCCGCAAGCCGTTTTTTAACGACCTGCAACGCCGCCTGTTTTTCGGCGACGAATAAAACGCGTTTGCCCGAAGCCACGGCGTTTGCGATTATATTGGTTATAGTCTGCGATTTACCCGTTCCGGGGGGACCGTGCAGAACGAACGTGGTGCCTTTCGCGCTTTCGGCAACCGCGGAAAACTGCGCGCTGTCGCACGGTAGCGGCGTAAGAATTTCGGCGGGGTCCGCCTCGTCCTCGTCCGCCCCCGAAAGCTTGTTGAAGCCGAGTTTGTTCGTATTCGTAAGCAAGCTCGAAATAAGCGCGTTTTTGCGGTATTCCGCGATATTGTATTTTACGTCCGCCCACATTGCGTAGCGCGCGAAAGTGAAGTGCGAAAGATATACGTCCTCGTAAACGTTCCAACCCTTCATATTCGCGGTTTTCGAGCGGACGACGGCGATGATTTCGCCCGGTTTCAGCCCCTTGCCCTCAAGCCCGCGTATATCTATCCCGAACTCTTGTTTCAAAAACTCCAAAAGGGTGGTGTTTACTTCGCATTCGTCACCGAATTCTACGGATATATTGCGGTTTTTAAGTTTTTTAAGGTTTACGGGCAGTAAAGCCACAGGGGCGAACTTGTCCTCTTTTTCGTCGGAATACTTCCATTTGAGAAAGCCCAGCGCGAGATACAGCGTCTTTGCGCCCGCCTCTTCTTCCGCCGCTTTCGCCTTTCTGATTAACGAAGCCGTTATCTCCTGAAAATTTTCGGTTGACGACAGCGCGCGCATTTTGCCCGACTTCATTTCGACGGCGATAAGCTCGCGCATACTTTTTACGTCCTTGCTTTCGCCGAAGTACATTGCGTCCTTTACGGGCGTTGAGTTGGGCGAAAGGGTAAACGCGCGGTTTTCCGCGATACGGGCGCAGGTTTCGGAAAGGTCGGCGCATAAAATGTGCAGACAGTCGCGCTTATATCTGAAATTCAGCAGATTGTTTTTAAGCGACAAATCCAAAAGTCTGCGCTGCCAGGTCTGTTCCTTTGAAACGGCTCCGCCGTATGCGTATTTTTCCGCGTCTATTATCTGGCGGGGCTTTTCGTCGAACGACAGCTCGGATTCGGACAAAAGCTCGTACCCCGCGCCCGACTTTACGCGCACGGGAAGCGGGAAAATGCCGCCCACCCTGCACCGTTTTATATCGACGCAGATTTCGGCTTTACCTTCGCGGAGCGACGAAACTACGTGCGCCTCGCTTGTGGTATAGCTTGCGTTTCTGTGCGCGAACAAATCGTCGCAGTCGAACGCCGTAAGGTTGTTTACGCCCTCCAAAAGGTATTTTTCGACAAGCGACATATCGTCCTGACAAGTGGACGAAAAACAGCTTTCATACAGCCATACGCCCGCATATATGCTTGATTTACCGATTATTATTACGGGGTTTAACTTGGTAGCTTCGAAGCACGAAGCGACGAAAAGCGCCATTTCGACGGGGGTCGCGCGCCTGCTTTCGACTATGCCCGTAATATCGCCCGTGCGCACGTCGCCCGTAAAATCACCGCCCGCTTCGCGTTCGATATTAAGGCGACGGATTGCGGCGAAAACTGCCGCCGCGGCGTTGCGGACGGCGTTTTTATCGTTGCCCGCATACCCCGAAAATTCGGAAGAATATCCCCACGTTTTAAGTTGAAGTCCCGCCTCCGCCAAAATCTTCTGACAGTCGGCGATTTTGGGGCGCACGAAAGAGGCGAGCATTTCGCAGCTCCCCGAAAGCCCGCTCCAATAATCGAGGGGCAAAGCCAGAACTTCCGCCGACAGCGAGCATACAAGTGTTTTGCCGCGTTTTAACAGCACCTGCACCTCACAAACGGTCGGCTGTTGAAGTTCGGCAAGATATTTGGGGTTTAAAAGGCTTAAAAAAGCGGGTTCGACGCTGCTTTGCGGGGGGATTTCCTCTATTTTGGCGTCGGACGGCAATATAAGCTGGGTCGAACCCGAAACCGAAACGGTTACGTCGAGAGCGGGTTCTTCCGCGGTATTGAAAATTTTAAGCGAAGTAAAAAGAGGAAGGCGGTTATAAAACGTCGAGTATGACACGGCGTTTAACAGTTCGCCTTCGAGTTCGAGAATTTCGGGTATTTTTTTCGTTGCCATAGCTTTATTATACTACCTTTTATCCGCGCTTGCAAGCGCGCGCGTAAAAATTATTGACAGTTTTTACCTGCGGTTATGCGGGCGCGCGGTACAAATCGTGCAAAACATAAGCCCGAAAAAATTTTGCGGCGCGCGGAAGAATTTCCGCGCGCCGCGATTTTTTAATTTTTTCGTAGTCGCCTTTTTCAAGAAAGCTTTTCAAGCAGTTTAAGGTCTATTCCCTTGTCGCCTATCTTTATGATTTCGACCTTCACCTTGTCGCCGATATTCACAACGTCCTCAACCTTTTCGACGCGCTTGTCGGAAAGCTTCGAGATGTGAATCATACCGTCTTTGCCGGGCGCAAATTCCACGAACGCGCCGAAAGTCAGAATCCTTACGACGGTGCCGACGAACATATCGCCCACCTCGGGGTCGTGCGCAATGGACATAACGATTGCCTTTGCGCGCTCGGCGTTTTCGATGGGACCCGTCGTCGCGATATATCCGCGACCCGAATCGTCCTCGTTGAACTCTATTTCGGTGCCCGTTTCTTCCATAATCTTCTTGATTACGCAACCCTGCTTGCCGATAACGTCGCCGATTTTTTCGGGGTCGATTTCAAACGACACAATCTTGGGCGCGTAAACCGAAAGTTGAGGTTCGACTTCGGGTACGACTTCGAGCATTTTCGACAGAATGAACTGTCTGCCCTCGTTCGCCTGATTTATCGCGGTGTGCATAATCTCTTCGGATATGCCCTTAATCTTTATATCCATCTGGATTGCGGTGATGCCCTTTACGGTGCCCGCGACCTTGAAGTCCATATCGCCGAGGAAGTCTTCAAGCCCCTGAATATCCGTAAGGACTTTGAACTCGCCCGTTTCCTGATTTTTGATAAGACCCATAGCGACGCCCGCGACGGGGGCTTTAATGGGCACGCCCGCGTCCATAAGCGCCATAGTCGAACCGCACACGGACGCCATCGAGGACGAACCGTTGGACGAAAGGATATCGTTTACCACCCTTATTGCGTAGGGGAACGATTCTTCGTCGGGAAGTACGGGGATAAGCGCGCGCTCGGCAAGAGCGCCGTGACCTATTTCGCGCCTGCCGGGAGAGCGGAGCGCCTTTGCTTCGCCCGTGCAATAGCCGGGGAAGTTATATTGATGCATATATCTTTTGTAGGTTTCTTCGTCAAGACCTTCGAGCTTCTGCGCCTCGCCGAGCATTCCCAAAGTACAGGTGGTAAGCGTCTGGGTTTGTCCGCGGGTGAATACAGCCGAGCCGTGAACTCTAGGCAGAACGCGTCTTTCGCACCAGATAGGGCGGACGTCTTTAAGCCCTCTGCCGTCGGGGCGTATGCCCTTGTCGAATATCTTCGCGCGAACCTTTTCTTTGGTGAGATAATAAACGCTGTCCTTAATCTCGCGCGCGTTGTCGGGATAGATTTCCGCAAAATGTTCGAGTATTTCTTTTTCGGCTGTTTCCTGCCGCTTTTCGCGCTCTTGTCTGTCGAAAGTATCTATCGCCCAATCTATTTTTTCGGAAGCGTAGGCGCGTACCGCCGCGTCCAGCTCTTCGGGAACGTGGTAAAGTTCCATTTCGAGCTTCTTCTTACCGACAGCGGGTACTATTTCGTTTTCGATAAATTCGCAGATTTTTACTATTTCGTTCTGACCGAAAGTTATCGCGCCGACCATTTCGTCGTTGGTAACTTCGTTCGCGCCCGCCTCAATCATCAAAATCGCGTCTTTGGTGCCCGCGAGATTGAGGTGTATCGCGCTCTTTTGTCTTTGCGCAAGGTCGGGGTTGATGACGTACTTGCCGTCAACCATTCCCACTACCACAGAGCCCGTAGGACCCGCCCACGGAATGTCGGAAATCGCGATTGCGACGGACGAACCTATCATAGCGAGGGGTTCGGGCGAGATATCGGGTTCAACCGAAAGCGCCTGAGCCGTTACGACGACGTCGTTGAAAAGTCCCTTGGGGAAAAGGGGGCGCAGAGGTCTGTCGATAAGCCTTGCGGTGAGTATGGCTTTGTCGCTTGCCCTGCCCTCGCGCTTTTTGAAGCCGCCGGGAATTTTGCCTATTGCGTACATTTTTTCTTCGTAGTCCACCTGCAAGGGGAAGAAATCCATTCCCTCGCGGGGTGCGGGCGACATACACACGGAAACGTGTACCGCCGTTTCGCCGCAGCGGACAAGGCACGCGCCGTTAGTCTGTTCGGCGTATTTGCCGACCTCTATCGACACATCTCTGCCGCCGATTTTAAGTGTGAAAATTTTACTGTTCATTAATCGTTCTCCTCTAAATTCTTGTTGCCGCGGGCTTCGTGTCCGTGGCTGATTATGAAAAAAAGGGCGGAAAAACCCCGCCCCGTTTTTTACTTTCTTAAATTCAAAGCCGCAACTATCTTACGGTATCTTTCGATATCCGTAGATTTGAGGTAGTCCAAAAGTCCGCGGCGGCGACCTACCATTTTAAGCAGACCGCGGCGGGAATGGTTGTCGTGAATATGCTCTTTAAGATGTTCGTTCAGGTGGTTGATTCTTTCGGTAAGAAGCGCTATCTGCACTTCGGGCGAACCCGTGTCGCCCTCCTTTAACGCGTACTTTGCAATGATTTCGGACTTTTCCATTTAATTTATCCTCCTATGGAAATTATTTGCGTACAACTGAGTCGGCCGTCGAGTATTCGCACCGCGCGGTTGCCGTAACGAAAGTATTTTAACATATGCGCACGAAAATAGCAAACGATTTTAAGCAGTTCGCAAAAATTTTAAAGGGCTTTCGGCGCTTGTTTGCAAAGCCGCCTTACGGCGACGCTCAATAGTCGGAAGTAAACGCCGTTTTAAAACGGGCGCAAGTTAAAAGCCGCCCGCCCGCAAGCGCGGGCGGGCGGCAAAGTTTACGTTTGAAGTAAATTATCTTACCCGAAAAGTTCGGCGCGGCGCTTTATTATTTCGTCGGCTTTATTAAAATACGTCGGAATATCCTTGGGGGAGGCGTACCGCTCTATGCGTTCGCCGCCCGAAAAAACGCGTTTGGAAATCGCGCCCGCGCCGACGGCTATATTGTCGCCCGCCTCTTCCATAGTCAGAATATTGTAAACGCACTCTTTGCCCGCTTTCGACCAGCCCGTGTTTTCAAGCCCGCCCGCCTGATATTTCTGGCGGTAGAGATAGTACGGAAAATACCCCGCCGCCGACAGAATTTCGCGCGAGGACAAAATCATTTTTTCAACGCCCCCGACTTCGAGGCGGTCTACCCTTTCCTTTAACTTCGCGCCCGCTTTAAGCGACAGCGTATGCACCGTTATGTTTTCGGGTCCGAGCGCGGCGGCTTTTTCAAGCGAGTATTCAAAATCCGAAACGCTTTCGCCGTCAAGCCCCGCGATAAGGTCGAGATTGATGTCAAACCCGAATTTTTCCGCCATTGCGTACGCTTTTAATGTCTGCGCCGCAGTGTGCTTTCTGCCTATGTTTTCAAGCGTTCTGTCGAGAAAGCTCTGCGGGTTTACGCATATGCGACCTACGCCGTATTTTTTGGAAAGCGCAAGCTTGCCTTGGGTGAAAACGTCGGGTCTGCCCGCCTCTACAGTGTACTCGCAGGAGGGGCTTAAAAAGGGCGTAACCGCAACATATATGCGCTCCAATTGCTCTTCCGACAGCACAAAAGGCGTGCCGCCGCCGATATAAACCGCGCGGGGCGACGGAGAAGTATTTCGTACGCTTTCAAGCTCTTTTACAAGGCGGGTTATATAATCGTCTATATATTGTCGGGTGCGCGAAACGGGCGCGGTTATAAACGAGCAATAGTCGCATTTTGTGGGGCAGAACGGCACGGAAATATAAAGGCTTTGCCCGCCCGCGTTTAAAACGCCCGTCTGGCGCGAAATTATTTCGCGTATAAGCCGCGTGTTTTGCGCGCTTACTCCCATTTTGTCGAAAAGGGGCGCGAAATCCCTGCCCGCGGCAAGCTCGGCGTAGGCAAGTTTTGTCGGTCTTATGCCCGTCAGCGCGCCCCACGGAAGCTCGCCGAATTTCCGCGACAAAACTTTATACACCGCAAGTTTTGCAAAGCGTTTTGCGTATCTTCTGTATTCGAGGTCGTTTTCAACGTCCTGCGCCTCGCAAAAATCGCGGATTTCGCCCTCGAAGCCCACGGAATTATGAAATTCGCCCCGTGAAAAATAAAAATAATGGACGACGGCGCACTCTTCCGCGTTGAAGGCGCGCACCACGTCCATTATATCGTTTTTTAAATATTCGCAATTGGTTTCAAGCATTTTACTGTCTTATATATGCGTTGTTTTTGCGTTCGAAGTCGAGAGTCGTGTCCTCTTCGTGTCCGCAATATACTTTGAAATCGCCGTCGAGCGCGTAAAGTTTTTTAACGCTTTTTATAAGGTCCGCCGCGTTGCCCGTGGGCAAATCGCACCTGCCTACGCTTCCGCAAAACAACGTGTCGCCCGTAAAAAGGCTGTCGCCTATAAGGTACGAAACGCTTCCCGCAGTGTGTCCCGGGGTGAAAATCACCTTTACTTCAAGCCCGCACAACTTTTCCGTTTGTCCGTCGGCAAAAGTCTTGCCCACCGAAAAAGCCGGGATTTCGGAAAGGGTCGCAAGCCCGTCGTTTATCTCGCCGAAAATACCGTCTTTTTCGCGTTCGCCGCAGCATACTACGGCTCCTTTTTCAAAAAACGCGCCGCAGCCGCCGATATGGTCGTAGTGCCCGTGGGTAAGCAGAACGTACTTACATTCCAGCCCGAGTTCGGCGCATTTTTCCGCAACGCGCGGTTGCGACGGGTCTATTACTATACACGTTTTACAGTCTTCGGTAACTATATACGAATTAGCCGCAAAACCGACGGGATATATCTTATAAACACGCATCAGTTTGCCGTCCTGAACACGTCGATTATACGCTTGTCGCGTTTAAGCCGCTTTACGAGGAGGTCTATGTCCGAGCGGCGGTTAAGCATTACTTTTATATCGAACTCCGCCTGTTTGTCCTTATTGACGCGCCCCACTATCTGAGTCATCGAAAGGCGCATTTCGGAAATTTCCGCCGTGACGTAGGCGATAACGCCCGTGTCGTTTTCGGCGATTATCTTTATCCCCGCGATAAATTCCGAGGCGATTTTGCCCGTCCATTCGGCTTGTTGCAGTCTGTCGGAATCTACGCCCTTTAAATTGGGGCAGTCGGCGCGGTGGACTATAACGCCGCGCCCGCGCGACACAAAGCCCACTATATCGTCGCCCGGCACGGGGTTACAGCAGTGCGCAAACCGTACCAAAAGTCCGCCCATACCCTTTATCGTAACCGCGCCCGCGGGCGTGAATTTAAGTTTGGAATCAACCGTTTCTTCGGGCTTGGGGACTTCCTTTTTATAGTAGTCGATAAGCTTGTAGATTACCTGATTTACGCCGACCGCGCCGTAACCTACGGACGCCATCATTTCGTTTACGGAAGTGAAAACAAGCTTGTTGGAAAGCTTTTTAAACGAACTTTCGGTAAGCAGGTCGGCAAGGTTATAGCCCCTGCGCTTAGCCTCGGCTTCGAGCATAGCCTTGCCCGTTTTTACGTTTTCCTCTTTCATTTCGCGCTTGAAAAACTGTCTTATTTTCGCGCGCGCGCTGCCCGATTTTACAAATTTAAGCCAATCCCACGACGGACCTTTGCCGTTGTTCTGCGTCAAAATTTCCACGACGTCGCCCGTGTGAAGCGTGGCGTTTAGGGGCACTATGCGCCCGTTTACCTTTGCGCCCACGCACGAGTTGCCCACCTCGGAGTGAATCGCGTATGCGAAATCGACGGGGGTCGCTTCGAGCGGCAGGGAAATAACCCTGCCCTTCGGCGTGAACACCAGAAGTTCGTTGTCGTACAAGTCGTTTTTAAGGCTGTCTACGAACTCGCGGCTTTCTTTAACGCTCCCCTGCCAATCCATAACGTCGCGAATCCACGAAAGGCGCGCGTCGAAATCGTTTTCGCCCGTCTTGTTTTCTTTGTACTTCCAATGCGCCGCGATGCCGTATTCGTCCATTCGGTGCATTTCGGCGGTTCGTATCTGTATTTCGAAAAACTGCCCGAAGTCGGTTACTACCGTGGTGTGCAACGACTGATACATATTGCGCTTCGGAGTGGCGATATAGTCCTTTATTCTGCCCGGCACGGGCTTCCACTGCCGATGGATTTTACCCAAAATTTCGTAACATTCTTCCGTGGTGTTCACTATTACGCGCACCGCGGTCAAATCGTAAATCTGGTCGAGCGTTTTATTCTGGTTCTTCATTTTCAGATAGATAGAATAAAAGTGCTTGGGTCTGCCGAAAACTTCGCCCTTTATATTGCTTTCGTCGAGAATTACCTTAATTTCGGCTACAACCGAATCGACGAACTTCTGCCTTTCGGCAAGCTCTTGGTGAATGTTTGTCACAAGGTATTCGTAAGCTTCGGGGTCGAGGTATTTGAGGCAAAGGTCTTCGAGTTCGCACTTTATCTGCGAAATACCCAACCTGCCCGCAAGCGGCGTATATACTTCGAGCGTTTCTTTCGCTATTCTTTGCTGGCGCTCGTTCGAAAGATAGTTCAAAGAGCGCATATTGTGCAGTCTGTCGGCAAGTTTTATAATAATCACGCGCACGTCGTTAGCCATTGCGACGAAGATTTTGCGGAAGTTTTCCGCATCCTCGTCCTCGTGCGTGCGGAACTGAATTTTATCGAGCTTTGTAACGCCGTCCACAAGGGTCAGAATTTCTTTGCCGAATCTGTTTTTTATATCGTCCTCGGTTGCGGGCGTGTCCTCTATGACGTCGTGCAGAAACGCCGCGGCTATCGACGGCACGTCAAGCCCGAGGTCTATAAGTATTTCGGCGACGGCGCAGGGATGGGTAAAATACGGCTCGCCAGAGGCGCGCTTCTGACCGTTATGCATTCTTTCGGCATAGTCGTAAGCGGCAAGGAGCAGTTTTCTGTCCTCGCCCGAAAAATTTTCGTGAATTTTATCGAGTACCGTCATAACGTTCCCTCTTTAAGCCTTACGACTTCGCGGTATAAAGGCGAATTCGAAAGCTCGGTTCTTTTGCCGCGGACCACCGAAAGTTTTCCGTCCGAAAAGCTTATAAGTCCGAGCTGTTCGAACACGCATAAGGCGAACAGCCATTGCAATCTGTTTGCGAAACGGTTGTGGAAAGCCGCCTCTTCGCACGAACTGCCCTCTATGTTTTTGCAGTCGGCGGACATCTGCGCGAAAATTTTAAGAAGGTCTTCGCGCGAAGCGGAAATTTCGGAAAGTTCGGAATAAGCGTTTATATCGGCGCATACCCTTACGGTTTTTCCCGCAAGCGAAGCGACTTTTACCGCGGAACCGTCCATATATATTACGTTTTCGTACCCCGAAAGCTCGGCGTCGGCGCGTGGCGCGACAAGAATACAGCTTACGGGATTTTTGGACGACGGGTTGAAAAGTTCGACGTGCAGTTTGCCCGTATTATACGCCGAAAGCGTTTTGTAATCCCCCGCGATAAACACCGTTCCGTACTCGGTTGCGCCGTCGAGCGCTTTCTGCACCTCTTCGCGCGAAACGGGAACGGCGTGAACGCCTACGTCGGGCGCGCCGAGGGTAAGCACCGCGTTAGCCGCGATATATTCGCCCGCATATTCGCCCGCCGTGCCGTCGTATATAACGTCGCGGACGAAACCTTTTATATATTCCTTGCCTTTAAAGCGCGATACGTTGAATTCGAACACAAGGCACTTTTTCGCGCCGCACTCCAAAAGATTTCTGTACTTTGCGCCGCCGAAAAACAGCATTTCGAGATTTACGCCCTTTATCGAAAGGTGGGGCGACAGCGGCTTTATGGGCTTTGCCGAAAGCGCGCCGCCGTCCATATAAAACAGCGGGCGTTTATTGCCCACGCCGTATGGTTCGAGCATTTCGAGCTCGCGGGCGAGCCGCACGGCGGTTGCGGGGCGGAATTCGCCAGACACCGAAGCGGTGGGCGAAAAATCTTCCGCGGAATATTTTTTTGCCACGAAGTCGGAAAGCGCGCGCTCCAAAAGCGGGAAATTTTCGCACGAAACGTTTACTCCCGCCGCCTGCGCGTGACCGCCGAATTCGGATATGTACTTTGAACACGCCCTTAAAGCTTCGTATATATTGACGTTTTCGACCGAACGCGCCGAACCTTTCAGCATATCTCCGTTTTTGACGAAAAGTATCGCGGGACGGGAATATTCGTCGGCTATCCTCGCCGCGACTATTCCGACGAAGCCCGCGTTCCAGCCCTCGTCGTACAGCATAATAACCCTGCCGTCCGATGGTTTTTCCGCAATTTTGCGTTTAGCCGAAAGGTACAGTTCGTCGCAGTATTTCTGGCGTTCGACGTTGTATTCGGTGAGTTTTGACGAAAGGTCGAAAATTTCGCCCGCGTCGGAGGACAAAAACAGTTTGAGCGCGCTTGCCGCATCGCCCATTCTGCCCGCCGCGTTTATCTTCGGCGCAACCGAAAACGCGAGCGATTGGCTTGTAACGTCGCCGTCCTGTTTTGAAAAGAAATACTTATAACATTCGCGGGGCTTGAAATTTATAAGTTTAAGCCCCTCGTAAACTATGTCGCGGTTTTCGCCCGTAAGCGGCACGCTGTCCGCGACGGTGGCTATCGCCGCGAAATCGAGGAACTTCATCGCCTCGTCGCCTATAAGCGCGCAACCGACCTTGAACGCCACGCCCGCGCCGCAAAGGTTGTCGTACATATACCCGTCGTTGAACTTGGGGTTCACACACACGCAGTCGGGCAGTTTTTCGGGCAGTTCGTGGTGGTCGGTGACTATGACCTCAGCACCCTGCTCTTTTATGTACTCAATCTCTTCGCGGCAGGATATGCCGCAGTCAACCGTTATGAACAACTGCGGAAAATGTTCTTCGAAAATACCGTCGAGGGCGGCGATTGAAAGACCGTAGCCGTCCTTTCTTTCGGGCACGAAAGGCACGACGTACTCTATGCCGAATTCGCGCAGAACCCCGCACATTATCGTTGCGGCGCAAACGCCGTCCGCGTCGTAGTCGCCGTATACGACGACCGCCCACTGCCCGTCACGGGCGCGGGTAATCAATTGCACCGCCTCTGCCATTCCGCTCATTTTAAGGGGCGAAATAAAATGCGCGCGCGAGGGGTGCAGAAAATCCGAAATCTTTTCGCGCGTGTCCACTCCCCTGCCGTAAAGTATCTTTACCGTTTCTTCCAAAAGATTGCATTCGGAGGCGAGGCGGCGTATGTTATTCAGTTGTTCCGCCGTAGGAGCGAATTCCGGCAATAATCTTTTCATAATTAAAAAAGCGAGCTTATTCGCCCGCTTTATCTTTTTGTTTAGACTGTTTTTTTGCGCGGGCGCGTTTAACTTTGAAATCGTCGCCTATACGCTTTATTCTTCCGTATACGGGCGGTATAAAGAACGCCGTGCCGTAAGCGCAGGAAACAAATACAGCCAAAGCGCAGAACGCATAGCCCGCCGCAAGCGTCGCCGACAGCGCGCTTATCGAAAGCATTACGAACAAAAGCAACGCGACTATCGCAAACAACGCGCAGAACGAAAGTTTGAATTTAAGCGACGACGCCGCCGACTCGTCGGTCTGCGCAAGCGCATCGAGCGCCGCAAATTCGCCGTCCGTCTTTATTCTTCTTCTCATCGCGCCGAGCGCAAAGCTTGCCACAACCGTCGTAACCACTGTAAGCACAAGCGAAAACGCGAGCGCGTACGCGCCGACGGGTATACGGCAGACGGACAGAAGGGAAACGAAAATTCCTATGTTGTGAAGGTGCAGAATTACCGATGCGAACGCCGCGCTTAAACCGTAACGTATAGCGTAGTATATGAACGAAAGCACGATAACCGAAGCTATGGCTATGCAAAGGCGGCTTATCGCCCTCGCGCCGTAAAGCCCCGTTTCGTCGTTATGGAACGCAGCAGACGACAGCTCGCCGCCCGCAACTTCCGCAAGCTTCGCGTTTATGGCTTCGGCGGCGCGACCGAGTTTATCGGAACCCGTCGAGGGTGAAAATCTGAACACTATCACCCCGCCGTCGTTGGTTTCGCCCTCGTCGGCAGAATAGTACGTTTTAAGCCCGAGTCCGTCGAAAACATCGTCGCAGATATCTTTTACGTCCTCGGAATCGTCAAACTCGACAAGCGCGTAATCCACTTCCACGCTTTTGAAACTTTTCAGGTCGGCGCCCCAATTGAAGAATCCGCCCGCCAGAAAGTGACAGATTACGCCGACAGCCATTCCTATCGCAATGACAACCGCGGAAACGGCTATCAGAATGTACATTTTGGAAGAGAGTTTCAACTTATTCGTCATCGTCATCGTCCTCCCTTGCAAAACCCGCAAACCCGAATTTATCGCGCGACGGCGCAGATACGACGTACCACATAAAGCGCGTTACCCAATGTAGCGCATACGAGGCGATTACGGAAATGAAGATTATGATTCCGCAAGCCGCCGCGCCGCTTACGGGAACAAGCGCGATTATTACCGAAATAAGCAATAAAAGTATATGCACGTCGAGAATACCCGCAAGTTGCGCCCTATACCCCGCCTTTACGGCAGACTGAATTGTTTTACCTTTTTCGGTTTCTTTGCGCACCGCTTCGTATACGCGGAAATTCGAAAAACCGAACAACGCAAGCCCGAAAATCGCGGCGAACGCGCCCGCAAGAGTGAACGTCACTCCCAGCAGGTATATTGCGTATAAAAGCACAAGCGCGAAAAGCACGGTGGTCATAGCGTTGACAAGCCCGAGCTTTTTATAGCGTATGACGGGCAGAAAAGCCGCGATAAGCACTACCGCAAGCAATACGGCGGCGGTGTAAATCACCGCGTGCCTGCCCAACTGCGAACCCGTATAGCGGAGTTCCCACGTGCTGTTTGTGTCTGAAAGATATTCTATATATTCGTTTTCGAGGGCGTTGCCTTTCAAAGCGGAATTGAGAAGCGCGGCGTAGTTTTCAGCCGCCTCTTTATCCGAAATCGAGCTGTTGCTTGAAACGGTAAGATACATCGTCTTTCCGGGTATGCCGCTGTCTACGGGAATATTCAAAAGGGGCGTTTCGCCGATATAAATGTAAATGCTTTTAGTGTCGGCTTCGGCAAGGTCGAGGGCGTACGAAGAAAGCCTGTCGTAACCCGTGTCGGTAAGCTTGAAACGGAGCGCGTAAACGCCGCCGCGCGAATATGCGCTTATGCTTTTGAAGTAGTCCGCCACGTCCATATCGGGGTCGAAAATCTGTTTAAGCCCCGAAGTTTCGTTGGGGTTGCGCAAGGTTACGCCGCCGCTGAGCGAAACGTACTGAATAAGCGCGGAAACGCGCGAAATTTCGCCCGAGCTTGTCCCGTCGCTGTAACCGTCGTCGCGGTAAGCCGAATAGTTGAAGCCCGTGGGTACGGCAACGCGTATGCCGTAGTCGTCCTCGACCGAAACGGTACAGCTGAAAATATCTTTGGCTTCGAGGCGGTCGGAAATTATTTCCGCGTCTTTTCCGACGGCGGCTTTAAGCTCCGCGTCCTTTTTAACGTCTATAGCTATATTGCCGTCGGCGTCTTTTTCAAAGCCGCCCTCGCCGTCCTCTACGGCTATAAGGTCCGCCGCGACGTACACGCTGCCGCGGTTTATATACTTTCCGATATATTCTTCTCTGTTTTTCTTCTTTTCGTCGTAGTCGGCGTCGCCCTGCGCGGGGTCCTCGGGCATACCGTCGCGGTATCTCGCCGCGGAAATCACGCCCTCGGGATAAAGCACGGTGTACGCTTCGCCCGTAAACTCGCCGCCGAGGGAAATTCTCGAAGCGATGGAATCGATGCGTTTTACGCCGTCACTGCCTGCCACGGGAAAAGAAATAACGGCAAACAGAGCGGCGACTATTATCGCCGCCAAAAGGATTGCCGTTATGATTGCAGACTTTACCTTTGACATACAATTTACCCTTTTTGTTAATAACTACTATATTATATAAAAAATTATCGGCGCGGTCAACAGATTTTAACCGCGCTTGAAAAATTTAACCCATATATTTTATGTTATATTCCCGCCTTTTTGCGGGCGAGTATGTGCATAGCGCATTCTACGCGCTTTTTCATCATCGCGCAGGTGAGCGTATACGGCTTGTTTACGTCGCCCTCGAAATGGTAATTGTTAGCCGAACACCCGCCGCTGCAAATGTATTTTGCAAAGCAGTTTTCGCACCCTTTTCTTGTGAAAAGCGAATTTTCGACGAACTGCGAGCGTATGCGGCCGTCTATATTTCCGTCGTACACGTTGCCCATCAGAAATTTTTCGTCCCCCGCAAATTGGTGGCAGGGGTATATGTCGCCGTTCGGCGTTACCGAAAAATATTCGTTGCCCGCGCCGCACGCAGAAACGCGCTTTGCAAGGCAGGGTCCGCCTTCGAGGTCTATATTGAAATGGAAAAAGTTGAACCCCTCGCCCTTTTTGTATTTTTCGAGATACCTTTCGGCAAGGCGTTCGTATTCGTCGCAGATTGCGGCAAGATGACCGTTCGTTATCGCAAGTTCGGCGATATCGGTCACGACGGGTTCCATAGAAATAGAGTCGAAGCCGTTTTCCGCGAGGAACATTACGTCCTCGGAAAAATCGGTGTTCTTCGCCGTAAACGTCCCGCGGACGTAGTAATTTTTCTCACCGCGCGAGCGGACGAATTGCTTTGCGTTGTCTATAACAAGGTCGAAACTGCCCTTGCCGTTAGCCGTCTTTCTTACTGCGTCGTGCACCTCTTTTCTGCCGTCGAGCGAAATAACGACGTTCTCCATTTCCGCGTTGAAAAAGTCGCGCGCCTCCTCATTCAGCAAAAGCGCGTTCGTAGTGGTCGTAAAAAGGAACTTTTTGCCGTTTTTTGCGGCTTTGTCCTTTGCGTAGGCGACGACTTTTTTTATCGTCTGCAAGCACATAAGGGGTTCGCCGCCGAAAAAGTCGATTTCGAGAATTTTTCTGTCGCCGCTGTTCGCGATAAGAAAATCCACGGCTTTTTTCGCCGTCTGTTCGCTCATAAATTCGCGGCGCGAGTGATAGGCGCCCTCGTCGGCGAAACAATACTTGCAACGGAGATTGCAGTCGTGGCATATATGCAGGCACAGCGCCTTTACAAAGCGCGATTTTACGGGGCGGGCTTTAACCTCGTCCGCGAACAGCAAGCCCGCTTCTTTCAAGGGCTTTATCTCCTCTTCGGCGCGCTTTACAAGTTCGGGCGGAAACGCTGAAATATCGCCCCCGTCCTCGTATTCGGCTTTGAGATATGCGGCTGTTTCCCCGTCGCATTCGTGCAGACTGCCGCTTCCCACGTCGTATATGTAATTGAAATCTTTAAAAGAAAAAACGTGAATCATATGTGCAAAAAGAGCGAACGAATTACCGTCCGCTCTCCCGTTTTACAAAAAAAGTTACTTGTTTTTTTCGGGCGATTGTTCCCTGGTGATACGCTCGCAACTCTGGTTGCCGACGGTGCAGCTTGTTTTGCAGGCGGATTGGCAGGTACTGCGGCACTCTCCGCAACCTTCTACTTTCTTTTCGCGGGGAGCGGCAATAGTCTTAATCATAGATTTTTCTCCTTATTTTGCAGCATTTGTACCATTATAAAATAGTTTAACGGAAATTGCAAGCGTTTTTGCGCTTTTAGCTCTTTCTTTTGATATTGACCGCGATAATTCCCGAAATTGCGCCCGCCGCCGCGCCCAAAGCGATCTCCGCCGCGAATTTCCAATCAAGGGATATCGAGTGCGCGATTGCCGCGTACAGAAAATATGTCGCGACCACCGCCGCAACGCCGTATATAAGCCCTTTTATAAGCCCTTTTTCGCCGCGTATGAAAATAAGCCCGCCCGCGGCAACCGAAAGAATTTTAAAAACCTGATTTACGGGTTTGACGCAGGAAAGCGGAAGCGAAAAAAGCTGTATTACAACCGTAAAAGCAAGCACGAACAGCAACGATATAATAACCGCCGCCGCCACGGCTTTTGCAACCTGAAAGACGTTAGTGCGCATAAAAAACCTCCGCTGTAAATATACGCGGAGGTTTTATGCCGTATTACTTTTTATTTGTCTTTCTTTTCGTCTTTGTCCTCGGCGGGAACCTCTTTTTCCTCAGTTCCGTCAGCCGCAGTTTCGTCAGCCTTGTCCTCTTCGGTGAAAGGTTCGCTTTCGGTTTGCTTTTCGGGAACGGCTTTTTCGACTACCGCGTCGGTCTGGTATATAGCCTGCTTGTCGAACTTTATGCAGCACTTGCCCGATTGTTCGGTGCCCGTTTCGAGAACGAAAGTATTTTCTTCGTTGTCTACCTCGACGACTACGCCGCAGATACCGCCTATCGTTTTAACCTTGTTTCCGGGCTTTACCGCGGCTATAAGGTCGGCCGTATCCTGCTCCTGCTTTTTCGCGCGGCGGCGGGAAACTATCATCATAGCCACCAAAGCCACTATAAGCACGGCGACAATCGCCACCATAGCTATGGTACTCGGGTCCATTGCAAGTAAATTTCCTAACATAGATTCATCTCCAAACTTTACTTTTAATTAACTATATAGTATTTTCGCGTTTTTGGCAAGCGTTTTTTCCGTCTTTCGGAAATTTTACCTAACTTTCACACTTCCGTTTTTCGCGCGCTTTTTGCGGAGCGGTTTTTACGGACTGCGCGGAAAGCGTTCGCGGCACATTACATATCTTTACAGCGCGAATAAAACTCCGCGGCGAAATCGGGCAGACAGTCGGCGAAAATCGCTTCGCGCATATCGGACATAAGCTTATGCAGAAACGTAATGTTGTGAAGGCTTAAAAGTTGAGCCGAAAGCATTTCGTTTACGTTGATAAGGTGGCGGATATACGCCTTCGAAAAGTTTTTGCAGCAGTAACACGAACAGTTGCCGTCCACGGGCGAAAAGTCGGAAGAATACCGCGCGTTTCTGATAACGGCTTTGCCAGACGAAGTAAACGCCGTGCCGTTTCGGGCAAGACGGGTCGCAAGCACGCAGTCGAACATATCTATCCCGCGCATTACGCCCTCGATAAGACAGTCGGGCGAGCCTACGCCCATAAGATATCTGGGTACGTTTTCGGGCAGAACGGGCTGTAAAAGCGACAGAATTTCGTACATACGCGGTTTGGGTTCCCCCACCGACAGCCCGCCTATCGCAATACCGTTTAAGGCGTACCTCTTCGCCCGCGAAAGGCTTTCGAGGCGCAAATCGTCGTATACGTTGCCCTGAACTATCGGAAAAAGCGCCTGGTCGTCGCGCGTTTTCGCCTGCGCGCAACGTTCGAGCCATCTGTCGGTGCGCTCCATAGCCTCTTCCGCCTGCGCGTGGGTATAGCCGTATTCCGAACACTGGTCGAACTGCATTATTATGTCCGCGCCGAGGTTTTCCTGTATGCGTATAACCGTTTCGGGCGTGAACAGCAGTTTTTTGCCATCCACGTGCGAATTGAAATATACCCCTTCGTCCTTGATTTTATTCAGTTTGGTCAAAGAAAATACCTGAAATCCGCCGCTATCCGTAAGAATAGGACCCTGCCAATTCATAAACTTGTGCAGTCCGCCCGCCGCTTTTACGAGTTCGTCGCCGGGGCGGACGTATAGGTGATAGGTATTCGCAAGCACGACGGACGACCCCGCCTCTTTCAGGTCGCGGGGCAAAACGCCCTTTACGGTCGCCTGCGTGCCGACGGGCATATATACGGGCGTAAGAACGTCGCCGTGCGGAGTATGAAACACCCCCGCGCGCGCGCCCGTATGTTTTTCGATGTGTTGGATTTCGAACGAAAAGTACGACATATTAAAGCATTTTTACGATAGACGGCGCCCGCCGCCCCGAAGTTTTTAAATTATATATGGAAAGGATTGCTCGGCTTAAAGCCGAGAAAGACAAGGAGCGCGAGGAAAACCCGAGGGAGTTTACTAAAAGGTAAATGACCGAGGGTTGCCGCAGCGCGACACAGTATTTCGACGTTCGGGGGATATGAGGGTTTCAGAAGCAAGCAAGACAAGGAGGACGCGTAAGCGACGACGAGAGCGTACTATATACGTACGCGACCGAGGAGCGCGCAAGTCCGACGACGTATTGCGCCGCTTATAAAACCATCATCGCGTCGCCGAAAGAAAAAAACCTGTACCCCTCCTCCACCGCCGTCCCGTACAGTTCAAGCGTTTTTTCTCTGCCGCATAAGGCGGAAACAAGCATTATAAGCGTGCTTTCGGGCAGGTGGAAATTGGTGATAAGCGCGTCTACGCACTTGAATTTGTAGGGCGGATATATAAAAATCTGCGTTTCTCCCTTGCAGGGTTTCAGAAAACCGCCGTCGTCCGCAACCGTTTCGAGCGTGCGGACGGACGTTGTGCCGACGGCTATTACACGCCTTTTTTCGCGCTTTGCGGCGTTTATGACTTTTGCGCATTCTTCGGAAACTTCGTAATATTCCGAGTGCATTTTATGGTCGGTTATGATTTCTTCCCTGACGGGGCGGA
This sequence comes from uncultured Clostridia bacterium, assembly GCA_947624005.1. Lineage (GTDB taxonomy): Bacteria > Bacillota > Clostridia > Christensenellales > Borkfalkiaceae > Coproplasma. The sequence continues at coordinate 97,584 of CANQHV010000003.1, forward strand.
AAGTGCCCAGACCGACGTGAAGCAGAACTTCGGCGATTTCCACGCCTTTTTCGCGGACGGCGCGAAGGAGTTCGGGCGTGAAATGAAGCCCCGCGGTGGGCGCCGCCGCCGAACCGTCGATTTTGGCGTAGACGGTCTGGTATCTGTCTTTGTCTTCGAGCTTTTTTCTGATGTAAGGCGGCAAGGGCATTGACCCCACTTCGTCGAGAATTTCCTCGAAAACGCCGTCGCAATCGAATTTGACTATACGCTCGCCGCTGTCGGTTACGCCCTCGACGGTATATGAAAGGCGCGGGGATATGCTTAATCTATCGCCTGTTCTGCACTTTTTCCCGGGCTTTACAAGCACTTCCCATCTGTCCTTGTCGAGGCGTTTCAAAAGGAGAGTTTCCACAGTCCCGCCGTTTACGGTGCGGGCGTAAAGACGCGCGGGCAAAACCTTGGTATTGTTTACCACCAACACGTCGCCCGCGCGGAGATATTGCAATATATCCCTGAAAATTTTATGCTCGACCGCCCCGCTTTTTCTGTCGTAAACCAAAAGGCGCGAAGAATCGCGCGGGGTCGCGGGGGTCTGCGCGATTAAATTTTCGGGTAAATAATAGTAAAAATCGCTTTTTTTATACTGCATTTCAATCTTTGTCGTCTTTATCGAACAGCGAAAGCTGTTCGCGCTGTTTTTCGCTTATTTTATATCCCAAATGCTCGTACCCGCCGCGGAGAATCATTCTGCCGCGGGGCGTGCGGGCGATAAAACCGAGCTGTAAAAGATACGGCTCGTACACGTCCTCAATCGTACCCGCGTCCTCGTTTATCGCGGCGGCAAGCGTTTCAAGCCCCACGGGTCTGCCGTCGAATTTTTCTATCATCGCGCGGAGAAGCCCCCTGTCCACCTCGTCAAGCCCCAGATTGTCTATTTCCATTTTGTCGAGGGCGAAACGCGCGTCCTCGAGTGTAACCTTGTCGTTTCCGTTAATGGTCGAAAAATCCCTGACGCGCTTTAAAAGGCGGTTTGCGATACGCGGCGTGCCGCGGCTACGGGTCGAAATTTCCGCCGCCGCCTTGTCGTCTATCGCAATGCCGAGCGTTTTCGCGCTTCGGGTTACGATTTCTTTCAATTCGGCGGGGGTATAGCTTTCGAGGCGGCAGATTATGCCGAACCTGTCGCGCAGGGGATTTGCTATCATTCCCGCGCGCGTGGTCGCGCCTATAAGCGTGAATTTTTTAAGCGTGAAGCGGATATTCCTCGCGCTCGGACCCTTGCCGACTATTATATCGAGGGCGTAGTCTTCCATCGCGGAATACAGAATTTCCTCTACGCTGTGGTTAAGCCTGTGCACCTCGTCTATGAACAGCACGTCGCCGTCGTTGAGGTTGGTAAGTATCGCGGCGAGGTCGCCGCTGCGCTCGATTGCGGGCGCGCTGGTCATTTTAAGCTGACCGCCCATTTCGGCGGCTATTATGTGCGCGAGCGTGGTTTTGCCAAGACCGGGCGCGCCGTATAAAAGCACATGCTCCAATACCTCGCCCCTCGCCTTTGCCGCGGACATATATACCTTTAAATTTTCTTTTACCTTGCTCTGCCCGACATAGGCTTCGAGCGTTTTGGGGCGGAGCACGTTTTCTTCGAAATCGTACTCTCCCTTTGTGCTCTGCACAAGTCTGTCGTCGGGGTTTTCAAATTCTTCGTCGTCGAAAAACATAGTTATACCTTACCGCCGCGTTACATTCCCTGCAATGCGACGCGGATTATATCCTCTATTTCCGCCGCGCCCTGCGAACGGGCGCGCGCGATTGCCTTTACGCTTTCGGCGCGTGTGAAGCCGAGGGTCATCAAAGCGACAACGGCGTCTTCGTCAGCCTCGCCCGCGACAACTGCGGGCGCGCCGACCGTCTTTGCCTCTTCCGAGGCGGTAAGCGCGACTTTTTCGCGCAGTTCGAGTATTATACGTTCCGCCGTCTTTTTGCCAAGCCCTTTTATCGCGGAAAGCCTTTTGACGTCCGAGGTCGCTATCGCCGCCGCGAGGTCGTTCATATTCATTCCCGAAAGTACGGTTATGCCCATTTTGGGACCCACGCCCGAAACGGTGATAAGTTGCAGGAACATATTCTTTTCTTCCTGCGAAACGAAGCCGAACAGCGACGCACCGTCCTCGCGGGTCTGCAAATACGTGTAAACTTCGCCCTCGGATTTGCCCGAAAGCGCCGAGCGCGCCGCGCCCGAAAGTATGACTTCGAAACCGACGCCCGAAGCCGTAAGTATTATCGCGGTATCGCCCGCAAGATTCAGAATTTTGCCTTTAATGTAACCTATCATATTTTTACCTTATTCCGAACATTTTACCGAACCGCGACGTATGAGCGTGGCACAGCGCAACCGCGAGCGCGTCCGCCGCGTCGTCGGGACGGGGGATTTTATTAAGCCGCAAAAGCGAGGTTACGACGTGCATCATCTGCACCTTGTCGGCTTTTCCGTAACCCGTCAGACTTTGTTTTATCTGGTTGGGCGTGTATTCGTAAAGCTTGCCGCAGTATTTTATGCACGTCAACAGCATTACGCCGCGGGCGTGCGCCACGGGTATGCCCGTCGTGATATTTTTCGAAAAGAACAGTTCTTCGACCGCGATTTCATCGGGCTTGTACTTTAAAAGAAGTTTGTTTATGCCCTCTTCGAGCATCGCAAGGCGCACGGGCAGACTTTCGTCTTTCGGGGTAAGCACCACTCCGTAGTCCACCGCGACGGTGTCGTCGTTTTTAAGCTTTTCGATAACGCCGTAGCCCATTGTCGCAAGCCCGGGGTCAAGCCCTAAAATTATCACTTGGTTTAACCTTTCAAATTACTTGATTATTTTTCGCTTTTTATTATAATATAATTGTAAATTAATTTTTCGGATAAGTCAATTTATTGAAGGGAGTTTATTTATGAAACTGTGGGAAGGACGTTTTTCGAAACCCTCCGCCAAAAGTCTGGAGGAATTCAACGATTCGCTGCCGTTTGACTGCAAACTGTGGCGGGCGGACATAAAAGGTTCGCTTGCGCACGTCAAAATGCTGGGCGAATGCGGCGTTATCGCAAAGGACGAGGCGGAAAAAATCACGGCGGGCCTTGAAAGTATTTACGCCGATATCGACGAGGGCAAGCTTGAACTTTGCGGCGCGGAGGACATACATTCGTTCGTCGAAAACGAACTTGTCGCGCGCGTCGGCGACGCAGGCAAAAAACTGCACACCGCAAGAAGCCGCAACGACCAGGTCGCGACCGATTTCAGAATTTACGTTCTGGACGCGTACGAAAATCTTACGCGCAACCTCAAAAACCTTGTCGGCTCGCTTGTCGTTATGGCGGAACGCGGCGTAAAATACGTTATGCCGGGCTACACGCACTTGCGCAAGGCGCAACCTATGTGCGCGGGGCATTTTTTCAACGCGTACTCCGAAATGTTTCTGCGCGACCTCGAAAGGGCGGCGGAATGTGCCGAAAGGTGCGCCGTTCTGCCACTCGGCAGCGGCGCGCTCGCGGGGACTTCTTACCCCATCGACAGACAATTGACCGCAAGATATCTCGGGTTTAATTCGCCTTGCGAAAATTCTTTGGACGGCGTTTCAGACAGAGATTTCGTCGCAGAATTTCTGTTCGTATGTTCGCTTATAATGGCTCATCTTTCGCGCCTTTGCGAGGATATCATTTTATATTCCACCGAGGAATTCGGGTACTTCGAAATTTCCGACGAATATTCGACGGGGTCGTCGATAATGCCGCAGAAGAAAAACCCCGACATCCCCGAGCTTATGCGCGGAAAAACGGGCAGAGTTTACGGGCACCTGATGGCGATTCTGACCTGCATAAAAGCCGTACCCCTCGCCTATAACAAGGATTTGCAGGAGGACAAAGAAGGGCTTTTCGACGCGGAAAAACAGGTTAATTCCTGCCTTTCGGTTATGGCGGAAATGCTCCCGAACATAACTTTAAAAACAGAACGTATGCAAAAGGCGGCGGAAAGCGAGTTCTGCTGCGCAACCGACGTGGCTGATTACCTTGCAAAGCGCGGACTTCCTTTCCGCGACGCGCACGCGACGACGGGAAAAATCGTGCGGTGGTGCATAGAAAACAAACGCACTTTGCAGAATATGAAACCCGAAGACTATAAAAAGTTTTCGCCGCTGTTCGACGAAGATATTTGCAAAGTCGTGCGCGCGAAAGCGTGCGCCGACGCCCGCACCTCTTTCGGGGGCGCGGCGCAAAGCTCGGTTAAAAGAAATATAAAATCGATTAAAAAACGGGTCGCAAAATACTGATAATTTATAAATCGCCGCGGGTTTGAAACCCGCGGCGATTTTTTTATAAACGCGTTGAAACAGCGATATATATTGCGACTTTATACTGCGGCGGCAAGTTTTTTGTCGCGCTTCAACTCCTTTTCTATTTCGGCGCAGGTTTCCTGCAACTCCGCTTCGGTTTCGGTTATTTCCACGTTGTCCAGAATGTCCTGCAATTTATATTCGTAATTGAGATATTTTATGGTCTGATAGCCGATAACCGCGGTAAGCGTGCCGTTCGCAAGTCCCTGCACCGACGAATCGACTATCGCCGCTATCGCCGAACCGAGAAGGGGTATGCCGCGCACCGCCGCGCCCATAGTCTTTACAACGCTTCCGCCTATTTTAACGCCGCCAAGCCCGTAAGCTATAAGCGAATTCTGCAAAACGGTTACGAAAATTTTAACAAGTCTTACGTCCGACGGGCGGAACCCGTACAGAAAAACAAGGTCCTTTATAAGCTGTAAATTGACGAACACGACAAGCGCGGAATCTATCTTCGCGGACTGCGAAACTGCGGAATATGTAGCCGATTTCAGCGCGCTTTTGAAAATCATATCTTTCGCCGCCTTTTTTACGGAGTGCGCGTAGAGGTCTGAAAGATGATGTTTTACGCCCTTTTCGTCGCCCGCTTTAAGCGCTATCGCAAGCCTGCCCACGACGTCGGCGTCGTACCACCCCACGCCCTCGACTTTGGCGGTGAAATCTATGAATTTTTCGGCTATTTTATGGCGCAGTTTTCTGTTGTGCCTTTGCGCGTCGCGCGCGGAATTTCTGTTGACGTTTGTCATAAAAAAGTCGGCGCGCATTATTTTCACGAGGGGAACGACGAAAACAAGCACATAAAGTATAAGGCAGATTGCCGCGACGACGTAACCCGCGTATTCGTTAATCTGATATACGCGCAGAAATATGAAGAAAAGGCACGCGAAAAGCAGTATGCCTATTACCGCGGCGATAAGGCGCAATGCGACTTTCGCGCCGCGCGCGTTCTGCCGCTTGACGTACTTCTGTTCGTATTCGTATATAGTCATTTTTTTGTCTGGCGCGCTTTCCGCTTCCGCCGCTATTTTTTCTATTTTCTTTTTCATTTCTCACCCCCGCAAAGTTTATAGCTTTGCGCCAACGCCTTAAACGCAGGCAGTGATTTTTTTATCATTTGCGGAGATACGCAATAGGAAATCCTCGCGTATCCCTTTACCCCGAAATCGTCGCCCGCGACTATCAGAAGCTCGAATTTTTTCGCGCGCTCGCAAAACGCCTTTGCTTCGGGTTCGGGCGAGGCGACGAAAAGGTAGAACGCGCCGTCGGGCTTTACCACTTTAAAACCGTACTCTTTAAGCGCGGCGCATAGTTCGTCGCGGTTGCGTTTATATACAGATATATCGGAAGTTTTGTCGTACACCCTTGCGATAAGCTGTTGGAACAGGTTGGGCGCGCAGACGTAGCCCAACGCCCGACCCGCGCCGCACACGCCCGCATATACGTCGGCATATTCCTCCATTTTATTGTTCACCGCGATATATCCTATTCTTTCGCCGGGCAACGACAAGCTTTTCGAATACGAATAACATACTATACTGCGCCCGTAAAAGTTCATAATATACGGCGCTTTTACCGAATCGTCAAACACAAGTTCGCGGTAAGGTTCGTCGGAAATAAGATATATTTTAACGCCGTGCGCCTTTCCGTATTCTTCAAGCATACGGCACAGTTTTTCAACCGTCTTTTCGCCGTACACAACCCCCGAGGGATTGTTCGGCGAATTTATTATAACCGCCTTGGTTTTGGGACTTAAAGCGCGCGCTAGATTATCGAAATCTATCTGGAACGTGCCCTCTTCCCCCTGAACTATAACAAGCTTTGCGCCCGCGTGTTCGGCGAACACCCTGTACTCGGGGAAAAAGGGTGCGAAAGTTATAACCTCGTCGCCCGCGTTCACAAGCGCGTTCAGGGTAATCGTAAGCGAAGCCGCCGCGCCGCAGGTCATATATATGCAGTCTGCGTCAAGTTGGGTTTTAAACCGCAGATTTATATAATCCGCAATTGTTTTTCTGACGTTGAAATCGCCTTGCGCAGACGTGTATCCGTGCAATACTACGGGGTCTACGGTGGCGATTATGTCTTCGAGCGCCTTTTTCACTTCGGGCGGCGCGGGCACGCTGGGATTGCCGAGCGAGAAGTCGAAAACGTTTTCCGCGCCTATTTCAGCCTTGCGCTTTTTGCCGTATTCGAACAGCTCGCGAATTTCCGAACGCACCTTGCCGAGTTGTACGTTTTTTTCGTTAAGCATAGTCCTATTATATCACCGCAAACGCGCGATTGCAAGAGATATACGCTAATTTTTTCAGCCCGTGAGGTCGCGCTTGAATTCGCGCATTATTCTGTTTTCGATGCGCGAAACCTGAACCTGCGAAACGCCCAACTGCACGGCGACTTCGCTTTGGGTCATATCGCGGAAATACCGAAGTATTATAACCTTTTTGTCGCGCTCGGGCAGGTTGTTTATCGCCGTTTTCAGTTGCAAGGCGTCGAGAATTTCTTCCTGTCTGTCCTCGACGGGAAGTTTTTCAAGCAGTTCCTGCCCCTTTTCGTCCTTGTATTCGCCCTGATTGTATATCGAAACGGGCATACGCGTCGAACCCATTGTAAAAACGACTTCGCTTTCGGGCATTCCGAACTCGGCGGCAATCTGCTTTACAGACGGCTGATAGCCGTGTTCCGCCGAAAAATCTTCGATATATGCGTTGATTTTTTTCGCCGTACCCTTAATCGCGCGCGAAACTTTTATCGACCCGTCGTCGCGCATATAGCGTTTTATCTCGCCCGCAATCATAGGCACGGCGTAGGTCGAAAAACGCACGCCGAACTGCTCGTCAAAGCCCTTTATAGCCTTTAAAAGCCCCATACTCGCAAGCTGATAAAGGTCGTCGTACTCGACGCCCTTGTTAAGATACCGCCTTACTATGCTTTTTATCAGATTGTTGTTTTCGATAAGCAGACGCTCTTTTGCCGAGCTGTCGCCCTCCTTTGCCATTCTTATCAGTTTGTTCGTCTTTTCGACGTCAAGCATTTTCTACGTCCTTGGAAAAACTTTTTGACATATAAACCACGGTGCCCTCGCCCTGAATGGAATTTACCGAAAATTCGTCCATAAACGTCTGCATTATGGTAAAGCCCATTCCCGAGCGTTCGTCCGAGGGAAGCGACGTGTAAAAGGGCTGCACCGCTTTCGCAACGTCGGGTATACCCTTGCCCGTATCGCTTATCTTTATATGTAGTTTATCGTCCTCCACCTCGCATTCGACGGTGACAAGCCCGAGGTTGCCGCGGTAGGCGTGAACCGTGCAGTTGGTCACCGCCTCGGAAACGGCGGTTTTGACGTCCGACAAATCGGAAAGCGAGGGATTCAATTCGAGGCAGAACGCCGCCACCGCGTCGCGCGCAAACGCCTGATTGCGCGGCAGCGAATAAAATTGAAGTTTAAGATAGTTCTTTGTCATAATCTCTCCTTACTCCGCCTTTGGAATCAGCGAATATATGCCGCTTAAATTGAGAATTTTGTCCGCGGCGAAGTTGGGTTTTTCAACGTACAGCGGTACGGAAAGCCGCGACGCTTTTTTGTAACGTCCTATTAAAAACCCTATCCCCGTCGAGTCCATAAACTTTACGTCGGCAAGGTTTATTACGACTTTTTCCGCCGCCGCGTTGTCCTCGATAAGTTTGTCGCATTTTTCGCGCGTTTCTTCGGCGGAACATTCGTCCATTTCGCCCGAAAGGCTTATATATAACGCTTTATCGCGCAGATATCCCGTAACCTGCATTGTGATTTTCCTCCCGTCCTTTTAAAAAAATAGTACAATATCCGCGCGTGCGAGATTTGAAAATTGCCGTCGGAAAATGTATTGTTCGGTCGAAAAAAAACTTTAAAAGTACGGCGAAAATTATTTGGAAAACGCGATTGAAATCACTTGACAAAAATTACGAGATATATTAATATTATTTAGCGTTCCGAAAAAAACGCGTATGAGGGCCTTTAGCTCAGTTGGTTAGAGCGGTCGGCTCATAACCGATTGGTCCGCGGTTCGAGTCCGTGAAGGCCCACCACAAATTTTATAACATTTGGCCCGATAGCTCAGTTGGTTAGAGCGCCAGCCTGTCACGCTGGAGGTCGACGGTTCGAGCCCGTTTCGGGTCGCCAAATTTTTTTAAGCGCATTTCGCGCTTACGCCTTGGTAGCTCAGTCGGTAGAGCGGTGGACTGAAAATCCATATGTCGGCGGTTCGATTCCACCCCAAGGCACCAAAAGCGGAAACGCTGGTGTAGCTCAATCGGCAGAGCAGCTGATTTGTAATCAGCAGGTTGTGGGTTCGATTCCAATCACCAGCTCCACCTTACCCCGCACGTCGGGGTATAAATTTAATAACGGGCGGATTGCAGAGCGGTCAAATGCATCAGACTGTAAATCTGACGTCTATGACTTCGGTGGTTCGAATCCACCTCCTCCCACCACCAAACGGCACCCTTTCGGGTGCCGTTTTGGCGTTGTGAGGAGGTGGTAGAAAGAAACGCCGTGTGGTTCGCGCGAGCAAACGCAGTTTGCGACGCTTTGCCGAGGGCGAGCGCGAATTTCTCAAAACAGCACAGTGCGCTGTTTTGCCGCGCGAGGTGAGTGAGCGCATAACAGCGCGCGAACGGTGACCGAACACGGCGTTCCCCTTACGCCGTGTGAGAACCGCTCCGCGGGAAACGGCAGAATCCACCCGCGGCGGAAGAGTTCCTCTTCCGCCGCGTTTACCGTTTACTATTCAATATATTTATGTTTTCCGAGCGAGCAAACGCAGTTTGCGACGCTTTGCGCCAAAGGCGCAAAATCCACCTACTCCACTATTCATAACAGTTCAAAAGACGGACGTTATAGTTAACGTACGTCTTTTAATCTTCAAGTCCCAAAATATAATTTGCAGACAGGTCAAGTTCCTTACATATCCGCGCAAACGTATCTAACTTGGGTAATTTTTTCGTAGTTGTATACTGCGTAACCATTTCGGGCGAAATACCTACTCTCTTTGCAATTTCAATAGTGGTAAGGTTACTTGCTTTAAGCTCTTGGCTTAATCTTTGTTTTATCAAATCCATAATTACTTCCCTATTGAAATTTTATAACTATTAGTTAGATTTTAATTGGCAACTAACTGTTAGTTAGTATATAATATGTAACTGAATGTGAATTGATATCCGAAAAAATAGCTTTTACATTCTAAATATTCTATTTAAAGGAGCAAAGTTGTGGTTAAGCAAAGGCGAAAAAGGAAACAAGGGGAAAATTTATGAAACTTGCTTAAATACTGTATATAACCCCCGAACCGAAAGTATTTCGGTTCGGGGGTTATATATAATATTGAAAAATATCTTCTTTATTGTTTCAAGTCCGTGTGGTTTCGGGACACAGTTTCCGAATCGTTATCAAATAAATCGAGATTATCGAAAAACGCTCTGCCTTTTTCTCTCATCCTCTCCATATCTCTTTCCGCCCATAACCGCAACTGTTTGCGGACTTTTCGGTAATACACCCACTCGAACGGCATCCGCATATACATCCAAATCGTCGCGAAAAAATTTTTGATTTTATTCATTACTTCCCTTTTTCACTCCAACGCGAAATTGATAAGTTTTTTATGCTTTTTCACGGCATATTTATATGCTTTATATGCGCCGCTGTCTTTCTGAACTTCCGCATAGAACAGCACCAAATCGCTTTCGTCTATCATCGCCAAATTACGGAAATATATCGACTTAAACCACCCGTCGAACTCCTTGCAAGGACAGCAAAGACTTTCGTATTCTCTTCTGTCAAACCAATGCGGCGGTTTGCGCAAATGGTTTTCGAGCGGAAAACAGAATACCCTTTCAACGCAGAGCTGCGGATTCTGCGCCTTTTTCTCCGTTACAACGTCGTATACAAATTCGTCAAAAGTGCTTAACCCGCCGAAAAGAAACGTGCGCACGCCGTCCGCAACCGCTTTATCGATTTCTTCGTTTACCCGCGATTTTAACTCTTCGGTTATAACGACTTGCTTGTGTCCGAAACAAGAACACACCTTTTCAGATGACATAAAATAAACGCCGCCCCCGAAGGAACGGCGCCCGTAGAATTACCGTTCCTTGGTTGCAACGCCATTTTAAACTTCATATTTCAAATTTACATTTGGTAATAACTCAGTTTGGAACAGGTATTACTACCTTATTCTTGAGTTATTATCAAAATGTAAATAAATATACAAGAAAAGTACAGCCTTCCCCCTTTTGGGGAAAGAAAATATGAAGTTTATTCAAAATAGCGTTGCAACAGTATTATAACACACTCTTTTTAAAATATCAATATTAAAAATCTCTGTTTTTCGTAATTTATCGGCTCGTTCGCGCTGTCATTGAGATTTTTACTCTTTTACCATTTCCGATTGTACACTAATTTTTGCAAAAATTCAAGCTATTTTATAATTATTAATTAGCTAATCGGTAAAAATAAAATGTAACATATCAGCTATGGAACATTCTGAAAGCTTTAAGCGGAGATTTTCGGAGCTTATCGAAGATTTGGACTGTAAAAAATCGGAAATACCGAAATTATTGAATATCGATTATAATGTTTTTATTAAAATTACGGAATTCGGCATTATACCCAGACCCGTAGTTTTAGCAAGAATAGCCGATTATTTCGGCGTTTCTATCGAGTATCTTTTAGACAGAACGGACAACCCTTACTTTTCGAAAGCCGAGCGGGCGGAAACATTTTTAAACAGGTATCGGCAATTGAAAGCCGAAAAGAATTTAACCGATTACGCCGTCGCACAGAAATTGCACATTTCGACGAGCTATACCACAAATTGGAAAAACAAGAATTATATTCCGTCCATTGTCAATCTTATTGTGCTTTCCGAAATTTTCGACGTTTCAATAGATTATTTAATCGGTCGTACAGACGAAAGAAAAATTTGAATTTTTCGCGGAACGGCTTTGCCGACATTCCGCTTGCGGAAACGGCACCCCCACTCTGCGCTCATATTTCGATAGCTCAAACTTGCTTATATATACCCCCCGAACCGAAAGTATTTCGGTTCGGGGGGTATATATAATAATGAAAATATCCTCTTTATTTTGCTGTGCATGTTGCAATCGGGCGCGGATTATGATAATATTTTTATGGGGTCGTAAATGAAAATTTTTATAATCTACTGTTGCGTTTTGGGCGTAATGAGCGTTATTGCGTTTTTTACCTACCTTGCGGACAAGATAAAGGCAAAAAAGGGCGCGTGGCGAATAAGGGAATCGGTGTTGCTCGGGCTTGGGTTTTTAGGCGGCGCGGTCGGCGCGCTGCTGGCTATGAACATTTGCCGTCACAAGACCAAACACTTTTATTTTTGGCTTTGCAATCTGCTTTCGCTTGCGTTGCAGATAGCCGCAGGCGTTATAATTTTCATAGAATTCGTTTAATTAATTTACGGGAGAGCGTTATGGGCAAGAGAAAAGATTTTAAAATGCAGTTATTGCAGAATTATTTTTCGATTGAGGGCAATGTGGCGACGTTGCAACTTGTGTACGACACGTTTTCGGAACTGATAAACCCCAACTTCGGCGACGGAAATATCGAAAAGCTCAACGACAAGCTGTTTTCGGACATAGGCGAGGCGGTGTCGCTGTTGCCCTCTAAATTCAAACTGAATTTACATATCCTTATCAAAGACTTCGGGGACTACACGCAAAACGAGTGCGAAAAAATCATAAGGCAAAACGTATATCTTGCGGCTTACCGCACGTTGAAAGAAAACCGCCGTAAACTTTTAAGCGGCGGCTCGCTTATACTGACGGGCGCGGCAATACTTATTTTAAGCTATCTTCTGCGCAATCACGAACTGTGGTTTGACCTGATAAACATAAGCGGAACGCTGTTCGTCTGGGAGGGCGTGAATATGGCGTTTTTGGAAAGAAGCCTTGAAAACAGGGCAACGAGAAAGCTGGCGCGAGCCATAAAAAACATAACTTTGGAAAAAGCGTAAACGTCTATACCCCGCCGCGGCGGCGTGAAATTTTCACGCCGCCGCGGCGGGGTATACCTCTTCTACTGCCAACGGCAAAACGGCGTATAGTCTGCATAGTAATTATTTTCGGTTAACCCTATTGACTTTTTGTTTAGGTTCGCATATAAGTAATCGGCGGTCAGCCTGATACGTAATCGCGAGCGTATCAAACCCGAGGTTATCCGAAAGACACCTCGGGACTTTTTTTTAAAGATTTTTTATAAGCCAAACGATAACTCGACGCGGCGTTGTTAGCCTCTCTTTTTTAATTTCGGCGCAAAATCAATTGACGTAAAAGCAAAATAATAATATAATTATTTACGCTTGAAACCGCACGGCAAGTTTGCCGTTATCTTCGCGGCGCAAGCGTAAAAAGCGGTTTTATCCGCACGTAGGCAAAGTAAAACGACAACTTCGAGGCGTAGCGCAGTTGGTAGCGCGACGAGCAAGGCGTTTCATAGGACAGCGCAGTGCGCTGTCCGTGCCGAAGCGAGATGAGCTTGCGCATAATGCAAGGCGCAAGCGGTGCCCGAGAACGGCGTTCTTCCTTGCGCCGTTCGAGATAAAAAGGTAAATCGTAGTATAATTTTACGAGGCGTAGCGCAGTTGGTAGCGCGTATGGTTCGGGACCATAAGGTCGTGGGTTCGAATCCCGTCGCCTCGACCACGTCGCAATGCGGCGCGTATTATACACCCCTTGCTTTTAGCGGCAAAGGGTGTATTTTTTACGCCGATTGCTCCTTTTTCGCTTAAATCTCGCTACGTTGCGATTTAAGCGAGTTCTTTTGTTTTTACTTTTATTTATCATTTTGGGGCACATTTTGGGGCACAAATCAGCTACCAAACCAATTTAGCTCCCTCTTTCAAGAGGAACTCGTCGGATAAATCTGTGTATGTATTTCCGAGCTTTCCGAGCGAATGTCCCACAAAAGTATCTCTCGCCACATCCGAAACGCCGCACTCCTGACATCGGGTGTAAAAAGTCGTCCTTAAATCATACAAACGCTTTTTGGGGAAAATCTTGTGAAATCTCTCTCTTATGCGGTTTACACCGTAAAATTTCAAGTCGTCTTTCCCCTCTAAATAGGGTTTGAGTTTGGCGATTATCGGTATCTTTTTGTACTCCGTTTTACTGCCTTTCCGCTTGCTGTTTACAGACCTTATGAACGCGCCTTCGATTTTTGCCGTTTCGTATTCGTTGGGGCGAAGTCCCGTGTAGAGTGCGACCGCAAACATCAATTGATAGGGCGTTCCTGCCGTGTCGGACAACAGCTTTTGTTCTTCCTCTTTGGTGAGAGCCGTGCCGTGGCTTCTTTCGTAGCTCTTGCGGAATACCAGCTCTATGGGGTTTGAGGAAATCAGTCCGTGCTTTATCGCCATATTGAAAATTTGGTTGAGCATACAGAATATCTCGTCCGCCGTCTTGTTTTTACCTTTCTCGAACAGGCTGTCTATAAGCGTTTGGCACATATAGGGCGTTATGTTTTTTATGGGCGTATCTTTGAACCTTATTTTCAAGTGGTTATTGTACCTATTCATCGCGTTTTTGAAGGTTTCGGGCGCGACTTTGCGCTTATAGTAGGTCTCGAAAAAGTATTCGGCAAACCCCGTAAAAGATTTGGGAACGGCGTCGGTCTTATCTTGACCGTACATCTCGACGTGGTTTAATTTTTCAATGAATTTTTGCTTTGCTGCTTCAAGGTTATTTGCCGATGCCGCTATATTGTAGCCGTTGCGGCGATAGCGGATTTCGTAATTCCAAGTATCAACGCCGCTTTTGCGTTTGCGGACGTGACAGGTGCAACCTTGCGTTCTGAATTCTTTCCTGAATGTTTTGGGCATCTTTGAAATCTCCTTATCGGAAAATTTCAAAGCCGTGCTATCGGTTAATTTACTGTCATGTTCGGGCACGGAGGTCAACGCTTTGAGCTTGTCCATCGAAATGGAATCTGCGGCGGCTTTTAATACAGCCATTGCCATCTCGTCGCTGCCTTCCGGTATTGCCCGTATGGTTTTCAATATGTTAGATAATTCCTGTTCTGTCAATTCTCCTTATTGTTTTATTTGTGAAGCGGTATGTTCTGCCGCTCGAAATACAGTTACTATGTCCTCTCACTATATTCACAAAAGTTTCCTCCTTATTTTATTAAAAAGTATTCAGTTGTGATTAAGTTGTTCTTTTAATGCCGCCCAGCCTGCATATATCAGTTGGACTTTGGTTATGCGGTTGTCTTCGAGAAACTTGTTCAGTTCCTCAAAGTCCGCCCTGTTCATAGACGTCCCCCAAACGGCGTGAGCCGCTTTGCGTTCGTCCTTGTGCTTGTCCTCATAACGCTTGTCTATTATCTTCTTTTCGGTTTTCATTTCTTCACCTCACACATAAACAATCTCGTTAAGGATTTCCGTTTCTATGACTTTCTGCATTTCGGTAATCCGCCGGTAATCTTCCATAAAATTACCCGTCCTTTTGTACCGCTCGCTGTTCGAGAGCTTATTGTACATTACCTCGTACAGCTCGTCCGCTTGTTTGTCCACATTATGAAGATAAGTAGGTAAATCGGCTATTGTCCAATCTAAACCTTTATCTTCAAGGTACTGTTTTTTCAGATTCCCGTACTTGCCATAGACTTGCTTTTGCGGCTTAACAAGCTGTTGATACCTTTTAATTTCGGGCACAGTCAGCCCCTCGTCGTTTTCAACCTTTTGCAATATTTCTTTATCTGTCATATAAACCTCCTTACTGAATGTTAATACGATTATAGCGACTCAATGAAATAATGTCAAGCGTTTTACAAATGTTAATACGATTTTACTTGCTCCAACCACCTCGCTTGCCGTGGAAAGGAGTGAATGGATTTTTCTTTTGCCGTGCCTTTGAAAGAAGTGCCTCAAACTCGTCGGGATAGGTTTCTATTATGTCAGTTACCATTTTGTACGCTTTCTCCGAAGTCCGCAACTTTCGTTCCTGTTCCTGCACAAGATTGAATAGGTCTTTTGAATCTCTATTCTTGATTTCAAGCTGTTGCTTGTATGCGGCGTTGTCTTTACGCAGAGAGGTTATTTCTTCCGCAACTCCCTTTTTCTTTTTCGGCAACGGTTGGTTTTGGGCGGCTTCAATTTCCTCGTGTACTCCGTCCAAGTATTCCTGCGCTTGTTGTTCGGCTTGCTTTATTATCTCGGCTTTGTACTCCGCCGTAGGCTTATGCTTTGCCGTGCTGCCTTCTTTCCCTCGCTGTAATCCCCATTTCTTGCCGACGGCTTCGTGGAAGTCGGACTGTAACTCCCGTAACGCTACCCTGTCGAATAGCTGTTTGGAACACAGTCTGCCGTCCAGCACGGGAATCAGATTGAGGTGCAGGTGCGGCGAAGTTTCATCGACGTGGACTACCGCAGAGATTATGTTTTCCTCGCCATAACGTTCGGCGAAGAACTCCGTGCAGTCCGTAAAGAATTGACGTTGTTCTTCGGGCGATAGGCCCTCGAAAAATTCCTTGTCCGAACAGAGTATAAATGAGTTTATAAGCACGGCGTCATCCTTGATTTTTCTTTTCTGCGCAAGCTCCTTTATGCGTTGGTTGATATAGACTGTGTAACTACAACCGCGCTGAACTATGTGATAGTTGCCGCCCGTGCGCTTTAAATCTATATCGGGATTTTTTGTTGGCGTATAGCTTTTATCTCTCTCGTTCTCGCGTTCAATGCCTTTGACGTCGGCGCGTTTATATTTATCCATATGGCATACTAAATAACTTATAATTTTGTCCTCCTTAATCTTTTAACCTTTTGCCTGCGGCGAAAGGTATAACTCACTATACCAAACCGCTGTCGCGGTTTGGTGCCGTTCGCACTTGCAGTGGGCTTTTTACAATTTAGCATTATCTTCGGCGTATAACCGGTGTTCATTCGGCGTGCAGATTCTCACGGTATTTCGCAATAACGTTGTATATGTGCAAGCCGTTAAGCTCGGTCTTGTTTGACATGATATACTCATATAATCCGCGCATATCCACGCCTTCCAATATCCTATTGTCCGCCCGTAAGTTGCCCGTTATAAACGGAAAATCCTTGCGTATAGTTTCCAACGTAATTTGTTTGGTGGACTGCTTCGCCACTCTTTCGGACTGACATTTGCTCTTTGAAAGAGGTACTTTGATTGCCAAGAAATAGCTCTTTACGACAGTGCACTCCTCGTCTGTAACAAGCTCCTCGCCGAACATATATCCGCAGATTTGCTTGATTAAAATACCCGCCTCGCTGTCTTTCAAGCAGAAGAAAATGTTTGCGTAGATTGAACGGAAAGTAAACCGCCGCCCCCTTACAATGGGCGTGTTGTTGCTCGACAGCTCGCGTTCTTTCTCGGCTTTGAAGCCGTCCGAAAGGAGTAGGAACAGGCAAGTTACTTTGTCTGTGGAAAGCTCGTCCGGCTCTTTATCGCGGAACATAAAATCCAAAAGTTTCTTTATGTACTGACCCGCCTCGGCGTGGCTCAAACTTGCGATGTTGTCCATATAGGACTTGTAAAAGTTGAATTGTTTTATCATGTTTCCTCCTTAATTTTTTTATGTTGCCGCTGTTTTACGACTGCGGCGGAAGTCAAAGACAAACCATACTAATCACCTTCTTAATTATCTTTATTGTTCCCTCACTTGGTAGGCAAGTAACAAGCCGATTTCGCAACTGTTTTTTAAAAATTTTTTAGCCCATACAATAAGTAGCCAAATGACAAGTCGAAATTATATAGGTTGACAAAAAATTTTATTTAACATTTTTTAGAGTTTTACATAGCCTTTCACTTATTAGAGAAAAATCGGCTCACCTACACCCATTTATTTAAAAACTTTTTTTCACTTTATAATTTTACAAACCCAACAGGTAAGTGTTTATTAGTAAATTAAATCCTCCTAACAATACCAAAAAGCCGATGACTGCTTCTCCACAAGTCACCGACTTTAACCGAATTTAGCACTTATCTTTGCTCTATGTTGGTTAGACATTCTATAAAATTTTAGGTTAAGATTATCTCATAATTCCTGCTATGAGGGGAACATAGCCCCTCATATAATTAGATAAAAATAGCACCGAAAATTTCAGTAAATTAAAATATTTTTCTAAAAAATTGTACAACAATAAAGCCCAACCTCGCACACCGAAAAAACAATAAGGTCCTATCATCGACCTTTAATAGTGCGAGGCAGCTCGGCAAACCATTTTGCCGAGTGAAAAGTAGGACATACTTCTCGTCATACCGCCGCTCCACCGCGGCATGGGCATACTCCGCCCATCCGTAACTTAATTATTACACTATAATTTGTAAATCAAACAATTTAGTCACAAAGTTTATCTATTATTTTTCAAAAATGCGATTTTGCTGTTAATCTTTTAATTATTAGCATATTACAAGGTCAACAACGTAAAAGAACTAATTAAGCAAGTGCACAATTAATTCTTACTACGCAATTAGTTATTTTTACATCTTACACATTTTTAATCAGTCACAGAACGTGAACAATAACCGGAATCTAAATCATCGCATTTTGACATATAAATAAGTTCACTTGCTTCTTTAACAATCCACATTGTTATTTGCCTCCTTATGATTATTTATAAATTCCTCCAAAGCAAATTGTAATTGTGCTTCAACAAGCTTCGGATCAATTAAGCAATTATAATTACCGCACAATTTTGAATATGTACAACCACCACCGCATATCGGCAAATAGATACATTCAAAACATTTTCCTTCAATATTGTTGTCATACCATTGAGGAGCGCGGTTTACTTCGTTATTAATATTGCCTAAACAAAATTTTTGTTCTGTTGCTGCAAGGGAACACCTGAATATATTACCATCAGGCATAACTGTACCACCATTTTCTCTGTTGGCTTGACATCCCATTCTTAAGCCCAAAGAGGAAAAGATATCATTTAAAAAACCTGAAACTCTCAATTTGTTTAATATTTGCTTATCACATTCCGTATCACTTACATTGACAAACTTTGTTGAATCAAAAATACGATGTGCATATACATTTAAATTTGCATATTGTTTAAATCTGTTTGACAAAAAATCAATTAGTGTTAATATTTCACCAATATTATCAGCATCATAATTTAATCTTACATCTAATTTTATTCCGGTTGATAAGATAAAGTTTATATTTGATATTATAGTTTCAAATGAGTTTTTTTCTTTGAACTGCTTTGTATTCTCATATACATCTTTTAGACCATCCAAAGTAATTTGCACTCTCTCAAGATGCCATTTGCCAAAGTTTTCTCTAATTTTATTATATTTAAAATTGTATCCGTTAGTAATCAAATGTGCTTTATACTCAATTTTATTGACGATACAGAATGAAATTAATTCTTTGCTAATATAATTAATTTTTTTATATTCCAAAAGAGGCTCACCGCCAAACCATTCTATAATCAGTTTCTTCTTATCAATTGCTTCTGTTTTAATTCTGTCTATTAATATTTTGATTGTGTCGTCCGACATTTTTTCTTTTGACAAATTATTTTCATAACAATAATAGCAATTAGCGTTACAAAATGTTGTTAGTAATATACGAAAAATCACGCTGCTTTCAGTTTCCGCTTTTCTAAACTTCTCTCGTTTTGTAAAATAAAATAAAGTTTCATCAAGTGAATCCGAAACGACAATTCCCAACCTACTTAGATTATTTATTTCCTATTTGCTCCATAGGGATAGGACAAAAAGAAAAACGACGTAACCGTTTCAGTTACGCCGTTCGGCTATGTTTT